>JBMFOH010000018.1:0-38457 GCA_049969715.1 bacterium | reverse complement strand
TATATCTTAGAGGATAGTAACTTAAATAAAAATCTTCTCCTGCGGTAGATCTTTTTTCTCTACCTAAGCCATGGGGCCTCATTACAGCTCCACAGTGCTTACATATAACTTCCTTTCTCTTAAGCCTTATCTCTACAGTATTATTTGGAGAAGAAGCCTTGTTTTTGTGTAAAACCTCTATATCGTGCTTGAAATATTTTAACAATTGTTGTATTTTCATCTGGGGAAATATCCCTTTTTCAAGAGGGGTAATTCCCCCTTTTAAATTCCACGCAAAAGTTTATAGAGCCGATTCTGCTTGACTTGTAAAATGTATAGTAATATGATAATATTTGTATAGATACTAAGAAATCTGCAATGGAGGAAGAGTTGCTTAATATAGAAGATTTATATGTAGATGTTGAGGACAAAGAGATCCTTAAGGGGATTAACCTTAAGATAGAAAAGGGTAAGGTTTATGCCCTGATGGGACCGAATGGTACAGGTAAAAGTACATTAGCTTACACCCTTATGGGGCATCCTAGATATAAAGTTACTAAGGGGAAAATTCTTTTTAAAGGAAGAGAGATTACTCATATGACGAAATGGCTTTTGAAGGAATACTATGACAATTTCGGCATTAGGGGAGCGGTAAGAGTTACGGTTGCAGATATAAGAAAGGCAGAAAATGGTTATAGGAATTCAAAAGAGTATGAAAAGATTATAGAGAATTTCGTAGCTTCAGCAGATGCTGGTGCAGATATCTTATCTATAGAGTCTACCGGTGGGAAAGAAGTCTTTAACTATGCAGTTACTAGGCAGGACCTTATAGGCTGTCTTTTTGCGGTAGGAATCTTAGGTTCTCTAGATATGGAATATCTTTGGAGAGATATTGTGAAGATAGCCAAAGACTATAATATTATCCCTGGAGGAGATACAGACTGTGCTCACTCAAATTCTGCAATGTTTTTAGCAGGAGGATATACGAGTAATGAACTCTCTCATATATTTGCAGCTCTAATAAGGGCAATAGGAGCTGCCAGGTCTTTAGTAGCCTTCGATATGGGAGCTAAAGGTCCAGATAAGGACTGTGGATATGAGGGGACTATAATAAAGGCTATTACTGGTTATCCGATATCTATGGAAGGGAAGAGTTGTGCCTGTGCACACTCTGACTTGATGGGAAATATATCTGCAGCAGTATGTGACCTATGGAGCAATGAAGCCGTTCAGTATGCCGAGGTGTTTGGTGGTAAAACCCCAGCTGTTTTTACTGAGATTCTTGGGTATGATGTTGCTCAAATGAATACAGCATTGAAATTAGGGTATGAGAAGGTGTTAAGAGATATTTTTATTGCATCAGATGAGCTTCGTGATCCACAATCCTTCGTTATTTCTCCCAGAATTGCATATAATATAGCTTCCAGTATTGTAGAGGGTAACAACTATTATGAAAGGGCTCTTTTTGGCTTAAGAAAGGCTTATGATGAATTAGATAAGGCTCAAAAGAATGGTACACTAAAGCTCTCTTCGCATGAAAAAGAGGTCCTAGCCCAATGCGGTAAGATTATAGACGAATTACCAGAAGATCAGGAAGAATTTATATCAAGCTGTATAGATAAGTACAGAGACACTGTTAGTAGCTTTAGGTTAGATTCTTATGGACTGGAGGGATATTAATGACCCCTAAAAAAGGTTAATTAAAGCCTTGTTAGGTTCTAAACTTATAGATAAGGTACCAGTAGCCTGTGTAAATCAGACAGTTACTATAGAGCAAATTAAACGTCTTGATGTTCATTTTCCATCTGCTCATATCGACCCAGAGAAGATGGCTAAGCTTTCTATTGGAGCAGTAGAAATTCTTGGATTAGATAATGTAAGAGTCCCGTTCTGCCAGACGGTAGAGGCTGAGGCATTAGGTTGTAAAGTAAATTTAGGTGATGATAATAATCTTCCAGCAGTAGTTTCGCATCCTTACAAATTAGATGAGCCGCCTTTAGAACTTCCAGAAGGTTTTCTTTCAAGGGGTAGGGTCCCTGTTGTGATTGAAGCTACTAGGAGACTTGCAAAAAATGTAGGTGATGAGGTAGCTGTCATATCTGGAATAGTTGGTCCTTTTAGTATTGCAGGATATTTATTGGGGCTTAATGAGCTGCTTATTTCTACACTCTCTGATCCTGAATCACTAAAGCCATTCCTAGAATTAGGGGTTAAAATAGGGATACTTTATGGTAATGCACTAACAGAAGCTGGGGCATCTGTGATATGCGTAGAAGATATGAGTGCAAGTACAGATATGATAAGTCCTCAGACATATAGGGATTTAGTATTACCTTACCATAAAAGGCTGTTTGATGCACTAAATAGGGGTATTACTGTACTTCATATCTGTGGTGATGTTACTCCAATAGTCTCTTATATGGCTGACAGCGGAGCAGATGCTCTAAGTATAGACCATAAACTAAATCTATCTAAGGCTATTGAAGTAAAAGACAGGGTTACTCTAGTAGGAAATCTAGACCCAGTAGGTAGACTTTTGCAGGGAAGACCAGAGGATATTATAAAGACTGCAAACGAATCTCTAGCGAATGGGATAGATGTCTTAGCTCCTGGATGTAGTTTGGCTTTAGGGACGCCTACTGAGAATGTCATTGCCCTTAAGAGTATAGAACTTCCTAAAACTCAGGTCTCTAGATTAGCATATAAGCCTGTAGATGTCTTTACTAGATATGACCTGTATAGAGAGGGTAAAGAATCTAGCAAACGGAGTGTATCCAATATACTAGACGAAGTAAGAGAAGCGGTAGTCTTAGGAAACGGTGAAAAGGTCAAGGAAACAGTTAAGAAAGCCTTAGATGTTTATCCCCCCTTAGATGTGATAAATAAAGGGCTTGTAGAGGGTATGAATATAGTCAGTGAGCTATGGAATAATGGAGAATATTTCCTCCCTCAGGTTATCATTTCGGCTGATGCACTACAGAATGGAATGAAGCTGTGTGAAGAGAAGATGGGACATACCTTAGAGAAAAAGGGTAGAATTGTTATGCACGTAGCAGAAGGTGACGTCCATACAATAGGAAAGGATATTGTAAAATCTTTACTTATTGCCCATGGATATGAGGTAATAGACTTAGGAGTAGATGTCCCAGTAGAAAGAGTTATCGAGGCAGTAAAGGAATATAAGCCTTGTCTTCTTACTGGTAGTGCACTTATGACTACTACTATGTCTGCATTCCCCAAGATAGCTAAGAGACTAGAAGAAGAAGGGATAGAGATCCCCTTTGCTTGCGGTGGTGGGGCAGTAAACCAAGAATTTTGCGAAGGCTTTAAATTTGGAATATATGGGGGTAAGGCAGTAAATGGACCACTAATTGCTGATGCTGCAAGCAGTGGAAAATCTTGGCAAGAGATAAGAAAAGCCTTTCATAGATGAAATTGAATCCTCTTTATTATATAATTATCTAAAATGGAGATAAAAATTCTATTTAGATCGGAGGGAATAAAATGGCTGAAAAAGAACCCCTTGATATGTTTTGTTATCAATGCTCTTGGACGGTAAATGGTACTGGATGTACAGTAAAAGGCACATGTGGCAAGGTTCCTACAGTGGCAAGATTACAAGATAATCTCTTATTCTCTATAAAAGGGATAACCGCATATCTATACCATGCTAGAGAATTGGGATATACTGACCCAGAAGTAGATGCCTTTTTGGAGGAAGCTTTCTACTCTACATTAACTAATGTAAACTTTGACGCAGAAAAATTTATAAAACTTGCCCTTAAATCAGGAGAAATGGCTATAAAAACAATGAAACTTCTTAAAGAGGCGCACATAAAGACATATGGAGAACCTGTACCTACTAAGGTGAGAACTACTACAGTAAAAGGAAAAGGGATAATAGTTACGGGACATGGCTTAAAGGCACTTGAAGAGCTTCTAAAACAGACAGAAGGGACAGGGATTAATGTCTACACTCATTCTGAGCTCCTTCCTGCCCATGGGTATCCTGGGCTAAAGAAGTATCCTCATCTTGTAGGAAATCTAGGCAAGGCTTGGCATGACCAGAGGCAATTATTCTCAAAGTATCCTGTAGCTATTCTTGGAACATCAAACTGTGTTTTGATCCCTCAGGATACATATAAAGACCGAATGTTTACAACAGGGACAACAGGACTACCTGGGGTAAGACATATAGATGGGTATGATTTCTCTCCAGTTATAGAGAAGGCTAAGACTCTACCCGACCTAGAAGATGAGCCAGAGGGGTTATATCTTACAACTGGGTATTCAAAATCTGTAGTTCTCTCTCTAGCTGATAAGATAAAAGAACTGGTGAGAAAAGGGAAGATAAGACACTTCTTCCTTGTTGGTGGATGCGATGCCCCATTGAGAAAAAGCCAGTACTATAGAGAATTTGTAGAAAGACTGCCGAAAGATACAGTAGTTCTTACCCTTGCCTGTGGAAAATTTAGAATAAATGACTTGGACCTAGGGGAGATAGATGGTATCCCTAGGCTTATAGACTTGGGGCAGTGTAATGATTCTATAGTTGCAATAGAGATAGCTCAAAGCTTAAGTCAGCTTTTTGGTGTAGATATAAATGAACTTCCTCTTACTCTTGTTTTAAGTTGGATGGAACAAAAGGCTATAGCTATCCTGTGGAGCCTTCTTGCCCTTGGAGTTAAAGGCATATATGTAGGGCCAATACTTCCAGCATGGGTAAATAGCGATATATTAGAAGTCCTTCAGAAAAATTATGGTCTAAAACTCATTGGTGAACCAGAGGAAGACATTAAAATGATCCTCAAATAACTGTTGACAACCTTCTATATAAACAGTATAATAAACAATGGATGTTATGTCCAGTTTTTAAATTTTTAGGAGGTATTGTAAATGGTAACAGGTAAAGTGAAGTGGTTTAATGCCCAGAAGGGGTATGGATTCATCACTCGAGATGACGGAGGAGATGTGTTCGTACACTATTCTGCCATTAAAGGCCAAGGCTATCGCGCCCTAGAAGAAGGTCAAAAGGTTGAGTTTGATGTAGTTCAGGGAGAGAAGGGTCCACAAGCAGCGAATGTAAGTGTATTGAGATAGCGATAACCTAGAAAGAATAGGCTCTGGCTTAAGCCAGAGCCTTAATTTTTAGGAAATAAAGGAGGTTTTATAGAATGAAGAAGATCTTATATGTGTACGGTGGGCCAGAGTTTCATCCTACCGAATCTGCTGGAAAGATACTGAAGACTCTGTTAGAAAGTGATGGACGATTTGAATTAGAAATGACTAATAACCTTGATGTATTTACAGATCTTCCTAATAGAGATTACTCAACTGTAATAGTTTATACTACTGGCTTTTCTAATGACCTGATTTCTGAAAGGGAGAAGGGACTCCTAGATTTTATTACTAATGGCGGTGGTTTCGTTGGAATTCATTCGGCAACTGACAGTTTCCGTGGTAGCCGTCCCTACATAGAGATGATTGGAGGAGAATTCTTAACCCATCCACCTCAGCATGAATTTAAAGTATTTATAAAAGATAGAAATCACTATTTAACTACTCGTATGCCTGACTTTAGTCTCTATGATGAAATGTACCATCTCCAGAGCTATGACCCCAACAAGGTAAAACTACTAGCTTATACTATATGGCAAGGAAAAGAGATTCCTATGGTCTATATCCGTGAATATGGGAAAGGACGTATAGCTTATCTAGCAAATGGACATTCTCTCCAAGTATGGAATCATCCTGAATTCCAGAAACTACTAATACGTTCTATAGCATGGACTACTGGAGAAAACCTAACCGAAAAGACAATATCATGTGGTATCTTAGGCTATGGTGGTATGGGAAGATTTCATGCAGGAAAGATCAATCAGACTCTAGGCTTAAAACTTATAGCGATATGTGATAGTAATCCAGAAAGGGTTGAAATGGCGAGACAAGAACATTCTGACCTTAAGGGTTACTTTACAGAGTTAGATGATATGCTATCTCTACCAGATTTAGACCTGGTTTTTGTAGTAGTTCCTCATAATGTACATAGAGCATCTACACTCAAATCCCTAGAGGCTGGTAAACATGTAGTTGTAGAAAAACCTATGTCTATCACAGTACAAGAGGCTAATGTTATGATTGATAAGGCTAGAGAAAAACAGCGCATGCTTAGTGTATTTCATAATCGTCGCTGGGATAGTGATTACTTAATGATTAAAGATATAATCTCAAGAGGACTTATCGGTGATATATTTCATATCGAGGCAGGGGCAGAAAACTATGGGCACCCTGGATTCCAGTGGCGTTCTGATAAAGAGATATGCGGCAGTGTAATGCACGACTGGGGGTCTCACTTTATCGATTGGATACTAAATTTGGTACCATCTCAAATTACCCAGATAACAGGTGACTTTCAGAAAAGAGTTTGGCATTCGGTAACTAATGAGGATTATGGACAAGTATCTATCAGATTTAAAAATGGAGTTACTGCTGACTTTATAATATCTAATATATCAGCCATTGCACGACCTAAGTGGCGTATCCTAGGCGCAAAAGGAGCGATAGAAGTAAACTGGAATAATGAGATAAGACTCATCTCATACACCTCTGGAATAAAACAGGATAGTTTATTAAAAGCTGATACGGAAAATTATTGGAGCGAATTCTATCGTAATATAGCCGATCATCTATTAATGCACGAAGAATTGATTGTAAAACCAGAACAAGCTCGCCGAGTAATTGGTGTCATTGAAGCAGGTCTGAGAAGTTCCCAATTGAAAACAAGTATTCCACCGATAGAAGGATGTGAATAGATTAATAAGGTCTAGATAAAGCCTAGGTATAACTTGACTATTTCAGCCTAATCTATTAATATAGACTACATTAAGAGTGAAGATTTTATATAGATTGGGAGGAATTGTATGAGTGTAGAAGAAATTTTGAATAGATATGAACCGAAGATGGAGAATGTCCTCTTGATTCTTCATGATCTGCAGGATTCAAAACCTAACCAATATCTCTCTAATGAGGATATGGTAAAGGTAGCGGAGTATCTTAGACTTCCTGTCTCAAAGATTTATGAAACAGCTACTTTCTATGGACTCTTCAGTACAGAACCTAGAGGAAAGTATATAGTAAGGGTATGTGTCTCAACACCATGTCATGTAGAAGGTTCACCAAAAATCATAGAAACCCTAAAAGAAGTCCTTGGTATTGAGCCGGGAGAGACAACTGAAGATGGGCTGTTTACCTTAGAGGAGGTAAGTTGCCTTGGAATATGTGGGGTGGCTCCTGCTATGATAGTAAATGAGGAGGCATTTGGTAACCTTACTCCTGAAAAGGTAAAAGAGATAATAGAGAATCTTAGAGAAAGAGAGGGACTAAAATGATTGTAAGAAGTCATATACTCGTAGGTATAGATGGATCTTCTATCCTTGCTGGTGCAAGAGACGTAATGCAAGAACTGACCAAAGAGTTAAACAAAAGAAACCTACAAGATGAAGTAAAGGTTTTAGAAACAGGGTCTCTTGGCTCTAGTAGCGATGGGGTAGTAATTATTGTGTACCCCGAAGGGATAATGTATAGGAATGTAACTGTAAAGGATGTTCCTATAATTGTAGAAGAGCATATATTAAAGGGAAGGCCAGTAAAAAGGCTTATGATGAGTGCTAGCATTCCTAGAGTGGTAGTAAAGGAGCCTACCAAGTTTGACATATCTAAACAGCCACGTATAGTCTTAAAGAATGTAGGTATTATAAATCCGGATTCTATAGAGGAATATATTGCTGTAGGTGGTTATGAGGCGCTTGGAAAAGTAGTGCTAGGGATGAAACCACAGGATGTCATCCAGGAGGTTAAGAGATCTGGTTTAAGAGGAAGAGGAGGGGCAGGATTTCCGACTGGTTTAAAATGGGAATTTGCATCCAAATCTAAAGGAACCCCTAAGTATCTACTCTGCAATGCAGATGAAGGAGAGCCAGGGACATTTAAAGACAGACTTATTCTTGAAGGAGACCCACATAAAATCATTGAAGGAATGATTATTACCGGGTATGCAATAGGAGCAGAGAAAGGTTACATATATATTAGGGGAGAGTATAAACTCTCCATAGAGAGAATAGAGAAAGCCCTCTCTCAGGCGAAAGAGTACGGATTCTTAGGTAAAGATATCTTTGGGACAGGATTTAGCTTTGATATAGTAATAAAGAAGGGTGCTGGAGCTTATATATGTGGAGAAGAAACCGCACTGATAGAATCTTTAGAGGGCAAACGGGGAGAGCCAAGATTCAAACCGCCTTATCCTACTGATGCAGGGCTCTGGGGAAAGCCTACAGTTATAAACAATGTAGAAACATTGGCAAATGTCCCCAGCATCATACAGAATGGAGCAGACTGGTTCAAAGGCTTTGGAACAGAAAAATCTCCAGGAACTAAGGTCTATACCATCCTAGGCCACATTACAAATGCTGGATTGATAGAAGTTCCCATGGGTGTCACATTAAGAGAGATAATATATGGCTATGGTGGGGGAATAAGAACCGGAAGAGCTTTTAAGATAGCTCAGGTTGGAGGAACAGCAGGTGCCCTCTTGGGAGAAGATGCACTAGATATCCCTATGGACTTTGATAGTCTTAAGCCACTAAGTGCTACCTTGGGTTCAGGAGCCATACTCATAATGGATGATTCCACCTGCATAGTAGACATCCTCTCTTCGGTAATGAATTTCTTCAGGAAGGAATCCTGTGGGAAGTGTACCCCCTGTAGGGTGGGAGGAGATAAGCTCTATAATCTGATTTCAAATATAAATACTGGGAATCCAGACGTTATAGATAAAATATTAGAGATCGCCTCTTATATGCAGCAGACAAGCTTCTGCGCTTTAGGTCAATCTCCCATTATGCCAATTGCTTCAGCTATAAAATACTTTAAAGACGAAATTATCGAACATGTATATGGAAAATGCAGAACAGGTAGATGTTACTTTGAAAAATCACCTGAGGTTCTTTCAGTAGCAGTCTAGCATATCCTTGGGAGAGGGTCGCCTGAAAGCATATCCAGTATTCTATGAGCTCCGAGTTTTGTATGAAGAATCACTATACCAGGATGTTCTTGGGTGACCTCTCCCATTATTTTTGCCTCTTTTCCATAAGGGAATTTATGCATAATTTCTAATAATTTATTTGCCTTATCTTTAGGGGCTATGGCAATAAGTTTTCCTTCATTTGCAATATATAGAGGATCAAGACCTAATAGATTACAGGCATTCTCTACAGAAGGACTTATAGGTATCTCAGACTCATATATCTCTATCCCCACATTTGAGGATTGAGCAATCTCATTGAGCGTTGTTGCTAATCCTCCCCTTGTAGGGTCTCTAAGAACATGAACCTCTTTAACTACCTTTGTCATCTCTTCTACCATCCTATTTAGAGGTGCAGTATCACTTTTTATCTCTGTAGAAAAGTGTAAGTCTTTCCTCTGACTCAAGATGGCTATCCCATGATCACCAATAGTACCACTTACAATTACTGCATCTCCAGGCTTTGCATTATCTCCTCTTATATCTATTCCATCAGGAATGATACCTATGCCAGAGGTGTTTATAAAGAGTTTATCCGCCTTTCCCTTCTCTACAACCTTAGTGTCTCCAGCTACAACCTCAACCCCTGCCTCCTCAGAAGCTTTCTTTATAGAGATTGCAATCTGTTCTAGGTCCTCAATAGAAAATCCTTCCTCTATAATAAAACCAATACTTATATATAGGGGCACTGCACCCATCATCGAGAGATCATTTACTGTTCCGTTTATTGCCAATTCTCCTATATTCCCTCCGGGAAAGAATATAGGGTCTACAGTGTAGCTATCAGTAGTAAAAGCCACCCTTCCATTAATAGAAAAGACAGCTGAATCGTTCATCTGAGAGAGAATAGGGTTGCCAAAATATCTAAAGAATATCTCTTTTATAAGTTGATGGGTAAGTTTTCCTCCGCTTCCATAAGAAAGAAGTATCTGACCCATTATTTACCTCCGTATATATAGTAGGCACTACAGGTTCCTTCAGATGATACCATACAGGGACCAACAGGATGGCTTGGAGTACAGGCAATCCCAAATAGAGAACACTCTAACGGAGAGATTACTCCTCTAATTACTTCATCACACCTACATCCTTTTGGCTTTGGCTTAGAAGGAATATCAAAAGGAAACTCTAGCCTCGCATCGAATCTTTTATACTTATTCTTAATTTGAAGTCCACTTTGAGGAAGCTCTCCTAGCCCTCTCCACAGAGCATCATCTCTTTCAAACACCTCATTCATCAGGCTTAAAGCATAACTATTTCCATACGGTTTTACTGCCCTTTGATATGCATTTACTACTTCTAATTTATCTCCACTACAGAGTTTTACTATGTTAAGTATCCCCAACAGTATATCTACCGCATCAAATCCTGCAACCACTACAGGCAATCTATATCTTAAAGGGACAAATTCCCATGCCTTCCAACCTATCACAGTACTCACATGACCTGGACCAAGGATTCCGTTCAGCCTTATCTCTCCTAAATTCAGTATAGCCTCCATAGCAGGCGGAGTAAGCTTATGCATAGAGTAGACAAAATAGTTGTCTATATTATTTTTTTCTGCCTCTATGATAGAGCTAGCCACAGTAGGAGCTGTAGTTTCAAAACCGACACCAAGGAAAACTACTTTTTTCTTAGGATTTTCCCTAGCCACATTTATAGCATCCATACTACTGTAGACTATCCTTACATCAGCTCCTTCTGCCTTTACCTCCTGTAGACTCTTAGAGCTCCCTGGAACCCTAATCATATCACCAAATGTTGTAATAATTACATCTGGAAGAGAAGAAAGGGCTATACAGTAGTCTATGTCCCTAGCGTCTGTTACACATACAGGGCAACCTGGGCCAGAAAGCATACTGATATTTTTAGGTAAAAGTTCCCTTATACCAAATCTAAATATAGAATGGGTATGGGTTCCACAAAATTCCATTATAATTATATCTCTAGAAGAGAACGAATAGATCTCGTCAATAAGACTCTTTGCAATCTTGGGATTATTATAATCTAATCTCTTCATCGCCTCTTTATAGAGCTCAGTAGGGAGTACTTCTCTTTTATCTTTTTCCCAAGGGAAGAGTCTGGAAGAACATTACATATATCCTTCAATACCCTATCTATGCCTTCTTTTCTTATCTTTTCTTGAAGTCTAATCGCCATCTCGTCTTCGAGATAATCAAAGAGGAGGGCTCCTGCTATCCCGGTAGCTAGATATTCATAGGGAAGTCCTCTCCTTTCACACTCTAATGCTGGTCCTACTAATCTATCGTTTGGGCCTAACTTTCTTATCGGGTCCCTTCCTACTCTAATTACCGTATCCCCTAATTTTTCATTTGAAAGTCTAGAAACTACCTTCTTAGCGTATTCCTCTAGAGACATCCTTCCTAGCCCTAATAGAGAGAGTAACTCTATCACCTCTTTTAGAGCCCCATCTAATATCTCTCTTATCCAGCTATCCCTTATCGATTCTATTACTGTTGAGTACCCCTTTAAATATCCCAGATAACCTAAGATGGCATGGGACATATTTATAGTATAGATCTTTCTCCTCCAGTATAGTTCAAAATTATCTACAAATTCTATCTCAGGGATGTTAAGGAGAGGGCCAACAAAAGAACTTTTGTCTATAAGAAATTCATCATAATCTTCTACACTTACTGTAAGTTGTCCTTTCTCTCCGGGGGGAACAATCCTTGCAATCTCTACATCTGGGAACCCTATCCAATCTGGAATAGGATTTATAAATTTACTTATCTCTTCTCTTAATTGGGTAGTAGCGAGGTAGAAATTCTCACCTGCTATCACATTTACAAATTCCCTTCTGTGCCTTTTTAATCCCTCTGCTATGATAGGGGCTAACGATAGATAGATATTTGGTCCTACTGCAGTAGAAATAATAGATGCCTTAGAGAGAAAGTCTATCAAGACCTCTCTATCTTCCTCTATATGAAATATTTCAAAGTTATCTATCACTTCTTCTCTAACAGAATCACTTATCAGTCTTACTATATATCTTCCTTCTCTCCTTAGGTTAGATATCAAATCCTTATTGACATCAGCAAATATAATCTTATACCCAGCCTTATAGAATATATGCCCTATAAGCCCCCTGCCAATATTCCCCGCTCCAAACTGAACAATAAACATCTATCCCTCCAGATATTCCTTGAGTTTTTTGGCACGACTTGGATGTCTTAATTTTCTCAACGCCTTAGCCTCTATCTGACGGATCCTCTCTCTTGTCACATTAAAATGCTTACCAACCTCTTCTAAAGTGTGCGCCCTCTCTCCTCCTAAGCCAAACCTTAGTATTATGATCTCCCTTTCTCTAGGCGAAAGTCCCTCTAGTATCTCCTGAATATCCTCTGAAAGAAGATGCTGAGAAGCAGTATCCGCAGGAGCTACTGTAGTTGTATCTTCCAATAGGTCTCCCAATCTACTATCCTCTTCCTCGCCTATAGGGGTCTCCAAGGATATAGGCTCCTGGGCTGTCCTTATAATCTCCTCTATCTTCTCAGGCGTCACCCCCATCCTCTCTGCAATCTCTTCTATGGTAGGTTCTCTTCCTAACTCCTGCAGTAACTGACGAGAGTGCTTTACCAGTCTATTTATCGTCTCTATCATATGAACAGGAATCCTAATCGTCCTTGCCTGGTCAGCTATAGCCCTAGTTATAGCCTGTCTTATCCACCAAGTTGCATAGGTACTAAACTTATATCCTTTTCTATAATCAAACTTTTCTACCGCCCTCATTAAGCCAAGGTTACCTTCCTGGATAAGGTCTAGGAGCGATAGCCCTCTTCCTATATATTTTTTGGCGATACTTACTACCAATCTTAGATTTGCATCAATAAGCCTTTTCTTAGCCTCAGGGTCTTTATCTTCCTTTATTCTCTTTGCAAGTTCTACCTCCTCTTCAGGAGTAAGAAGAGGCACCTTTCCTATCTCTCTCAGGTAGAGTCTTACGGCATCATCTAGAGGAACAGACTCTTCCCTCTCTATCTCTTCTTCTACCTTTTCCAATTCTTGAGGTCCTATCTTTTCTTCCTCTTCCCCCGACTCTACCCCTATGCCTAGATTTATGAGTAACTTATAGAGATAATCTAGATGTTCTATATCACTTTCTACATCAGGTATGGCATTAAGTATATCCTCTTGGGTAACAAAACCCTTGCTTCTTCCCTTATCGAGAAGAGACTCTATATTTTGAGAGAGTTCCTCATCTGCAAGATTATCCTCATCAGGCTCCTCTATCTCTTTTTCTTCTCTGAGGTCTTCATCCATCTATAGATATTCTCCTTTCCCCTGTAGTCAAGATTTCTTTTTTTAACTGCTGGATCTCACTCATAAGCACCCTTGCCCTTTCTATATCTCCTCTTTCTTGTGCATGTTTCAGCTCCTCTGTAAGGTCATCTTTTTTCTTTTGAAGTATCAAGGCATTTAGTCTGTGTATAACTTCGTATAGAGAATTTTCAGAGTATTCTACAGGTTCAGAGATAACGATCCGGGCAATGATACTTGCGAGTTTTTCATCCTCTACCTCAAAATCCCCCTCTTCAAAGTTCCAATTTAATAGACGCTCATATATATCTTTATATTCTCTTACGGTAAATATATCTGGCTGGAATGATTTTTTTATTATATCTAAAGCGTCTATATGGTTAAGGGCAAAAGCCAATAATTGTCGCTCTAATTTTTCTCTAAGTGTATTTCTGTCACTACTCTGCATCCAACCCAGAGCGGATACAGAGGTTACCTCAAACTCCTTCTTTCTCGAAACATAAAACAGATCAAACTCTCTATACAAGACATCCGGAGGGACCTTGCTTATAGCCGATACCTTATCTAGGTATGCCCTCTGGACAGATATATGTGGTTCCATCCTTAAAAGTGGAAAGAACTCTTGGAAAAACTGAACCCTTCCTTCAAGTGTGGAGATATCATATCTTCTTATAAAGAGGTCCATCATATAGTCTAAGAATGGTTTGGCATTATTTATTACATCTAAAAATCCAATAGCTCCTCTATTACGGACTAATTCATCTGGATCTTTAAACTGATCCCATCGAGCTATTCTTACATTACACCCAACCTCTCTTAGGATATTAGCACCCCTTATTACTGCAATATCTCCAGCGATATCTGCATCAAAAGCAACAATAATGTCCTTTGCGATTCTCTTTAATGCCAGCCCTTGTTCTCTAGTAAAAGAGGTACCCATAGATGCTACTACATTCTTTATTCCTGCCTGATAGAGGGAGATACAATCCATATATCCTTCTACTATTATGGCTTGGTCCTTCTTCATTATCTCATCCCTAGTTTGGTAAAGCCCATAGAGAACCTGTCCCTTGTGGAAAAGAGGCGTCTCAGGGGTATTGAGGTACTTAGGAAGGGAATCGTCTAACACTCTTCCCCCAAAACCTATAGTATGCCCAGAAATATCTTGTATAGGAAACATCACCCTGTTACGAAATCTATCATAAATCTTATTTGTATCAGAGTCGCTTATAATAAGTCCTAACTTTTCTTGGATATCTATACCTACCCCTTTTTTTCCTAAGAACTTCTGGAGTACATTCCACCCTGGGGGGGCATAACCAAGTTTAAATATCTCAATAGTTTCCTTCTTTATACCTCTTTTTACAAGATAATCTCTTGCATCTTTCCCATAAGGGGTTTCTATCAATACGTAGTGAAAGTACCTTGTTACCAGGTCATTTATCTTAAATAGGTCTTTAAAAACTTCGCCTGTACCTTCAGATAGCTCATCTATCTCTATTCCTGCCTGTTTTGCTAGCCGGGTAAGTGCCTCCTGGTAGGACAGATGTTCTATCTTCATTAAAAACTTTATTGCATCTCCACCCTCTTTACAACCAAAACAGTAAAACAACTGTTTCTCTGGACTAACAGTAAAAGATGGACTATGATCTGGATGAAAAGGACATAAACCAATATAATTCTTTCCAGACCTTGTAAGCTTTACATAGGATGATATCAAATCTACGATGTCTATCTTTTCTTTAATCCTTTGAGATATATTCATAATTATATTATATCATATGTTACTCCTTGATATGACCGCCTCCCTAATGGTATCTCTTATCCTTATGCCTACATGGATACCCTCTACCGCCAGATGCCTTTTTACATATCCCATACCTATGCTAGTTTTATAAAAAGGGGAGTATCCACCAGAGGTAACCACTCCTATCTTCTCTTCACCATAGATCATCTCATTTCCTTTTCTAGGGACTGTCTTTTCCTCCAGCTTAAACCATACAAGTTTCTCTCTCGTTCCATTATACAGAAAATCCTTTATCCTTTCAGAACCTATAAAGTTTCTGTTATTTACCTTAACAAATCTCTCTAATCCTGCCTCTATAGGATTTCTCTCCTCAGTAAGTTCATTTCCATAGAGGCAGTATCCTGCCTCCAATCTTAATATATCCCTAGAACCTAAACCACAAGGAATAACTCCAAGTTCTATTGCCTTATCCCAATAATTAATTATCTTTTCTGAAGGACTAATAATCTCAAATCCATCTTCTCCCGTATACCCTGTTCTTGAAATAAGGGTATCATCTATCTCTAGGAGATGGAACCTTTTCAGTCTAGAAAGGCTAGTGCCAAATATCCTTTCAGTAAGTCTTTCTGCCTCTGGACCCTGAATTGCTATGGAGCCTGTCCTTTCAGTTATATCCCTTATTTTCATTCCTATATCTCTATGAGCGCATAACCAATCGAGTATCTTGTAACGATTACTAGCATTTACCACTAATAAATATCTATACAAATCTAATCTAGAGAGTATAGTATCGTCTAAAATACCTCCATCGCTATTACATAGGAGGGTGTATTGGGCTCTGCCAACAGAAAGAAGCCTTAGATCGTTAGTAAAGAGCCTATCTATAGAAGATACATCATTCAACAAGATGATAAATCTTGCCATATGAGAGATATCAAATATCCCCACTGTAGACCTTACCGCCTTGGCTTCTTCTATAATACCCTTATAGTAAAGAGGCATCTTCCAATCATAGAAATTGATAAATTGAGCGTTCAATTCTTTGTGTCTCTGATAGATAGGTGTTATCTTCTCCATCTTCACCTCGAAATATTTTCTAAAATATCCCTGAAAGAAATTCCTTCCCCTGTAAGAATATAAAACGGAGCCTCTCTAAAAGAGGGCCATTCTCCCTTATTATCATATAGCCATTCCCATCAGAAAGGATAGCCACAGTACCATCCTCATCTGTTCTATATATCTTTACTTTATTAGCCATAAGGAGTGTTATAGTTTCCTTATGAGGATGCCCATAGGAATTACCCCTCCCTACTGATATGATACCTATTTTAGGCATCACTGCATCTAGTAATTCCTTACTTGTACCTGTAGAAGAACCATGATGAGCTATCTTAACTATATCACTTTTCAGCTCATTCCTATAAACATTTATAAGATAAGACTGTTCTTCCCTCTCTGAATCCCCAAGAAAAAGCATACTAAAGTTATTATAAGAGAGTCTACTTATAACAGAGTTATTGTTCAT
The DNA here is from genome assembly GCA_049969715.1 of bacterium. Lineage (GTDB taxonomy): Bacteria > DUMJ01 > DUMJ01 > DUMJ01 > DUMJ01 > JBMFOH01. The sequence continues at coordinate 21,846 of JBMFOH010000018.1, read as the reverse complement.
CTCATCACTTTCCTCCAATAGAGGAAATACAAAGAGGATTGCCTCTTCTATATGAATAGTCTGCCCCTTTGGTTTCAAGTAATTTATCTTCTTTTCTTTTATAGCACTAAGAAGGTCTTTATATATCTTAGAAGAATAGGGAACCCCTGGGTCCATATAGTATTCCGGAAGATATCTCTCTACTACAGCCTTCATCCCTCCTATATGGTCACTATGAGGGTGAGTAGCTATCACTAAGTTTAATCTCTTTACACCAAAACCTTCTAACTTTCTGAGACATAGGTCCTTTTCTGGACCTGCATCTATAAGTAGATTCCTATCAAATGCCTTTATTAGAATGCTATCTCCTTGACCTACGTCAAATACATATACCCTTATTCTAGATATATCGACATCAAGCGCCCTAAAACCAAAAAGGAAAACTATAAATAGAAAAGCTACAGATACAAAGAGATATCTTTTATAAAGAGATGTCCCCTTCTTTTTCATTCAATCCCTTTATGATATTCTTTATCTCTTTTCTAAACTCCTCTGTAGAAGTTTTATCAACCCCTATCTCTACCTTTATTATATCCCCCTCTTTTGCATCCCTAGGAAGAAGGAACCTAGGGAAATTAAAGGAAATTTTATCTCCTACTATTACTGCCCAATCTCCTTCGAATCTATCTATAAAAAGTTTCATCTTTTAAGCTTACAGGGTCCCTCCTCTGGACAAGGTCCACTAAAGCAGTATGGTCCAGCATCCTCAAAGATAATCGGAGCTACCTTTTTTACCTCTTTTAACATAGAATTAGCCACCATCCTTATCTCCCACTGTGCCCTTAGACAACAGCGAAGATTGAAAAAGTGCAAGAGTTCCCTAGCATTCATAGTAACTATTATCTTCGTAGTTATACCTTGAGGAAGTATATATCTAGCGTCCTCCTCAGGAATACCTAACTCTATGAGCTTTTGATATGTCTTTTTTGCCATCTCGTTTATCTCAACGGTTAATAACTTTGCCTCCCTATTTCTTTCAACAGAGGGAGGAATTACAAATAGTGCATTAGAAACCCTTACATAACGTTGACTTTGTTGGGAATAACTTGCTATCCTATGTCTTACAAGTTGATGAGAAGTTACCCTAGAGATCCCCTCTATACCAAAGGTAAAACTGGCATGCTCCAATGGAGATAGGTGTCCAGAACTTTTAAGTTTCTTTATGAGTTCTCTTGTTTTATCTTCCGTTAGCTTTTCCGAGAGTTCTGAGATTCCTCTCTTAGAATAACATAATCTTGCAGCTATAGCTACCGTCCTATCAGGCTCAGGTGTATATTGTAAAAGGTTTATCTCCATAGAAAATATTATAACACAAAAAATGGTGGGCGGTAGTGGAGTTGAACCACTGACCTCTTCGGTGTCAACGAAGCGTTCTTCCGCTGAACTAACCGCCCACTGGAGGGGACGCCCGGATTCGAACCGAGGAATAACAGATTTGCAATCTGCCGCCTTAATCCGCTTGGCTACATCCCCACTGTTATTATCCTATCATAATATCTTTTAAAAAGCAAGCCTGCAAAGGTCACTTTTAAAAGATAATTATATTCCTGTGAAATATTACTCTTGATTCTCTATGATAAAATCTTATTAAGATCTTATATTTAAAGAGGATAGATGTCCAATTTCTTACCTATCACTTTGGAAGAGGCTAAAAGAAGAGGCTGGAAGGAATTAGATGTAATAGTAGTTACAGGTGACGCCTATATTGATTACCCATCTTTTGGCTCGGCTGTAATTGGAAGAGTCTTAGAATATTTTGGATTTGAGGAGAAGAGAAAGAGATGCCTATACCCCAGGTGGAATCCCTGGGAAAAGACCTGATAGGGCCACAGTAGTTTATTCAAATGTTGTCCACGAGATATATCCGGATATTCCTATTATATTAGGTGGACTTGAGGCTAGTTTGAGAAGATTTTCTCACTACGATTTTTGGGAGGATAGTGTAAGACACTCTATCATCGTGGATTCAAGAGCAAAGTTAATTGTTTATGGGATGGGGGAGAAACAGATAGTAGAGATTGCTAAAAGCTTTGCATTGGAGAAGCCTTGGTATGAGATATACCAGATTCCTGGGATTGTTTATGTGCTTAATGAGAGAGAATTTGATGAACTTTTTAGGGGTAAAGAATATATAATACTTCCTCCATTTGAAGAAGTATCTCAGGATAAAGACAGATACTTTGATTTTCAGATGTTACTATTGGATGGTATGAAAAAAAGAAAGATTTTGGTGCAAAGAGATGGAAGAAGGTATATTATTCAAAACCCACCGCCTGTATATACTACTTGGGACCTTGATCTTATCTATTCTTTACCGTTTCAGAGATTTCCTCATCCATCTTATAAAGAGAAGGTTCCTGCATTAGAAACAGTAATGACATCTATTACTTCTCATAGAGGACGTTTTGGAAGCTGTCCCTTTTGTTCTCTCAATCTTCATCAAGGATGGCAAGTAATCTCTAGAAGTGAAGAGTCTATACTAGAAGAGGTTTATAATTTGACTAAACGTAATGACTTTAAGGGAACCATTAATGATGTAGGTGGACCTACGGCTAATATGTATAAGCTGAGGTGTAAACTCTATGGAATTCCTGGCTCATGCACTAATAGAGATTGTTTATTCCCTAACATGGGACATTATCTAGAGCAGATTCAGGAGACTATACGCCACTTCCCCCTAAGATATAGAGATAAAGTACCCTTCCCTTTTGGGAAACTTTTCTAAGAATCTAGTTCTAATATGGGGGAAATTTATCTCATTTTTGAATATATGGAAATTGGGCTATTCTAATTTTTGCTCCTCCGTAGGGTATTAATACTACATCTTCTATAGGTTTATCAGTACTAACTGGGCTTAATGGAGGTATCCCTGCAGAATTATTTTCTAACTTCCACTCCTCTACTACTCTTGCCTTTCCTTTTAATAATATAGGCGGATTATTTGGATTAAATGGCTGAAAAGGAATATCACTTGCCTCTACTGAGAGATATCCTTCAGGATTCTCCTTATCTAAGATAAGAGCATAATTCCAAGGACTTTTAGGATATATCTCCCAATCATTGAAAGGATCTTTTCCCTTTATCTTTTTTCTCTCTTCCTCTATCTTTAGGGCAAATACAAGTGGTCCCCTTTCTATACTTATAGAATTATTTATCCAAGAATTAGTCCTTATTCTCATAGGAAGCCGAAGCTCTACAGTATCTCCATTATTCCACTCTCTCAGAATCTTATAATATCTGCCCTGAGTAATATTAGAAAATCTTTTTCCATTAACTCTAATCTCACCAGATTCACACCAAGCTGGTATCCTTAGCCTTAGGGGGAATGTTACCCTTTCCCTGCATTCTAATGAGAATCTAATATACTCATTAAACGGATAATCTGTCTCTTCTTTTATTGATATATCTACGCCATTTATCTTTGTATTAACCCTAGAGGGAGCATAGGCAATAGCGGAAAGGCCACCGTCTACTGTGGCAAGCCATAAATTTTTCACAAACTTAGGCCAACCTTGATGCATATTTGCAGTGCAACAGCCAAAGTTTGGTTCTAGTCCAAAGATATTTGAATCATCATTATTGTTGTACCAGTCTCTCTTTGCTACTGAAACTATGACCTGATTCACCTGTTGGTCATACTGATGCGCACACATATCTTCTGTAAAAGTAGCTGGTAAGGCATTGTAAGCTATCTTTTCTAATAAATCCACATATTTTATATTCCCCTCAGACACTTTTATTATGTTTTGGAGTGAGAACATAAATTCAACTACTGCACATAACTCTGTTCCTTGCGAAGGGCTTCTCCCACTCAGGTGCTCATCTCCAGTGAACATTCCATTGGCAACACCATGATACCTGGTTAAATTATCTATGGCTAAATCTATAGCCTTTTTATGCTCTTCTTTTCCACTGAGCTGATAATACAGTGCAGGATATTTTATGCCCATAGCCACATTAACAACATGGTGAGAATGATAGTTTATAAGTTCGTGAAACTTTAGTTCTTTAAATTTATTCCAGTCATAGTAATACTTAATGGGTCTTGTATAGGGGAAATTAGTAAATAGCTCTATCCAATCTAGGGTCCGTTTGAATATGATATCAGCAAGGTCTAATAAAAATTCTTCCCCTATAATATTGTATAACCAATAGATAGAATATATATTTTCGGCTCCTCTTGCCATAGCCCAACTCTCTAAGGGTCTTTTCTCTATATTCTTCCTCTGATATATAAAATATCTTTTCATAAATTCTATGACCCTATCATCCTGTGTTGCCTCATAATACTGTATAAATGCTTTTAGCATTATCATCCTAGGCCACCAGTCAAGGTTATCCTGAGGTCCAAAGTTTCCTTCTTCTGTCTGGCTATTTAGACTCCAGTTTATCCACTTATTCGCCTTTTCTATCAATTTTTCATCATTTAGAAGATAAGCTAGAGGGATCAATCCGTCACAGTAATAAGGTCCCCTTTCCCAGTTTTCTCCACTTCCCCCTAACCAACCACTATTTGGTCCAACAGAATCCCAAATCTCTTCTAAATTCCCCGTCAGTCCATTAGCCTGAATGATTAACTGATTAAGCAACCATCCTTCTGGTTTTATCGAACCAAGAGGCAGTTCAATAAATGGAATACTTACTAGCGGCTTTCGATTTGCAAACATACAGTTCATCCTCCCTTAATTAGTTTTTAGAATTCAGGCGTATAGAGTTCTTCTATCTCTCTCCAGAATGCTTCTCTAATCTTTACATTCCTTATCTGTATATGACTACAGTAGGCTTCAAAGCCAACCTTTGCGTACTTCTTGTTATCTATTGGGTCGGGGTCTGTGACCTCTAGGAGTAGTCTATCATCTGCACATACAAAACAGTGACCATCAATACTACCACCCAAGATTCTATAGATTTTCCCTGGTTTAAACTCAAATAGAGGTGTGCAAGCAGTTAATCTGTACTCTGGAGATTTTTCAATTCCTACCTTTCTATTCCACCAGCCTTCAATACCGGCTACATAGGCGTATCCTCTCTGATTTTTCTCTTCATCCCAGCTTCCATTCCACATAAAGTTTATATCATGAGTACAGGGAAGAACAGTTCTTGCTTCAAACTCAACAATTACATTCCCAGGGTAGTCTAACTTTGAAATAATCATACCGGGAAAGTTTCCTGGATTTTTTCCAGTTAGCCATTCACCATCAAGGTACCATTCTCCGGTATAGACCTTCCAATATCTTTCTAAGACCTCATTACTGAATGGCAAATCATACAATACCTTCCCTTTAGAAGTATCTACTTCTTTCTTTATAAGTCTTACTATCATAATTTGCCTCCTTTAACTGGTTTTACTCAGATATCTTACTATGCTTTTTAATAAGTATCTACCTGCAGAGTTATACTCTATATTTTCTGCCTGGTCTCCTAGTCCTCCATTAAATCTCAATGTTGTTGCTATTAAAATTCCTTTACCTATATTAACTTCTATAAGGTAGTGGTCTAGGATATATGTCCTTGTATCGAGTCTTGAAATTATCCTTTTGGCATTGTATTCTTTCATAACTTCTTTAGGAAAGACCCTATCTGTAGCTAAAGAGTACCACTGCTCTATAGATAATCCATAAGGGGAGAAACGCTTTAAAACTGGGTGTTCAAATAATACTTGAATAGACTCTCTGAAGAACGGTTTACAACTTGTAGGTAAGTCTCCATCTTCAGGCTGTATGTATAGTACCCTGGCACCTTTATAGATTGTATCTAATATATAATCGTCTAATCTTGTAGAGACAAATACCCTTCCTTTAGGCTCTTCTAAGTTAAATCTTATAACACCTTTAGGGTCAAATATCCGTACATCATCTATGTTGGTATTAGGGTATATCCAGATATACCAATGGTTTTCAACTATGCGCCCGTTGACTTCTAGAGAGGCTTCTATCCTGAGTCTCTTTGGTGCTGCTACCCTAGGAGCTATAAATTCTATAACATCAATCTCTCCTACGTATCCAGGGTATATAGACCTTCTAATAAGATTCTCCTTAGAGAATATAATTTTATTTCCATCTCTAACTAGACATTTCAATACTAGACTCTTTACCTTTTCTGTCCCGTAATAACTCAGTATTAGATGAGCCCTTACTAGAGACTTTGCTGAATAGTTGAATCTATCCCACTCTATTAGTCTATCTCCTCCATTTATCCAGTTTCTCTTATTGTCCCATCCTAGAGATAAGACTATATCATTGTTTATCTTCAAGAATTCTCTCTCTTTAAACTTTTTCTCCATAAGGTCATCGAATATACCGCTAGTAGCTATAGGGGTGTCTCTCATACTTGTAATGACATAGCCAGAGACTCTCTCATAACTTCTTACTAACTCAAGCACTATCTTCCTGTAGGCGAATGCCTTTTCTTTAGAAGACTCTACTAGCTCATCAAGTCTATCTAATAAGCCCTCTTCTTTTAATTTTTCATACTGATTTTTGTAGTCTACAGGCCAGTCAATTCCGATTTTTGGCTTCTTAAGATAGAATGGATCCCCTCCATGTTTTTCTCTTAGTCTAACTATATCCCTTACTGTATCAAAATCACAGAATTCCCCAAAGAGCCAAGGTTTTTTCTCCCTCCAAGATGAGCCAAATCTGTCTATAAGGTCTCTATAGAAGTGAGGGTCGGTATAGAAGTGGTAGTCATAAAAGTCTCCATAGTCCTTTAGTAATCCTCCATAACATTCTCCTGAACCACTGTTATCCTTTATAAGTCCACCGTTAATATCCTTTTTTACTGTGTAAAAGAGCCTCTCTATGAATTCCTCGTCTACATCTTTATTCATCTCACAGCCTAGCGTCCATATAACTATAGATGGGTGGCTATGAAGATTCTTAACTATTCTTCTATACTGTGTTAATGCGTTTCTTTTAAAGTCACGAGTGACTTTTGGTAACCACATTGGAAGCTCTTGCCATATAAGTATTCCTTCTCTATCTGCAATCTCAAAATAGTCTTTAGGAGGGACAAAGAGGCAGAACTTTATGAGGTTAAATCCAAGACTCTTAAGTTCTCTTATCTCTTTAGAAATTGTCTCTCTATCTGGATAAGGACTTATACTCTCAGGATACCATCCCCAGTGGAGTATACCTCTAGGATAGATGGGTGTATTGTTTAAAAGGATGTGATGATCTTTGTAAGTGATGCTTCTAAATCCTGTCTCTGTTTTATATTCATCCAAGAGCATCTTGTCTTTAAATAGCCTTATACGTAATGTATAGAGGTTAGGTTCTTGGGGCGACCAGAGTTTTGGACCCTTTAGAGACAGCTCAAAACTTGCTGAAAAGTCAGTAGTATGAGATTGGCTTGCTACAACCTCTTCTCCGTCTAGCGCATCTAATACCAATTCAACTTCCATATGTCTGTTATCAGTATCGGTCCTTACATATACACTTAACTTGCCATTTTTATCTGTTCTTATAGACACATCATCTATAAATATCTTTTCCTTTATTAAGATCTCTACAGGTTGCCATATCCCACCAAAGGGGGCATATATATCGGGTAAGAATCCGGCAAGACTTTCTCTCAAAGGTAAATATTTCCCTGGTTTAATAACCTTTACTAGAAGTTCATTCTCTTCTTTCAGATAAGGAGTTATTTCGATTACAAATGGATCCCATATACCAAGATGTTCTTCTAGAGGAATACCATTTAGCCATACTCTACAATAGGCACTTACACCGTTAAACTTTATAAATACCTTCTTCCTGTTTTTTATCTTTTCTAGTTCATCTTTTTTTACATTAAAAATCTTCCTGTAAGTTCCTACCCCTTCAATATTTACATCTATTCCTTGGCTCTCCCAGGCAGATGGTACAGGTATTTTCTCCCAAGATGGACCTACCACCTTTGTATAGAATTTTCCTATAGGAGTTATTTGAAAGTCCCAATATCCATTTAGATCAACCATTTTTTTCTCCTTGTAGTTTTATATTGGTTTTATTATACTATAAGATGTTGACTTGGAGTTAACTCCAAGGAATATACTTTTACTAAATACATTAGATAAGGAGGGTTCTTGGATGAAATATAGAAGGCTTGGAAGGACAAATATCGAGGTCTTTCCTATAGGTTTTGGTGGAATCCCAATACAGAGAGTAAAAGAAGAGGGTGCTATAAAAGTTATAAGAAGGGCTATTGAGCTTGGGATTAATTTTATAGATACTGCAAGAGGTTATAGAGACAGTGAGATAAAGATTGGAAAGGCGATAAAAGGTTTTAATAAAAGAATATATATCTCTTCAAAGTCTTCAAACAGGACTAAAGATGGTATCTATGAGGATGTAAAGACAAGTCTAAAAAATTTAGGAGTAGATAAGATAGATATCTATCATCTCCATGGTGTGAATGATAGGGACTCTTTTAATAAGGTCTTTTCTCCTGATGGTGCTTACTATGGACTCTTAAAGGCAAAAGAGGAAGGACTTATCGATTTTATAGCTGTATCTAGTCATAGTACTGACCTATTAAAAGAACTAATCGTTACTGATAAATTTGATGTTATCCAGCTATGTTACAATTTTATAGAGACAGAGGTAGAAGAAAAGATATTCCCGATGGCTCTTGAAAAGGATATTGGGATCATTGCTATGAAGCCTATGGGTGGAGGGGTATTTACAGATTCAAAACTAGCATTGAAGTTTGCCCTTCAGAAGGAATTTATAGTTCCAGACCCTGGAATGGAGAGTATCGAAGAGGTGGAAGAGAATGTAAAAATTGCTATGGAGCTTTTGCCTCTGACAGAAGAGGAGTGGAAAGAGATAGAAAAGATGAGAGAGGAAATGGGACCAACATTCTGCAGGAGATGTGACTATTGCCAGCCGTGCCCTCAAGGTATTCCTATCTCTACTATTATTAGGGCAGATACGTTCATAAAGAGACTTCCTAGAGAGGGAATTAGTAGTGGATGGTTTTACGATGCATACTTAAAGGCTCAAAACTGTACGAAGTGTGGTACATGCCTTCCAAGATGCCCTTATAAGCTTCCCATCCCTGATATGGTAGAAAGGAGTGCACAACTTGTAAGAGAGTATTTGGGGGAGTAAAGATGTCTAAGAATATCCTTAAAATTGCCAATCTAATTCACAGAGAGATTGGTGGAACTATCTTTGAGATACAACCCGAAAGGGAGATACAGCAGAATTATAAGCCTCTGCTATGCTTTTTTTATCTCCTCAAGCCACCGCTTAACCATACTATATGCAGTCTCTTTTACATCCTCCTCATTAAATATCTCGTGATAGCTTTCTGGAAAGATGTGATACTTCTTGAGCGGTGAGTTGAATAAGTTAAAGATATTTATGGCTTCCTCAGTATTTACTAGATAATCTTTTCCTGAGGTTAAAAGTAGTATTGGGGGGAACAGTTCGGATAGCTTTTCTTTCAGAAGTTTCATATTTTTATCTATCTCTACCCCTAGTCGGACGGTGATTCTATTTTGAATAAGAGGATCCCTCCTATAACTTTCTGCTACTTCTTTAGAGTGACTTAGGTAATCAGGATTAACTACATTGGTAAGATAGAATTTAGGAAGTATAAAAGATAAAAATCTTACTAGATTGAGTCTTAAAGGTGATATGTCTTTCCATCCAAAGAATGGGGAGGATAGAATTAGTGTCTTTATCTGTTGAGTAAACTCTTGATATTCTTGAATGAATCTAGTCACAATAAGTCCTCCCATACTATGTCCCATTAAGTAGAATTCTCTATAACCAGAGGTTAGTAGCATATCAAAGAATGCTTTTAAGTCTAGTATATAGTGAAAAAAGGATTCAACATCTCCTCTAGTACCTTCGGAGTTTCCATGCCCCCTTAAGTCTGGCACAAAGACAAGAAATCCCCAGGAAGAGATTCTTTCTACAGTTTCTGTATACCTACCGCTGTGTTCCAAAAGCCCATGCACTATAATAAAAGCCTTTTTACCCTCTAAATTCCCGCCATATTTATAGAATATCTTTGTCCCATCAAAGCTAGTAAGAAATGATTCCATCTTAAACCACCTCCTTAACGCTCTTAAAACATCATATATCTATTCTATCACAGTAATGTATCGAACTTTATGAAAAGATTATGAGTATCTTATACTATAGACCGGTATAGTATATCCTCCTCTCTAGGGATAAGGTCTCGGGGTTTCCTCGGGACCTTAATTCTTTTTATAGATTTTCTTAAGACAAGTCCCATCACCCTCATACTAAAGGTCAAATTTATCATACTTTAGTATGATTCAAAAGAATACCTAAAAGTATGATAGAAAACCATACTACTGACCGATAGTAAGCGCATCTACTTTAGTCTATCCTATAGGTGGAGGTAATGATGAAAAGATTGATGGTATTTTTAGAGGTTGTCAGTTTAATAATCTTAATTATACCAAGTACTTTTTCTCAAAATAGAGCATCAACATTTATGTCATTTAGCCCTCCTAAGATAGAATTTGTAGTAGATAATATCTCTAAATTTTATACACAACAGGTAGATATAACAGGTTCCATAGATATAGAAGACTGGGAACTATTTTGTGAATTGGATATAGTAGGGATTCCTAAAGAGAGGATACTGTTTGCAGGTGGTATAAATCCTACTGATACTTTCTATACGCCTTTTACTAGCAAGATAAGACTTGCTAGGAGGGTAAAGAACGCTTCAGTCTTTATTCCTAGATTAAACATAAGATATATACCTAGCTGGTTAGATAACCCCGGGACATATCAAGGTAATCTTATCTTTAGCTATAGATATATCTCGGAAGGAAAAGAAGAGATAGTAAAACTTGCTTCTATTCCTATTATTATAGTAATAAAACCAATATTTTCGGTAACTATAATTTCTGTACCTAGAAATGAAACGAGAAAGCCGCAAAATTACATGGATATAACTCCAAGTACATTATCCTTTCTAGTTCCCTACCCTGGCGAGTGGATGTCTCGGGAGATTCTAAATTTAGAAGTAAAGACTAATAAAAAGAACTGGACTGTTCAGTGTAGCGCCACGGAACTAGTAGAGTATGAGGAATCTCAAAAACATAAAAATAGAGTAATTTCTCCTATTCCACCAGACTATCTGTATGTTAAAGTTGGAGATTCTGTCAGCTATCTGCAGTTATCTAATTCTTACAGAACTATAATCTCTGGTAATAATAGTGGGAAGTTTACAATACCTCTGAGTTTTAAACTCAAGACCGATGAGTCTGTCCTGGCTGGAGAATATGCAGGAAGCATAAAATTTTTATTCCAGGGGTCGGAATAATGGAAAAGATACTTATATGCACTAGATTATTCAGTTCATCATATCTGGTAGAGGATCCATTAAAAGAGATAAAGGTTAGCATCTCTCCTCCAATAATGGAGCTCTCTTTGGCCCCTAAGACTACTTATGGTTTTTCTATCTCTCTTACTAATCTAAGCACTTTAAGATTGAGAGTAAGAGGTGAGGTGTCACCATTTACATTTGAAGAGAATGGAACACTAGTGATACTTGATAAACCCGATAAGTGGAGCTGTAAAGACTGGATAACTCTAGAAGATATAAACTTTACTATTTCTCCCAGGGAGAACTATACAGTTAATGGTAAAGTCTCTGTCCCTTCCGACGTTACTGGGGGAAAATATTCAGCAGTAACCTTTGATATAAATAGTAGTGATGAAATTATAGGTGGTATGGGTGTCAAGATTAGAACAGGGACTTTGATTTTTATTTCCATACCATCTACGGAGAGAAAAGAGTTAGCTTTAGACTCTTTTACTATAGAGAAGAGTACACCTGAAGAGGTAGTTTTTTCTATGGTATTAAAGAATCTAGGGAATACATACCTAAAGATAGAAGGAAATGTGAATATAAAAGATTCCCAAGGTAAGAGGGTAAGGACTATACCTTTAAAAGATGTAAGCACAATACTTCCTGAAGGGAGAAGAATAATACGTACGGTCTGGAGACATCCAAAGGTTGGAGATTTTACAGCTTACCTAAAAGTAAACTACAGTAGCGATGGTTGTATTGGAGAGAAAATTATTGGGAAGGTGGGCTATGAGATTTAACATAAAGTTCTTATTAATCTTTTTTATGTTTTTGACACTTGGTATGAGTCTCTACCGCTATGACGCTTCTACTGGTCAGTGGGTAAAACTCGAAGGACTTAATGAGTATGGCTCTGCAGAGGCACTAGGAGAGAGCGTCAGTGGTTATTGTAATAAGAGAACCTGGGAGATAAAAGTATCTACGAAGGCAATGGTAGAAGTTCCTGAATTTAGTTTTACTAAGATTGCAGTACCAATAACTTCTAATATTGAGATACTACCTAATGGAACCTTTAAAGTCCCACTTAAACAGTACGCAGAATGGAAGATAATAATAAGACTATCTTCTACTATCCCTATAGATAATGTAGTTGTCACGGATATTTTTCAGCCACAACTTGGAATCCAAGATCCGCCTATAAAAGTCTCTCGAGGAACTGTAAATTATACCCCAGGTCCGGGACGTCAGACTACAATTACTTGGACAATAGGCAATAACTTCTCTGGGGACGCAGAATTAATACTTAAGGTCTATACAAAACTAAATCCAGGAGGTCAGCAGGAATATACATCTCCTGGAACATATTATCTAAACAAAGGTGCAACATTGAATTATACACTTGGTGAAACTAGATATTCTGTGACTACAGGTGAAATATTGGTGATTGTACTATGAAAAATAATATAGCGGTTAACGAAGGTAGTAGTAAGTCTATTACTACTACCAGTTTATATAAAAGGTTGATCATCTTGAAGAGTCTAATGAAAGGAGGTGAGATTATGAGAAAAGTTGTACTAATAACCTTAGTGGCAGGTTTGTTGATGGGTATAGTTAGTCTAGCATGGGCAACTGAAATGGATGTTGGTGAAGAAGTTCAGGTCTGGAAATGGGATAAAGACCCATATACAGGACAGTGGACTTGGATTCCTGAAACTAAAGGAAGTAGACTTGCTAATACTAGGGCATGGAAACAGGGCGAAGCTCTAAGTGGTTTTTGCAATAAAGAAACATGGACTATAGATGTTGCTACACATGCATCTATAGCTCAGTGGATAAAGTGGCAACTTAATGCTCAAGGATGGCGTTTCTATGTGAGAAAGCCAGGGACATACATCGCAGATTGCATCTCTGGTTCTATTAAGTCCAATGCGGATGTCTTAGTAACATTCTCTGGATTTGATGACCTAAAGAATACTTCTGGTGAAGCTATAGAGACATACTATTCCTTTGGAGAAGAGATGCCTTCTTCAGCAATGGTTTGGTATCCGGCAAAGACATTAGGCCAAGAGACCCTTAGAGTTCCTTACTGCGAGCACAATGCGCATCTATGGATAAAGATTGTTGTAAGAGAAGACGCTAGTGGTGGTTATCCTAAGACAAGGGCATGTGAATATCAGAATGATGCCACGGTAAAGATTTCAGTAACAGTGTACAAGCCGTGGCTAGATAATAATGGGCTTGGTATTTTTGCTGAGTAGTTTTAAAAATTTATAAAAGGAGTGTGATTGAAGTGAGAAAGGGTTTATTAGTGTTACTAGTAATAAGTTTGATGATGGGTATAGTAGGTTTAGCTTGGGGAAATGAGTTATCCTTACTTGGTGAGACGCAAGTTTGGAGACTAGGTGATAATGGTAATTGGTACCCCGAACCTAAGGGTAATGTTACAGCTAATGCTAGGGCTTGGCATCAAGGGACTCAACAGAGTGGTTTCTGCAATAAAGAAACCTGGGAGATAGGAGTTGCTTCTCATGCATCTATCGCTCAATGGATAAAGTGGGAGCTAGAAGCGCAAGGATGGAACATCAAGGTAAGAAAGCCAGGGATATATGTTGCAGGACCAATAAAGGGATGGACCAAGTCTAATGCAGATATTTTAGCAACAGCAGCTGGATTTGATGACCTAAAGAATAATTCTGGTGAAGCTATAGAGACATGGTATGGTATTACCTATAGCTATGATCCGAATAATCCTGTATTACCTACTACTTGGGTCAAAGCAACCGAGTTACCATCTTCTGCTACTATTCCATTCTGCTACAATGAAGGCTATCTGTGGATAAAGATCAATGTAAGAGAAGACGCTAGTGGTGGTTATCCTAAGACAAGGGCATGTGAATATCAGAATGATGCTGAGATAACACTATCATTAACAGTAGTTAAGGATTGGATAGATACAGAGACAGGCTATTTTAAATAAAAGGTAGTTCTGCTTTTCAAGGGGCTCACTAAAGGAGCCCCTATTTTTTAAGAATTTTAAGGAGGTAACAAGATGAGTAAAAAGACTTATGCTTTATTTGTAATATTAGTCACTATAATAATCTTTTTTTCTTTTATATCGCAATTACCTTCTCAACCAGTTAGTATAAGTGTAACTCCTCTTTTTAATGAGATAATTTTATATTCGGGAATAACTAAGAAGTTTAGTATACTACTTGTCAATGAAAGTGACCCGAATAGTGTGGGTAATTTTAGGATTAGACCTATTCCTGTAAGAGTTAATAAAGCTGGCTATTTCGATCTCTTAGGTAAAGATGAGATAAATCCTTGGGATTGTAGCGAATGGGTAAAGGTAAATCCTAGCGAAGTAACACTAAAGGGTCAAGAAGGAAAGGTTATTGAGTGTACCGTAACTATTCCTAGAGGTGTAAACGGAAGTAGATACTGTGCAGTTTTATTTGAGCTTTTACCTGAAAAGAAATCTGCTACAGGTGAAGAAGGGATTGCAAGTTTGACTATTACTACACAGATACTAAGCATAGTAAGTGTCACAATCCCTGGAGGAAAGGTTGATAGGAAAGTAACTCTGGAAGAATTTAGTATAGAAAATGTAAAGATGGAAAATACTAACATGATAGCGTTTACCGCTCTACTTAAGAATCAAGGGAACATTGCTGTTCAGACAAAAGGGACACTTGTTATAAAGTCAAGATTGGGTAGGAGAATAAGAGAGATTCCTCTTGGTGGAGGTATGGGGCTTTTATTCCCCGGTGCCGAAGCGGAACTTAGAAGTATTATAAGGCCTCTCCCTCCCGGTGAGTATATTGCAGATGCATATGTAAGGTATGGAGTTCCAACTTCTTTGAGGGCGAGTATCCCATTTAGTGTTACCACAGGTGAAGCTAAACTTGGAACATTAGCAGAAGGTAAAGGTATAGATGTTGTGGCAGAACCCTCTATTCAGGAAATAAATGCACTTCCAGGTTCTTTTAGGAGTTCTGTTATAACCATCCAGAATATGACAGAGAAACCTGTAAATGTGAGGGTTAATACCAAGCCTGTAGCCCTGGGACCTGATGGAGAAATCATTGAGACAGAAGATACAAGATATTCCTGTGTAGATTGGATAAAGACAGACACTAATAGTTTTACTCTAAAATCAAAGGAGAGGCGTTCTATAAGAGTTAATATATCTCCCCCTAGAGATATAAAGCCTGGCGGTAGATATGCCAATGTTTCATTTGAAGTCTTAGACCCATCCGCTAAAGAAGGACTCGTTACTACTTTGGATACTTTGTATCTAGTTACTGTGCCTGGAGATTTAAAGTACTCTGGAGAAGTTCAGAACATTAAACTTGTAGGGGTTGGAGAATCTGCCTTCCCACAGTTTTTGACTCTATTTAAAAATACTGGAAATATCCATCTAAAGGCTAGTGCAGTCCTTACAGTAAAGACAAAGGGGACCGATAAAGAGAAGTCTAAAGTGATAGTAGAAGAGATACCCTTCTCTGACGGGGAGGTAGTTGTCTTACCCGATGGTACTAGACAGTTTGTGCTTCTCTATACACAACCTCTTGAATCCGGAGAGTATATAGCAACTGTCAGGGTGAATTTTGGAGAAAAGAGGTGGATAACATTTGAAAAAGAATTTAAGATAGAGAAAAAAGAGGAGGTCAAGGAATGAGAAGGTTAATATGTCTTTTATTACTAATATTTTTACTGCCTTGGGTAGAGGTTATGGCTGATGTCCCAGTTATGGAAAAGGGGCTTCAACAGACAATTCAAAAATCCCCAAGTAATATACTTATAACAAATGTCTTTGTTGATACGGAACTTCGTCAAGCCCTTAGGGACATATCGGCTCAAGCTGGAGTCAACATTATTGCTGATAATACAATTCAGGGTTGGATAACTGCAGACCTTAAGAATGTTCCTCTAGAGAAAGCCCTAGAGATAGTACTAGCAGGTGGTGGGTATACATATAAGTGGATGGGAGATTATTACCTTGTTGGACTTCCAGATATAAAAAATGCTACTTTTAATAGTATTACAACCACTGAACATATAAAGATAAAGTATCTTGATGCAAGGTCTGTTGCTGGATTATTGAGTGATTTCTATACCCCATACATAAAGGTTGACCCTTTAAATAACACAATAACTGTTACATCTTCAAAAGAGATAATAGAGAGGATTAAAAGAGATATCACTAATTTGGATAAACCTAGAAAACAGGTAATTATTGAAGGTGCGGTAGTAGAACTTTCAGAAAGCGGTGGACAGAGTCTAGAAGGAAGTTTTGGTATAAAATTTCCTATAGGAGAGCCAACCACAACAAATGGTACAGTAGGACTTGATTATTCTTATCTCGGTGGTATCGTTTTTAACCTTGATTCCGCTCAGAAGATACTTCTTAAGTTAAAAGCACTGGTAGAAGAAGGAAAAGCAAAGGTCAAGGCATCGCCAAAGATATCAACGTTAGATGGAAAAGAGGCATCCATAGAGCTAGGTAGAGAAGAATATGTGATAATAACTACAGGTACGGAGACAACATTAACTAGGACCCTCCAGATGATAAAGGGTGGTATCATATTAAAGATCCTTCCTAGGGTTATTGAGTCAGAGAGCAATGAACCTAATGATATGTTTCTTACTATCTCAACAGAGGTAAGTGATATACAGATGGGAGTAGAGACTCCTACCGCATTAAGAAGAATAGTTTCTACTACAATTAGGATAAAGGATAATCAGACAGTAGTTATTGGTGGTTTGAAGCAGGAGAATGAAAGGGAAGTTGTAGATAAAGTTCCTATCTTAGGTGATATTCCTATCCTGGGTAATTTGTTTTCCAATAAGAGAAAAACAAAGGAGACTAGCGATATAGTAATACTTCTTACCTGTAAAATAGTAAGTGACCTTGAATCTCCCAAATAAGGGGAAAAGATGAGAAGGTTTTTAATAGTCTTTTTTATCTTTTTTTTCTTTCCTTTAGATGTAATGGCTGAAAGCTTAGTAAGTAATGTATTTGTAGATGTGGATATCAGGCAGGCGCTCCGAGATGTTTCAAGCCAAGCAGGTGTAGTAATCGTTGCTGATAATACAGTAGAAGGCTTTGTGTCTGCTGACTTGAAGGATGTTCCTTTGGAGAAAGCTTTGGATATACTTTTATCCCATTATGGATACGTATTCGCCAAGAAGGACGGATATTATCTGGTAGGCTCTCCGGATATAAAGAACTTTACTTTTAATGGTTTATCAAAGACCATCTTCTATAGACCCAAGTATCTATCTATAGATGCGATGAAGCAGAGGATAAGCGATTCTTTTTCTCAGTTTATAAAGATTGATAGCTCATCGAATATAATTTCTATAACTGCTCCAGACTCTATGGTAGATAATATAGTGACCAAGATTAAGGAGATAGATAAACCAGTACGCCTTATCTATGTAGATGTTCTCTATGCCAAAACCTCCTACAGTGATATAAGTAGATTATTACCCACAGAAGTAAAGGTAGAATGGAAATTAGATGAGGACTCTGGAGTTAGTGATACTGGCATGTACTTTACTGATTTAAAACTTGGATACTTTTACAATAATACTGCTAATATAGATCTTATTATGGAGATCCTAAAGAGTAAAGATAATGCTATGCGGTCTGCTAGGTTTAAGTTCTTGGTCCTAGAAAGAGAAAGTTCTAGTCTTTCACTAGAGGAAAGGACTTATAGAAAGTTTGTGATAGAAAACTATACTACAACAGTCTCTTTTTCTTCGAATATAGAGATGGGTATTCTAGCTGAGGTTATAGATAACAAAGTAATGCTTGAGTTAGAGCTATTGGCTAGTTATATAGAAGGAGACCTGAAGAAATCTTTGGGCTCTACTAAGACAGTGGTGTCTCTAGATTCTAATAATGTAGCTATACTCGGTGGAGTAACTGATTATAGGGAATTATCTAAAAGATTTGGAGTTTTCAAACCATACATAGGTTCTGATGAATCGTCAAGGGATTCTTTTACCGTCTTTATGTATGCTCGAGAGATGCCTGAAGAATTAGTTAAGGGGGTACTGCCTGTTTTAGAAAGTAGTAGTTATAGTTTGACTAAGCTACCGGGAGTAAAAAGGGAAGATCCTAGGGGTTTAGTAATTTCTGGTGGACCAATCACTGTAATTGATATTTCAACAAGTAACTTGAGTGGTACGACTGTAAACTCAGGGGTAGATTTAAACTGTAGTTTTCCAATAGATAGTAGATGCAGGATCTTCCTAGATGGAATTTATATCCAAGATGGACTAAAGAGTTTAAGCTTGAGTTTTAACTATCGACTAATATCTGATATCATAACAGGTCTCTCCTATAGGCTAGCTAGAGATAAAAATCTATCTATAGATGCCTTAAATATATCCATAGAGGAGGAGACATATCCTTATTTAACTTTGTCTTTTAAAGGCAAGGTCTTTGGACTATTTATGAATGACAGTATTCAAGGTAAGTCTTATTCTGATATAGGCATAGATTTATCTGCTAGTTATAAGATATCAGATTACACTACTTTGAAACTAGAATATTTTAGAACTTTAGATATTACATTACTCTCTTCGGCTAGGATGGAATTAGAGTTTAAACCAAGTAAATCTTTATCTTTTGCTATAGGCTATGATTATAGAGATTCTAAATATTTCGATAATATTATAACCCCCTCTTATGGAAGGGGTGTGTATTTTAGAGTTGAGTATAAATTGTAAATTGTATTGTCGCTAAGAATTTGACTTAGTTAATAGTATTAATGTATAATTTAGATATTAAAGTATAGGGTCAATCCTATCTTTTCGGAGGAGGAAAATTGAAAATGTTTATAGGGGAGGTAGAGGGTATAATCTATAGAGAGATTAGAAATCTCTCCAGTCAAGTTTTAGATATGATCTTAAATATAATGGACGCTAATAGCGGTTCTGTTATGTTGTTGGATTCTATCGAAAAAGTCCTTAAGGTTAATAGTTATAGAGGCATTTCTCCTGAGGTGGAAGACATAAAGGAATCACTAGATGAAGGAATAGCTGGATATGCATTAAGGAATGGAGTGTCTCTTATACTTAATAACGGTGACATTCTTCTAGGACGTCCTCTCACAAGAAGTGATGTTGGTTCTTCCATTGTATTACCAATTATAGATGGGGAGAATAAAATTGGGGTAATAAATATAAACCGTTCTCCTGGGAAAGAGGCATTTTCTATAGAAGATTTAGAAACAGCTACTATCTTCAGTAGATACTTTACTGCTTTTATGAAGGGTATTTTGACTTTTTACAGAAACTTACATGCTACTAAGCTAGCAAGAGCTCAATATAGGATAATACGGAATATGTCTAAATATAGAAGTATAACTTGTATGATGAAATATCTACTGCAGAGTCTGATAAAGTTTACTAGGGCATCATTTGGAGCTATAGGAATTTATGAGGAAGATACTATTAGAGTAATCTATATCTTTCCTAAAGAATTTTCGCGAGATTTGAGAGGTGAAATAGATAATCTCTTTAGTATAGTCTTAAAAGATAAGGAAGAGATATCTGTTGAGAACTCTATAGCCTTTCCCCTTTTGTGCAAGGAAGATCTATTTGGAGCTATCTATCTGAGGTTTGATAATGGACTACTTGAACCTGGGGAGATAAAGAAGTTGAAACTCCTACTCAGGGATGTAACTTTAATAATTAAGAATCTTTCAAATTACTTATCTGTAAAAAAGATAACAAGGCAGGAAGAGAGGGACAGAATAACTAACATACTTCATGATAGGATCTGTCAGGGTGTGACTGAAGGGATCTTGAGAATAGAGTGTATAAAGAAGTTTAAGTTACCTAAAGATATCCTAAGTGAAATAGACGAATTGGAAAGCCTATTAAAAGGTGTATTAAATGATATTAGGTGTGTTATCTATGAAGAAAAGCCAATAGTCTTGGAGGGGGGTCTCTTCGAAGACCTGAAGAAATATATAGAAGGGATAGAAAAAAGATCAGGTATCACCTTTAACCTTACCCTAAGTGGAGATGAGAGAATAATACCAAAGAGTATTAAAGAAGATCTCTTTTTTATAGTAAGAGAGGCGATAGTAAATATAAGGCGCCATAGTATGGCTAATAACGCTTATGTGGAATGTAAAGTGGAAGAAGATGAAGTAAGGATAAGAGTTGAAGATGATGGGGTGGGTTTTGACTATGAGCAGTATAAAAACAAAAGTAGCTCTTTTGGAATAAAAATAATGGAAGATAGAGTAATCTCCTTGAGTGGTATTTTTAAACTCGAAAGCTTCCCACATAAAGGGACTAAGGTGGAGATTTATGTTCCCTTATAGGAGGAAGCAGATGGGGGTTATAAAGGTCCTTATCGTGGACGATCAGACTCTAATATGTGACGGAATAGCCAAGCTACTTGAAGGAGAAAAGGACATGGAAGTTGTAGGTAAGGCTTATAGTGGGCAGGAGGCTATAGAGAAGGCAGAACAACTTAAGCCTGACATAATCCTTATGGACATAAGGATGCCTGGTATAGATGGCATATCAGCTACAAGGGTGATAAAAGATCAGAATCCTTCTATCCAGATTATTGCCATCTCTGTATATGAGGAAGATGACCTTATTATACAGATGTTTCAGGCAGGTGCAGTTGGTTATATCCTTAAAGATATCTCACTAGAAAATCTAGTTAAGGCTATAAAAAATGTCTACAAGGGGACTACAATGATAAATCCACATATATCTCGTAAGCTCTTAAAGATGATAACCTTAGGCCAAAAGACAAGTGATAAACTTACCTCTAGAGAATTAGATATTCTTAGAGAGATAGCTAGAGGAAAATCCAATAAGGAGATCGCAGAAGAGTTATACCTAAGTGAAAGCACAGTTAAAAGTCATATTTCACATATCTTCCAGAAGTTAAATATAAAAACCAGATCAGAAGCAGTTTTGTATGCGGTAAAGAATGGTATTATCTAGAAAGTCTATAAATTAGTTTTGATTACCTTATAAATCAAAGCAACACTTTACAGTTCATTTCACTTGACTGTATCAATTTCAAATAGTATTATATCAATCAAAAAGCATAGTTCTAATAGGTTCCCTTGAGGGGATTAAAAGGGAAAGCGGTGAAAATCCGCTGCAGTCCCGCTACTGTAACCAGCGTATGGGTCCTACAAGATGCCACTGGGAAACTGGGAAGGCGTGGGACTTGTGCTGGAAGCCAGGAGACCTGCCTATTAGGATGTATGCCAGATCCTTCGAGGAAAGGAGGCTTGGCATTATGGAGAGATTGAATACTTCATAGATTATTCTTTTAGAAATAAATCCTTTTCGTTTTTTGAGGTATTATGGGGGTAGTAATTCTTTAGTTTAAGGAGGGAAAGATAATGAAAAGGTTTATATATTTTTTAAGTATAATACTATCCTTTATACTTATAACCTACATTCCGCAGGTGTCATTTTCAATTATAATATTTTTCACAGTGAAGAGTTTGGTAGGAAGAGATAGAG
>JBMFOH010000017.1:0-40313 GCA_049969715.1 bacterium | reverse complement strand
CCCAGAGGATAGCAGACTTCATAGATCAGATAAGAAATCAGGTAGTGAGGACAGCAGAAGGAGTAAAGAACTCTGTAGCGGTTGTTAATAGACAGATAGAGATAGGCTCTAAGGTTACAGAAACATTTAATAGTATCACAGAAGGAACAAGTAAGGCTTCAGAGGCTATAGAGAATGTGGCAAGGGGTATAACCGCATTGATAGAGGAGGGGAAGAGAATATCCAACTCTATCCAGAGTGTAGCAGCAATAGCAGAAGAGAATGCAGCCTCTAGTGAAGAGACATCGGCAGCTAGCCAAGAGATATCAGCAGCAATGGAAGAGATAAACGCTAATATAAGCAATCTAAACTCCCTGACAAAGAATCTAGAAGAGCTTATAAATAGGTTTAAGGTTTAGAGATTAGTGATGTAAAGCCCCTACAAATTGTAGGGGCTTTTTTTATTTACCAGAAGTCTAGCTTATGACAAAACAGTTAGAAAAAGACCCTAGCCTATGCACCAGTTTATATTATCTACCAGTTCCATCTTACCGCTTTTTGTTGATCTTATGCCTGCATCCAATATAGCCATTGCGTCCAGATTTAAAGGGATATCAAGGGTAGGATGGAGAGGCTCTCCTGTTTCTAAGTGATGTATAACCTCTTTAGCCAAGGTATTTCTATCCTCTGGCAGAGAAAGGTCTTCATAGGAACAAGTAGGTGTTTTTGATCCTCTCTCTTTAAATAGATACAATTTTGCGTGGTCTATTACAATCGTTCCTTTAGTTCCATATACTATTGGTCCATCTGGGACCCCCGTATTTATCGTACTCCAAGTAGCCTCAAGTATAGCCATAGCTGAAGGGAATCTAGCAATAATAATTGCATTATCTTCAGCATCACCATAATGGCTTGTAAAGTTTGCCTTGATTCCTACAGCAGATTGGGCAGGTTCTCCTAAAAACCACCTTGAGATACAGGCACCGTAACAACAGTAATCTAGAAGTGCTCCTCCACCCTGATCTTCTTGATGCCACCACTCCATACCTTTCTCCCAATCTGTTATCTTCTGCCCATAGGCTAAAGGTCCCATAGAAGCACCATTACGCCACTTGACCTGCCATACCTCTCCTATCTCTCCCTCATCTATCAAATCTTTTGCCTTTCTTATAGGAGGAGACCAGGTTGTGGGCCAGTTTACTATAAGCTCAACATCATTCTTCTGGGCCGCCTTAGCCATTCTTAATGCACTAGAAAGGCTCTCTGCCATAGGCTTTTCTGTTATCATATGAGCCCCTTTTTCTGCGATAGCTTCTGCCACCTCTGAATGTCTTGCATTTTCAGGACAGAATATAACTATATCGAACCTTTCTTTATCTAACATCTCCCTATAGTCTTCATATACCCTTTTTATACCTGTTTTCTCTACCACATACCTTAGGTTTGCCTTACGCGTTCCTGGTTCTGTAGAGATAGAAGGG
Organism: bacterium; assembly: GCA_049969715.1. GTDB lineage: Bacteria > DUMJ01 > DUMJ01 > DUMJ01 > DUMJ01 > JBMFOH01. The sequence continues at coordinate 38,853 of JBMFOH010000017.1, read as the reverse complement.
GTCTTGGGAATAGTATCTGCACAGGCAATCCATTCTATATTCTCTAATTCTAAAAAATACTCTACTAAAGAGGTTATATGCATATGGGCAAAACCAATAATTCCAATCCTATACCTTTTCATAATTCCTCCTAAAATATTGTCTCTAGCTCGAGCGTTTTGCCATCTCTTGCAGAGAGAACGGTCTTTTCTGTAATCTCGATAACATGAAGGGCATGTTCTACCCTTAATACAGGTTCTCTATCCTGTTCAATAGCCTCTATTAAGTCTTTTACTCCACAGGACTGTTTTATCTTCGGTAGATTAGTAACAGGTTCCATCCAGCCTCGGACGTTCCTTTCTATATCATCTACAAATACCACAAAGGCTGACTCTTTACTCTGTAAGAAAGTAATGGTACCTTTCGAACCAAAGATCTCTAAGGAGGGAGACTTAGATGCCTTTACACAGTATGTACAATCTACCATCCCAAATGTGTCTTCTCCAAAATCCAATAGAATGAGCGTATCATCATCTACCATAGGGATTATCTCTTTACCATCAAATACCCCTGATCGGGCTATTCTCTTTTTCTCAGAGATTCCTGAAAGGGCAGTGACTTTCTTAGCTGGGCCTAATAGACCTGTTAATATGTGAAGTCCATGAACACCTAGGTCTAAAAGAGAACCCCCACCTGTTCTATAAAACCAAGTAGGGTCTACATCCCTAAACTGAAAATATTCTGGTCCTCCATGGGAGACAGAACATTTTGCAAAGGAGATTCTACCAATCATTCCGGTTTCTACTATTCTCTTTGCCTCTTTTATATCTGGTCTTAACATATGTATCGGGGATGCACTAATCTTTAGATTCCTCTTTTTTGCCTCATTAATAAGAATCTCACACTCCTTCACTGTAGTAGTGATTGGCTTCTGGGAATATAGATGTTTGCCTGCTCTTAGCGCTTTTAGATTGATCTGGAAATGAGCTGGAATAACTGCAGTATCTACCAGGATTTCAAAATCACTTTTCTCTAGCATCTCGTCAATATCAGTATACCATTCCTTAATGTTGAATTCTTCTGCATATCTCTTTGCTCTTTCAGATAAGATATCACATACTGCTACCACCTCTGCATTAGACATCTCTAGGATCTCTGGGAGGTAATTATAATAGGCGATAGTTCCACAACCAACAAGACCAATCCTCCATCTTTTCATTTATCTCACTCCTTTCTCAAAAGAGGAAACAAGATACCTCTTGTTCACCTATCCTTTTCATAGGAGGTATATTGTCTTTGCATCTCTCCATAGAATAGTTACACCTATTATAGAAGACACATCCATTCATTATTTCTCTCCCTGATACCTTTTGCAACTGTGTGATGTCTATATTCACCTTATCGGTCCATCTTTTATTTGGATCAGGGATGGGAATAGAATCTATCAACATCTTGGTATATGGATGAAGAGGATTACTTATTATCCTTTCTACAGGACCCCTTTCTAATATCTTGCCAGCATATATTATCAAGATATAGTCTGAAATATAGTATGCTGTATTAAGGTCATGGGTTATATATAGACAACTAATTCCATCTTTTCTGAATTCCTTTAGGTGGTCCAAGAAGACCGCCCTCAGAGAAGCATCTAACATCGACACAGGTTCATCTGCAACCAAAAGCTTCGGTCTTAATATATATACCCTAGCTAACATAAACCTCTGTCTCTCACCTCCACTAAGTTGATGGGGGTATCTTCCCAAGATCTCTTTGGCTCTTAACCCAACTGCTTCTAGACTCTCTTCTATCTTACGCCTTGCTTCATTATTATCCCTTACCAGATTGAACTTCTGAATAACTGTCCATAGAACCCTATCAACTCTGTAGAAGGGGTTAAATGTCTCGAATGGGTCTTGAAATATTATCTGAACCTCTCTTCTATACCCTTTTTGGTCTTCTCTAAGCCATCTAGATAAAGGTATTCCCTTGTATATAATCTCCCCTGATGTAGGTTCTTCCAGTCCAAGGATTAGTTTAGATATAGTAGTCTTTCCGCTCCCACTTTCTCCAACTAATGCCAGCACTTTTGGTTCTCTGTCCATAGAAAATGAGACATCATTTAAGGCGTATACTACCTTTTCCTTACTAAAAGAAAAATTTACCCTTGTAAATACCTTTACTACATTCTTCAACTCTAAGAGAACTTCCATAGTTACTTCCCTCCGTAAAGATGACAGGCTATAAATCGGTCCTTCTCTATTTCTATTAGAGGAGGGTCTATCTCTTCACATATCTTCATTCTAGAGGAACATCTGGGATGAAATCTACACCCATTAGGCCAACTCAAAGGGCTAGGGGCAATTCCAGGGATACTCTTTGAAAATCTCCTTTCCAAAGAAGGAACAGCATCTAATAATCCTCTTGTATAGGGATGTAACGGCTTGGTAAAAATATCTAACGTGGAACCTATCTCTATTATCTTTCCTGCATACATTATAGCTATTCTATCAGTCACCTCTGCATGCCAAGCCATATCATGAGCAACCATAAGTACTGTCACACCAAATCTCTCTTTAAGTTCTCCTATAGTCTGGAGATTTAATTTCTGCATAACCACATCCAAGGCAGTTACTGGTTCATCTGCAAATATAACCTTCGGTTTTAAGCAGATACTCATAGCTATGCACACCCTTTGTTTCATGCCACCACTAAGTTCATGGGGAAACATCTGAGCTACATCAGGGGGTAATCCGACATTGCTAAGGGCTTCAAGAGCTAGTTCTTTTGCCTCAGGATATGGGATATCTATATGAGAAATAATACCGTCTATCATCTGTTCTTCTATCTTGATAACAGGGTTGAGAGAATTCATAGAACCTTGAGGGATGTACGATAATTCCTTCCATCTGATCCTTCTGAATTCCTCATCATCTAGTTCTAATAGGTCCTTACCATTGTATAAAACCCTTCCGCTATTGATATATCCTGGAGGTTTGACTAACTTCAAGGCACCCTCTACTAAGGTGGATTTTCCACACCCGGATTCTCCTGCTATTCCTAGGACCTCCTTTTCATATACCTTTAGAGATACCCCATCTAGAGACCTAGCATCCCCAAAGATTGTTCTAAAATATACCTTTAGGTCTTGAATCTCAAGTATTGTATTCATCGTCTATACTCCTGTTATCTGCTTTAATCTAGGGTTATAAACCTCATCTAATCCTACATTTATAAGGTTTATAGATACAAAGATCAGTATCAATATAACAATCGGAGTTAAGACAAGGAAATAGTGACCTTGTGCCAATGCACCTGCATATAAAGCCCAATTCAAAATTTGACCTAGAGATGGTATATCTGCTGGTCCTAACCCCACTAATCTTAAAGCTGTCTCTGCCATCATAGTACCTGTTACTGCATAGGAAAATCCAACAAAGATATATGGCAAGAAATTCGGAAGGATCTCCTTAAACATTACTTCTACATCGCTAAAAGCAGTTACTTTAGCAAGTTCTACATATGGTCTCTCTTTCAAACTGGATATCTGTGGCTTTATCTGCCTAGAAGAACCTGCCCAACTAAAAAACGCTAAGATTAGAGAAAGGAAAAACAGATCTACCTTTCTTACAAATAGGACAATTATAGCAAGTATAGGCCAGGAAGGAATAATTAAAATAGCATTAGAGAGTGTAGTAATAAATGCATCTAACCATCCCCCTTTGTAACCTGCAGCGGTAGCTAGAACCACAGCTATCAGTGTCGCTAAACCTCCAGCTATAAATCCAATGAGAAGAGAGTATTTTAACCCTGTCAAGATTAAAGATAGCACGTCCCTACCGTATGCATCTGTTCCAAATGGGTGTTCCTTAGAAGGAGGTAATGAAGTATCATATAAGCCTATCTCTGTGGAAGAATGCCCTTTTAACCTACTGTTATTAATGGTAGGCTCCAGAAAGGCAATTAATACTAGAAGAGAGATTATAATAATGCCTACAGTAAACTTCGGTGAACTTCTAAAGATTCTCATATGTTCCTCCTGGTCATCTTCTTATCCTTGGATCAATCAAAGGGTAGAGTAACTCTATGATAAAATTAGCTGCAAGGACCCAGAACATTGTATTTACAGTGATACCCATAAGAACATTATAATCCATCTGCCTTATGGCTGTCATAAATAACCTCCCTATCCCAGGGTAATTAAATATCCATTCAATGAGAAAGAATCCATTTACAATAAAGCCTAAACTCAACGCCAAGCCTGTAACCTGAGGCAACAAGGTATTTCTTAATATATACCTATTCACCAACCGACTACTCTTTAATCCTTTAGCCTCTGCTAGTTTTATATAATCTTCACCTAATACATTTATTACTAGGGCCCTTTGGGATATCATTGTACCAAATGTATAAACCAGTATAAGAGACATACCAGGTAAAAAAGCATGATAGATAAGGTCTATAATATAGCGAAGATTAAAACCTTGTTGTATTAAGGGTGAATAGGCTCCACCCATAGGAAATATCCCTAAAACAAAGGAAAAGACCATAACTAATAACAGCGCCAAGAGATAGGTAGGGACCTGAGACATTATTAACCCTAATACTAAGACAAACGAAGCCCCCTTACTTTCCCTCTTCCATCCTAAGATTGTCCCTAATAAAATTCCTAATGTCCAAGAAACTATAACAGCCACACCTAAGAGGCCTATAGACCATGGGAATGCCTCTAAGATAAGCTGAAAAGCAGGGGTAGGAAAGGCAACAAATGAAGGACCAAAATCAAAATTCAATACCAACCTTTTTAGATAGGACGTATAACGAGCAAAGAGATTCTTATCTAATCCAAATGCTTCTTTATACTCTTTTATAATCTCTTCAGATACAGGGGTTGCCAATCCATACCTAGCCTCTAACTCTTGGACATATCTAGTTACAGGGTCACCAGGTACAAGATTGAGAAAAAAGAAAAAGGCAGTCAAAGAGATAAGAAATATAGCAAGATATAAAAAGAATCTTCTTATTAGATATCTCAATAGTTTACTCTTCATATTTTCTCCTCTTGAAAGGGGAGGCTCTACTTTATAAGACCTTGAGTCTCCCCTAAGGCTATGTTATTTACTTGGTTTTAGATTAAACAAAATAAATATAAAACTTGGCCACCATTGATAGGGAACCTGATACATATCCCCTTCTGTAGGCCATCCATCCCAATACTTGTTAGAGAATGTCTGGACAAACATCTTCTCAATGAGAGGAACACTAGGAAGCTCTTTGTACCAGATATCTAAACCTGTTTTTGCCAAAGACATATAGGTAGGACTCTCAGGGTCAAGACTAGCCATCTTCTCTGTAACGGCATCTAAAAGTTTAGACTTAAGTCTAGACCTTCCTCTGTCTCCAGCAGTCTGGTATTCTCCTATAGGTTTTGCCCATTTAGAATTAAATGAAAGGAAGAAGAAATATATATCGTTAGGAAAGGCAACCGCAACGTCCAAGACATCAAAAGAGATATCGTAATTACCAGTATTAACTAATTCTCCAAACATTCCAGGGTCCACAGACTTTACAATTCCTTCTACACCAATCTTTGCTAGTTCATCAGAGAGATGTTTGGCATGGAAATAACCTACATCTGGAGCCGGTCTAGTAAGAAGAACTAAGCTAAGAGGCTCACCTTTTGGAGTTCTCCTTTTACCATCTGGTCCCTTTCTGAAACCAAGCTTATCTAGAATCTCCTCTGCCTTCTTAGGATTATATGTCATTTGCTCGCCGTATTTTGCTTTGATCTCTGGAAATTCCCACTTATGTAATGATTTCCAGTCTGGCCATGGCCACATTGTAGGATAAGACCTTTCTGCCATATTATATGTCCTAGCCAGTTTGTCTCTATCTAATAGATACTGTATAGCCCATCTGAAATCTCTATTACTTGTTGGATATTTGGCGCAGTTATAAGAACAGATACCCTGACTAACTGCATCCATATAGGGAGCTAAAACCACATTCTTCGTCTGTCTTTGTGCCGCCTTTATCATATCCCAAGTAAAGATGTGAGGAAGAGGAGCGTCTACCCCACCCTTGACAAAATCGGCAAGGTCTATATCTGGGGGAGGAGCCATTCTGAATATTACATACTTAGGACCTGGAGACTTATTAAATACCTTCTTTGCCCAATAGTTGTCATCCCTTTCCCATACAAACATATTGAGTTCTTTATAATATTTATAGAACTTGTATGGTCCAGTCTCTACTGGTGGCCAATTACTGAAATCCTTTAAGTCCTTACCTTCCCAGATATGCTTAGCAACTATTGTAATTCCTCCCCACATCCTTAGGTTCTGATGGAACCTATATTCAGGGTGTTTAAACTTTATAAGAGCAGTATAAGGGTCAACCACCTCTGCAGAAGCTACATTCTCTACATTTCCCGCACCTATCAAGTCCTTGTTCTTTACAAGAGTGTTTATAGTAAACACTACATCCTCAGCAGTGTAAGGTTGGCCATCGTTCCAAGTTACTCCCTTTCTTATGTACCAATAGAGGGACTTATGGTCCTTTGAGTATTTCCAGCCCGTGATTCTCCAATAGATAGTTTCACCTGTAGCATAATTTATATACCAGTCCCACTCATTTGCTACTTGATGCCAACCAGAACCCCACTGACTACCTCTTGGAGCAAACGGGTTCGCCTTATCAAAGACTGTATAATTTGTATCTGTTTCTATTACTACCGTTTGTTCCCTTGGTACAGGATACTCCTGAGCCATCACTGGAATAGAAATAGTTAAAAAGGATAGTATCAAATCAAAAATCAAGATTACCCTTAAAATCTTCACTTCTTTTCACCTCCAAGCCTTTATAATTGGGATCAATAGAAAACCTTCATTACCCTTCTAGGGTTAACTTGACTGGACGACCTCTAAAGTAATATTGTAAATATCTTATTATCCTTCTTTTCCCACTTTCATCTCCCTTCAATCCCTCTCCTCCAAGGAGATTATACAATAAAATTATTTATATTGTCAAATAGGTAGCATTCATATAAAAGCTCATAGAATATAATATTGATATTGTTTTCCAATTAAATCCTATCCTTCATTTTGTTCTTTAACTAAAAAGAATCTTTTTAGAGACCTTAGAGTAACTATCTTCCAACTCATATATAAGATAACAATAGCGCAGAAGGTGAAGATTAACGGGATCCTTACAAACTCGGCTATAATACCTGATAGACTCATGGAAATAGGCATAAGTCCCCCAGTGAATAGTCCTAAGAGACCAAAGAATCTTCCCCTCTCTTGACTAGGTACCATCAACTGTAAGGCGGTATTTATATAAATATTTACAAATATATTTAAAAGATCAATAATAAAGAAAAGACTGACAAGATGAATACTGTTTAGAGGAAGAGCAAGGAGCCCAACCGAGATTCCCTGTCCCATAAGAGAAAACCTAAAGAGATTATATCTGGCATCTCCTGAGAAGGAGATACTAGAGGTAATAAGAAGACCTACTAGACTCCCTATACCTCCTGCCCCTAGCACAAAACCATATATAGAGGCATCAAGTAGTAGATAGTTCTTTATATAAACAGGAAGTAGGATAAAGAATGGGACATAAAACAGATTAAGAATAGCAGCACTTATCCCCAATGTCATCAGATTTTCATCTTCTCTTACCCTTTTTAATACCTCTTTTATGTCACCAAAGATGTTTATCCTTCCTTCTTTATAGTTTTGCGGTATCTTTATAAAGATGGTAAAAATAGAAGAGACAAAAAAGGAAATGGCATTAAAGGCAAAGAGCCATCCTGCACTTAGAATCTTATAAACAATCCCCCCTATAGACGGTCCTATTATGTCAGTAACCCTGCCAGCGATAGAAAAGAGAGAGTTTGCTCTAGGGAGGTCTTTCGCATCTACCATCTCTGGGATTGCCGAAGGGATACAGGGATTAAAAAATGCAGAAGATGTTCCAAGGAGTATGGTAAGAATGAATATCTCAGAAATAGTTAGTCCTTTAGTAAAGAAGAAAAAAGCAAGGAGAGAAACTATAATCCCCCTAATAAGATCGGTAAAGAATATAATCTTCTTTCTAGAATATCTATCTGCTACTATCCCTGCAAGGGGCCCTAAGGCAAGTGATGGAATATATGCAATAGCAGATAGAGTTCCCATAATAGCACTTGAACCTGTCTTTTCAAGAATAAACCACATAATAGCTATATAATGAGCACTGTCTCCCAGCCTTGAGATAGATTGACCTAGAAGAAGAAAATTTAGATCTCTATTCCATATCTTTCTCATTTTTACCCCCAATTTAGATTTTTATATTTCATATTATAATTTTATGAAATAAATTTGTCAATATTTGATATTTTGATTTTCAATTATTGAATTTTATTAAATTAAGTTTAGATATGATAGAGGGGAATGGCTATAACCATCCCCCTCTAATTTAGGAAATAGTCTAGATACTCTTGAAACAAAGATACCAATCTATACACTCATAACCTTCTTTAATTCTTTTCTCAACAGATTCCTGCGTCACTGGAGGAGAAACAATAACCTTTTCTCCTGGGATCCAATTAGCAGGAGTAGCTACCCCATATTTATCACTTGTCTGGAGTGCATCTAATAGTCTTATAATCTCTTGGATATTTCTACCATTAGTTAGAGGATAATAGACCATAGCTCTTAAGATACCTTTCTCATCTATAAAAAATACAGCTCTTACAGCTTGGGTACTACTTGCCTGTGGATGAACCATTCCGTAAAGGGTAGCTACTTTCATATCCAAGTCTGCTATGATGGGGAACGGAACCTTTACACCAAAATTCTTTTCTATATTCTGAGTCCACGCTAGATGCGAATATATACTATCTATACTAAGACCTATTAATTGGGTGTTTCTCTTTACAAACTCTTCATAAGCCTTGCTAAAGGCAACAAATTCTGTTGTACATACAGGAGTAAAGTCTGCAGGATGAGAGAAAAGTATTACCCATTTTCCTCTAAAATCTGAAAGCTTCAACTTTCCATGGGTAGTGATTGCCTCAAATTCTGGAGCAAGTTCATTTAATCTAGGTAGACTTACCGATTTTACCTGTTCTTCCATTTATAACACCTCCTAATAATAGTTTTTAACTACTAATATGTTAACATATATCAGGTACCTTTGTCAATTCTTATTCTTTCAATTTCTGGGAGAGTTAAACGGACCTTGACAGTTCTATAGAAAGAAGTAAAATATAGATAAAATAGTATCTAGTCTCTCTTTTGCTAAAGCCCAACAGGTAACCATAACATTGTGGGGCTGGAGTCCATGGGACGAGGCATTTAAACCAATCTTACCAGAGTTCTATAAGAAGTATCCAAATATTAAAGTAGATATAAAGATAATGTCAAATCCTGATGTTCACAATAAACTATTAACATCTATTGCAGCAGGGGCTGGAGCACCTGATATCTGTGGAATTGAGATCGCTCAGATTGCCAAGTTTGCTACAAAGGGAGGACTTGTAGATCTACTAAAGCCTCCCTACAATGCAGTAAGATATGAAAAGATTGTAGTGCCATATAAATGGCATGAATCTCTAACATCCGACGGAAGGCTTATAGCTTTTCCTTGGGATATTGGCCCTGCAGCAGTTTTCTATAGAAGAGACCTATTCCAAAAGGCAGGTCTACCATCAGATCCATCAGCTGTCCAAAAGTTATTGTCTACATGGGATAAATATATCGATGTAGGGAAAAAGATTACTATCCCTGGAAAGCAATGGATGATAGAGAATGCCTCGAGTATCTTCTATATCTACTACGCTCACCAAGATTTCTTTGACAAGGAAGGTAAGGTAGCAGTAGATAGCCCTAGAGCCCTTAAGGCATTGACTGTAGCTAAAAAGGTAAGAGAGTTAGGATTAGATGCTAAGGTAAGTATGTGGACTCCAGAATGGCAAGCTATGATACCAGATGGAAAGATTGCCACCCAGATTGTAGGCTGCTGGTTTGGTGGATTCTTAAAGACATGGTTAGATCCAAATGGAATAGGTAAGTGGGGGATAGTGCCCATACCTGAAACTCCAGGATTGAATTGGGGAGGTTCTAATCTGGCAATACCAGAACAATCAAAACATAAAGAGGAAGCATGGAAGTTTATCGAGTTTGCTTTGGCTAGAAAGAGTTCTCAGATAGCTATATACAAGGCTGTAGACTTTTTCCCAGCACTTACTACCGCTTGGAACGATCCAATATTCTACGAGCCTGATCCATACTTTGGTGGACAGAAACAGAGACTTCTGTTCATCAATATTGCAAAACAGACACCTATCCCCGTAGTAAATCCTAACGACCCTATGGCAGAATCTATACTTATGCAGCATGTTGCTAACTGCATTGACCAAGGACTCGATCCAGCAAAAGCATTGAAAGATGCTGCAGACGAGATAAGAGAGAAAGTAGGGATAAAGTAAGTCTAATATATAAAGGGGTGGTTTCCTTATCGGAACCACCTCTTCGATCATCTAGGAGGGTTAGAAATGACTTCAAAGAGAGACAACCTCTGGTATCAGGTTAAAAAGAACTGGCTAGCATATCTATATATATCTCCATTCTATATCCTTTTTGTTATCTTTGGCTTATTTCCAATTCTTTTTTCTCTCTTCTTGAGTTTTAATTCCTGGGATGGTATAGGACAGATGCAATGGGTAGGTATTTCTAACTATATAGCACTTCTCAAGGATAGACTATTTTGGAAAGCCTTAATAAACACTCTGGTTTATATTGGCTTAATCACTCATCTTATTATGCTCACCTTAGCCCTTATAATAGCGTTTTTGATAAATTCAGAGATTGTTAAATATAAAGACTTTTTCAAGATGGCATATTTTGCACCTAATGTAACATCCTCTGTTGCAGTCTCAATAATCTTTTTAACCCTATATGGGGTTCAATACGGACTAATAAATTATCTCCTTCAGAGTATCGGATTAAAACCAATAGATTGGTGGGGAGGAACAGGCTTTTGGGTAAAACCGGCAATAATGATTTTATTCATATGGAGATGGCTAGGATGGAATATAGTCATCTATCTTGCAGGGTTACAAAGTATTCCTACTGAACTATATGATGCTGCGAAGGTTGATGGTGCTAGCCTTTTCCAAGTATTTAGGCATATAACTATTCCTCTATTGCGGCCAGTTATTCTTTTCTCAGTCATCCTATCTATAATAGGTACTATCACAACATTTGATGAACCCTATATGCTGGTAGGTTCTATGGGGGGTACTAATAATTCTGGATTAACGTTAGGCTTATATCTATACCTCACAGGTTTTGAGTGGGGAAAGTTTGGATATGCCTCTGCATTATCCTATCTAATGTTTATCCTGATTGTAATCATATCAATAATAAATTGGAAGATCTTCGCTGGGAGGCCTATACAATGAAGATTAGAGAGATGTCTTTTATCAAAATATTTACTCTTTATTTGTTTTTGAGCATTGGCTCATTTTTGTCCCTTTTTCCCTTCTATTGGATGTGGATTCTCGCTACCTGTTCTAACAGAGAAATCTTTAGGTTTCCTCCAACATTCTTCTTTGGAACAAACTTCCTAGAAAACTACAGAAACCTAATGGAAAGGTTACCTTTTTGGAGAAATTTCCTTAATAGTGCCTTCATTGCAACTACTTATACTGCCCTATCTCTCTTCTTCTGTTCCCTTGGAGGATTCGCCTTTGCTAAATATAACTTTCCAGGTAAGGATAAATTGTTCTCCTTTATGCTAGCAACTATGATGATTCCCGGAATGATAGGTATTATTCCTTGGTTCATTATTATGAAATGGATTAACTGGATAAATAGCTTTAAAGCACTGATAATCCCTGGAGTAGCTAATGCATTTGGAATATTCTGGCTGAGGCAATATATGCAAGAATCGATACCAGATGAACTTTTAGATGCAGCAAGGATTGATGGCTGTCCTGAATATCAGGTGTTCTTTAGAATTGTATTCCCTCTTATTATTCCTGCATTAAGTGCTCTAGGAATTATGAATTTTTTAGGAAGTTGGAACAATTTTATGGGACCTCTTTTGATACTAAAGGACGAGATAAAATACACACTTCCTGTGGCATTGAGCACATTAAGAGGAGATGCCACACGTGGGTTTGATTACGGAAGGTTACTCTGTGGAACTGCACTTGCTATTACACCTGTCTTAATTGTATATGTATTTGCAGCAAGAAAATTTATCTCTGGGCTTACAATGGGAGCGATAAAGTCTTAGCTCGAGTAAATAGTATCATAATCAGCTCATTTATTCTGGTCTATGCATTATTTACATAAAAATCTTTTTTTGTTATAATAGGAGCTAGATTGAATAAAGAGGTGGTAGACTAATGAAGATTACAGATGTAAGAATAAGGAAAGTTGTCTCCCAAGAAGGGAAAGTAAGAGCTTTTGCATCAGTGACCTTTGATGATGCTTTTGTAGTGCATGGACTCAAAGTTATCGATGGGAAAAATGGTTATTTTGTAGCTATGCCAAGAAGAGATGTTGGTAATGGGGAATTTAAAGATATTGCACACCCTATCAACAATCAGATGAGGGAAAATATACAGAGCGCTGTTTTAGAGGCATTTAATAAAGCCCAATAGCGGCTCTAGCTGGGGCGTCGCCAAGTGGTAAGGCATGGGACTTTGGATCCCATATTCGTAGGTTCGAATCCTACCGCCCCAGCCAATATTTGTATAAGGAGGGGAGTATGTTTACTGGGATAGTCCTTGCTGGTGGTGTAGGAGTAAGGATGAAGTCTAGCGTTCCTAAACTTTTTCATAAACTACTCGGTAAGCCTATTATAAAATATGTGTTAGATAATGTCTCTAGATTAAATCTAACAAAGATAATAGTAGTAATTCCTCCAGACCTAGAGGAAAACTTTAGAAAGATAGGAGGAGAGGATTTTTCCTATGTAATTCAGGAAAATCCAAGAGGGACAGGTGATGCAGTTAGAATAGCCTTCTCTGAGGTGGAGGATTCTGAAAATGTGTTGATTGTAAATGGGGATGCACCTCTAATCTCAAGTAAGATCCTAGAAGGAATGATAAACTTCCATCTTGAGAATAAACCATCTGCCACATTACTTACAACGGTATTGCCTGATCCAATGGCTTATGGAAGGATAGTAAGGGATAGTTCTGGAAAAGTGTTAAGAATTGTAGAGGCAAAGGATGCAAGCCTAGGGGAAAGAGATATCCAAGAGGTCAATACTGGTGCATATTGTTTCTCTGTAGATGACCTTTCTTTAACATTCCCTAGACTCTCGAATGAAAATGTCCAGAAGGAATACTATCTTACTCAAGTAGTTGAGATTCTAAACGATATGAGGAAGACAGTTATGGCTTATCCTACAGATTTGGGGTCTCTTGCCCTAGGAATAAACTCTAGAAAGGACCTGGCAGAGGCTACTAGAAGCCTTTTAAACAGAAAGATAGAGGACTTAATGGATGAAGGTGTAACTATTGTATTGCCAGAGAGTACATATATAGAGCCAGATGTAAAGATAAAAGGAGACACCATAATAGAACCTTACTGCATGTTAAAGGGAAATACTATAATAGGAAGTAATTGTCATATAGGTCCTTCTACATATCTTGATAATGCCAGTATAGGAGATAAATGCGAAGTCTTTTATTCTGTAATAAAAGACTCTACTATAGAGGAGTGCGTAAAGGTTGGTCCTTATGCTCAGATTAGAAATGGAACTGTTATAAAGAAGGACTCAGCTATAGGTGATTTTGTAGAGGTAAAAAATAGTATAATAGGAAGTCATACTAAGGCAATGCACCATTCTTATCTTGGAGACGCAGAGATAGGTGAAAGGGTAAATATTGGTGCAGGAGTAATTACATGTAACTATGATGGTAAGAAGAAGCATAGGACTATCATTGAAGATGACGCATTTATAGGTTCTAATACTAATCTTATTGCCCCAATAAGAATTGGAAAGGGTGCTGCTACAGGTGCAGGGGCTGTTGTGACAAGGGATGTAGAATCAAATACAGTAGTAGTAGGAGTGCCAGCTCGGTTTCTTAAAAAGAGAGAAGAAGGAGGAGGAAGTGGATAGCAACATAAAGATATTCTCTGGAAACGCTAATATCCCTTTGGCTAAGGAGATAGCTGAATATTTAGGAATAAGCTTGGGTCAAGGTTATGCTACTACATTTAGTAATGGAGAGATAAGGGTAAATATAGAGGAGAGTGTTAGGGGATGTGATGTATATTTAGTCCAATCACTGAGTAACCCTGTTGACCATCATATAATGGAACTTCTGATTATGATAGATGCCTTAAAGAGGGCATCCGCAGGAAGGATTACAGCTGTCATCCCCTATTTTGCATATGCTAGACAAGATAGAAAGACTCGGCCAAGAGAGCCTATTTCAGCCAAACTCTTGGCAAATCTTATTACTGTAGCAGGGGCTAATAGGGTACTTACTATGGACCTCCATGCAGGACAGATCCAAGGTTTCTTTGATATTCCGGTAGACCCTCTTCAAGCTAGTCCTATACTAGCTGACTATATAAAGAGTCTGAATATAGAAGATGGCGTAGTGGTATCTCCTGATGTAGGAGGGGTGGCAAGAGCAAGAGCATTTGCCTCTAGATTACACCTTCCTATAGCTATTATTGATAAGCGTAGACCTGTACCAAACGAGTCTGAAGTTATGTATATAGTAGGGGACGTAAAGGGAAAGGTTTGTATTGTCATAGATGATATGATAGATACAGGAGGAACTTTGATAAAAGGGGCAGAAGCCCTTTTAGAAGAAGGGGCAGTAGAGGTCTATGCATGTGCTACTCATCCAGTTTTCTCTGGAGATGCAGTGGAGTCTTTAAAAAAGAGTGATATTAAAAGAGTAATAGTAACTAACACTATAAAATTAGAAGAGCATCAGATCTTTGATAAGATAGTAGTTCTTTCAGTGGCAAAACTCTTTGCTGAGGCTATTGAAAGAATTTATAATAATAAATCAGTGAGTGAATTATTTGTATAGGAGGATAGATAAGTAATATGGAACAGATAGAACTTGAAGCTATGGTAAGGGATGTAAAAGGGAAAAAAGTAAAGAGATTGAGACGGGAAGACCTTGTCCCTGCTATCTTATACGGAAAACACCTTGATCAGCCTCTCTGTCTTATGATGGCTAAGAAGCCTCTAGTCAAGGCCCTTAGCTCTACCGATGGTGGTAAAGGGGTCTTATTTACCCTTAATATAAGAAATGGAGAGACAAAAAAGGAGTATGCCATCCTACAGGATATTCAGTATCATCCATATAAGTTAGACATAATCCACATAGACTGGCATGGAATAAGTCTTGAAGAAGAGATTACTACTACTGTCCCTATCGCATTGAAAGGAGAAGCTGTTGGGACAAAGGTAGGAGGAGTGTTGGAGGTAGTTTTAGAGGAGATAGAAATAAGATGTCTACCCAAGGACCTACCCCCACACATAGAGGTAGATATAACTAATCTTAATGTAGGTGAAAGTATCCATATAAGGGACTTGGTCCTTCCTGAAGGGATCAATCTTCTCTCCTCTGGAGACGAGGTAATAGTAACAGTAGTAGCACCTAGGGTTGAGGAAGAAGTAACAGCTCCTGTTGAGGAAGTTCAACCTCAAGAAGAGACTACTGAATAATTATTTAGAAAAAAAGGTAAAGAGTGACGTGTAATGGGTGATGGAAAGGTAGGTAGAAAGGAGGAGTATCTTCTTTCTTTTACCTATCACTCATTACTTATTACTTATATCTTCCATTATGATAAAGTTAATAGTTGGACTAGGAAATCCAGGAATTCGTTATTCTGATACTAGACATAATATAGGTTTTATGTATGTAGATGAGGCTATATCAAGGTTTGGAAGATGGATAGAAGAGACAGGAAATGGAATTCTAGGAGAGATCACTGTAGAAGACAAAGAGATTTTGGTTCTAAAACCTCTCACATATATGAATAGAAGTGGGGATGCTATCCCTAGTATTCTCTGTAGGTTTTCTATCTCTCCTCAAGAGGTGCTTATCGTATATGATGACCTCTGGCTACCTTTGGGCAGTTTTAGAATAAGATTGAAAGGTTCTAGTGGTGGTCACAATGGGATGAAGTCTATAATAAACGTGTTAGGAACAGAGGATATCCCTAGACTAAGGATAGGGATAGGACCATTACCAGAAGGTGCAAGTAGTGTCGATTTTGTCTTGTCAGAATTTCGAGAAGATGAATTGGGATTGCTAAATCAGTCTCTAGAAAAAGCCATAGAAGCTTTACCCCTTATAGTACTAGATATAGAAAAGGCGATGAGTAAATATAACACGAAAGTAAAGGGATGAATTCGCTCTCTGACCTCATCTCTAAAGAGAAAAAAATTACAGAAAAGATAGAGGAGATAAAGAAGAGAGGGTTTTCTCTTTTGAGGATAAGTTCAGAAGGACTCCTCCCTCTTATTTTAGGATTCTTCTTTTTTCAATTAAGAGTCCCAATAATAGTAATTATGGATAAAGATGATGAAATAGGTAGCTTAGCAAATGATATAAAGACCCTTACTGAGATAAATGCCACATTTATTCCCTATGACCCTACTGATAGAGAAAATAGCTGGAGAAGAACCAGCTTAGTAGCTGGATTTATAAGAGGAGAATTCCCTGTAATTGTCACTACTCCAGAGAGTATAGAGCATTTTCCCTTAGTAGGAGCCTCTCTATCTATTACTAAGGATACAAGATGGGGTTATGTAACTAACACACTGGCTGAATTTGGTTACAAAAGGGTTTTTATGGTAGAAAAGAAGGGAGAGTTCTCTATAAGAGGGGGAATTATAGATATATTTCCTGTAAATCTTCTCTATCCTATTCGGCTCGACTTCTTCGGTGATGAACTTACCTCTGCAAGAAGATTTAATATTGTCACTCAGCGATCCATAGGAGAGATAGAGTTTCCTATCCCTGTATTTCCAGCAAATACTGATATAGTCTCCTCTGACATAAAAAGAGTAGTCTCTCCTGATACATTATTTATTATTGCCACCAATAGATTTAGTTCCCCAGGAAAGGCACTGACAATTGAAAAAGGTAATGACATTATAGGGGAAGACCCTCCCCTTTTCTATGGAGATATTAACAGTCTAAAAGAAAAGATTGATCTGTGGATAAACCAAGGCTTTGAGTTATATCTTTATACCTTACAGGCGAAAAGACTTCAAGAGATTATTAGAAAATGGAGAAATATAAAATTCTTTAAGAAGAAGCTTTCAAGGGGTATAGTTATTCCATCTTCAAAGATTATAATCCTCTCTGATAGAGAATTATTCAACTATGAATATGCCCCTATCTATCCTACCTCTCCTAGGGTTCAGATAGAGATACCATTTGATATAGGAGATTATGTGGTTCATCCCTATCATGGAATAGGAAGATTTGTAGGGTTAGAGACGCACAAGATAGAGTTTGTGCCTAGAGAATTTCTTGTATTAGAGTTTGCTGAAGGGGATAGGCTTTTAGTACCAATAGAACAGGTAGGAAGACTTGATAAGTATAGAAGTTTTAGTAATGAGCCGCCTCCTTTACATAGATTAAAGAGCCCAGAATGGTCTAGGATAAGAGCAAAGGTAGAAAGAGATGTAAAAAATATAGCCAAAGACCTCATTGCGATAAGTGCTAAGAGAGAGGTTGCCCCTGGGATTTCATTTAAAGGGAATAAAGAGTTGGAGAAGGCTCTTGAGGAAAGTTTCCCTTATGAGGAGACTCCTAATCAGAAGGAGATAATAGAGCGTGTAAAGAAGAGTATGGAGAGACCTAGGCCAATGGACTT
Source organism: bacterium (assembly GCA_049969715.1). Taxonomy (GTDB): domain Bacteria; phylum DUMJ01; class DUMJ01; order DUMJ01; family DUMJ01; genus JBMFOH01. Next base: position 21,010 of record JBMFOH010000017.1, on the reverse strand, counting down.
TCTTGTATGTGGAGATCCAGGATATGGGAAGACTGAGATAGCTCTTAGGGCAGCATTTAGAGCGGTATTAAATGGAAAGCAGGTAGCTGTGCTTGTTCCTACTACTATTCTAGCGCATCAACACTATGAAACATTTAGAGAGAGGTTAGCGCCATTTCCTGTTAAGGTGGCTATGCTTTCCCGTTTCATTTCTCAGAAAGAGGCAAGAGAGATAAAAAATGGCATAGCCAAGGGTGACATAGATATTATTATAGGCACACACAAGATCCTTTCTAAAGATATTTCATTTAAAGAGTTAGGACTTCTTATAATAGATGAAGAGCATAGATTTGGGGTAATTCAAAAGGAAAGACTAAAAGAGACCTTTCCTCTCGTAGATGTACTTACTCTTACAGCCACACCAATACCTAGGACCCTTTCGATGAGCCTATACGGGCTCAAAGAGATAGGGATAATAGAAACTCCCCCTGAAGGAAGATTACCTATATTTACCTATGTTGGAGAGTACGATGAAAGGGTTGTAAGAGAGGCTATAGAAAGAGAATTTTCTAGAAATGGACAGATCTTTTATATCCACCCCCGTATTGAAGGGGTAAAAGAATTGGAGTTCCGGCTCAAGGAACTCTTTCCTAGTCTAAATATAGACACTCTTTATGGAACTATGGAAGAGGATGAGGTAGAAGAAAAATTTTGGAAGTTTTATAAAGGGGAAACTAAACTCCTTATCTCCACTGCTATAGTAGAAAGCGGAATAGATATACCAAATGCCAATACTCTTATTATAGAGGAGGGAGAAAAATTCGGTCTTGCCCAGCTATACCAGTTAAGAGGAAGGGTAGGAAGATCTGGGAAAAGAGGATATGCATATATATTCCACAACAAAAAACTTACATCTAGTGGGGAAGAACGACTAAAGACCATACATGAAAACACTGCTCTTGGCTCAGGTTTTAATATAGCTATGAAAGATTTAGAGATAAGAGGCCTGGGTAACTTGCTTGGTAAAGAACAACATGGACATATAATTGCAGTAGGCTTTGACTTCTATACTAAGATGTTAGAAGATGCAGTTAGGGAATTGAAAGGTGAACCTCTACAGTGGAGAACTGAGCCTACTGTCATAGATATAAATATACCTGCCCTCATCCCTGAGGATTATATCCCTTCTCCTTATAAATTAGAGGTCTATAGGAGGCTCTCTCTAGTATCTTCTATAGATGAGATAGAAGATCTAAAAAATGAGCTCAATGATAGATTCGGTAAAATTCCGAAAGAGGTGAATAATCTCTTAAGGGTGGCAACCTTAAGGGTATTGGCTCAGAGGCGTACTGTAAAGAAAATATCGATAACTGATGATAGAATATTATTATCCTTTAGAGAAAAAGAGGATAATAAGGTGTTAGAAAGATTGAAACGGTTTGGTGAATTAAAGAAACTAAATCAAGAAAATTGGATAGTAAGATGGTGGGGGGATAGACTTGAAAAACTCACCAAATTAAAGGAGGTCTTTACTGTTGCTTAAGGATTCATTGGGTAGAAAATTAGAAGAACTTTTTTCTATAGGTAGGGTCTTAAGAAAGGAATGCCCCTGGGATGCAGTTCAAAACCTTGATAGCTTGAAGCATACCTTAAGAGAAGAGGCATATGAAGTCATTGAGACGATAGAAGAGAAGGACTTAGACCATATGAAGGAGGAATTAGGTGATTTACTATTCAATATATTCTTTCTATCGATCGTAGCTGAAGAATCCGGAGTGTTCACTATAGAAGAGGTAGTAGAAGGCATCATCTCAAAGCTCATAAATAGGCATCCACATGTCTTTGGAAATATAAAGGTAGCAAGTGCTGATGCAGCACTTGCTAGTTGGGAGAAGGTAAAAAGGAGAGAGAATAAAAGGCTTATGGATGTTCCATTAAGCCTTCCTGCCTTAGTATTGGCTCAAAAAGCGCAGGATAGAGCTAAAAAGATTGGTTTTGATTGGAATGATTATACTGGTCCAAGGGGAAAGATTGAAGAAGAATTGAAAGAACTTGATAAGGCTATAAAAGAGGGAGGAAATATAGAAGAGGAGATAGGAGATCTATTGTTTTCCGTAGTGAATACTGCTAGACTGTTGGGCATAGACTCTGAGGATGCGTTAAGGGAGACAGTGAAAAAATTTATAAAGAGATTTGAAGAAATGGAAGCCTTGGCTAAAGAGAGGAATATCTCCCTAGAGGATTTAACACTAGAGGAAATGGATAAACTTTGGGATGAGATAAAAAGAGGTGAATAAAGATTCTTGATGTAGCAATTATCAATGGAACTATAATAGACGGTACTGGAAGACCAAGGTTTAAATCAGATATAGGGATTAAGAATGATAGAATTGTAAGGGTAGGGAACATAGAAGAAGATTCTATTGTAATTATCGATGCCAAGGGGCTTTTTGTTACTCCGGGATTTATAGATATTCATTCTCATTCTGACCTCAATATAAGAGAGGCTCCTTCTATGGAGAATATGTTAAGGCAAGGAGTAAGTACCCAAATAGTGGGTAACTGCGGAATAAATCTTGGTATCCAAGAAGGTAGCTTAAGTAATTTCATGGAAGAATTAGAGAGGACGGGAATAGGGACAAATCTAGCCTTTCTAGTCGGCCATGGGGCATTAAGACGTAGGATAATGGACCTAGAGGATAGACCTCCAACCAAGGATGAGTTAAAACTAATGGAATTTCTTCTTGAAGAGGCTTTAGGGGAAGGAGCTATTGGTCTTTCTACTGGTCTAGAGTATCCTCCTGGGATATATGCGAAGACCACAGAGTTGATAGAGCTATCTAAAATAGTATCAAAAAGAGATGGAATATATGCCACACATCTAAGAAATGAAGGAGATAAGGTAGAGGAAGCAGTGAGGGAGGCTATAGAGATTGGCGAAAAAACCGAGGTCTCTGTCCAGATATCTCATCATAAGGCAGAAAAGAGAAAAAACTGGGGAAAGATAGAGATAACCCTTGGAATGATAGATGATGCAAAGTCAAGAGGTTTAGACATTTCCTGTGATGTATATCCTTATACTGCATATATGACAAGGCTTGGTACACCCTTATTGCCCCCCTGGGCTTTAAACGAAAGCCTCAGTGAACCTGACACCTATGGAAAGGTATTGGCTGAGCTTAAAAGAGTAGCTATAGACTGGGACCTAATATATATAGCAAGATGTAATTTAGATAAATCTATGGAGGGTTGCAATATATTAGAGCTGGCAAGAAAGGCTGGTGTTCCTCCAGAGGAGTTTGCCCTCCAACTTCTTATTAAAGATGAAAGGGTTGGCATAATAAGTTTTCAGATGAGTGAAGATGACGTAAGAAAGGTAATAAAGTATCCTCACTCTTTTATCGGTTCAGATGGATCTGGGTATATTAGAAGGAGTAGAGAAGAAAGGACTCATCCTCGCTCATTTGGAACATTCCCAAGGGTTTTAGGTAGATATACAAGGGAATTACAACTTTTAAGCTGGGAAGAAGCTATTTCCAAGATGACTTTTCTTCCATCAAAGAAGACAAGACTTTCAGATAGGGGTATTATAAGGGAAGGAGCCTATGCTGATATCGTAATATTTGATCCAGAGAAGATTATAGATAGAGCCACCTATGAAGATCCATTCCAATATCCAGAGGGCATAGAATATCTCATTATAAATGGCCAGTTAGTTATTATTAAAGGAGTCTATACAGGAAAAAGAATAGGTAGAATTCTAAAATAAAACCTATTCTTAATTAAACCTTAAACCCAATTTAACCTTTCTTTAATCCTATCTTAATTTTTATTTAAATTCCATACTGTATTATGTTCTTGGAGGTGATAAAGATGATAAAGTCTCTCCAAGAAGAATACGGCGGAATTGGATATCTAAGATTAAAGGAATTGGGAGTGTTCCCAATTGAGGTAGATAAGATAATAGGCTCTGTAGGAAGACCACAAGACTTAGATGACAGATTTAGATTTAAGACACGTAGGCCAACACAGAGATATCTAGGTATAAAGAAGGCCATGGAGGATGGAAAGATTCTTCCCCCTATAGAAGTTTATAGGATAAGGGATGAGTATTATGTCCTTGATGGACATCATAGGGTAGCTGCTGCCAAGGAACTTCATCAAAGATATATAGATGCCAAGGTGACACAGGCTACTCCACTTAAACCCAAGAAAGAAGATATAGTCTTTAATTATAGAGAATCTTTCAGAGAGAGAACAGGGCTTGATATAGAGCTTACCGAGATTGGAGGTTATGAGAACCTTATATCGCAGATCAACCAGTATGTGAAAGAGAGTGGGATTCCATTTGAAGAGGCAAGTAGAAGATGGTATAGGGAGATCTTTATACCAGTATGTGAGATGATAAAGAGAGAAAGGATAGATAGGCTCATCCCAGACAAAACTATAGGGGACCTGTTTATCTATATATCTACCCACAAGTGGTACAGAAGTGAGAAGGAAGGAAAAGATATAGGCTTTCCAGAAGCTGTAAAGAGCTTTAAAAAACTGTACAATGTTCAGGATGATTTCAAAGGAAGTCTATTAAAGAGGCTTCAAATCCGATTATTCCCATAAGAATGGCTACTCCTCATACTCGTCTTTCCTTTTGAAGAACTTGGAAAGACCTGAGGGGTAGGCATCCTTAGACTCCATTACAAATGTCCTTAACTGAGATATCCAACTTATTACCTCATCTTTCAGATTAATATCTATTCGATTGTTATATCTTAGAAGTGCCTCCCAAATTTCTTCAGAACTTATTCCTATCCCGGCATCCCTACATATTGCTAACGTCCTTTCGACAAAACGTATTTCTCTTTCTCCTAGCCCTTCTTTTATCTTAATAGGGTACTGTTTATAATAATATTCATATCTATTCTGTTTCTTTCTCTGCCAGAAAAAATGCATAAACCTCAATCATACCTTCCATACCTTTCTACCGTCTCCCACATAGCTAAAAGATTTTCTGGTTTTACCTTGCTATGTATGGAATTACTTGATGAAAGGATATATCTTCCACCTGGTTTCAATCTAGATAAAACCCCTTTTACTTCTCTTATCAGCTCTTCTTTTGTATAGTCAGTCAAGGGAGCCCCACAGTTTACTCCCCCCATTACAGTAAGTTTAGGATACCTCTCTTTTACAGCAAGTATATCCATCCCTGCACTTATATCAAGGGGATGAAGGGCATCTATTCCGGTAGAGACTAGGTCATCAAGGATGAGGTTTATATTGCCACAGCAATGTTTAAAGCAAAAAGCCCCTTTAGATTTTACTACACCTACTATCTCTTTTATCCCAGGAAGAAAAAATTCTCTGAATGCCTTAGGAGATACAAGAGGAGCATCTATACCTCCGTAATCATCACCCATTATAATGAAGTCTGCCCCCAATTCAATAGCCTTTTCTGCTAAGGCAATATTATGTTCTACAGACATTCTAACAAGTCTATGAACAAGCTCTGGGTTCTCTATTGTATCGATAAAAAGCTGCTCCATTCCCCTAAGATATGTAGGATAATTCAGGGCATCATGTATATGCATCCCTACAAGTTTCTTTCCTTTAAATCTTTTTATAAGCATCTTTAATTCTTCAAATCTTCTCTCCGCATAGGGATCGGGTGGCTTGTATGTATCTAGGTCTTTCGGCTCTTTTATAGGTCCTTCTAAAGGTATAGATACAGCCTCGTCAGTATATTGTCTTATTATCCCCCACTCATTTATAATAATCCTATTCTTGGCATCAAGGACCTTCTCTTCATAGAGTTTTGACGGTGTATTGGTCAAGACTATATCTATTGGATATACCTCACAGAAATCAGCATAGTCTTCCGTTCCTGTAATCTTCTTTATTACCTTTCTATCTATTAAAAGCTCGAAGATAGGTACTCTATCTGGGATGTCTCCAGACAAGACCCTTAAAACTCGTTCATACGAATTCATTGTCCCTCCTCCAATATTATTGTAACAGGTCCATCATTTATAAGGAATACCTCCATATGTTCACCAAATATCCCTTCTTTAACTACGAAGCCATCACTTTTTAGATATTGATTAAATCTATTCCACAGCCCTATAGCTATCTCTTTAGGGGCTGCTTTTTCAAATCCCGGTCTCCTTCCCCTTGATGTATCGGCATAGAGAGTAAACTGTGATATAGAAAGAATCTCTCCATTGATATCTCTTAAGCTTAGATTCATCTTGCCATTCTCATCTTCAAATATTCTTAGAGAAGAAACCTTTTTAGCTATCTCTCTTGCCTCTTTATCTGTATCGGTATTACTTACTCCAAGGAATACAAGTAATCCTCTATTTATAGAGGATACAAGTTTTCCATCTACCTTTACTGATGCCTCTTTTACCCTTTGTATAAGTACCTTCATGTATGCCTCCCTACCATAATCACATCCTTTACCCCTCTTATAGCTCTGACGATTGCATCACAATGGTGTATATTCTGAACCTCTAACACTATATAGATATTCACCCTTCCATTCTTTACAATTGCCCTAGTATCATATACATTACTGCCTAGGTTCGATACCTCAGTAAGGATATCCTTTAATAGCCCTACCCTATCCCTTGCATATACGTCTATTCGTGCATTAAATCTATAAAGATTGTTAGGAGCCCAATATACATCTATGAGTTTCTCTTTAGACAGATTCTTCACATTGTTACATTCCTTCCTATGGATGGTAACTCCCCGTCCTTGAGTGATATAACCTATAATCTCATCACCAGGGAGAGGATTACAACATTGAGCTAGTCTTACAAGGACATTATCAATCCCATTTATAAAGATTCCCTTCCCATCCTCTCTTTTAGGTAAGACAACTATCTTCTCCTCTTGAGGAACCACATTCAATGCCTGTTGGATCTGAGGTGAAGTGATATCACCATTTCCTATAGCAAAGAAAAGTTCTTCTGGACTAGAAAACTTAAATGTCTCAAGTAATGGAGCCCACTCAAGTTCCCTCATCTTCTCAGGTAGGTCTCCCTGTATCCTTTTCAACTCCTTCTCAAGGATCTCTCTACCTCTTGTTATACTCTCTTCCCTCTTCAACCTCTTAAAGTACTGCCTTATTCTATTTTTAGCAGAGTTCGTATTCACAAAAGAGAGCCAATCTAGACTTGGAGTAGCAGACTTCGACGTGAGAATCTCTACTATCTCTCCACTATTAAGCTTATAATCTAGAGGAACTATCCTCCCATTGACCTTTGCCCCTACACAATGTATTCCTATCTCAGTATGAATCCGAAAAGCAAAGTCTACAGGGGTAGCCTCCCGGGGTAGTGATACCACATCACCTTTTGGAGTAAATACAAAGACCTCATCTTCAAACAAGTCCACCTTGACCTGTTCTACAAATTCCCTTGCATCCTGCATATCTTTCTGCCACTCTAATAGCTGTCTCAACCAGGATAACTTCCGGTCAAAATCTTTATCTGTTTTACCCTCCTTATATTTCCAGTGTGCAGCGATTCCATATTCCGCTATACGATGCATCTGGTATGTTCTTATCTGTATCTCCAGAGGCTCTCCCCTAGGTCCTATTACTGTGGTATGCAAGCTCTGATACATGTTAGATTTAGGAACTGCTATATAATCCTTGAATCTTCCAGGAATAGGCTTCCATAGGGAATGTATTATACCCAGTACAGCATAGCAATCCTTTGTTGACTCTACAATGATTCTTATTCCAAGAAGATCATAGATCTGATCAAAGGCAAGATTCTCCCTTTTCATCTTCATATATATGCTATAGAGATGTTTAGGTCGTCCCTGAATTTCTGCCACAATTCCAAGAGGATCTAGATTGTCCTTTATTATAGAGATAGCCTCTTGAATGTACTCTTCCCTCTCCCTTCTAGTTTTTGCCACTAACCTAGATATCTCTCTATATTCCTCTGGCTCTAGGTACTTAAAACTCAGGTCTTCTAATTCCCACTTTATCCTCCACATTCCTAATCTGTGGGCAAGAGGAGCAAATATATCAAGGGTCTCCTGCGCTATAGTCCTCTGTTTATCTGGAGGTAGATAGGAAAGGGTTCTCATATTGTGAAGTCTATCGGCAAGCTTTATGAATATCACCCTCATATCCTTAGCCATTGCAAGGAACATCTTACGGAGGTTCTCTGCCTGCCTTTCCTCTGTATTTGTACTAGTAAGTTTACTTAGTTTGGTTACACCCTCTACTAATAGCGCTATCTCTCGACCAAAATTCTTCTCTATCGTTTCTATATCTATATCAGTATCTTCTACCACATCATGAAGCAGAGAGGCAGCTATAGTGGTAGCATCTGCGTCCATACTATAGAGAATCTTTGCCACTTCAAATGGATGGGTAAAAAAATCCTCCCCTGACTTTCGTCTCTGTCCATTATGGGCAGAGATTGAAAATTCATAGGCAGAATTTATAAGCTTTTGTGCTTCTACATCAAATCTCTCTAGAATTTCAAAAGGGAATAGACATTGTATCCTCTCAATTGTTCTCTTGCATTAAATTCTGTAAGCTCTATTAAAAATACAAAACCTAAAACCTTACCACCCAGCCTCTCTACCAAGTTCTTACAGGCTATAGCAGTTCCTCCAGTAGCTATAAGGTCATCAACTATCAAGACCTTCTCTCCAGGAGATATTGCATCCTTATGGACCTCTAATATATTGGTTCCATACTCTAATGCATATTCCTCCCTTATGCTTTCATAGGGAAGCTTTCCTGGCTTTCTTATAGGAACAAAACCTACATCCAATTCAATAGCAAGAGGAGCACCTATTATAAAACCCCTAGCCTCTACTGCAGAGACAACATCTATATCTAGATGTCTAAAATTATCTGCCAGCTTTTGTATGGCGTCTTTAAATGCTTCTCTATCCTTAAGGAGAGGTGTAATATCTCTAAACAAAACTCCTTTCACAGGAAAATCCGGTATACTTCTTATAAACTCTGTAAGTGCATTTATCTCCACGCTAGACCTCCTAAATTATTTTAGTATATATCCTATTGCTACCATCTTCCCATATCTTTTTATACTATACACCAAATCTATTACGTCACCAGAATTAACCCCTTCAAGTCCAAATACCTCATATCGCTTCCCTCTACTTTCTATTATAATACTTCTTGAGTTATTATTTAAGTTTTCCCCAACAATTTCCACATCTTTTGTGATAAATATAGGTCTAGGATTACTCATACCATATGGCTCTAACAGAGAAAGTTGATTTATAAAGGAAGGAGTTATATCATCAAAGGATATCTCTGCATCTATATTTATAGTTTCTTCTTTCTCTTCAACTATAGTCTTGTCTAATATCTTTTTGAGGTCTTCTATCTCTTCTTCTTTTATAGTGAAACCCAAAGCATGAGAATGTCCTCCAAACCTTAAGAATAATTCTTTAGCATCTTTTAACACATCATATATATCTATCTCTTCAGGGCTTCTCGCTGAGAACCTAACTAGATCTCCCTCCTTTCTACCTATAAATGCAGGTCTATTGAACATATCCACTACCCTTGAAGAGGCTATCCCTAAAACCCCAGAATGCCATTCTTCTGAATACTCTAATATCACAGGAGGGATATCTTTAAGCTCTAATCTCTGGATTATCTCATTTAAAATCTGGTCAACCAACCCCTTCCTCTTACGATTCTTCTCTTCCAACTTTTCAGCTAGAATTAATGCGTTCCTCTCATCAGATGATAGTAAAAGTTCTATGGCCAAATCTGCTTCTCCAAGCCTTCCCGCTGCATTTAATCTTGGGATAAGGGTAAATGATAGTATCTCAGAATCTATAAATTTCTCATTCAATCCTACCTTTCTCATCAATGCATCTATCCCTATTCTAGGAGAAAATCTTAATCGAGAGATACCATTTTTTACTATTACTCTATTCTCTTCTATTAACGGAACAATATCAGCAATAGTTCCCAATGCTACCAGATCTAGCACCTCTTCTAGGTTTACATCCTCTTGAAACATGTTACTTGCTAAAGCCCTAGCAAATTGCCAGGTTACTCCTACCCCTGAGAGATTCGGGAAAGGATATCTTATATCTTCTCTCTTTGGGTCTATAATAGAGACAGTCTTAGGTAGTATCTCAGGGATATTGTGGTGGTCTATAACTATAGTATCTATACCTAGCTTAGATGCATAATCAATACTCTCTACTGAGCTTACCCCACAATCAAGGGTTATGATAAGAGATACCCCTTTATTCCTTATCCCTTCTACAGCCTTTAGATTTAATCCATATCCTTCTATAAGTCTGTTGGGAATATAAAAAGAAACATCAAAACCAAGTCCTTTCATTGTTTTAAAAAGAATAGCAATAGAAGAAAGTCCATCCACATCATAATCACCGTAGAGGCATACCTTCTCTCTATTAATGAATGCCCTCTTTACTCTAGATATAGCCTCTTCTATATCAGGCAAGAGAAATGGAGAAGCTATATCATTGAGGCTCCCAGAGATAAATTTCTTAATCATAATAGGGGATGTGCATCCCCTATTAACTAGTACCTTAGCTATAGGTGGAAGAAGCCCAAATTCAGCAGAAACATCCTCCCACTTAGAAGGAGAATTAAAAAGAAAGCGCATAACCTATAGCTACTGGTATATAGGACTCATCCTTCAGGTGGTTTTTGCTCCTGTTGTGGTTGAACAGGTTGAACACTAGATAAAACTTTTAATCTATTTTCCTTTTCTGCCAACTCTCTTTCTAAAGACCTAAACCTCCTCTTATTATTGATATCCTGCGGTATCCTTGCTATCACTGCAATCAGAAACCCTATCACAAAACTTAAAAATAACACCAGAGCAAGATTCATATCTTTAGTACCGAAAAAGTAGTGAATAGTGACCGGATAATTATTAAGTTGTACAAAAAGCGCTATTATAAATGTGATTACAAAAATAATTACTAAATATACATAATACATAAACTTTTACCTCCTTTTTCTTTTAGGACTAGACTGTTGCCTATCCTTACTCACGGTACTTCTGCTTGTAACGGTAGGAGCAGTCTCCTTTACTACCTCCTCCCTCTTTATTCTCTCTTGTGCCCACCCTTTTTTCCTCATAAGGACAAGGAGTGGAGCGGCAATAAATATAGAGGAATAACCCCCAGTAGCTATACCTACTGTGAGTCCAAAAGCAAAATCTCTTATAGCTGAACCACCCATAAAGTATACAACTAATATTGCTATTATAGTAGTTAATATGGTATTAATACTTCTTGTCATTGTCTCAAGAAGACTTCTATTCACCAATTGTGGGAAGGTCTCCTGAGAATCCCTAGGCTTTAGCTTCAGGTTTTCCCTTATCCTATCTAATATAACCACCGTATCGTTTATAGAATAACCAACTACAGTAAGGAGGATAGCTATAAAGGGTGTATTGACCTCCTTCTGTGTTAGGATAAAAGCTAATATTACTATAAATATATCATGTAGAAGGGCTATATCAGCTGCTATAGCCATATCCAATTTGAATCTTACTGTTATATATATAACCTGAGCTACAAGTCCAAGGATCGCTGCTACAATTGCAGCTCTTTTCAACTCATTCCCTACTACAGGACCAATAAACTCTTGTCTTACAAGCTCAGCCTTCCCAAAGGTTTGAGCCAATCTCTTGGTGATAGCATCTCTAGTAGCATTGGAAAGCTCCTTCTCCCTTATTATTACCCCGTTACTCTCTGTTTTTTGTATAACGGACTTCTCTAGATGGAACTCTTTTAGGATATCCCTTACCTCTCCTACATTATCTATCGGTCTTCCCAATCTATACTCTAACAACGTTCCGCCGACAAAATCTATCCCCCAATTTAATCCCTTTGTAAAGAGAAGCAAGATGCTTAGAATAATGACAAATACAGTAAGTCCCATCCACAAAGGTGTATACTTTATTATATTTATTTTTGAATTTTCAAAATAACCCATAGTTCCTCCTATACTCCAAATATTTTGGGGTCTTTCATAAGATTCAGCTCTCTAAGAATCTGGAAGATTGTATAAGTTACTGTAATAGCGGTAAACAAGCTTACAATAGTCCCAAGTGCCAACATCACCGCAAACCCTCTCACTGGTCCAGTTCCAAAGTAGAAGAGAACTGCAGCAGCAAGAAGGGTTGTAATCTGAGAGTCAAATACAGGGGCATAAGCTCTTTTAAATCCCGAATCAACTCCTGACATTACTGTTTTGCCCTTCTTTAACTCCTCTTTTATCCTTTCAAATATTATAACATTAGCATCTACCGCCATCCCTACCGACATTATGAGTGCTGCTATCCCAGGTAGAGTAAGGGTAGCCTTTAAGAATGCCACTAGACCTAATAGGATAGCAATATAGCAAAGTAATGCCACATCAGCAATCAACCCTGGAAGTCTATAATATATCACCATAAATAGCATTACAAGGATACTAGCAACAATTGCTGCCTTAATACTGGCATTAATTGTATCTCTTCCTAGACTTGGTCCTACTCTACTCATTTCTATAAGCTTTAAGGGTACAGGTAGGGCGCCTGCCCTAAGTAGGGCAGCAAGTTGAGTAGCAGAAGCTAATGTGAAATTCCCTTCTATCTGTCCTTTGCCATCAGGTATCTCAGAACGTATTACTGGACAGCTTATTACTACACCATCAAGTGTAATGGCAAGGTATTTACCGATATTATTTCTGGTAAACTCAGCAAAAACCTTCGCCCCTTTACTATTAAATTCTACATCTACTACAGGTTTTCCAAACTGGTCATAACCAACCTTAGCATCCTTTAGATCTCCTCCTGTCAGGATCGTTGGGGCATTAGTCAACTTTGTTCCTTCCTCTACGTATTTTGTGCCCGTATCCTTGAATTCCAAGAGAGCGGTCTTTCCAATGAGGTCTATAGCTGATTGTGGATCCTGCTGATAGCCAGGAAGCTCTACTAAGATCCTCCTCTCCCCTTCTCTCTGGATAACAGGCTCTGTAATACCTAGTTGATTTACCCTTGAGTCTATAATCGCCTGAACTCTATTTAGTGTGTCTCCAGTAACCTTAATTTCAGGTGTATCTTGAGCCTCAAAGACCATATGAACCCCTCCCTGAAGGTCTAACCCCAGTTTTAAAGATTGTCTAAGAAAGGCCCAAGTACACAAAACCACCAATACTATAATCCCTACCACTTTTAATGAAAGATTTATCCGCATATTACCTCCTAATAGAGAATTTTACTCAAAAACATAGCTGTTCTCTCTTCTCTTGGGTTATTAAATATTTCTTTAGGGTTACCCTCTTCTATTATACTCCCATCATCCATAAATATCACTCTTGAAGCTACCTCCTTAGCAAAACCCATCTCATGGGTTACGATTACCATCGTCATACCTTCTTTTACGAGGTTCTTCATTACATCTAGGACCTCTTTTATCATTTCTGGATCTAAAGCTGAGGTAGGCTCATCGAAAAGCATCATATCTGGTTGCATAGCTAGTGCCCTAGCAATTGCTACCCTCTGCCTCTGTCCTCCAGAAAGTTGACTTGGATATGCATAGACCTTATCTCCTATCCCCATCCTTTCTAAAAGGCTTTTAGCACGTTCCTCTGCGACACTTTTAGGCATTTTCTTTACCTTTATTAGGGCAAGGGTCACATTATCTATGGCATTTAAATGGTTAAAGAGATTTATATGTTGAAAGACCATTCCTATCCTTTCTCTTACTGTATCTATATGCCTTCCATCGATGCCAGTTATATCCTTGCCTTCAAAGATCACCTTTCCTGAGGTAGGTCTTTCTAGAAGATTTATACATCTAAGAAGGGTACTCTTTCCTGCCCCACTTGGTCCAATTATTACTACCACCTCTCCTTTTCTTACATCAAGGGTCACCCCTTTTAATACTTCTATCTTACCAAATCTTTTATATACATTCTCTAGCCTAATCACTTGTACTCATTCTCCTCTCCATATATCTAACGAGTAGAGAAAGAGGTAAGGTAATGGCAAGATAGAGTAGTGCTACCACCCCTAGGACTTCAAAGCTTCTAAATGTTCGACTTGTAATCTCCCTTCCTACCCTCATCAACTCTGCTATAGCAATAGTTGATGCCAAAGATGAGTCCTTAAGCATAGCTATAAACTCGTTCCCCAAGGGAGGAAGTACCCTTTTTAAAGCCTGAGGTAATATCACATAACGCATCGTTTGGAAGTATGATAATCCTAATGACCTTGACGCCTCCATCTGTCCTCTTTCTATAGACTGAATTCCCCCCCTAAATATTTCTGTCACATATGCACCACTATTTACCCCCATTGCTATTACTGCAGCAGTAAACGGTGGAAGGTTAATCCCTAGTGAAGGAAGACCAAAATACACGATAAATAACTGCGCAAGAAGAGGGGTTCCCCTTATTACTTCTACATATATAGTAGATGGAATAAGAAGGAGAAGATTTTTTGAGACCCTAGCTATACCTCCAAATATTCCAATCAATACCCCCATTCCTACCGATATAGCAGTAATCTCTATAGTCATCACTGCCCCCTTACCTAAAGGGGGCAACATACTTTGAAAGAAAGCAAAGAAAGACTCACTATTCATAATTGACTACTACCAAGTCGCCCACTTCTCTCTAAGCTTTTCTATAAATCCCTCCTTTTTCAGTCGGGCAATCACTATATTTACCTGATGTAGTAATGCCTTATCTTCCTTGCGTACTGCTACCCCGTACTGCTCCTTAGTAAGTAGCTTATTTATAGTCTTTAGACCTTTGGTATTTCTTACAAAGGCTAGAGAAGTAAGATCGTCGGCTATTACTGCATCTACTCTCCCATTCTTTAACTCTAGGAAGGCTCCATCCACAGTATCGAACTTCCTTATTTCTTTTATACCTGGCAAAGACTCCGCATAGAACTGCCCCGTTGTTCCAAGTTGAACTGCTACTATCTTTCCTTGGAGGTCCTTCTCGTTCTTTATCCTATTATCATCCTCTCTCACTGTAATAAGCTGTCCTGCATTGTAATAGGGGATAGAAAAATCTACCTGTTTTGCCCTCTCAGAAGTAATAGTCATTGCCGACATAATTATGTCGAATTTCTTCGAAAGGAGAGCTGGGATAATGCCATCAAAACTTGTATTTACTACTCTCAACTTTACCCCAAGAGAATTTGCTATCTCCTGTGCTATATCTATATCTATCCCTACTATATTCCCCTTTGCATCTACAAACTCGAACGGTGGGTATGCTGCATCGCTACCTACAACAAGTTCTCCTCTAGCTTTTATCTCATCTACAATAGTCTTAGACCATGCAAACATAGGCAACATTAAAGACACCATCAAAAGTACTGCAAAGATTTTATACTTCACTGTATCACCTCCAAAAGATTTTTAAAGATTATATCATAAAATGAAAAGGATGTCTTATGCCACTGCCCTTAGATTTCTCAAGAAATCTTCGTTCTTTTTATATTTAGATAGTTGCTCTATCAATAATTCTGTGACATCGTCTGAATTAATAGCACTTAGCATTTTTCTTAATAGCCATACCTTCTTTAGTTCTTCTTCTGTATATAGGAGCTCTTCTTTTCTCGTTCCAGACATTTTTACATCTATGGCAGGGAAGATTCTCTTATCGGCAAGATTACGGTTCAAATGAAGTTCCATATTTCCTGTCCCTTTAAACTCCTCATATATTACATCATCCATACGACTACCAGTATCTATCAAGGCTGTAGCTATTATAGTTAAACTTCCCCCTTCTTCTATATTCCTTGCAGACCCAAAGAATCTTTTAGGTCCTCTTAAGGCGGTAGAATCTAACCCGCCAGAGAGAGTTCTCCCTGTTGGCGGGACTACCTGATTGTAAGCCCTAGCCAGACGCGTAAGACTATCTAGAAGGATAACTACATCCCTTTTCATCTCTACCAATCTCTTAGCTCTTTCTAGCACCAATTCTGCTACCCTTACATGTTGTTCTGGTGGTTCGTCAAAGGTAGAACTTATTACCTCACCCTTTACTGAACGCTCCATATCTGTTACCTCTTCAGGACGTTCATCTATAAGAAGGACTATCAAATACACCTCAGGATGATTAGTAGTTATGCTATTCGCTATCTTCTTCAATACAGTTGTCTTCCCAGCCTTTGGAGGTGAGACGATAAGTCCACGCTGACCTTTTCCCAAAGGGGCTATTAGGTCTATAAGCCTTGTAGTTATCTCTCGTGGATCTGTCTCCATAACAAGTCTCTCCATAGGATACATAGGAGTTAGGTCATCAAAATGAGGCCTAGACCTTGCTCTCTCTATAGGAACCCCATTTACTGTCTCTACTCTAACGATAGCTGGATACTTCTCTTGTGTCTGAGGGAGTCTTATAGGACCCCTTATCAGATCCCCCATTCTTAGGCCAAGACGTCTTATCTGTGATTGAGACACATATATATCTTGTGAGGTAGGTATATAACCATTGTGTCTCAAGAATCCGTACCCATCAGGCAGTATCTCTAGAATTCCTTCCCTTATATCCCCCTGTACCTCTGAAGGAGCTTCAGATACGGTAACCTCGGGAGGAGACGGTACTACCTCCTTTTTTTCCTTCTCTTCCTTTTCCTTCAGCACCTGATAGATCTTCTCTGCCAGATCTTTTTTATGCATCCTTCTGGCACCTGTTATATTTAACTCCTTTGCTATTTCAAAAAGCTCTAATATCTTCTTGTTTTGTAACTCTTGTAGATCAGGCAAAACTTACACCTCCTAAAATTCTTTCTTTCCTTTCCATAATTTATTTAATCTCTCCTTTACTTCTCTTTCTTTCCCTTCGTCTGAAGGTTCATAGTATCTTCTCCCTAACAGCGCCTTTGGGAGATAGTCTTGTATTACAAAATGGTCGGAGAAATTATGAGGATATTTATAACCTGAATCCTCTATATTTCTTAGATGTATTGGAACTTCACCAAGTACTTCATCCTTTAGATCCCCCCTTACTTTCAATATAGCATTACAGACAGAGTTACTTTTTGGAGCACTAGCTATGTAGATAGCCGCCTGAGACAAAGGTATTATCGCTTCAGGTAATCCTACGTATTCTAAGGCAAGAAGTGCATTTACTGCTACTACCAACGCCATAGGGTCAGCATTTCCAACATCCTCAGCTGCCTGTATAATCATCCTTCTTGCTATAAACCTCGGGTCCTCCCCAGAATCTATCATTCTTACTAGCCAATAAACAGAGGCATCTGGATCTGACCCTCTCATACTTTTTATAAATGCAGAGATAAGATTATAATGCTCTTCTCCATGTTCATCATATTTGAATATCCTTTCAGTAAAGAGTTCCTCTACATCTGATGTTTCTATTATATCTTTGTTTTTACTTTTCGCTAGGAACATTACCCCTTCTAGTAGATTCAATGCCTGCCGTGCATCCCTATTTGCATACCTTACTATCAAAGCCTTAGCATCTTCTTTTAACCCTATGTGTAAATCCTTCAACTCTTTATCATCTTTCATTGCCCTATCCAATATAAAAGATATATCCTCTTCTTCTAGTGGCTCTAATCTTAAAATCCTACACCTAGATATCAATGTACTATTAAGAGTAAAATACGGATTTTCAGTGGTAGCTCCTATAAGTATTATAGACCCGTCTTCCACATAAGGCAATAGAACATCCTGTTGTGCCCGATTAAACCTATGGATCTCATCTATAAAAAGGATGGTCCTTTTACTATAAAATTTTCTATCTTCTTGAGCCTTAGCAAATATCTTTTTCAACTCTACAACTCCGCTTAAAACCGCATTCACTTTTACAAGTCTACAGTCTGTTGATTCTGCCAACAGTAAAGCCAAGGTAGTCTTCCCACATCCAGGAGGTCCCCAAAAGATTATAGAAGGTGGGGGTTCTTTCTCCTCAATGATCTTCCTTATAAAACTATCTTCCCCTACTAAATGTCTCTGGCCTAAAAAATCCGATAAGGATTTCGGTCTCACTCGAGCTGCTAAAGGAACCTTTTTATCTTCTTCAGAATTAAAAAGACTGCTCATAGAAGATTTATACAAGTTTATGTCTATCTATCTTCTTGCCACAGTAAGGACATACCCCCCAGTTTGGCTCTACAGGCATTTTACAATAGGGACATACCTCTGACAATCCTTTTCCACAGTATGGGCAGTTATCAGCATCTTTAGGGATCATCCTTCCACAAAAAGGACACTTTTTTTGATTTCTCTGCTTATTCCTCCCAATAAACCAAAAGACAAGTACAACAAGCAAAAAAATAATCCAGACAAACGCTATAGACAACAAATCCTCCTATTTTATTGGTTCTACCCTTTGAGGAAACCTTACTCTTTTATCTATGAATCTATTAAATATAAAGGCTAAACCCATAAATAAAAAACCTGAGACTATCTTAAAAGGTTCCTTATTAGAAAAGATGCTTCCCAAAAAGTATCCAAGTATAAGAGCTATTACTGGAACTATATACAATATAAAAGCAGATAGGATAACATATCTATCCTCTGTAAATATCCTTACCTCTTCTCCTATCTCTACTGGACTATCTGTCTTTACCCTTATCAAAATCTTATCATTTCCCATAGAAAAACATAAACCACAGCTTTTACATCTCTCACTTCTTGCAACCAGGATATCTACCATATCCCCATCTTTTCTTACTACCTTTCCATTGGAAACAGGTTCATTTAACATCAGGCTCTATTAATTTACCTCCAGTGACATTAGAAGATATAATCTCAAAATTTGGACTTAGTACAAACTCCACATAGATTAGATTAAAACATTTCTGTCCCATCACATCCTTACGGTATATATAATGAGTTACCCTTCCTTTCTCGTCATATTCAGGAGAAGGTTCATTCATCTTATCCACTCTTACTTGTATCTCTTCTCCACACCTATTACATCTTACAGTATAATAAAAATTCCTATCCTTTAAGGGTTCTCTACGAAAGAATCCAGAAAAAATACCCATAAAATTCTCCTTTTTAAGCCCCGCCATGCCGTATGCGCTTTGTTCCCGAACCCCGGAAACTACTAATGTGCCATCCTGATGGCTTCATGAAGCTTTATTCAAGCCTCTAATCCACCACCAGCTCAAGCACACCACGTGTCAGTGTTGGCTCGGAACACGTCTTGCGCAACTCGCACATGGCAGGGTTATTTTCCATCTATATAATATCACAACCAAAAAATATCTGCAAGGTCAAGGAGAACCTGCAGATTGCAAAATTTGGCTAGGACCTCTAAATTTTCGAAATCTTTCAAATAAAATAGAGTCTTGGTAAATACTTGCAGTATTCTTCTCGGCTCAAAGATACTTTATAGAAGGAGTAACATTTTCAGGGCTGAAAAGGTAATGCCATAAAAAGAGAATGTTTTGTATGTTAAAATATAATTCTTAAAGATAATCTATTAAACATGGAGGACTGATAATGAAACTTGTTAGATACTTAGGGAATCCCATACTTAAACCTACTTATAGTTGGGAAGAAGGAGGGGTATTTAATGCAGGGGCGACATATCATAACGGACTATTCCATCTTTTATATAGAGCCGTCTATGGAGAAAATCGGTCAAATATAGGATATGCAGTAAGCAGAGATGGTTTTCACTTCTTTAAACTGGATAAACCTGTATTTGAACATATCGGAAATTTCGAAACCTTCGGGGCTGAAAATCCAAGGATTACAAAGATAGATGACACCTTTTATATGTTATACACTGCATACTCAGAAAAAAGGTACAAGGGTCTCTTTAGCAGCTACTAAAAATTTTATAACATGGGAAAGATATGGGGTAATCCTTCCGGATATAGACAATAAAGACGCTGTTCTCTTCCCAGAAAAAATAAATAATCAGTATGTAATGCTCCACAGGATTCCACCTGACATATGGATTGCATATTCAGATGACCTTTTGCACTGGAAAGGTCATAAAATTATAATGAGTCCCAGAGAAGGCTATTGGGATAGTGAAAAGATTGGAGCAGGAGCTCCTCCTATAAAAACAGAAAGAGGTTGGCTTTTATTTTACCATGGGGTAGATGAAGAGATGGTATATAGGCTTGGGATAGTCTTACTAGACCTAAAAGACCCTTCTATAGTAATAAAGAGACAGAAAGAGCCCATACTTGAACCAGAAAAACACTATGAGTTAGAGGGAGTAGTTCCGAATGTAGTATTTACTTGTGGTGCAGTAGAGGTAAATAATCTGTATTATGTCTACTATGGTGGCGGAGATTATGTAATAGGAGTAGCCACAGTAAAAAAAGAAGAGATAGAAAGATTTATAAGAGAGAATTACTAAATAGAAGCCTTTACCAAAACTGTAACATCATCCTCTACCCCAAGCTTCTCTGGGTCCCAGGGACCCTACATATTATACCCATCTAATAGAGCTAGCTTTTTATATGATACACCAAGGACAGAAACAGGTTTAGAATACTTTCCCCATAAGCCATGTGTACATCATCAGAAAAACGAGACTGATAACCAACGCTAAGTTTTATTTCAGTCTTCTTGGCTGTCTTAGCCATTACTAAAACCTTCTTCTTTAAAGTAAAGCTTGATTCAATAGCTAAAAAAGTATAGAAATTGCTGAAGGTTCATTAAGTTTTGTATATGTAATTAGTATCCAGGAGATACGAAGGGATAATGCTAAAGGAGAGATAGACTTGAAGAGTTTAATGGCATAGGAGAAAATCTAAAAGAAGACTAAAAAGGAGATAGAAGAAGATAGAATAGATCAACCATTTCTGCAAGAATCACAAAGAGTTACCTAAAGTAGGCAGAGTAAAGATAGGAATAATAGATGGCACTAGCTTTGGGAGGTTACTAGCTAGTGTAATCTCTATAGCAGGGGAAGTTGATATGCCAATAGATATAGAACCTTTCGAGAGTAAGGGAAAAGAGTTACCTGCAAGCCAAAGGTTACTTGAGAGATTCTTACAGACATATGGTAGAGGTTTTGTAGATTTTATGGTTG
>JBMFOH010000016.1:0-40600 GCA_049969715.1 bacterium | reverse complement strand
AAGTATTTGTAGAAAGGCGTAAGGAGTATTTAAAGTATGTAGTTTCTGCGGAGCAGGAATTAAGTTATCTAGGATTAGCGATATTTCTTTTAAATTCAGAGGAGAAGTTTGTATCCATCGTATTAGAATGTTTCAAACGGTCTTTGGAAAGGGGGTGGGTAAAGTGATTACAGATCAGGAGTTTCCGAGAGGCTACATGGTTTATATCCCTCTTATCGCCCAATCTAAAGGGTCAAGTTCTATTCTTATATCCATCCCAGAAACTTCTATAGTCTCTTTTATTGGCTGATGCCAATAATTCAGTATACATAGTCGACGGGACCCATCATATTTATGACGGAGGATAAATGCACGTAGCTTGTCTGTCTTTACCCGGGGTTCAATCCCGATAGAGCCTAATATAAGTGACAATAACTTTCTGTGTTCTTCTACAACGTATTCTGGCAGAAACGTGCCACAAACAACGGTTCCTATCCCTCGATGGTAAATCCCAATAACACACTGACCTTCTTCATTTACCGCAAGGGTAGTATCACATCCCTGTAAGGCATATAAGGTCTGTTTTCGTCCAAATCTTTGCCCAAAATATCCAGTTAATCGTACATACTGTTCCTCATCGAATCGAACAAGGGAAAACGGAGTACGAGGGGTCTCTAATTGTATCCCTAGTTTACTTAGTAGTTCTGCCGGTTTACCCCATTCATTATAGACAGGTGGTTCTCCTGTAAGTATAAGACAACCACCTAGTTCTACGAAATTTACAAGTTTATCCATAACTACCTGTGGCATAACTAGTGCCATATTTACCCATAGACAGGAGCAATCTGGTAAGTCCCTCATAAGATTAATAATCCCAAAAGAGACATTCCCATGGAAGAGCAAATGAGCAGTACTTACATCTCCGTATAACTGATCATAAATACCTAACATTAGGTCATACTCCTTTTCTGCTTCTAGAAACCATGGATCCCCATCGAAATAGCGAATTACTTTCTGAATAGTGTAGTAATGAGGGCGTAAGTCCCTTCCATCAACTGTTATTGGTGCGTGATAGTTGTAAATTCCTCCCACATCAGCTTCCCAAGGATAATGGATACCATCTACTGCTTGGAATAAACTGATCATACGGAGTCCATTTAGTACCCCTGCCGCCATCCACAGTTCTTGTTCATGGGGGTCAATGGCATGTATATCAGTGTGAGTCCCTGCTTCATACTCTAAAGAACTTGCTGGACCTGAAGTATATGCCTTACATAACTCTGTCCCATATTCTAGGTCATAACTTATAGTTATAGAGTCTAGCCTACCAGTGAGGTGGAGATCATAATATAGGTCAACAGCCTGGTATATGTCGGGAAACTGGCGGCCACACTCAGCAAAAAGTGGTATATCCGAAGGACCAGCGATGTTGAGGCTGAAGGGTATATCCGTAATCCCATGTTTCTTAGCCAATTGACGTAGCATATCTACATATTCTGGTATGTATCGCTCATAATAGAAACATTTCTCGTCATATTCTACCATTTCATAATTGGAAGCACTTAGCATTTGTTGTGGAAACACAGACTCAAAAGAACTAAATTTGGTCCCCCAAGCTAAATTTAAAGAACTGACATTTTTATATTTATCTCGTAAGAATCGGACAAACCGACCATCTGGATCCCCATACTGGCATACAGCTGGATTTTGATCGATGCCTCCAAACCAGATATGGATTCCACTGATCTCATTACATAATTGAATAGAGACAGCACAACCTCCTCTGGTAGCACTGTGGCGAGAAATAATAGGCATTACCTTGCTATACCACCTATCAACATATTCCAGAAAAGTGGGATGCAGGTAAGAGATAGACATACCCTCATCTAATGGTTGAAACTTGTCATCCTTCCATCGACAAGCCAGAATTTCCGGATGTCTTACTGCTAGCCGTGGAGGAATTCCAGCAAAACGCAATTCAGCGTAAATATATGGACCAGGACGTAGCCATGCAAACATACCCTTTTGCTCCACTAAGGTGAGAAAAGCATCTAGATCTAAATTGGAATAAACCTCATCTGTAAAATCGATATTTCCTGGTTCACGCTCATGGGCAATCCATGCAACATAGATACTCACACCATCCATTCCCATTGTTTTCAAATGGTCTAGACATCGGCTCCAGCTCTCTCTTGGTATACGGAAATAATCCATCTCTCCGAACCACAACTGTTTCGGCTTACCATCTACTACAAAATACTGACATTGCATTCCTAGTTGTTTTGGCAATTTAAAACCCTCCTCTCATATAAAATAATCTACAAACAGAGTGCATAAGCATTTGTTGATTCAAGTCCACAAGGTATGATACCATTCCCTCTGATAGCTTCTATAACAGTCCAAAGCTTTCGTATACTTCCATGGTTTGGACTACCATAATCTTTGATCTTGCCATCTAAAAATACCGCCACAATCCTATTTTCACTTTCTGGTATCATAGGCTCGGCATAGGAAACTAATGCATTTTCAAACTCATATAGAAATCTAGGTCCTAACATATTCTTTACAGCATGGCTAGCATAGTATAAAATTTCTGTTGAATTTGCCCTATAGATATTATTTCTACTAGTATAGCACTTTATATAACTCCTTACTTATCTCTTTCTTAAGACTCTGGGCTGCAGGGTCATACGACCATTGAAAGCCAACAACTACTATAAGTTTAGCCTATCCCGAGTCTCTATCATTTCTTGTACTTCTTGAACAGCAGCTACTGGCTTTTCACAGAGGACATTACTACCATTATTCAATGCCATACAGGTCTGTCTACAATGGAACTCAACCGTCAAATCTATTTCTATAGTCAAGATAACTCTGTAAGATCAAAGTGGCAGCGATCTCATCCACTATTATCCTTTTCCTCTTTTTCTTCATCTCTTTTTGTATCCTTTCTCCCTGAAGTGTAGTTAGCCTTTCATCCCATAGAATTATCTCTACATCCCCTATTGCACCTTTAATCTTTTCTATAAAATTATATATGTCCTTAGAAAGAACTCCTGGTGTTCCATTCATATTTTTAGGAAACCCTACCACAATCTTTTCTACCCTATACCTAACTACTAATTCCTTTATATAGGAAATTAGGTCCTTCATCTTATAGCCTTCTATAGTGGTAAGTCCAAATGCAATCCTCCTATTCTCATCACTTATAGAAAATCCTATCCTCTTTAATCCAAAGTCTATTCCTAAGTATCTCATACAAGCCTTATAGAAAAATCAGGGCAAATCTGTGCACAATAACTGCATAACACACATCTTTCTTCTATTACAAAAGCCTTTCCATCTCTTATCTTTATAGCCTCCTGTTTACACCTATTCACACAGAGTCCGCACCCAGTACACCAAGGTTCTATTTCTATATGTTTCTCCTTTAAACTTCTAGAAAGTAATTTCTCTCTATCTACCGAAGCTCCTCTAAATAACTTTAAATCTGTCTCTAAATCATCTATAGTCTCTACCCCAATAAGATAGGAGTGAATAAAATCTAAACCTCTAATATAATTAAACGCATCATTTATTCTAGGTAATAAATGGCCTCCACCAAGGACCTTCATCCCTATTACTCCTATTCCCGTATTATATGCCATTGCCAATACTCTTTCCATATCCTCCCTTGTCCCATCAGAGATGCCTAGTCCAACAAGATTTATTATCCCCATTACTACATCCAATCTAAAATCTATTGCTCCTTCCACTCCTGAAACCTTATGGGTAGAAATTCCTACCCCTCTTATATCACCTCTCTCTTTCAACCTATATAGATGTTCTATAGCTCCCATATGACCTCTAAGAGTAAAGATAGACTCCTGTTCATGAAGTAAAAATATATCAATGTCTCTTTTCAGTTCCCTTCTAGCCTTTGAGAGGCTGGCTTCCACATCGTCCCTAGTTACTGCATAAGATTTAGTAATAATAATAACCTCATGGCAATTTTTCAATGCCTTTCCCAAAAGCTCATAGTTCTCATATATCTCAGCAGTATCAAAGAGATTTATCCCAATATTATAAGCGTAGGTAACAAGAGAAATAAAATCCTTTTTATTATTTCTATATGCAGCAAAGGGTAAGGTTCCAATACCGATATCCGAGACACAAAGTCCAGTATTACCTAAGGTAACCTTTTTAACAGAGCTCTCCGTGATAATCTTACCCACCTAATATAACCTAACCCTTCTATCAGGTCTACTACTTTTTTTGGTGTAATCTCCTTAGAAGAGAATAAGATATCAAGAGAAAGAAGGTTCTCTCCTGTATTTTTATCTAAATTCTTAAAGGAATAGCTCCATTCCATTAATCCTATCGTCGTTAACTTCTCTTTTAAGGTCTTCTCGGCTAATTCTCCTATCCACTTAAAATCATAGCTAGCACCTATGATTATTTTACTAAGATCTGAGTTAGCTATTATTTCTACACTATTAACCCATATACCCTCTGGCGTTACACTATTAACCATATCTTTGATATCCGGGGAAGTCTCTATAATCTTTATATCTAATAGTTCTCTTTCTCCTTCAAATCCAACAGGAAGAGGTGGGATAAAAGAAAATTTAGGTTTAGGATGAAAACCTTCAGTAAAAGCTACCGGAAGCCTTGCCCTTCTAGCTATCCTCTCCCAGGTCCGGATCAGATCTAGATGTGATATAAAAATCAAAGGTCCATACTTTTTATATTCAATACGGGCAAACACCGCAATTATAACACCCCCTTATTCTACAATCTTCCCTTCTAACCCCAGAAAGTGCTAATTGATATTCCTCCCAAAGGAATTCTTTTCTCACACCTATATCTATAAAATTCCAAGGAAGAGGATCCTCATACCTTTTTTCTCTTAGATAATTAGTCCAATCTATATTATGTCTATCAAAAGCTTCCTCCCACAAACCCCATCTAAATTGATCTGTCCAGGCATCAAACCTAGCACCATTCCTCCATACATCTAATATTACCTCTGTCAACTCTGTCCCTCCTCTGGTAAGTATACCCTCTAAGACACTTACAAATGGATCGGTCCAACTTATATTTATTCCCTTTCTACTTAAGTTTTTAGTTATTAGGGTTATCTTTTCCATCACTTCATCTGGAGATATCTGTCTAACCCATTGGAAAGGTGTATGGGGCTTGGGGACAAAGGTAGAAATACTTGCATTTATCTCTACATTTCTATTTATCCTTCTTATCTCATTGATAAGCCTTACTATCTCTAATATATCCTCTTCTTTCTCAGTGGGAAGTCCTATCATAAAGTATAACTTTACCGACCTCCATCCTTCTTTAGAGGTAACCTTTATACTATTTAAAATGTTATCTTCTGTTATATTCTTATTTATTATGTCCCTCAACCTTTGGGAACCTGCCTCTGGAGCAAATGTAATGCCTCTTTTTATCTCCCCTATAGCATGAAAGAGCTCTTGTGAGGATGTGTCAACCCTTAAAGATGGAACTGAAACAGATATATGAAGAGGGATAAGTCTCTCCCTTATATATCGAGCTAAACCTTCTATCTGGCTGTAATCGCTAGCGCTTAAAGAAAGAAATCCTATCTCACTATAACCTGTAGAAGAGAGTATCTCCTCTGACAGAGAGATTACATCCTTTAAATCTCTCTCCCTTACAGGCCTATATATGAAACCTGCCTCACAGAATCTGCATCCCCTAGTACAGCCACGCATAATCTCTACTACAGCCCTATCGTGGATAACCTCAGTATTTGGTACAAGAGGTCTAGTTGGATATGGAACCTTACTTAGGTCCCTTACTATCCTACGCTTCACATCTTTATGAAAGAGAGGAACATATAATCCATCTATAGAAGAGAGAGCCTCTAATAGTTCTTCCTTCCTATTACTACTCTCTTTCCATTCTTTAAATATATCTATAACCTCATTTATCAACTCTTCTCCATCCCCAACAGCAAAACAATCTATAATGTCAAGAAGAGGAGCAGGATGAGTGGTGCAGCCACCTCCTGCAATCACCAATGGAAGTCCATCTCTATTGGAAGAAAGTATTGAGATCCTGCTAAGGTCCAATATATTGACCACATTAGAATAGTTTAGTTCATAGGAAAGAGAAAAACCCAATATATCAAATTCAGAGACAGGTGTCCCGGTCTCTAGAGTTAATAATGGCAAGTCTTTCTCTCTTAAATATTTCTCCATATCTATCCAAGGAGCAAATACCCTCTCTGCCAAGGCATCCTCTCTAAGATTAATTACGTTATATATAATAGAAAATCCTAAGTTTGACATCCCTATATCATAAGTGTCTGGAAATGCCAATGCCACTTTAACCTTCCCTTTTCTTACCTTTTTCACCATATTATATTCACCCCCTATATAGAAGGCGGGCCTTCTTATCCTATATAGAAGATCAAAAGGATAAGACACTAAGTTTCACCTCTTCTAAGAGAAGAGAGGATACCAATGGCAATCATATTAGTAATTAAGCCGCTTCTTCCATAACTTATAAATGGAAGAGGGATGCCTGTTACTGGCAAAAGACCTATAGTCATACCTATATTTACAAACATATGGATACAGAGCATAGAAATAATTCCTACTCCCATTATAACGCCTCCTAGAGTCTCACTCTTAGAGGCTATTGAAAGTCCAACTAAAAAAAGTACTATGAATAAAGATATAACTACTAGTGCTCCTATAAATCCGAATTCTTCCCCTATTAGAGAAAAGATGAAGTCTGTATGCTGTTCAGGGATAAACTTGAGTCTATTCTGGGGACCATTGAGAAATCCATAACCAAATAGTTCTCCTGATCCAATAGCTAATTTAGACTGTATTATATGGTACCCTGCTCCAAGAGGGTCTTTAGTGGGATCCATAAAGGTAAGTATACGTTCCTTCTGATAATCTCTAAGGAGAAAATTCCATACCAAAGGGATACTTACTATCCCTAAGCCTAAAAGTCCTATCAGATACTTTAGAGATATACAAGAGATAAATATTACAGCTACAAATATAAATATAAAAACTACTGCAGTCCCAAGATCAGGTTGTATTGCTATAAGTCCAGCGGGAATAACAGTAAGGAGTAAACCTACGGTGAATATAGAAAATTCCTTCCAAGAGGACCTTTTATATTCTACAATTCTAGCCAACATAAATATTAAAGTAAGCTTACCAATCTCTGAAGGTTGGAAGCTAAAATCCCCAAAATATATCCATCTCTTAGCTCCTTTTATCGAAGGAGAGAGTATAAATACTCCTACTAGAAGAAGTAGAGATAACATATATAGATAGGGGGCTATCCTCATCCAAAATCTATAGTCTATAAACCTCAGCACAATAATAAGGGGAATACTTAAAAGAAGAGAAA
Source organism: bacterium (assembly GCA_049969715.1). Taxonomy (GTDB): domain Bacteria; phylum DUMJ01; class DUMJ01; order DUMJ01; family DUMJ01; genus JBMFOH01. The sequence continues at coordinate 33,229 of JBMFOH010000016.1, read as the reverse complement.
CAAACTGCTTATCCCACAACTCTGGACCTTTCCAGTATGTAGCACTGTATATTGAAACAACTCCCACAATAGAGAGAGCAAATGCACTTCCTATCAATATGATTGACAGATAATCAACTGCGAACTTTCTTCTTCTTATTATTATATCTTTTCAGCCCCTTTATAGGGATACTCGCGATAAGAGCGATAGAGTTTTCCTCCCCTTCTAACGAGATATCTATCCCTTCCATATCTATTTCTAGATGCTTTGAAATAACATCTATTATCTCACTCTTTATCTCATTCATAATCTCAGGAGAGATGCTTGTTCTATCGTGAATAAGCACAAGCTTAAGTCTCTCCTTAGCCACCTCTTTACTCGATGGCTCGCGACTAAAAAATTTCCTTATATTCTCTATTATAACACTCATTACTCCTCTCTCCTCCCTATAAATCTTAGTAATCTATTAAAGATACCTTCCTTCTCCCTATGAAGGTTGATAGGGACATCTTCACCCAAGATCCTTCTTGCTATATCTAAGAAACTCTTTCCTGCAGGAGCATTACCATTATTTACTACTGGTTCTCCCTTGTTGGTAGATATTATAATATTCTCATCCTCGGGAATTACACCTATCAACTCTATAGAAAGGATCTCTAATACATCCTCTATACTTAACATATCTCCCCTGTCTACCAGCTTTGTCCTTACTCTATTTATTATGAGCCTACCATCTGATTTTTCCATAGATTCCAATAACCCGATAACCCTATCAGCATCCCTTACCGCAGAAACCTCAGGGGTAGTTACTATGAGGGCTATATCTGCAGGAACTACAGCATTCTTAAATCCTTGCTCTATCCCAGCAGGAGAATCTATAATAATGAAATCAAACTGAGTTTTAAGTTCTTCGCATAGTCTTAGCATATCTTCAGGAGAGACAGCATCCTTTTCCCTTGTTTGAGCTGCTGGTAGAAGCGACAATGTTGGGAATCTTTTATCCTTTATAAGGGCCTGCCGTAACTTTGCCCTCCCCTCAACTACATCTACTATATCATATACTATTCTATTCTCTAATCCTAGGACCACATCTAAATTTCTTAAACCTATATCTGCATCTACTAGTGCTATCTTTTTCTCCATAGATGCTAAGGCAGTTCCTATATTAGCTACAGCTGTAGTCTTTCCTACCCCACCTTTACCTGAGGTTACTACTATCACCTTTCCTACCATTATCTTATCCCTCCATGAGTTATAGTTTCAATAATAATACTATTCTCCTTTATTCTAGCTATTTCAGGCGCAACCTCACCTTTTATCTTCTCCGGAGCCCTAGCTATTACATCTGCTATCCTAACTTGAGTAGGGGAGAATTCAAGAGCGTATATTATTGCATCCCTATTTCCCATAGCGCCAGCATGAACTACGCCTCTTAGTGCTCCTATCACTATAATATCTCCTTCTGCTATAACCTCTGCTCCAGCATTTACATCCCCGAAGATTACAACATCTCCATTATAACTTATACTCTGACCAGAACGTAATGTCTTTCTTATAACTATAGCACCTCCCTCATCCTTAGGTATAGTAGTTTCAGTAAGAAGTCCTAAGATCTTTATCTCCTCTAATTCTCCAATTGCAGAGACTAACTCCTGAACCTCTTCTAGAGATATAGATTCTCCTGCATATTTTATCAGGACCTTTCCTTTAGAAAGGAAGTCTCTATTCTTTACCATCTGATTTCTAAAGTTATCTAGATCTTCACTATCTATTGGTTTATCTATCTTTATCACCAAATAATTTCTTTCCCCTTTTATTGTAATACTCATTTTAATCTCCCCTCCATTCTCCACCCCGTTGGATCTTATTTCCAGTGAGATAGTAATCTATAAGTTCTGCAGCTATAGGTGCTGCCGTAGAACTTCCATGTTCTCCCTGCTCTACTATAACCGATACAGCGATCTTAGGGTCATCTGCTGGAGCATAGGCTATGAACCAGGCATGAGCCTTTCCCTTAGGATTATCTCTAGTTGGAAGATTCTCTGCCGTACCGGTTTTGCCAGCCACTTTTATACCAGATAATCTTGCTGGGGTCCCTGTCCCTTTCTCTACTACCATCTCCATCCCTTCTTTTATTATAGAGATTTCTTTCTTAAATCTAGAAAGGTCATTTGCTACAGTTACTGGCTGAACCACCTTACTACCATCCTGTTTTATTATCTCAGACACAATCCTGGGTCTATACACCTTTCCTCCATTTGCTATAGCACTTACCATTACTGCCATCTGGATAGGGGTCACCTGGACATATCCTTGTCCTATAGCCATATTGGCAGTATCTCCTAGATACCAATGGTCTTTTTTCCAAGAAGGATCAGGAATAAGACCCGCAATCTCTCCTGGAAGGTCTACCTCAGTAGGTCTCCCTAAACCTAACATCCTAGCATATTTAGCCAAGGTTTCTGCCCCTAACTTTAATCCCAATGTATAAAAGGTTACATCACAGGATTCGGCTATAGCATCTAAAAAATCTATCCGTCCATGTGCGGTCCAGTCTTTAAATTTACGGTTACCTATCATAATATATCCTGGGCAATAGAATACACTGTCCTTACTTGCTACATTCTCTCTTAGGGCAGCTAATGCCGTTACTATCTTAAATGTTGAACCAGGCGGATAGGCAGAACTTATTGCCCTATTCACTAGAGGACGTCTAGGAGATAAGAGTTCGTTCCACTCTTCAATAGTAATCCCTCTTGCAAATTTATTAGGATCAAATTCTGGATAACTCGCCATAGCCAAAATTTCTCCATTATTTGGATTCATCACCACTATAGCCCCAGGAAGCCCTCCTTTCTCTAGAGACCTCTCTGCCAGCTCTTGTAGAGATAAGTCTATAGTAGTAACTATCGTTGCCCCAGGGGTAGGAGATAACATACCTAAGACCTTTATAGGTCTTCCCATTGCATCTACCTCTACCTGTTGTCCTCCTGGGATACCCATCAATTCTTTCTGGTATTCTTTCTCTATTCCCGACTTTCCTACGATATCCCCCATCTTTACCCCATTCTTTCCTAAGGTGTTAAGCTCTTCCTTTGAAACCTCCCCTATATATCCCAATATGTGAGATGCCAGAGAGTTATATGGGTAGTATCTTATAACATCTGTATTAACCAAGACTCCTGGCAATTTATCTTCTAATTCTTTTATCTTCCCTACTACCTCCATATTAGCATCTAACACAATATTTACAGGCTGGAGACTATTCGTTGCGTTATCAAGTTTCTTCTTTATATCAGCGTATGGAACCTGAGTAATCTTGCTTAAAAGCATCAATGAGTCCTTTTTATTTCCCTCAAATGGAATCACAGAGACTACAAAGGTAGGTCTATTTGTAGCCATAACCTTTCCTTTCCGATCCCATATTTCTCCCCTAGGGGGAGATATAGAGAGCAATCTTATCCTGTTTCCTTCTGCTAGCTCTCTATAATAAGTTCCTTCTAAGATTTGTATCTGATAAAGTTTCCAGATAAGCGTACTCTCTAACAACAATACAAAAATATATATCAAAACAATCCTTCTTCTCATTTATTTTACAAATATCTTAGGAAAGATTATCAAAAGGATCAATGCCCACAGTATATTATATATACCTTGCCATATTCCAAATGAAAGGGCATCATAAAAGTTAAGTGTACCAGTCTGAGTGACAGAGATTATAATGCAACTTATCACAAAATATAACAGAGTAGTGGGAAAAATAGTAATTAAAATAAGCCACCTACTCTTCCATAAACGAGAGAAGAAAAAGAACACTATTCCACAGGATAGGGTAAGGCTCAATACATTTATCCCTGGATTTATTCCCCTCCATAAACTATCAACAATACCCCCAAAGATAAGTATTGGGAGAAAACTAAAAAAATCCTCCTTTAGGATGATACCCATAGAAAATATCAACAAAAAATTCGGCAAGAGACCATTGATCGCTATAGAATTTGGATAAAAGATATTAAGCACACAACCTAAAAGAACCTCTCCTACATTAGCTAGAGTCAAAGATATAGCATTTCTAGTATCCATTTCATCTCACAATCCACAGATAATACATACTTGAAAAATCTACAGTGGGACTTACAGTTATATCAAGAAAGGTCTTCCCTGGGGTATTAGAGACATTAATTATCCTTCCTACAGGGATTCCACCAGGATAGATCTCACTAGATTCCGAAGTAGATACCATATCTCCAATCTTCACATCCGCACCTGAAGGTATATAAAGGAGGTTACAATTCCCATTTCCATCCCCCTTTAAGACTCCCATAACATTATTTCTTGTAATTCTTACACTTACCGTATTCCCTGGGTCTAATATAAATAGTATCCTAGAGGTATAGTTGCTTACTGAGATTATCTTACCTACAAGTCCAGATTCACTTATCACTGGCATATTCGGTCTTATCCCATCAACCTTGCCTCTATCTAAAAGTGCCGTATTTAACCATTGAGCAGGTTCTCTCCTTATAATTCTTGCTCCAATAAGTGATAGATTCCTATTTGTCTCTCTAAATCCAGAAGCTAACTCTATCCTCTTCAACTCTTGAATCTGATTTGTAAGGATACCTTTTTCAGTCTTAAGTTTAGAGAGTTCTATCTCTAGATTATTTACATTGGCTGCAAGCTTACTCTGGTTTCTAAAAAAGGCCCATAAAAAGGTAAAAACACCCTCTACACTATCCTTTCCTCTAGAGATCAATCCTCCAATATCTCTTAAAAAATCCAAAGCTTCCTCTACTGGACTTCCACCCCTAGAGCCAACGGTATCTATAAATACTATCAATAGACCTAATGTGAGGATTAGGAAGATAACTATAAGGCTTTTCAAAATCTCACATCACTTCCTCTATAGTTAGTAACCCTCTTTAATATCTCTACCTCCTCCAACATTTTTCCTGTTCCTAATGCCACACAGGAAAGAGGGTCGTCTGCCACAAATACAGGCATCTCAGTCTCCTCAGATATCACTCTATCTATCCCTTTTAATAAGGCTCCTCCTCCTGCTAATATAATTCCTTTCTCTACGATATCACTTGCTAACTCTGGAGGAGTAGCCTCTAAAGCAGACTTTACCGCCTCTATAATAGAAGAAACAACTGGCTTTAAAGCCTCCCTTATCTCCTGGCTATTTACCTCTATTGTTTTAGGAAGTCCTGTCAATAAGTCCCTTCCCTTTATCTCCATAGATACCTCATCCTGTTCTATAGGATAGGCAGACCCTATCTTTATCTTTACCTCTTCTGCAGTTCTTTCTCCTATAAGGAGATTATACTCCTTTTTTACATATTGGATAATGGCATCGTCCATCTCATCTCCTGCTATCCTAATAGATTTAGACGTAACAATTCCTCCCAAAGAGATCACAGCTATTTCAGTGGTACCACCTCCTATATCTACTATCATACTTCCCCTAGCCTCAGCTACAGGAAGCCCAGCCCCTATGGCTGCTGCCATAGGTTCATCTACTAGATATACCTCTCTAGCTCCAGCTTTTAATCCTGCATCGTGAACCGCTCTTCTTTCTACCTCTGTACTCCCACTAGGGATCCCAATAACCACCCTAGGTCTAAGGAGACCTCTTCTTCCTTGAGCTTTACTTATAAAATAATCCAACATCATCTGAGTAATGTCAAAATCGGCTATTACTCCATCCTTCATAGGTCTTATAGCTATAATATCACTTGGGGTTCTTCCTAGCATCTTCTTAGCCTCTTCCCCTACAGCTAAGACATTGTAAGATTTTCTATTTACAGCGATTACAGTAGGTTCTCTTAAGACTATTCCTTTTCCTCTTAAAAATACTACTGTATTCGATGTTCCCAAATCTATCCCTAAATCTTTAGAAAAAATGTTCATTTCTCCTCCTCTATCTTTAGAGATTTTATAACTTCCATTATCCTAAATATAGGAAGTCCCATTACATTATAATAACATCCTTTTATATATTCTATCAGTTTTGCTCCATCTTCCTGTATAGCATAGGACCCAGCCTTATCCAGATAATCACCAACATCTAGATATTCTTCAATATCCTTTTCCTTGAGCCTTCGAAACTTTACAATAGTAATAGCAGTATCAATAATCACCTTATCTTTATAGATAACAGTAAAACCACTTATCACCCTGTGAGTCCTTCCAGACAGAATCTCGATCATACCTCTTGCATCATCTCTATCCCTTGGCTTACCCATAACAATATTATCAAGTTCTACAATAGTGTCTACTCCTAAAACAACCTTATCCTTACCCCTAGATGCCACTTTGTCTGCTTTAAGAAAAGATAACCTCTTGGCATAGCTTATTGGGTCCTCATCTAGAAGAGGTCCTTCCTCTATAATATTACTGGGCACTACATCAAACTCTATATTGAACCTCTTTAAGAGCTCTATTCTTCTAGGAGAACTAGATGCTAAGATAAGTCTCATAGGTTTAACTTTACTATATAAACTGAAATGGATCCAGTAAAGATTCCAGTTAAGGTTCCTAGCATCCCAATAAGGGGGAAAAGACGTATCACCTCTGGAGTATTCATCAAGAGATATACAGTCAATAACTGCCCACTAATATGACAGAAAGCAGAGACCGCCCCAACAGATATCGGTGAGATATCTTTCTTAAAAAAAAGATAGAGAAGATATAAACTAGCTATGCTCAAAACAGCTCCCCCAAAAGAGATATAAAAATTTACAGAGAGTAACCCCCCCACAAAGATAGATATAACTACAATCCTTAAGAAAGTGATGAGAAATGCATCAGTTACAGTGTCAGTAAAAAACAAGATTATATTTACTATATTTGCTAATCCTAGCTTTACCCCAGGCACAGGTAATGGGGGAAAGGTATTCTCTACTAAGCCTAATGTAAGTGCTATAGACAAAAATAGGGAAAGTCGAGCAATCCTCCTACTACTCACCAAAGAACCTTCCTTTTAGATTCTTAGAGACAATGACATCACCATTTTTGTCTACTATAACCACACCTACATTTAACCTTTCAGCTAATCTCAACCCCTCCTGTGGTCCTAGCACAAATATAGCTGTAGAAAGGGCGTCTGCCTCAGTAGCACTTCTACTTACTATAGTTACACTTCTACATTTATATACAGGATATCCAGTTTTAGGGTCTAAGATATGATGATATCTGATACCATTCTTTATAAAGTATCTCTCATAATCTCCAGAGGTGGCTACTGCTAAACCTGGCTCCAGATACAAGACCCCAACAACTCTTTTCGAATCTCTTGGGTCTCTTATCCCAATCTTCCACCCCCTCTTATCAAGAGGTGGACCAATAGTCTTTATCGTTCCACCTGCATCTATTATCGCTCTTTTAACACCCCGAGATTTTAAGAAATCATACATACAATCTACAGCATAACCCTTGGCTATTCCTCCAAGGTCTAGGCACATACCTCTTTTAGCTAATCCTACTCTGCTATCGTCTATTTTAATAAGTCTATAATCTACAAGCTCTAGATTTCTCTCTATATCCTTTTTATCTGGTAATCTATAGTTTCCATCTATAAATCCCCACTCCTTTGTAACTGCCCCTATAGAGATATCAAATGCTCCATCTGATAACCTCGCTATCTCCTTAGACTCTTTAATCATATCTAATGTCTCTTTCGATACACTCACTAATCCTATCCCGCTAGAGGCATTTACCCTAGAGAGCTCACTAGTAGAAAGATTAAGATCAATCTTCTCCTGGATAGCCTGCATCAACTTTAAAGCCTCGCTACCTATAGATTCTCCATTCCTGTCCTCTACCCTGACACTAATTATAGTATCCATAAGAAATGACTGAACCTCAACTAGATGAGGAGGGTAAGAAGAATATCTAAAAAAGAGGACCAGAACAACTAATATCCCTATTACAGATATGACTTGCTTTATATTGTTAATTTCATAACGTGGGTAGGGCACTTCTCCACGCAGGCTCCACAGGCAATACAAGTTTCTTGATCTATAACTGGCCAGTTATTTTCCATCCTTATAGCATTAACTGGACATACCCTAGCACACATTCCACACTTTATACAACCTGCAGTACAAACCTTTCTTGTATCCCTTCCTGAAAGGTCTTTAGCACTACAGGCAACAATAACCTTTGTATTCTTAGGCACTAAGGCAAATAGGTGTTTTGGACAGACCTCTACACATATCCCACATCTTGTGCATTTCAAGTCGTCTATTACTGGGAGTCCATTCTCCCCCATACTCAAAGCTCCAAAAGGACAGGCCTTTACACAAGTCCCACCACCTAAGCAGCCATAAGGACACATAAGGTCTCCACCCCATAGGATAGCTCTAGTTGCACAATCCTCTACACCTTTATAATCAAATCTTTTATTTGCCTTATCTCTTTCTCCTGAGCAGAAGAAAAGTAATTTAGTCTCTTGCATCGGCTTTACTTCGACCCCAATAAGATTACCAATAGCCTTAGCACTCTTTTCTCCTCCTACTGGACACTTATTAATAGGAGCCTCTCCTTTATATATTGCTTCCGCCAGACCATCACACCCAGGATATCCACAAGCACCGCAATTAGCTCCAGGCAACGCTTCTCTTATCTTCTTCTGAAGCTCTGGAGTTTCTACATAGAATGCCTTATGGGCTATAGAAAGCATAATCCCTACCCCAGCACCTAGAATTCCTAAAACTATTGCAGGTAAAAGGATTGCACTATTCATTTTTTATATCCTCCTTCTTCACCAAAATACCTAGTTCTTCCAGCTGAATATCATCTACCTCCGCTGGCGCTTCTGTAAGTGGACAAAAAGCACTCTGTGTCTTTGGAAACGCTATAACCTCTCTTATACTTTCCTCTCCCGCCATAATAGCAACAATCCTATCTAATCCTAAGGCAATACCTCCGTGGGGTGGCGCACCATAGGAGAGGGCTTCAAGGAGAAAACCAAATTTCTTATAAGCTGTCTCTTCATCTATCCCCAAAATAGATAAGATTTTCTTCTGCATCGAGGGAGTATTGTTCCTTATACTTCCACTACCCAATTCCATACCATTTAGAACCAGGTCATAGGCATTTGCCCTTACCCTTAAAGGGTCAGTATCTAACAGAGGGATGTCCTCTTCTTTAGGAGAAGTAAATGGGTGATGTTCTGCCTCTATCCTATTTTCTTCCTTACTAAAAGAGAAGAGAGGGAAATCTACAATCCAAGTAAATACAAAAGAGGAGATAGGTTTAAAGAATCGCTTATTTATCTCTAATCTAAATCTTCCCATAATCTCTCTAGCCTTACCAACATCATCTGCTATAAAGAGTAAAAGGTCTCCATTAGAAAGAAGAATCCTTTTCTTCAACCCCCCTAAAAAGTCCTCATTAATCATCTTACTAAATGGTCCTCTTGGTTCATTATGAAAGCCTAACCAAGCCAATCCTTTAGCTCCAAGGGACTTAGCCGATTCAGTAAGCTCATCTATAACCTTTCTAGAGATATCTCCTAACCCTGGTATCTTCATAGCTATCACTTCTCTACCCTGAAATGGAGGAAAAGAAATAGTATTTGCAATATCCGAAACATCATAAAGTTCATTATCATATCTAAGATCAGGTCTATCACTACCATATTTCAAATACGCTTCTCTGTAACTCATCCTAGGGAAGGGAGTCCTTACGTCCACTCCTAAAACATTCTTAAATACCGTCTGCATAAGTCCTTCTATTATAGAGAGGATATCATCCATATCTATAAAAGAAGCCTCGATATCTATCTGAGTAAACTCAGGCTGACGGTCTGCCCTTAAATCTTCATCTCGAAAACATCGGGCTATCTGAAAATATCTGTCTATTCCACCAACCATAAGCATCTGTTTGAAAAGTTGAGGAGACTGAGGTAGAGCATAAAATTTGCCCCTATGTACACGACTAGGAACGAGATAGTCTCTAGCCCCTTCAGGGGTACTCCTAGTAAGCATTGGGGTTTCTACTTCCCAAAAGCCGTTATCAGCAAGATACCTTCTCACCTCTTGAGTAACCTTGTGCCTTAACTCTATATTCCTCTGAAGTTTAGGCCTTCTTAGATCTAAGAATCTATACCTTAGCCTCATAAATTCATCTATATCCTCATCTTCATTTACATTAAATGGAAGTATCTCCGCCTTAGAAAAGACAATAAGCCTATCTACCAGAACCTCTATCTCTCCAGTGGATATCTTACGATTCTCTGAACCTTCTGGCCTCTTCGAAATAAACCCTCCTACTCCAATCACCCATTCATTCTTTAGTCCTTGAGCTAAGGTGAATGTTTCTTTGCTTCGTTTTGGGTCAAAAACAAGTTGAATTATCCCTGACCTATCCCTAAGGTCAACAAAGATAAGTCCTCCATGGTCTCTTCTCCTATTCACCCATCCATTAAGAACTACATATCTGCCTACATCTTTTATATCAAAATTACCACAGTAACCTGTTCGTTTAAATTCTCTCTCCAATATCTATAATACCTCCAATTCCTTCTTATATAGTTCTCTCTGTTCTCCAGTAGCCATATCTTTTATTATTATCCTGTCCTCACTCCACAGGTCTTTTCTCAAAATTATAGTATATCTTGCTTTACTCCTATCAGATTCTCTCATCTGAGCCTTTATACTCTTTATAGAAAAGCTAAGATCTACTACAAACCCTTTCTCTCTAAGGGCATTAGCCAAAACCAGGGATTCGTCAGCTAATTCTATATCATATACTATAAAGTAATAAGGAGCTACATCATCAGAAAAGACAAGACCTCTACTACTAAGAACGCCCATCAACCTCTCCATTCCTATAGCAAAGCCAATACCTGGTATAGGGGGACCTCCAAGCTCTTCTACCAGTCCATCATATCTTCCTCCTCCACCTACAGAAAGTCCAGACCCATCTGCCACCACTTCAAATGCAGTCTTAGTATAGTAATCTAACCCTCTAACTAAAGTAGGATCAACTACATAAGAGATATTCATACGGTCCAAAAGGCCTCTCACCTTGGCAAAGTGGGTACTACATTCTTCGCACAGATAATCCAATACGGAAGGGACATTAGAGGAAACCTTCTTACAGGATTCTACCTTACAGTCTAGGATTCTTAGTGGGTTCTTTTCTAACCTTATCTTACAGTCATCACAGAGTTCTTCTCTATGGGGTTTAAAGTAATCTACTAGAGCCTCTTTATATCTAGGCCTACAGATAGGGCACCCTACACTATTAAGAAGAAAGGTAACCTTATCAAGTCCAATACTCTTTAAGAAAATCCAGAGGAGAGAGATAACTTCTGCATCTAGGATATAACTAGAGTCTCCAATGGCTTCTATACCTATCTGATGGAATTCTCTCTGCCTTCCAGCCTGAGGCCTGTCATATCTAAACATAGGTCCCATATAGAATAGCTTTGTAACCTTTCCCTGGATATAGAGTTTATTCTGAAGATAAGCCCTAACTACTGGAGCAGTACCTTCGGGCCTTAGTGCAACTAGTCTATCTCCTCTATCCTTAAACGTATACATCTCTTTTCTCACTATATCGGTTTCTTCTCCAACAGACCTTGTAAATATCTCTGCAAACTCCAAGATAGGAGTCTCTATCTCTCTATAGTTATATAGAGTAAATATATCTCTTGCCTTACTTTCTATCTTCCTCCATAGAGATAACTCTTCTGGGAGGATATCTCTTACTCCTCTCAAAGTAGTATAATTAGACTTCATAAGGAAGACCTCTCTTTCGAACTTTCAATATTAAATTCACAACAATTATATCATATCTTTGAGGTATCAATAGGGTATGGATTCTGTCCTATATTAGTGCCTTCTATTCCTATCCCTTTAGGTATAGCCAAGAATACGTATTCTCCTACCTTCTGGAGGCTTCCCTCTAGGGCATATACGGCACCACTTATAAAATCTAAGGCACGGATAGCCTCTTCTTTGGATGTCTCTTCAAAGTTGACTACCACAATCTTATTCTTTTTAACCTCATCTGCCACCCTCTGGATATCATCGAAATTACTGAGCCCGTATATAAATATTGTAACTGTCTCACTCTTCTTTCCCTTTCCAGAGATAGGAAAGACATTTCCAGATTCCTTTAACTCTGAACCAAGCTCTTCCATCTCTTCTTCATCTATAAGTCCAAATACTCTTTTAAAAAAAAGACCTATCCTTGACATATTCTCCTCCTATCGGTTTTCCCTTAATATCTGAGTACTTCCATTCAAATTACTTACTATTACCCACTCCTGATTACCACCAAGTAACTTTATATATCTCTTCTCTATCTTATCCTTCTCTATTATATTCACATAATATCCCATATTATCTCTATAGATTATATCTCTAGGTATTCCAATACCATCTATCTCTCCAACCTTTGTAGTTCCAGAAAAACCTACATCCCTAATCGATGGATTACCTACCACCTTCCCTATCCAGGTTTCTTTCTCTTTTCCTCCAATCCACTTTATAATATCCAAAATTAGACTACCATCCTCCCCTTTAATTTCTATTCTATTATGAGTAAAACTCGAATCTCCGTCAAGTAAAACATTACACACCACAAAAGATTCTAAGTTATCAACCACCCTTCCAATAATATCTCCCTTGGCTATCTTATCTCCACTAGAGATCGTCTTTGGCTTCCCAAATATATCCTTTACAGAGATATCTGAGTGAACATTTCCTTGGATGATATCATTTCTGAAACTTTCCTTTGAATCTGAGCTAAACATCAACACTCCAGCCTTGTCAGTATGAATAGGGGTATATGAGGTAACAATACTACTCTCTAGGTCCTTCAATTTGTTATCTCTCTCTTTATTAATGGCGCCTACTTCTAATCTTGCCTTCTCTATATCCTTCTTTACATCCAAGATATCTTTATTCAACTGGTCTAACTCCTTTATAATGTCTGAAGCGTCCTTTTTATTCTCGATCAAACTCCTGCATATTTCATTGTCTTTAGAAAGCTTCTTATACATATCCTCTATCTCCAAGGTCTTTTCCTTTATAAGATCTTGTCTTTCATCAGTCATCTTTTTATATATAGCAAGAATATTATCGATCTCTTGAAGATAGTTCTTATAGGATTGCATATCAGGGAATATAACTCCTATTACCTCTCCACTAGCCACCCTTGTATCATCACCTTTAAGCTTTAAAATTATTCCATCCCCAGGACTTCTTACGATATCTTCTCTATGTAGGACTACCCCCTCTACCAATACAATTCTATCTAAATGGAGATATTTTGGTCTTAAGATCTCTACAGTATACTTCCAGACCTTAGGCTGGATAAAATATAAATATATACACATCCCTAATAGTATCCTCAATATCAATCTATGGATCTTCATTTCTAATTAATAAAATCCCAGGGAGCCTTAGTAGAGGTATAATGAGTATGCTTCAATATGCCTCTTCTATCATTATTAAGAATAAATGGAAACAATTCCCTTCCGCCTCTTGCTAAGACCCCTTCAAGAATTGACTCCCTTACACTTGCTATCTGCACCTTTATATATCTATCTTTAAGAAGGTCTAATATAGCTTTTGCCTGTTTCTGTAATACCACCCTATCTTCCATATTTCTAAACTGAAATGGAGTAAGTGGCTTAGGAATAAGAGGCTGAAAATTTATCACAAATTTAGACCTATATGCCCTGTTAAGCCTTTCTAGATCCAATTTAAATCTTTCAAGGGCATTCAATTCTAACGTATAATCATCGTATCCAAACATCATATATAGTTTTATCCTTTCAAATCCTACTTCTAAAGCTGAATTTAGCACATCTATTATCTTTTCACTAGATTCCCTTTTCCCCACACTAAATCTCAAGGATTCATCTACAAATTCCGGTGCTATAGTTATAGAGTCTTCCCCAGCCTCCTTCAATAGTGTAAGAAACTCTCTATCTAGAGTAGATATCCTCAATGAGGATACACTCACCTGGAGACCTTCTTCTATAAACCACCTTAATAGGTTTTTGATATACGGTATTCCTCCAACCAATGGACCCATAAGTCCTATCTTTTTATGTTTTTCGTTACGATACCTAATTACGTCTTTTACCGTTTTCATAGATTTTATCCTACAGGGAAGATATACATTTCCCGCCACACAAAATCTACATCTCATTGGGCATCCTCTTTCTATCTCTATTAGAAAGAGGTCTCCAAAGACAGCGTTTGGAGCGTATATTGTAGTATAAGCAGTCTCCTTATCAAAATCCCTAAAGATACTCCTATTAATCTTTTGTGGAACGTTCTTAAAGATGGGCTCACCTTTTTCATAAAATCTTGGAATATAGACCCCCTTTATATCTACAAAAGAAAGTAAAAATTCTTCCTTAGATCTTCCCAAACCTACATATTCTCTATATCTATTTAGAATCTCTAATACCGTCTCTTCTCCATCTCCTATAACGATAAGGTCAAAAACATCCGAGATAGGTTCAGGGTTATAACTCATACAGGCACCACCAGCTATGATAAGCGGGTAATTCAGGTTTCTATCTACAGATTTAGGGGGAATGTTACTTCTCTTAAGGACCTCTATTACATTAAAGTAATCCAACTCATATGATATAGAAAACCCAATAATATCAAAGCTCGTTAAAGGACTGAATGTTTCTAATGAAGCCATAGGAACATTATTAAAAAGAAAAAACCTCTCACAAGAAAAGTATGGATGAGCATTAATAACGCGATAAAGAAGATGAATTGCAAGATTTCCCATCCCCACATCATAACTATTAGGATAAACTAATCCAAATCGATAATCCTTTACCTGAGGTTTTTCACTTTCCTCTCTTCCCACAAAATTCCTTATTAATTCCCTCTCTCTCCAATCCAAGTACGTCTATTTATCACCTCCCATTTATCTCTTCCTTAAGAAGGTAGGAATATCAAGATCTGTAGTATTTAAAGGTATCCTCATCTCACCAAGCTCTCGAATAGGTCTCTTAGCCTTATTTTCAAAGCCAGTAGCTATTACTGTTATCTTGATCTTTCCTTCTATCTCTTCATCTATCACAGCTCCAAAGATAATATTGGCATCTGAATCAACCGCCTTAGAGATTACCTCTGCTGCTTCGTTTACCTCTGACAAAGTAAGGTCTGCCCCTCCTGTAACATTGAACAGGACCCCCTTAGCCCCATCTATCCTGTCCTCTAAGAGTGGACTAGATATAGCTTTTGATGCCGCTTCAACCGCTCTCTGTTCTCCTGAAGCCTCTCCTATCCCCATAATAGCCGAACCAGAATTCTGCATAATAGTTTTTACATCGGCAAAATCAAGATTTATTAAGCCAGGGGTAATAATAAGGTCTACTATTCCCTCCACACCTGATCGTAATACATCGTCTGCCATCTTAAAAGCTTCTAACATAGTGGTAGATTTAGTAGATATAGAAAGGAGTCTATCATTTGGAATCACAATAAGGGTGTCTACTTTATCCTTTAATTCCTCTATAGCCTGTTCTGCGATAAGCATCCTCTTTCTTCCTTCAAAGGTAAAGGGTTTTGTCACTACAGCTACTGTAAGAATGTTGGCTTCTCTAGAAAGTTGAGCTACTATAGGAGCCGCACCACTTCCAGTACCCCCACCCATCCCTGCAGTTATAAAGAGCATATCTGCCCCTTCTATTGCTAGCATAATATCCTCTTTATTCTCCTCTGCAGCCTGTCTACCAATATCAGGATTAGCTCCTGCACCTAAACCTCTGGTCAACTCTACACCTATCTGTATTTTCTTCTCCGCTTTAGACTTCCCTAAAGCCTGTAGATCAGTATTGATCGCTATAAACTCTATGCCCCTTAGTTGCATCTCGAGCATTCTATCTACTGCATTTACTCCCCCTCCACCTATACCTATGACCTTTATATTAGCAGGTGTATTTATCTCTATCATTTTAATATCTCCTCCTTTACTGCTCGACTAAACGAGAAAACCAGCTTTTGATTTTGTTTAATATACTTATAGGAAGGTTACCCTTCTCGGTAACCTTCCTATAAGGGTCATCCCTATTTTCTAGCCTCAATAGCCCTAATACTGTAGCATAGGCAGGATTATTTAGCATCTTCCAAGTTTGATTTGCCTCTTGAGGAAAACCTATCCTAACAGATGTTCCAAATTCCCTCTGGGCTGTTACATCAATCCCTTTAAGAAGAGCTGATCCACCAGTAATAACTATTCCGGCAGGAAAGAGGTGAAAAAGATTGGATTTATACAACAATACATTTACATAAGAAAAGAGTTCTCTTACCCTTACCTCTATCACCTCAGAGATAAGTTGTAGCGAGACCTGCCTTGGCTTATCTTTATATTTAATCTCTATACCCTCATCCCTCTCTATGCTAAGAAGATCACAGTTTCCATATTCAATCTTTACCCGTTCCGCTTCGTTAAAGGGCAAATTCAATGCCACAGACAAATCGTTAGTTATATGATTTCCTCCAACCGGTACAACAAAGGTAGAGTATAAGACCCCACCCTTAAATATAGCCACATCCGTAGTGCCTCCACCTATATCTATAAGACATACTCCAGAAGTCATCTCTTCTCCAGTAAGAACCGCATGACCGGAAGCATATGGCTGAAGAACTACATCAGTTACCTTCAGTCCAGTACCCTGAGTAGCCATCACCATATTCTCTATCTGGGTTAAATCTCCTATTACTATGGTAGCCTCTAAACCAAGTCTTTTCCCTTTCATACCCACTGGATTTTCAACCTCATCTATACTATCTACTGAGAATCTCCTAGGGATGGTGTGAAGGATCTGTTTCCCCTCAGGCATCTCATATCTAGAGGCACTCTCTATAGCTCTCTTTATGTCTTTTGGAGTTATAATCCCATCCTTACCTGAAACATCTACCTCTACCTTGCTTACAATAGAGTTAACATGTTCTCCAGTAATCCCAATACTTACATCCTTTAGCTTAGCCCCACACATCTTTTCAACATTCTTTAATGTATTCAAGATAGAACCTGTAAGTTTCTTTATATCAGTAACTGTACCCTTCTTCATACCAAAAGAAGGGGAAATACCAAACCCAATAATTTGATATCCATCTTCCTCCTTCTGAGAGACTAATATACAGTTCTTAGTTGTTCCTATGTCCAAAACCGAAACTAGTTCCTCTCTTCTCATCCCTCTTTAGCCCCTCTAGGTTTCTGGCTAAAATTCTTAATTATATATCTTCTTATAACTGCCAGATTCTGAAATATCCTCACTCCAAAACCCATAATAGCTGCAAGATAGAGGTCAACCCCCAAACGATCGCCTAAGAATACCAAAACCACTCCAAGGAGAGAATTCACAAAAAAACCCGAAAGGAAAACAATCTCATCAAAACCTTTTTCCAGAATAGCCCTTATCCCTCCGAAGATGGTATCAAGAGCTACAAGTATTACTATAGCTATATATCTAGCATAAAAGGGAGTAACCTGGACAGGAAGGAAAACCCCTATCACAATGCCTATTAAGAGCGCTATTATAGGAAACATCATCTCTTTACTCCTCCGATTTACTGTATTTTAGAGAAATAGCCCCCTCATACGAAGGTAAAAGGACCTTACTCTTCTTCTCTAATTTTAGTATTATTCCAAACTCCTTAGATATGTAGTTTAATGCAGAGATGATTCCTCCTGGCATAGTAAGGGCACTTATAAGACTATCGGCATCACCTATTGCCTTTACTACATATGGAGGAGAGAGTCTTACCCCATTTACAAGTATCGTTGGACCTACACATCTTATCTCGCTTGTAACAACTATTCTCTGGTTATTTATAGCTATAGCCTCTGCTCCTGAAGCCCAAAGCTCATTTACTATCTCCCTCAAGTCATAATCATGAATAAGATAATTCTCTGGGTTGGCTCCTGAATTTACCTTCTTCTTACTGTCATCCAATGTAACTACTATCCCAGGACCACTTACAGGAACTAGACCTGCCCAAAGCTTTATCCTATTCATCTCTTTTAAAACCCCTGCAGAGACAGATTTCTCTCTAACTGCAGATTCCTCATACTGAGTTATCTGATCTCGTAAGGTATTAACCTCTTGGATCAGACTATTCCTCTGCTCCTCAAGTTTCTGAATAAGGTCTACAAGTTGGTCATTTCTCATACTATATAGGGTATATTTAGGTGCCTCATAGAATTTGATCTGTGTTACTGATAATAATCCTAAGATAAAGCAGACTACAGCTAGAGACCATTTAGTTGACTTTTTCATTATTCTTTACCTCTTTTATCACCGGCAGCCTTAAGGTCCTAAGGTCTATCTCTTTTATCTCTATACCTTTCATCTTAGCGGTATTTATTATCTCCAAAGCCATCTCAAGCTTCTTATTCAGATTCTTCAACTCTCCAATTATACAAGGGATATTATTATAAAGTATAACATACAATTCATTATTTTTTATCCCTAGCTCTTTTAACAAGGGATATTTGTCAGAAGGGATCTCCTCCATAACTTGAGATAACATATCCTTCTCTTTTTTGGTACTAAATCTCAATAAGATATCGTCATTCTTTATAGAAGTAGTAGTATCTACCTTAAAAATAGGTCTCGATACGAAATACCTATCTATGTTCATTCCCCCAATAATACCCTCAGAACTCATCAGTATAGATACAAATGTCACAACCCAAACAAATACCTCTAATCTAGAAACCAATCATATTCACCTCTGGTTCAAGAAATACACTAAATCGGCTATAAATCTCTTCCTGGATTAACCTTATAACATAGTAGATATCATTGGCACTATTTCCAAGATTAAGAAGAAAATTAGCATGGACAGGAGAAATAATAACACCATTGTATCTGAATCCTTTAAATCCTGCCTCCTCTATAAGTCTTCCTGCCGAACCTTCTGAAGGATTTTTAAAGATAGAGCCAAACTGCCTCGGAAATTGGGGCTGAGTTCTCCGCAAAGAGGCAGAAGATATTAATTTCTCTCTAATCTCATCTTGATGACTCCTTTTCAGCTTAAGATACACCTTAGTTATTACTATCTTTCTTCCCTTAAAGTCACTGTCTCTATATCCAAAATGAGGTGATATAGTAGTGTATCTTCCATCCTCATCTATCATCTCCACTCTATCTACTATGTCTCCAATACATCCGTATTTGGTTCCAGCATTCATTACCACTGCTCCTCCAATAGTAGCAGGGATTCCTACAAGTGACTCCATTCCAGAAAGGTTATTAACCATAGCTAGTCTTATTGCCTCCCCAAGGGGGAAACCGCTCTCTAAAGTCATCTTATCATCTTCCAACCAAAAACCCTTCAACCTAGCAGTATATATAGCTACTCCTCTGAAACCTTCGTCTGGCACAAGTATCTTAGAACCATTTCCAATTACAAACCACCGATAACCCATCCTTTTGGAGAATTCCATAGCATATACCAGGTCATCTATACATATAGGTATAAATAACCAATCCACATCTCCCCCAACCTTTATGGTTAGATATGGAGATAATGGTTCCTTCCTCTTTACTATCCCTTTAAACTTACCAAGACTTCCTTCGATATGCAATCTATATTTCCCGCTCCCATAAATACAAGTATCTTATCATTTACTCCTATCATCTTTAACTCTTCAATCAGGGAATCGATATCCTTTATCCATTTTCCATTCTGGCAGTAACTAGGCAGATTCTCTAATATGATTCCACTATTTATCCCATCTATTGGAGGTTCAGAGGCAGGATAGATATCTAATACTAGAACATAGTCAGCCAAAGCAATAGATGATGCTATCTCCTTATAGAGATAGTATGTCCTTGTGTACCTATGTGGCTGAAATACCAATACTATCTTTCTATTATTAGCCAAAATTCTTATGGCTTCAAGTGAAGCTCTAATCTCAGTAGGATGATGAGCATAGTCTTCTATAACAGGGGTATCTCCTATATAATCACATGTCTGGAGTCTTCTACCTACCCCTTTAAAAGACTGTAATCCCATAGCAATAGTCTCCCAAGGAATACCAAGCATATCTGAAACTGCTATAGCCCCTAACGCATTCCGTACATTATGTAAACCAGGGATAGAAAGCAACACCTTACCTAGAGGCCTTCCTTCCTTTATTACTTCAAAACTACTTCCTCTCTCATTTAAGTTAATATCTTTTGCAGAATACATACTTCTTCTATCTAATCCGTACATAATTTTAATCTTATCTATCTTTGTCTCTGCTAAAAAAGGGTCATCACTACACACGAACACAGTCTCTTTTGCCTGACGAAAAAATTGAATAAACGCCTCTCTTATATTGTCTACATTTTTATAGTAGTCTAGGTGGTCATTATCTACATTTGTAACTATCTCTATATTCGGTAAAAGTTTTAGAAATGAACCATCACTCTCATCAGTCTCTGCAACAAAAAGTTCACCCTTTCCAAGCTTTGCAGTTCCTCCAATATCTGTTACCTCACCCCCCACCACTATAGTGGGAGAAAGCCCACCCCAGTCTAGTATTATACCTATCATAGATGTAACGGTAGTTTTCCCATGCGAGCCAGCTATCGCAATACTTTTCTTTTGACTCATTAGATATGCCAGCATTTCACCTCTTTGAAAGATGGTTAATCCTCTCTTCCTTGCCTCTATAAGTTCAGGATTATCGTTATGGACTGCACTAGACACTACTACTACAGTGGAACCTTCTATATATCTAGGGTTATGTCCTATATAAATAGGAATACCCATTGCTGACAATCTCTCAGTGATCTCTCCTTTCTTTATATCTGAACCACTTACCTTATATCCAAGTTCATACAAAATCTGAGCTATACCACTCATCCCATACCCACCTATCCCTATAAAATGAATCTTATCTTCCTTGGTTATGCCCTTCATTATATTCCTCCTGGAAGTAGTTTTAAAACCTCTTCTGCCAACACATAACTTGCGTTTGGAACATCTAACCTAGATGCTGCCTGCTTCATCTGAGACAATTTCTCTGAACCTATAATCTCTAATATAAATCTCGCTAAAGTAGAAGCTGAAAGTTCATTTTGCCTTAACACTACAGCGCTCCCTGTATGTTCTAACCACTTAGCATTATAGAGTTGATGCCCTCCAGCTCCTTCGTATGGAATCAATATCGCAGGAAGCTTCATCGTGGCAAGCTCTGTAATAGAACTCGCTCCCGCCCTTGAGATTGCCATATCTCCTTCTCTGTATAGATTCCAGATATCTTCTCTATAACCATAGACGGTATAGAAAGGATACGTAACATTTGCAATCCTCTCTTTCAATCTATTAAACTCTGTAGGGCCTGTAATATGTATAAGGTTTATATCATCTATCAATTTATTTTCTAAAAGTTCTAAGACTACTTCATTTATCCTTCTCGCCCCTTGACTTCCGCCAAGTACTATAACGGTTGGCATATCAGTAGTTTTACTGTGTTTATTCTTTATGGCATAGAATTCTTCTCTTAAAGGGAGTCCGGTATATACTACCTTTTTCTTAGGGAGATACTCCCTACTTGTTGGAAAGGATACAAAGATTCTATCTACCAGCGGAGCCAAGAATCTATTGGCTAACCCAGGGATTACATTCTGCTCATGGATAACCTTAGGTATGCCAAGAAGGGCTGCCCCAATTATAGGGTCTATCGAGGCATATCCACCCATTCCTACTACTATGTCAGGATGTATCTCCTTTAATCTTCTCAAGGTAGATACAAAATCTCTACTGAGACCTCGAATAAACCTTAACCCACCCAAGAATGTCCTATCCCATCCTAACGAATTGGACTCAAAAAAATCAAATCCTTCTAAGGTTATAGTCCCTGGTCTCTTCTTAGTAACAAAAAGATATACCAAATGTCCCTCTTTTAATAATACTCTACTTAACGCTATGGCTGGATACAAGTGTCCTCCACTGCCTCCAGCTGCTATTACTATTCTTTTCATCTTTCTCCTTTACTAAACCATATCTTGATGCCCCCAGAGTGTATCCTATCATAAATAAGGTGACTATCCTAGAGGTTCCACCTGAACTCAATAGAGGAAGTGGAACACCTATAATGGGTAACAACTTCAATTCTCCTGCTATATTAAGTAGGGCTTGAAGCATAAAACTTATGGCAAAACCAACTATAACATTGCCAGTAAATCTTAACGGACACTCCTTTCCTACCTTTAACATATTTATCCCAATAAAGGCGTATACGCAGATTACAAAAAAGGTAAAGATAAAACCAAGCTCTTCACCAATATGGGCAAGGATAAGGTCGGTATGAACCTCTGGAAGGATGGCAAGCTTCTGTCTACCTAGCCCTAAGCCTACCCCAGTAAGACCTCCTCTAGCAAAACCTAAGATAGCCTGAATATACTGATAACCATTCCCTAATGGATCCTTCCAGGGATTTAAGAATGCCAAAAACCTTGCCTCTCTATATGAAGCCTTAAATATTAGCTTATAACCAATGTAAGCTGAAGGTACAATAATTAATGAAAACAAGGATAAGGGTATACCCAGAATAAATAGCATAAGAATTCCTGTTAAGAATGTAATTACTGCGCTACCAAAGTCGGGTTGAAAAAGGATCAATACAGTAGTTATAACTATACATAATAACGCCTTAATAACATCTATTCCTAAATCAACTTTTTTCCTTTTGAATACGCTTCCAAGATATATTATAAGTGCCAGCCTTGCTATATCACCAGACTGCACAGAAAAACCAAATAGGGTTACCCACCTTACTCCTCCATTAACAGATGTCCCAAAGAAGTAAGTAAGGATAAGTAACGCTAGGGAAGCCAAATAGATCCATCTAGCAAACATCTCTAAGATTTTAAGACGAAATCTATACCCTATAAATGCACAAGCTAAACCAATAAAGGTATATATAAATTGTGCCTTAAGTGGAACATCGGTTCTATCTAATGTTATCAGCTGGATTTTTTCTATACTGTAGAGAGAAATAAACCCTACACTTAAGAGGATACTAGATCCAACTAAAACTATCCAATTTATCTCTCTATTTATCCTTACCACATTTCCACTTGTAGACAATCTCTTTAAATCTCTCTCCTCTCTCTTTATAGTTACTAAACATATCAAAACTAGCACAGGCAGGGCTAAAGAGAAATATATCCCCATTGCTAGCATATCTCATTCCTGTCTCAAGTGCCTCTTCTAACGTACTACAGAGAGAAAAGTTAGAAAGGCCTCTCCTCTCTAATATCAATTTTATCTTCTCTTTCGTCTCTCCTATAAGGATGATACGCTTTACATCATTCTTTTCTATCTCATCTACCAGTGGTTCAAAGTCCATACCCTTATCCTGTCCACCTAACACAAGGATCTTTCTTCCAGATAAGCTCTTTAATGCACTTATAGTGGCATGGGGATTAGTAGCCTTTGAATCGTCTATAAATATAATCCCATCGCTTTCTAAAAACCTCTCTAATGTATGTGGATATGGATAAAAATCTTCTAAAGAGGCTTCTATCCCTTCTGGTAAAAGGCCGCATAAAAGTCCTATAGTACTTGCTACCATTATGTTGGTAAAGTTATGGTGTCCTATAAGTTTAGAATCTCTTAGATTTATCTCATATTCTGAATATCTAGGGATACCAAATCTTATTTTATCTCCATCCAAATATACCCCAGATTGATCATATAGAGAAAACATAATCTTATTACTCCTTGCAGAGCCTACAGCCTCTCTCACTATCTTGTCATCATAATTAAAGATAAGATAATCATCCTTTGACTGATTTATAAATAATCTCTTCTTCGCCTCTATATATTCCTCAAAGCTATTATGCCAATTAAGATGGTCACTTGCTATATTAAGTAGTGTCCCAATCCAAGGTCTAAAATATTTAGTCCCTTGAAGCTGAAAGCTGCTAACTTCTAAGACAAAATAATCAGGACTCTCATAGACCTTCTCAATAAACGGTGTTCCTATATTACCTACTAGAGATACCTTTTTACCATTTTTAGAGAGGATATGAGCAGTTAGGGCAGTAGTTGTAGTCTTTCCATTTGTCCCTGTGATAGCAATGATGGGTTTATCAGTAAGTCTAAACGCAAGTTCTACCTCACTTATCGTTTCTATCCCATTCTTTCTTGCATATTCCAATACTGGTTCATCCCATCTAACTCCAGGACTCACTATCACCAGATCGGACCCAGAGATAAAATCTAAGGTGTGACATCCAGTCTCTACCTCTATCCCGGGTGGCACATCGATATCCCTCTTCTTATCTGTAACCCTTACCTTGGCACCTAATCTAGATAATACCTCTACACAAGCCTTACCAGTCTTTCCATACCCAACTACGGTTATATATCTATCTTGTAATTCCACTTATAAATACCCCCAATAAACTTATAATCAGAGAAAAGATAGAAAATCTTGTAACTACCTGAGGCTCACTCCACCCTGAGAGTTCAAAATGGTGGTGGAGAGGGCTCATTTTTATTATCCTCTTACCTGTGAGTTTAAATACTGATACCTGAAGCATAACAGATAGCGTCTCAACTACAAAAACCATACCAAAGGCAATAATAAGCCATTCCTTCCCACTTAACACCCCTATTCCTCCCATACTGGCACCTAAGAATAGAGACCCAATATCACCCATAATAACCCTTGCCGGATACGCATTATAGAAGAGGAATACAAGTACTCCTCCAAGAATAGCTAGGATCATCTCTACCAAATTACTTCCTCTTACCGTAAATAAAAGAAATAATAATACTAAGCCAGTAATCGAACTAGCCAAACCATCTACTCCATCTGTAAAATTTACTCCGTTTGCCATTCCTACCAAGAATAGGACCTCTAATAGATACACCCAGAATGGAGATAGAGGATGAATAATGAGAAAATCCGGCCTCAAGTTAATATCTCCATATCTCTTTATCAGAAAGAGCCATCCTAATGCAATAAGGCATTCCAATGAAAATTTATATCTTCCCTTAGATGGTTGGGCGAGCCTTCTTTTTATCCCCAAGTAATCATCCACTCCTCCTATAAGGGCAAAACTTACTGACAATATTAATAACATTATAGTAGTCCTATTGAATGAAAGAACTAATGTAGCTACTAGAGAACTTAAAACAATCACTATACCTCCCATAGTGGGGACCCCTTCCTTAACTAAATGAGTCTTAGGACCGTAATCTCTTACATGCTTAGGCAGAAACTGCCTTAAATATCTAAAATAAACTCTAAAACCTAAAACACTAACTAGTATAGAAAGGTAAAATATCAATAAACCTCTAGCAGGCATTTGATATTCTCTCTTTTATTGCCTCTAAGGCAACTTCCCTGTCGTCAAAGTAAATAGTCCCATCTTTAAATATCTGATAGGTCTCATGTCCCTTTCCAGCAATCACTACTATATCCTTTTCATCAGCAGAATCTATGGCAAAAAATATAGCTTCCTTTCTGTCTTCAAATACCTTATAGTTATTACCCTTCACACCATTTAATATATCTCTAATGATATCTTTAGGGTCCTCACTACGAGGATTATCTGAAGTGATAATAGCCAAGTCAGCCAACATGGTAGCTATCTTTCCCATAATTGGCCTTTTACCTTTATCTCTATCTCCTCCACAACCAAAAACAACAATCAACCTTTTCCCCATCATCTTTGCAGTCACTAATATCCTTTCTAATGCATCTGGAGTATGGGCATAGTCTAATATTACTGTAAATGGCTGTCCAATATCTATACGTTCCATCCTTCCCTTTACAGGAGGTATAGAAGAGAGTATCTCTATAGATCTTTCTATTGAAAGACCTTCTCCGTATATATAGCCTAACGCCCCCAACGCATTATATACATTTATCTCTCCTAAAAGCTTCATTTCCACAGGAAAACATTTTCCTTCTATTACAAGATTAAAATATGTCTTCTCAGGACCAAATCTCATATCTTCAGCCCTAATTAAAGAGGCTTTTTCTCTAATCCCATAGGTAATAGGGTTAACCCTAGAGAAATCTTCAACTAATCTCTTTCCATACTCATCATCGATATTTATAACCATTAACCTATCCCTCCCATACCTAGCTACCTTTTCAAAAAGCATTCTCTTTGCTCTAAAGTAAGACTCCATATCATTGTGAAAATCTAGATGGTCCTGAGTAAGATTGGTAAAGATTGCCCCATCAAAACATACCGCATCTACCCTATGCTGGACTAATGAATGGGACGAAACCTCCATTACGATCTTTCTTATGCCCCTTTCTCTAGCCCTACTAAATAATCCTGTAAGTATCAATTGTTCTGGAGTAGTAAAATAGCTAGGTAAAACCTCATCTTTTAGCCTTACCTCTATAGTCCCTATTAATCCTATATCCTCACCTAAACCCTTTAGGATATTACCTATAATATGGGCTACTGTACCTTTGCCATTGGTCCCCGTTATCCCTATTGTCCTAATATCCCTAAAAGGATTATTATAGAAGTTTCTACATACAATCCCATAAGCTACCTTACTGTTAGGGACTTCAACATAGGGAACCCTTAAAGATACCATCCTTTTATCCCCTATCACAAGGACTGCCCCATTGTCTATAGCCTCTTCTATAAAATTATGTCCATCAAATCTTTCCCCTCTTAATGCTACAAATACCTCACCAGGTTTAATATATTTAGAGTTACTATTAATCCCTGTTATCTCTATCCCTCTATTAAAATTTAGAAGATCTGATATCTCTACTCCTTCTAATAACTTTGATATATTCATCCTTCTCCTCTTATATATTCACCATATAATAACATCTTTGCTATCTCCTTAAATAAAGGAGCCGCAGTATCAGACGCCCATCTACTAGAGTTTGGCTCGTCTAATATTACTCCTATTATATATTTTGGAGATAAGGCAGGTAAATACCCTATAAAAGACATAATCCCCTTCTCATTGGAGTAACATCCATTTATAACCTTCTGGGCTGTTCCTGTTTTTCCTGCTATCTCCATACCTTCTATAGAAGCCTTCTTACCTGTTCCTTCCTTTACCACAGAGATAAGTAATTCAGTAATCTTTTTAGCAGTAACGGCAGAAATCACCTGTTTTATAGAATCTATCCTCTCTCTTTTTATAATAGTAGGACCTACTAGATATCCCCCATTAGCCAAAGGGATATAACTGGAGACTAACTGTATAGCACTTACCCCTATTCCTTGGCCAAAACTATTTTGGGTGAGAGAAATAAGATTTATATCCCTAGGAAATAGTCCTGGAGTCTCATTAGGAAGCTCTACCCCAGTGATATGTCCAAAGCCAAAGGCATAAAGATACTTATAAAAGAGGTTAGTTCCAATCTTTAATCCCACCTGAGCCATCCCAATATTTGATGACACCTCAATGATCTCTTTTAGGTTCAGTTCATAGGAGCTCACAGAGTGTGGAGCATCCTTTATAGTAACACCACTTATCTTAAATGGAGGTCTACAATTGAATCTATCTTCCATCTTAACCTTATCTTCTTCTAAAGCTATAGAGGCTACAATAGGCTTTAGTGACGAGCCAGGCTCAAAGATATCTTGAACTGCAAAGTCCTTGATATGGGGAAGGTTAACTAAAGCCAAGATTTCTCCTGTATGAGGAGACAAAACTATAACGATACCTCTCTTAAATCCAATAGAGGACTTACTCCTAAGGAGTAATTCTTCTATCTTAGACTGAAGGGCAGAATCTATACTAAGATATACATCCTTTCCCTCTTTCAAGACATCATTCATAGTAAGCTCCACCCCACTCAATCCATTGTTGTCTATATCTACCCCTCCAAGGATATCTGGTATCTCTTGATCTATATATATCCTTTTATATTCCTGTCTAATAAAAAAAGCATTCCTGTCAATTGCCAATATATCTTCTGCATCTTTCTTATCCAGTTTTCTAGCTATCCATACAAATCTCTTATCCCTACTTAATCTAATTTTATAGTCTTCTCTATTACCTAATATCTTATTGAGTTTTCTACCAACATCAATAGGGTCCTTTATCAAGGAGGGATCTGCAAATACAGAGTATTTCAGCTCATTTATAACAAGGGTCCTTCCAAATCTGTCATATATCTTACCTCTTACAGGAGCATTCTCTTCATTTAGGATATACCTCTTGTTAAGATCGCTAGACCTAATTACCTGCCAATAAAATAGTCCTCCCCCTTCTAACAGAAACATAGCCATAAATATTACTGCTATTAGTTCTATTCTTCTAGCACTCAATGTCTAAAACTCTTTAACTTCTAAGATCTCATCTGCCGGCCTCATACCAAGTCTTTCTCCCTCCTGGTAGAGCCGACTAGGGGAAGATAACCTCTCTACTTCTTTTTTTAATCCCTCATTTTCTAATGTAGTCTGCTCTATCCTCTCTGTAAGAGAGGACACCTCTTCTTGATATTTTATAGCATTACCATGAAGCCTTATCTGGAGTACACCTACCCCCACCATCGATGATATTAAAACTAATATAAGGATAAACTTTATCCAAAGGACCTTACCTAAAGGAACCTTTATAGATTGTACCTTAGGTTCCCTCTCACTTTCTAAATATGGCAGACCCTTTCTTGCCAGTTCTCTAGCCATACTTTTCTAACCCCCTCAACTTGGCGCTTCGCGCCCTTCTATTTGACAGTAACTCTTCATGATGAGGCTTTATAGGTGACTGGGTGAGGATTTTCTCTCCACTTTCTCTAAATATATTCTTTACTATTCTATCTTCTAACGAATGATAAGAGATCACGCATAACCTGCCCCCAGGAGCCAAAAGGGATATGGCCTGTGGAATAGCTTCTTTGAGATTTTCCAACTCTCCATTTATATATATCCGCAAAGCCATAAATATCTTAGTGGCTGGATGTATCCTACCCTTTCTTTTTATTACCTTAGATACAATGTCGGCTAGTTCCTTAGAGGAGAGGATCTCTTTCTTCTTTCTATATTCAACAATAGCTTTGGCTATAGGTCGAGAGAATCTTTCTTCTCCAAAATTCCAAAATATATCTATTAGCTTCTCTAGAGGATAAGAATTTACTATCTCACAAGCGGTAATAGATATACCTTCATCCATCCTCATGTCCAGAGGTGCATCTATATTAAAGCTAAAACCTCTCTCTGAATCAGCAAGTTGAACAGATGATACTCCCAGGTCAAAGAGTATCCCATTAAACCTATCTATACCTGTAGGAGCTACTAGAGATAATAGATTTGAAAAATTACCCTGAATAATCATTATCCTATCTCTATACTGAGATAGATTCTCCCTTGCCCTCTCTATACTAATATGGTCTCTATCTATAGCAAGGAGGAATCCATCAGGAGAGCTCGCCTCTAGTATCGCCTTTGAATGTCCCCCATCACCTAATGTGCAATCTATATATCTTCCACCAGGTTTTGGTTGTAGTATCTCTAAGACCTCTCTTAACATTACAGGCTGATGAAGTACCTCAGATCCCAATAGCATTTATAGCCTCTTCCATAGTCTTATAGAACTCCTCAGGATTGCCAAAGTACTTATCCCATAATTCTGCACTCCATATCTCTATTCTTCTAGAAACCCCTACGATCACTACCTCTCTCTCTATCTTGGCATACTCTCTCAGGTTTTTGGGGATAAGAATCCTACCTTGAGGATCAAGTTCGTCTTGAACTGCCCCTGAATACCAGAACCTCATAAATTTAAGGACATTGACATTAGTAAATGGAAGTGATTTTAGTTTTTCATCTATATCATTCCACTCTTCTATAGGAAAGAGGAAGAGGGCATTATCGAATCCTCGAGTAATACAGAAACCATCCCTCAACGGAGGTCTAAATCTAGTAGGGATTACTATCCTTCCCTTATCATCTAAGGTATGACGCGCTTCTCCTAAGAATATCATCTTCCACTTTCCTCCACTTTCTCCCACTTATCTAATCTTATATCTAAATCTAAAAATTTGCAATAGGAGAATGGTTGAAGTTTTATGATATAATAGAGATGTTTTAAGTTTAATTTAGAAGGAGTCTAGATATGTCTGATATTAAATACAAGATAATAGTATTAAGTGGGAAAGGTGGCGTAGGAAAGAGTACTATAGCTACCAATTTGGCTGTGAGTCTTGCCCTTAATGGATTAGATGTTGGCCTAATGGATATAGACATACACGGACCAAATATCCCTAAGATGTTAGGAATAGAAGATGCCAGAGTAGAAGGTAAAGAGAATAAAGTAATTCCTGTCTCCTATGGAGATAACCTAAAGGTTATGTCCATAGCATTTCTTTTACCTAAGAGGGATGACCCTATCATCTGGAGAGGTCCATTGAAGGCAAATCTCATTAGACAGTTCATAGAACAGACAGAGTGGGGAAACCTAGACTATCTGGTGATAGATTCCCCACCAGGAACTGGAGATGAACCTCTATCTATTGCTCAGCTTATCAAGGATATAGATGGGGCAGTTATAGTAACTACCCCTCAAGATGTGGCTCTCCTTGACTCTAGAAAGGCAGTAAATTTTTCCAAGGCATTGAATATTCCTATCCTAGGAATTATTGAAAATATGAGTGGATTCGTATGTCCTCACTGTGGTATGTTGACTGATATATTTAAATCTGGAGGAGGAGAAAAGGCAGCCAAAGAGATGGGTGTTCCATTCCTAGGCAAGATCCCTATAGACCCTCAGATAGTGCTGGCTTCAGATGAAGGAAAACCCTACATCTATTTTTATGGGAAGTCAAAGACAGCTGACCTCTTTGAGGACATAGTAGTAAAGATAAGAGAAAAGGTTGAAAAGAGTTGACCATATGATAGATTACCTAGTGAAGGCAGCGTCAGAAGACTTTTCTTTTACAGTTAGTATAGCTATAACAACCAACTTAGTAGAGAAGGCTAGAGAGATCCACAACACGAGTAAGTTAGCCACTGCTGCTCTAGGAAGGGCTTTAAGCTTAGTTGGAATAATGGGTACCGAATTAGAAAGTACGCAGACGATAAGTTTTCAAATCATCTCTAACGGTCCCCTTAAAGGACTATTTGTCCAATCTGATGCCTATGGTAATGTAAGAGGATATGTAAAAAATCCTTACATAGAGCTTCCTCCCAATGAAATAGGAAAGATAGATGTAGAGACAGGCATAGGTAAGACAGGGTATCTCTATGTAGTGAAAGACCTTGGTTTTGGTAGTCCATACATTGGCATTACACCATTAGTAAAGGGAGGGATTGCTACAGACCTCGCCCACTATTTTTACCACTCTGAACAGACTCCATCAGTAGTAGCTGCAGGAACATATACTGATAGAAGCGGAAGGGTAGAGGCTTCTGGCGGGATGATAGGGAGGGTTCTACCTGGAACAGATTCTAGCAAGATAAATATCTTAGAAGATAAGATAAGGCAGCTCCCTCCTCTTAGTGAACTAATAAGAGAATACTCTTCTTCTGAGGCGATTATGCGCATTCTCTTTGGAAATATCCCCTATACTATAATCGAAAAAAGACTCCTTAAATATCACTGTCCATGTAGTAAGGACAGAGCTAAAGCAACCCTCATCTTATTGGGAAAGAAAGAAATAGAATCTATGATAGAAGAGGGTTCTGCAGAAGTGACCTGTATCTTTTGTGGATCTCACTATCACTTTAAGAAAAAAGAACTAGAGGATATACTGAGCAAGATGTCTTAAACCTAAGATTATGCCTTCAGCCATCTTTTCTCCAGAGAATACAGGATCTTCGTGCTCTATATCTATACTTCCATCATAGCCTACATCTATTAGGGCAGCAATTACCTGTTGCCAGTTTATCTCGCCCCACCCTGGTATCCTGTATCTCCACCATCCTTGACTATAGATCCCGTCCTCAGCCAACCTATTGTATAGGATTTCTGTATCCTTAGCATGCACATGGAATATCTTGTCACCAAACTCATATATGGCATTTATGTGGTCTATCTGTAACCAGTAGAGATGGCTTGGATCATACTCAAGACCGAGATTTGGGGATGAAACTGCATTAAACATTAGCTCCCAAGCTTTAGGGATATAGGCTATATTTATCCCTCTAAATGGAAATCCACTCATCATAGGACAATTTTCTATTGCTATCTTCACTCCTTTAGCTTCAGCATATTCTATTATTGGTGTAAAAACATCTTTAAATATAGGTATATTATCCTGGATATCTAGATCAGGTACCCTTCCTGCAAATGTGCATACAGTCTTCACACCCATCTTAGAAGCCAACTCTATCACACTTAAAAGATATCTATTATTCTCCTCCCTCCTATTTAAGTCTGGATCTAGATGATTGGGATAGAATCCTAATGCAGACACCTCTATCCCTGTATCATTTATCCTTGAGACAACATCTTCATATACCTTCTCGTCTGAAAGCATAACCTTTGCATCGGTATTACTTCCTGGCCAACATGCCAACTCTATACTCTTGGCACCCTCTCTCTTCAAGAGCTCCAAGATATCTAAAGAAAATGGGGCATACACTCCATATTTCATCTTTTCACCTCCTCTAAGGTCTTTTTAAGTTTTTCTTCTAAATCCCTGTAACTGTTGTATCTTACCAGGATAACCCCTGGAATACCTGTAAGAAGATATGATAGGTTAGAATCTTCTCTAGCTACCATAATAATAATCTTATTAGATATATAAGCCTGCATAATCTCCATCCCTACTCCATGACTAGGCTGTGATACCTCAGCCAAGAGGATATCAGAGCCTTTTACTGCACTAATATCCCTATAAAAGATATCCCTTGGAGAAGTAGAGACATCCTTACCTTCAAGAACCCATGGAGAAGAGACCTCAAGATTTAATTCTTCTAGAATCTTACCTAAAATGTGAGTAAGTTCCCGATTATAGTAGTTAACTATAGGTACAGCTAGATAGACCTTCATTCTTTTACCCAAATCTCCTCTATAAAAAATGGCTGGGGAAGAAGGATTCGAACCCTCACGCCCAGATCCAGAGTCTGGTGTCCTACCATTAGACGATTCCCCAGTTTGAAATAATTATATCATAAATTTCAGAGAATTCAAAGAGTTCTGGCTCTGACCGTGATTCTTGCAGAAATGGTTGATCTATCCTATCCTCTTCTATCTCCTTTTTAGTCTTCTTTTAGATTTTCTCTTATGCTATTAAACTCTTCAAGTCTATCTCTCCCTTAGCATTATCCCTCCATATATCCTGAGTTACATATACAAAATT
>JBMFOH010000015.1:0-43326 GCA_049969715.1 bacterium | reverse complement strand
AGATGGATATAGATTAAGACCAGATGGTAAGAGACTAGAAATCCTTATAGAATATACTCCGGTAGATACGATAAGAGGTCCTGTCTGTGAATTTGTCCAACAACAATGGGATAAACTTGGTATAAAAGTGGCAGTAAAAGAGATAACTACAGAGTTACAACAGGTAAGAGCCCCTGGAAATCAGATGGATATGTCAGTATGGAATGCTGACAAATGTACAGACATCTTATTCCCTATTAATCCTATGTGGTTTGTGCCTTATAATACTGGTTGGGAGAATAGTTGGTGCCCACTATGGGCTCAATGGTATGCTTCTAAGGGAAAGTCAGGTGAGGAACCACCTAAAGAGGCAAAGAGACTATTAGACTTGTGGGAAAAGATGTTAAGTACCACTATCGAATCTCAGAGAACTAAACTCGGACAGGAAATATTAAAGTCTCATGCAGAGAATCTTTGGACAATAGGAATAGTAGGGTTAGCACCTGTACCTATTATAGCTAGGAATAATCTGAGAAACATACCGGAAAAAGGAATTTGGGGTTGGGATTACTTCTGGGCAATACTGTATAACCCAGAACAGTTCTTCTTTAAGCAGAAGTAGAAATAATTATGTAGAGACTTTACAAAAAGTCTCTACATATCTTATAAAATTAAAATACCTTACCTGGATTCATAATGCCATTTGGGTCGAAAACCTTCTTGATCCCTCTCATAAGAGGGATCTCTTCTTTTTTAGAAAGATACAATGCTTTTTTCTTAACATACCCTATTCCGTGTTCTCCACTAGGTGCTCCTCCAAGCAAACTAGCTTCCACTGCTATCCTATCCAAGATTTCTTCCTGTATGACCTGCCATTCTTCTATAGGAGTATCTTTTGGCTTCAATGGAGCAGAATGTATATTTCCATCTCCTGCATGAGCTACGCATAATATATCCGTTCTATATTCCTCTTCAAGCTCTTTTATCTTTCTTAACATCTCGGGAATTAATGATGTCGGCACCACAGCATCGCCAGTAACTACATATGGATCTACAGCCTTTATAGCTTCTAGATAGTTTCTTCTAAGCCTCCATAACTTCTCAGATGCAAAGGGATTTTCTGCAACAAAGACTTCTAACGCCTTCAATTTTAGACAGGCTTCACCTGCTCTTATATAAGATTCTTCTAGTTGAGCCTTATTGTTTCCATCAAATTGAATGAGCAAAAATGCCTTTGCTTGTTCTTGGTATTCCCATTTGCATTTTGTGTAGTTACTAGCTACTTCTACTGAGGCACGATCTAAAAATTCAACTGCACAAGGTAATACCTTACTCTCTCTTATCACCTCTGGGACTGTTTGGATTGCAGATTCTACTGTGGGAAAAGGTACAAGGAGGTCTACAGTGTATTGTGGTAGAGGAATAAGGTTTACTATAATCTTACTAAATATACCTATAGTTCCCTCTGAACCTACCATAAGATTTAAAAGATTATATCCACTAGAGTCCTTCCTCCTTTTTC
Organism: bacterium; assembly: GCA_049969715.1. Taxonomy (GTDB): domain Bacteria; phylum DUMJ01; class DUMJ01; order DUMJ01; family DUMJ01; genus JBMFOH01. The sequence continues at coordinate 41,825 of JBMFOH010000015.1, read as the reverse complement.
CACCTAAAGATATCACGTCTCCTGAAGGAAAAACTACCTCTAATCCCAATATATGATGCCCTGTATTACCATACTTTATGACCTTACTTCCACCTGCATTTGTTGCTACATTTCCTCCCAAGAAGCTTGTCTCTACACTCATTGGATATCCAGGATAAAACAATCCTTCTTCTGCTACCTTCTTGCATAGGTCATTAGTAACTACTCCAGGTTCAGCTATAGCAACCAAATTAACCTTATCTATCTCTAGAATCTGATTCATCTTCTCTAGAGATAACACTATACCTCCATATATTGGAACTGCTCCACCAACTACTCCACTCCCTGCCCCTCTAGGTGTGACTGGGATAAGACTCTCATTTGCTAATCTCAATACTTCTGATATCTCATCTGTACTTTCTATTCTTACTACTACCTCAGGCAAATGTGCATAAAACCTCCCTGATTCATCCTGAGAATACCTTTCTAATTCCTCTTCCTCTATAAGGACATCATTCTTTCCACATATATCGACTAGTTTATCTATAATCTTCTCATCAACCTTTTTAAACATCACCCTTTTTCTCCTCTAACCTCTTTTTTAATACGGAGAGGACCTCTAGGGCATCTCCTACTATCCCTAGATCTGCCACATGAAATATAGCGGCTTCAGGGTCTTTATTTATAGCAACGATACTTTCAGAATTTATCATTCCCGCCAGGTGTTGGACTGCTCCAGATATTCCTACAGCAATATAGACCTTTGGATTTACAGTTTTTCCACTTAATCCTATCTGATGAGGATAATCTATCCATCCCATATCAACTACTGCTCTAGATGCCCCTACCGCACAACCTATCAATTTAGATATATCAAAAAGTAAGGAAAAGTTTTTGGGGTCCTTTAAACCCTTTCCTCCAGAGATCACAACCTCTGCATCTTCTAAAGAAACCTCCTCTAGTCTAGGTCTAAAGTCAAGTAATTCTATTCTGGAACTTCCACTAATATTTGGCTTGATAATCTTTATATTTCCCTTTCTTTTTATATTTCTTTCTAAGGGTCGTTTACCCCTAGGTCTTACAGTTGCCATTTGGGGTTTACAAACAGGTGTTTTTATAGTGGCAAGGACGTTGCCTCCTATAGCAGGCCTAGTTTGTAATAAAAGACCTGTCTTATCTTCTATGTCTAGAAAAGTACAGTCAGCAGTAAGCCCTGCCTTTATTTTCCCTGCTATATATGGCATAATAGTTCTCCCTGTAGTAGTTGCTCCAGCCAAGATTATATCTGGGACTTTTTCTTTTATAAATGGAACGAGAACTTCTGCATATATTTCCACATTAAATCTTTTAAGGAGAGGATGGTTAAAATAATATACCCTATCAGCCCCGTAGTAGATAATTTCTTCTACTCTTTCTAGATCGTAACTTAGGATCAGTGCAGATAGTTTTGCTTTTAACCTATCTGCTAGGTCTCTTCCCCATGCTAATAGCTCATATGTGACTGAGTGGATCTTTCCATCTCTTATTTCTCCTAATATAAACACCTCTTTACTCATACAATGCCTTTCTCCTGCAAGAATCTTATTATATGCTCGACAGCATCTTCTCCGCTATTTACTTTTATTTTTCTTCCATTCCTTGAAACCTTCGGATAGAATACCTTTACCACTCTTGTGAGAGAACCCGACAATCCAACATCTTCTTTTTTGACTCCTAGTTTCTCAAGATTATAGACTTCTATATTGGTATCTCTAGCTTTTATTTTCCCCCTAAGGGTTGGAAGCCTTGGCTCTCCTATTGCTTTTATGACAGAGATAACTATAGGAAATTTTATCTTAACTACCTCTAATCCATATTCAACCTCTCTTTCCACTATAATATAGTCTTCTTTTATATCTACTATCTTACTTACATAGGTAACTATCGGTAGCCCTAACTGTCCAGCAAGACTTGGGCCTACCTGCCCAGTCTCTCCATCAATAGCCCTTTCTCCAGTAATTATCACAGAGAAATTATTTAACTTCTTTATGAGACTAGCTATAGTATACGAGGTAGCCCAGGTATCTGCTCCCGCAAATGCCCTATCAGAGATAAGTATCCCTGAGTCACAACCCATAGAGATGGCTTCTTTTAGAGCCTCCTCACATTTAGGTGGCCCCATAGATACAGCAATGATCTTCACATCTTCCCTGTATGATTCTTTTATCTGAAGGGCTCCTTCTATAGCATATAAGTCTAAAGGATTTATTACTGCCTCTATCTCTTCCCTCTTCATAGTACCAGTAGTTTCGTCTATCTTTACCTTATCTGTAGCAGGCACCTGCTTTACTAGAACATATACATTCATCCTTAACCCCTCTCTTATCAGAGTTTACTCTAATCAGATTTAATTTTATCAGTTATTACCCATTCTGTAAATCATCTTTACTAACTTGACATAAGCCTATTTCTATTGTATCTTTATAAAGGTGAATTTTTAGAAGGAAGGATTTGACCTTGCCTAGAGAGACAGAGGTCTCAAGAGTTACTAAAGAGACAGATATAACGATAAAGCTTAATATAGATGGAACTGGTAAGGCAATTATAAAGACAGGCATAGGCTTCTTTGACCATATGCTCAATACTCTTATTCTTCATTCTAGGTTCGATATTGAACTTATCGCTAAAGGTGACCTCGATATAGATGGGCATCACTTATGTGAAGATGTAGGAATAACTTTAGGGAAAGCATTAAATGATGCTATAGGAGAACCTAAGATAGTTAGATTTGGATATGCCCTTGTTCCGATGGATGATGCTTTAGTAGTCTGTAGCATAGATATAAGTGGAAGACCATATTTTGAATGTGGTAATCTTATTGAAGATAAGTTTATAGGTACATTTCAAACCGAATGGCTTACTGAATTTCTGAGGGCATTTGCTCTAAATGGAAAGATGAATCTTCATCTGATAAGGTTTAGGGGAACAAACTCACATCACATTGCTGAATGTGCAATGAAGTCTCTGGCTTTAAGTTTAAAAGAGGCTTTAAAGAAAAGTGGAGAGGTCCCTTCTACCAAGGGTGTTCTACTGTGATTAGCATCATAGATTATGGAGCAGGAAATCTCTTTAGTGTAAAGAAGGCATTAGAGTATCTAGGTGCAGAATCAGAGGTTACAGACACAGGAAATGCCATACTGAAATCAGACGGAATAATACTCCCAGGAGTAGGAGCCTTTGGTTGGGGGATGAAACTTTTAAGAGAAAAACAACTAGACAAACCTATATATAAGGCTATAGAGGATGGAATCCCTTTTTTGGGGGTTTGTCTTGGATTACAACTACTCTTTGAGGAAAGTGAAGAATCCCTAGGAGTAGAAGGTTTAGGAGTCATAAAAGGAAAGGTCAGGAGATTTCCTAAGGGCTTAATACTTCCTCATATGGGTTGGAATCAGGTCTCTATACTAAAGAGACATCCCCTCATCAAAGACATAGAAGATAATAGTTTTTTCTACTTTGTCCATTCTTACTATGGAGACCCTGAAGGGGATTTAGTATATGGTTACACTGAGTATGGAATTAGGTTCCCTTCTATTATCTGCAAGGATAATATCTTTGCAGTACAATTCCATCCAGAAAAGAGTAGTTTTAAGGGATTGTCAATATATAGAAACTTTCTGGATATAATGTATGGAAGTAATACCAGCTATTGATATAATTAAAGGAAGATGTGTAAGGCTTACAAGGGGGGACTTTGCAAATGAAAAGACTTATAGTGATAACCCTAAAGAACTAGTTAAGCTTTGGGAAGAATTAGGGGTTGATAGGATACATATAGTAGACCTAGATGGAGCAAGAGTAGGAAGACCAGTAAATAGAGAAATGATACTGGATATCGCTAAGGAAGTTAATGTCCCGGTAGAAGTAGGAGGAGGTATAAGGTCTTTGGATGCAATAAGGGATTACATAGAAAATGGAATAGATAGAGTAGTTCTTGGAAGTATTGTGTTAGAGGATAAGAAGATATTAGAAGAATCTCTCTATCTATATCAAGAGAATATAACTGTAAGTCTAGATGTAAGAGAGGGAAGGCTTTCGGCATACGGTTGGCTAAAGGATACTGAACTTTCTTATATAGATTATGCCAAGAAGTTAGAAGAAGAAGGGGTGAAAGAATTTATATATACAAATATAGAGAGAGACGGTACGTTAATGGGTCCTGATCTAATTGGGCTACAGCAACTTATAAATTCAGTAAAGACCCCTATTATTGCCTCTGGTGGTATAAGTTCACTAGAAGATATCATAAAGGTAAAGGGGCTTGGAACCAAAGGAGTCATAATAGGTAAGGCTCTTTACGAGGGAAGGATCAATCTAAAAGAGGCAATAGTTTATGCTCACTAAGAGGATCATTCCTTGTCTTGATGTAAAAGATGGAAAGGTAGTAAAGGGTATCCATTTTCTAAACCTTACAGATGCAGGAGACCCTGTAGAGCTAGCTGAATACTACGATAAAGAAGGAGCTGATGAGTTGGTATTTCTAGACATTACTGCTTCTATAGAGAAGAGAAAGACTATGGTAGAGCTAGTAAAAGCCACCGCTTCAAGGGTATTTATTCCTTTCACTGTAGGTGGAGGAATAGGCTCTATAGAGGATATAAGGAACATCCTTAGAGCAGGAGCAGACAAAGTATCTTTAAATACTCAAGCAGTAAAGAATCCAGAGATTATAAATGAGGCTTCAAGGGTCTTTGGTTCTCAATGTGTAGTAGTAGCCATAGATGCAGCAAGAGACCAAAAGATTAAAGGGTGGAGGGTTTATATAAATGGAGGAAGTACCCCTACAGAGTTAGAGGCTGTTAGATGGGCAAAAGAGGTAGAGAGACTTGGTGCAGGAGAGATATTACTCACAAGTATAGATACAGATGGAACCCAAAGGGGTTATGACATAGAATTGACAAAGGCTATATCTAGCTCAGTAAATATACCAGTTATAGCCTCGGGTGGGGCTGGTAGATTAGAGCATCTCAAGGAGGCTCTTATTGATGGAGGGGCTAGTGCAGTGTTGCTTGCATCCTTACTACACTATAAGAAATATACTATAAAAGAGATAAAGGAATATCTAAAGAGGGAGGGGATTCCAATACGAATTTAGATATAACAGATGTAAAGTTTGATGAGAACGGTCTTATACCAGTTGTCATTCAAGAGGCAAATTCTAGGCAGATACTTATGTTGGCTTATATGAATGAAGAGGCACTAAAAAGAACCATAGAGACAGGAGTGACTTGGTTTTGGAGTAGAGAGAAAAAGAGACTTTGGAATAAAGGGGAAACTAGTGGGAATATCCAGAAGGTAAAGGAGATAAAGCTAGACTGTGATGGAGATGCCCTTCTTATATTGGTAGAGCAGGTTGGAGTAGCATGTCATACAGGACATCTGTCATGTTTTTATCGTGACCTATTAAAGGATAGATCTGGCATTCTATTTAATCTAGAAACACTATACGAGATAATCCTTGACAGAAAGCTAAATCCGAAGGTAGACTCCTATACCAATAAGCTACTTATTGAAGGAAAAGAGAGGATAATAAAGAAGATTGGAGAGGAAATTGTAGAGGTCATATTAGCAGGGATAAGAGGGGAGAAAGATGAGGTTATATATGAAGTCTCTGATCTTCTCTATCACATATTAGTTTTGTTAGTTTTTCTTGGAATACCTCCCCAGGATATATACAGAGAGTTGGAGAGGAGGCACAGAAGTGATAAGATTAATACTGAATTCGATTAAAATCCTATTAGAAGGAGGAATGTATTTATGAGTAATACCTTACTAGTCTTAGCAACCATTATAGGTGGGGGGACTATTCTTTTGGCGTATTACTTTTACTGGTGGGTATTGAAACAGCCTTCAGGTACAGAAAAGATGAGGGAGATATCCCAAGCTATACATGAAGGGGCAAGAGCGTTTTTAAAGAGAGAATATCTCACCCTGGTGTACTTCATAATAGTGATGGGGGCGATCGTTGCCATCTTTATCAATCCTTATACCGCTATTGCCTATATAATGGGAAGTACTTGCTCTATTCTAGCTGGTTGGTTTGGTATGCAGGCATCCACCAGAGCAAACGTGAGAACTACTGAAGCAGCTAAGAAGGGGCAGGATCAGGCATTAAGGGTAGCATTTACCGGTGGTTCAGTAATGGGCTTGGCGGTAGCTGGCATAGGCCTATTTGGACTCTCTATTGCCTATTGGATATTTAAAGATCCAAATATTATAAATGCATTTGGAATGGGGGCAAGTTCTATAGCACTCTTTGCCCGTGTAGGAGGAGGAATATATACTAAAAGTGCTGACGTAGGTTCAGACCTAGTAGGAAAGATAGAGGAGAATATACCAGAAGACGACCCAAGAAACGCTGGGGTTATTGCTGATAATGTTGGGGACAATGTAGGAGATGTTGCTGGAATGGGGGCAGATCTCTTTGAATCCTATGTTGGAGCAGTCATAGCTGCAATGGTTATTGGGTTAACTGCATTCTCTAAGGAGCTATCTCTAAATGCAGTGCTTTACCCAATAATCTTAATAGGACTTGGGACTCTGGCATCTATAATTGGATCCTTCTATGTCCAACTATTTGGAAAAGGTAATCCTCAATCTGCCCTTCGTTGGGGAACATATGTAGCTGCAATAATATTGGTTATAGGAGCTATACCTCTTACAAAATCGATGCTTAACTCCTATGCCCCATTCTATGCAATGGTCTCTGGACTTATAGTAGGAATAATAATAGGACTTGTTTCTGAGTACTATACCTCGGGTAAACCTATAGAATTGCTTGCCGAAAGTGCTCAGACAGGGGCTGCAACAGTTATAATAAGAGGGTTAGCTCTAGGTATGAAAAGTATTATAATTCCAATCATTATGATCGCTGCAGCCATATGGGTTTCTTGGACTCTCAATGGACTGTATGGAGTAGCAATAGCTGGAGTTGGAATGCTTGCCACCATAGGGATAGTTATGTCTACTGATGCCTATGGACCTATAGCAGATAATGCCGGTGGTATAGCAGAGATGTCTGGGCTTGGTACAAATATTCGTAAGATTACTGATAGATTAGATGCACTAGGAAACACTACTGCTGCCATAGGAAAAGGATTCGCTATAGGCTCTGCTGCATTAACAGCGTTGGCTCTGTTTAGTGCATATGCTCATACTACAGGACTTCAACTGGTAAATATGCTCTCTGTCTATGCACTTGTAGGAGCATTTCTTGGTTCTCTGATGCCATTTATGTTTGCTGCATTTGCTATGGAGGCTGTTGGAAGGACAGCTAACCTGATAGTAGAAGAAGTAAGAAGACAATTTAGAGAGATAAAGGGTCTTATGGAAGGAAAGGCTAGAGCAGAGTATGCTCGTTGCGTAGATATTGCTACTAGAGGGGCACTAAGGGAGATGCTTCCTCCTAGTTTAATAGCTGTTGTTGCTCCTATCTTGATAGGATTGATATTGGGGAAAGAAGCAGTAGGTGGATTCCTAGTAGGAGCTATATTATCTGGAGTAGCACTTGCTATTATGATGGCAAATAGTGGTGGAGCATGGGATAATGCTAAGAAGTTTATAGAAGCGGGAAACTTTGGAGGAAAAGGAACTCCTACCCATGCAGCTGCAGTCACTGGTGATACAGTAGGTGATCCATTTAAAGATACTGCAGGGCCAGCTATGAATATATTGATAAAGCTTATGTCTATGATAGCTTTAGTGTTTGGGGTTCTATTCCATTAAGAGATTAAGAAGAAAAAGGGCGAGGAGAAAGACACCTCGCCCTTTTTTAGATGGGAGAGTGGTATGAAAGAAGAGACTATATCTAAAATCATTAGAAGATTCTATCCTAAAAATCTCTATATAGAGAACAGAGAGAGTGAAGTTTATCTAGAACATCTAGTTGATTTCGTATTTAGAGGATACTTTGGCTTAATAAAGCCCTGGCAAGAGAAAGAAGAGATCTTTAAAATGGCAGAAATAGTAAGAAAGGTAAACCCAAAGTGTTTCTTAGAGATAGGAACCGCTATGGGCGGTACTCTTTTTCTATTTTCTCATCTATCCTCAGAGGATGCTATTATAATAAGTATAGACCTACCAAGAGGTAGATATAGCGGTGGATATTCAAGGTGGAGGATTCCTCTCTATATGTCTTTCTCTTCTAAAAGACAGAAGATATATCTAATAAGAGCAGATTCACACTCTCATAATACCTTGAATACAGTAAAAGATATATTAAAGGGACAGAATATTGATTTTATATTTATAGATGGGGATCACAGTTACGATGGGGTAAAGAGAGATTTCGAAATGTATAGTTCCCTTGTGAATAGAGGTATAATTGCATTTCATGATATAGTTCCTGGAAAACCAGAACTGGTAGGAGAGGTAAACAGGTTTTGGAATGAAGTAAAGGTTAATTATCCTTATGAGGAGATTGTTAAGAGCTGGCATCAAGATTCTTGTGGGATAGGTGTTTTATTCTTTTGATATTGACAGAGAGATGACAATATGATATTCTTTTTATAGAAATTGATAATGATTCTCAATAAAGGAGATAAATGACGCTTTCTGAATGGAAAGAGGTTTTTAAAGAGAGAGGTCTAAGGTGGACATTACCAAGAGAGATGGTCTTAGATGTCCTAAGTAAAACACCTGGACATCTAAGTGGAGAGGATATATATCTTTCTATCCACCAGAAATGTACTAATGTAGGGATTGCTACAGTTTATAGGACACTTGAGCTATTAACAGATATTGGTATTGTACATAAATTTGAATTTGGAGATGGAAGAAGTAGATATGAGCTTGTAGGAGATAGGACAAAGGAACACCATCATCATTTAGTATGTGTTAAGTGTGGAAAGATTATAAATTATAGTGAGTTTATAGATGAGGAGAAGGCTTTTATTGAGAGATTAGAAAAAGAGTTAAGTGAAAAGTATAACTTCCAGATAGATTATCACGAGATTTATTTCTATGGCTTATGCCAAGATTGTAAATAAAAATTTTTAGTCAAATAATGATAATGGTTCTTATTACTAGAAGGAGGTATCTACAAAAATGCTGGTGCGATTAGACCATCTAAAAGTTGGAGAGGAAGGTAAGATTTCCAAGATAGAGGCTAATTCAAGAATAAAAAAACGACTTCTTGGGTTAGGGTTAGTACCAGGTGAAAAGGTAAAACTAGAAAGAATTGCCCCTCTAGGTGATCCAATAGAGATATTTGTAAAAGGATTCCATCTCTCTCTAAGGAAAGAAGAGGCTTCGGGAGTTATGATAGAGGTAGAATAACATTATGATACCGTTAAGTATGGTTAGCTCAGGAGAAAGGGTAGAGATAGTAATGGTGAATGCAGGAAGGGGATTAAATATGAAATTAGCCGCTATGGGACTATATCCTGGAACGACTATAGAGGTAGTTTCTGATGCAAGAAGAGGCCCATTGATTATCTCAAAAGAAGGGATGCGTTTTGCTCTCAGTCTTGGTATGGCACATAAGATTTTAGTAAGACCTATAGGAGGACTTTAAGAGGGGGGATAATTATGAATAGAAAACCTACCGTGGCTTTAGCGGGGAATCCTAATTCTGGTAAGACTAGTATATTTAATGAGCTTACTGGTTCTCATCAATATGTTGGAAACTGGCCTGGAGTAACAGTAGAAAAGAAGGAAGGAAAGTTTACCTGGAAGGGTTATGAGATAAATGTAGTGGACCTACCAGGGACATATAGCCTGACTGCTTACTCTATAGATGAAACAATTGCCCGTAATTTCATTGTAGAAGAACAGCCTGACGCAGTAATAGTAGTTATAGACTCATCTAATCTGGCAAGAAATCTATATCTAGCCTTAGAAGTTCTTGAGTTAGGAGCCAATGTGATATTAGACCTAAATATGATAGATGAAGCAGAGAGGAAAGGACTAAAAATTGATATAGAAAAAATTTCTTCCTTTTTTAATGTTCCAGTAGTAGAGACAGTAGCAGTAACAGGAAAGGGAATACAGCATCTAAAAGAGACTATCATAGAAGCAATAGGAATCAAAAGAAACGAGTTCAAAATCGACTATGGGGAGGAGATAGAGAGAGAAATTGAGCATCTCTCAGAGTTTATTAAAAGCGAAAAGGTCTCACTGAGATTCCCTCTAAGATGGTTTATTATAAAACTTCTTGAAGGAGATACCCAGATTATAAAAGAAGCAGGGCTTTTAGATATAAGTGATAAGATAGAGAAAAAACTCCAAGAAAGTATGATGAGATTGGAAAAGCAATTGGATTCTGATGTAGAGACATTTATCGTAGAGAAGAGATACGGAATTATAGAAGGGTTAATAAAGGAGTGTGTAGAAAGACAGATAGGTATAGAGGAACGTCTTACTATTTCAGATAAGATCGATAAGATAGTGACAAATAAATATCTAGGTATTCCTATTTTTCTATTAATGATGTGGTTGACCTTCCAACTCGTGTTTAAATTGGGAGAACCAATCGTAGGGATAATTGAACTCTTTTTTGATTGGCTTGGAAGGACAGTATCATTATGGTTTACTTCTATTGGGCTTCCTAATTGGATTATTTCACTCGTAAGAGATGGTATTATATCTGGAGTAGGTTCAGTCTTAGTCTTTCTTCCCAATATCCTACTCCTTTTCTTAGCTATAAGCATTCTAGAAGATTCTGGTTATATGGCAAGGGTAGCATTTGTTATGGATAGACTTATGCATGCCCTAGGTTTACATGGGAAGTCCTTCATCCCAATGATTTTAGGGTTTGGTTGTAATGTTCCTGCCATTATGGCTTGCAGGACATTAGAGTCAGAGAAAGATAGAATCCTTACTATACTAGTAATTCCTTTAATGTCCTGTACTGCTAGACTCCCTATATATGCCCTTTTTGCCAGTGTATTTTTCCCCAAAAATCAAGGTTGGGTAATTTTTTCTCTATACGTTTTAGGGATTGTACTTGCTATCCTTGTAGCAAGGATATTCAAGAGGATATTCTTTAAACATGAAGTAGCTCCTCTTATAATGGAACTCCCCCCATACAGATTACCACAGATAAAAGGGGTATTTATTCATATGTGGGAGAGAGGAAGCCAGTTTCTTAAAAAGGCAGGGTCAATTATCTTTGCTGGGGTAGTAATAATATGGTTATTGGCTTCCCTCCCCTTCGGTGTTGAATATGCATCTGGTGAAAGCCTCATTGGTAGAGTAGGGAATGTTCTTGCCCCCCTTCTTAAACCAGCAGGATTTGGTTTCTGGCAAGCAGGAGTTGCTCTATTCTTCGGTCTTCTAGCAAAAGAGGTTGTAATTGGAACATTAGGAACTGTCTATGGTGTAGGGGAGACGGGGTTAACAGGTGCAATCTCTCAAAACTTTACCCCTCTTTCAGCTTACTCATTTATGGTGATGTCTCTCATTTATATCCCTTGTATAGCTACGATTGGTGTAATAAAGAGGGAGACAAATTGGAAATGGACTGGCTTAGTTATAGGTTACAGTCTAATTTTAGGTTGGATATTGGCAGTTCTTATCTATCAGATAGGAAAACTATTTTTATGAAAAGGAGGTTAGGAGATGTCTAGTGAACAGAAAGCCAAGATAGGTTTAATATTTTCTCACAGACCTAGTAATGAACCAACATGGCCATATAAAGGCTATGACTATGATACTAGGATTAATACTATTACAAATCTTTTGAAGGAGGCTCTCCCCAATATAGAATTTATTCCAAAGATAGTTCACAACAGAGACGAAGCTAAAGAGACACTAGAAACCTTGAAAAATGAAGGAGTAGATGGTTTTGTAGCTTATATAGTAGGTATATGGACTGGAGTTCCTGGGGTAATAGCTAAGAGTGGAATCCCTACTATCATGGTAGATGACCTTTATGGAGGTTCTGGAGAGTTCCTAGGCACATTAGCTGAAGCAAAGAAACAAAATCTAAAGGTTATAGGAGTTGCTTCTTCAGATTTTAAAGAAGTAGTAAAGGCGATAGGTCTTTTTAATGTAATAAGGGCTATGAAAGAGACCAGAATAGTAGATATAGTGGATTCCATAGAAGGCGGAGTGACACCTCTTAAGACTCATCAAGAGAAGATAAAAGAGGTATTTGGGACAGAAGTTATAGTATTGGATTCTAAGACTCTCCGTACTTACTATGACAAGGTAGATGAAAAAGAGGCTATAAAGTGGGCAGAAAAATGGATAAGTGAAGCATTAAGAGTGGTAGAACCCTCTAGAGATGAGATTATAAAATCAGCAAGGATGTATCTAGCACTTAAATCTATTCTAACAGACAATAATGCACAAGCAGTAACAGTTGATTGTCTTGGACTTTTCTATACAGGAAAACTCCCGGCTTATCCTTGTCTATCGCATTTTCAGATGAATAATGAAGGATTAACAGGGGTATGTGAGGCGGACCTAGATTCAACTCTGACCCAATTACTGATACGTTACCTTAATGGAACACCAGGTTATGTATCAGACCCAGTTATAGATACAGCAAGCAATCAAGTAATATATGCCCATTGTGTGGCTAACAATAGAGTATTTGGGCCAAATAGCTTACCTAACCCTTATATAATTCGCTCTCATGCAGAAGATGGAGAAGGAGCTTCTATACAATCTATTATGCCACTAGGTAAGATAGTAACAACTATAAAGGTGAATACAACCGAGAAGGCGATGGCTATCCACCAGGGGAGAGCGGTGGCTAATGTAGAAGAGGAAAAGGCGTGCAGAACAAAACTTGCAGTGGAAACAGATGCAAAGACAATTTTAGAAAATTGGAATAAAAAATTCAATTTTGGATGGCATCGAGTAAGTTTTTATGGAGATATCAGAGAAGAAGTAGTGCAACTTAGTAGTCTCTTAGGATTAGAGGCATTTGAGGAAGACAGGAGGTGATGAAAATGCCAAGAGTTCTTTGGGGTTTTGGGTTTGGACGTGGAAGAGGCTGGAGGCATTGGTATTGGGCAACTGGACTTCCAGGTTGGGCAAGAGCTGGAGGTTGGTTCCCATACTACGGAGCACCCTACACTCCATTACCTTACTATGGAACACCTTATGGATACCGCAGAATTCCATATTGGTGGTAGATAGATAAAATCTTATTAGAAAGGAAGTGATTAGAATGCCAGCAGGGGATGGAACAGGACCTTGGGGACTAGGACCTATGACAGGTAGAGCGGCTGGGTATTGTGCAGGTTATCCTGTACCAGGTTATGCCAATCCAATCCCAGGAAGAGGCTTTTGGGGACGTGGATTTGGTGGTAGATGGTTTGGATATGGAAGAGGTTGGGCTCCTTACTACGGAGCACCCTACACTCCATTACCTTACTATGGGACACCCTATGCTTCTCCATATAGCCCACAGGAAGAAGCAGCAATCCTTAGAGAACAGGCTAAGGCGATAGAAGACGAATTAAAGGCAATAAATGAACGTATTTCTGAACTAGAAAAACAAGCCCAACCTGAAGAAAAGAAGTAAGACTTATAAAGAGGGGGTATAGATAACCCCCTCTTTATAAAATTTGAAGGAGGAGGAAAGGAATGAAGGTCTGTATAACATCACAAGGAGATAATTTAGAGTCTCAAGTTGACCCTAGATTTGGAAGATGTAGATATTTTATTATCGTTGACCCTGAGACTATGGAATTTGAAGCAATTAAAAATCCAAACACAGATGCCTTTGGAGGGGCAGGAACGGATTCTGCACAGCTTATCGCTAGTAAGGGTGTGGAAGTAGTTTTAACAGGAGATGTTGGACCAAATGCATCTCGAGCTTTAGAATCAGCAGGTATTAAGATTGTAACTGGAATAGCAGGTTCAATTAAAGATGCTATAGAAAAATATAAAAAAGGAGATGATTAGAATGCCAAGAGGAGACGGAACAGGACCAGTTTGGGGTGGTGGACCAGGGTCAGGAAGAGGTCGTGGCATGGGAAGAGGTATGGGACGTGGCTTAGGTCGAGGTATATGGCCTGTTACACCATCGAATATAACCCCTCAGGTAAGTCAAGGACAACAGCTAAAAGCCTTTGTTGATGAAGGGAAATGTATTGCTTGTGGGGCTTGCGCTAGAGTTTGTAGGACAGGGGCAATTACTATTGACAATGTGGCTAAGATTGATTTAAATAGATGCATTGGATGTGGAGATTGCGTAAGGGTATGCCCCACAGAGGCGATAATATTGAAGGAGTATCCCGGAAATAAATGATTATATCTGTTGCAAGTGGTAAAGGCGGCACAGGTAAAACTACAATAGCATTAAACTTAGCCCTTTCTATTGAAGGTGAGGTTCAGCTTTTAGATTGCGATGTTGAGGAACCAAACGACCATATCTTTTTGAAGATTCATATTGAGAAGAGAAATCTAGTAACTACCCTTACGCCTAAAGTTGATGAAGAAAGATGTACACTTTGCGGGGTATGCCAGAAGATATGTGCTTATCATGCCATTATAATTGTCAAAGATAAGGTTCTAGTATTCCCTGAACTTTGCCATAGCTGTGGTGGCTGCAGTTTGTTATGTCCTGAAAATGCAATTACCGAAATTAATAAAGAGATAGGTTATGTTGACATTGGTAATTCGAATGGTATATCCCTTGTACAGGGAAACTTAAATATAGGGGAGGCAATGCCTACCCCTTTAATTAAGGCGGTTAAACAGAATCTCGATCCATCAAAAACTGTAATTATAGATTCTCCACCAGGTACATCCTGTCCTGTTATTGAATCTATTAAGGGAAGTGACTTCTGTATATTAGTTACTGAACCAACTCCTTTTGGGTTAAACGATCTGATATTGGCTGTTGCCCTTCTAAGAGAACTCAATATTCCCTTTGGAGTAGTAATTAATAAAGCCGACATAGGATCAGACGAGGTAGAGAATTACTGCAAAGATGAGGATATACCTATATTGATGAAGATACCATTCAAGAGGGAGATAGCAGAGGCATACTCCAAAGGTATCCCACTAGTAGTGGCATTTCCAGAGTATAGAAAAGACTTTATAAACTTATTTAAAGAGATTGAAACTTATACGAGGAGGTAAAAAGTATGGAAAGAAAAACTGATATCCTAATTATAGGATCAGGGCCTGCCGGAATAGTCAGTGCAGTTACTGCAAGAAAATATTATCCGGAGAAGAGGATCATTGTAGTAAAGAATGTAAAAAACGGGGTTGTACCTTGCGGTATTCCCTATATGTTCCAGAGTCTGAAAAATCCTGAAGAGAATAAGATGGGAACTCAGGTCTTAGAGAATAATAATATTGAAGTAGTGGTTGATGAAGCAGCCAAAATACTCAGGGTAGATAAGATAGTTGAAACTAAGAGTGGAGATAGGTACTTTTATGAAAAGTTAATATTGGCTACAGGTTCTCTGCCCATTATACCCAAAATACCAGGGATTAACAAAAAAGGTATCTATCCTATATATAAAGACTTAGACTATCTGAAAAATCTGGTGGAGGAAGTTAAAAAAGTAAGGGATGTTCTGATACTAGGTGGTGGTTTTATCGGTGTAGAATTTGCTGATGAAATTTCTAAAATAAGAGGACTTAATGTTCATCTGGCAGAATTTTTACCTCACCTTCTTGCAAACTCTTTCGACGAAGAACTTTCTATTTTAGCAGAGGAGAAACTAAAAGCTAAAGGTGTTAATGTATTGACTAATACTAAGGTAGTCGAGTTTTTAGGGGATGAGAAGGTCGATAGAGTACGTTTTGAAAATGGAGAAGAACTAAAAATAGACCTTGCTATCCTAGGGATAGGGGCGATTCCTAATGCAAAACTTGCTGAGGACGCAGGTCTAGATTTAGATAAAGGAAGGGGTATATGGGTAGATGAGTATATGCGGACATCCGATCCTGATATCTTTGCCATAGGGGACTGTGCTAGTAAAAGAGACTTTTATACCCGTCGTTATATACCAGTTATGCTCGCATCTACAGCTACTGCAGAAGCAAGGATAGCTGGAGCTAACCTCTATCAACTAAAGGTGGTACGTGAGAACAAAGGAACAATCGCTATATACTCTACATTTATCGATGGTTTAGTCTTGGGCTCTGCTGGCCTGACAGAAAATAGTGCAAAAAAAGAAGGTTTTGAGGTAATAATTAGTACGGTCGAAGGGGTCGATAAACATCCAGGTTCATTACCCAATGCAAATAAGATTAAGGTCAAACTCATTTTTGCAAAAAATTCAGGTGTCCTTTTAGGGGGTCAAATAGCTGGAGGCATATCTTTTGCAGAATTGATCAACTTGATAGGAGTAGCTATTCAAAAGAGAATGACTGCTACTGAACTAGAGACACTACAGATGGCTACCCATCCATATCTAACAAGTGCTCCAACTGTCTATCCTATAGTTATAGCAGCACAGGAAGCTTCTAACAAAATATAAAAACGGTGATGATGTAATGGATATCCTTTACATCTCTGGAAGTCCAAGAAAAAACAGTAATACAGATATGCTTTTAAAATTAGCGCTCTCAATTACAGGAGGCGATTTTATAAAACTTGCAGATTATCATATAGAACCCTGCATATCCTGCAGGGTTTGCCAAAAATTAGATGATTGTATCATTGAAGATGATATGAAGCATATTATTATTCCTATGCTTCTTGAAAGTGTTTGTATCGTTATAGGAAGTCCAGTCTTTTTCAATAATGTATCTGCTCAAACTAAAGCCTTTATAGATAGAACCTGGTGTATTAGAGGAAAACTTAAAAATAAGATTGGTGGAGCAATCGTTGTTGGTCGAAGATATGGAGCAGAGAATGCTATTACAGCTATCAATGCATTTTTTCTTAAACATGAAATGATAATAGCAAATAGAGGTGTCTGTGGACTCGCATTTGATATCGGAGAAATAGAACAGGATTATGAAGCAATAAAAGCAACAGAAGAACTTGCAGAACGGATAATAGAGCTTGGAGGCATATTAAGATGAAGCAACTTGTAGTCATAAGTGGAAAGGGAGGAACAGGCAAAACGACTATTACTGCTTCTTTCGCTTCCCTTGCCAAAAACAAAGTAATGGTCGACTGTGATGTGGATGCAGCTGATTTATATATCTTACTTGAACCTAAGATCCTTGAGAAGCATAAATTTATTGGTAGTAAAACAGCAGTAATTGATAAAGCAAGATGTGCTCAATGTGGTAGATGTATTGAAGTATGCAGATTTGATGCAATTTCGAAAGATTTTATTGTAGATCCAATCTCCTGCGAGGGCTGTGAAGTATGTTCCCATATCTGCCCTGAAAAGGCAATCAAGATGGAGGATAAGCCATCAGGAGAGTGGTTTATTTCAGAAACACTATATGGTCCTTTTGTTCACGCTAAATTAGGTATCGCAGAAGAGAACTCAGGAAAATTGGTAGCTATTCTGAGGCAAAATGCAATGGCAATAGCAAAAAGGGAGGGTCTAGATTTAATTATTATTGATGGTTCTCCTGGCATAGGATGCCCTGTTATCGCTTCGATCACCGGGACGAATTTAGCCCTTGTAGTTACAGAACCTACACTATCCGGAATTCACGATATGGCTCGGGTAATAGAATTAGTAAAACATTTCAAAATTAAAGCTTATGTAGTCATAAATAAATTCGACTTGAATATAGAAATGACTAGGATAATAGAAGAATACTGTGAAGCTAATGAGATTGAATTAGCTGGAAAGATTGCCTATGACCCAATTGTAACTGAAGCCCTGATAAATAGAAAAATTATAGTAGAATATTCTGATGGAAAGGTTACACAGCAAATTAAAGATATCTGGAATACTGTAGGCAAAGAGATAACAAAATGAAGCTATACTTAGACTGCATACCATGCTTTCAGAATCAGGCTTTATTTGCAACAAGAAATTTGAGTAATAAGTTACAAGAAAAGATATTGAGAAAAGTTATGAACCTACTATACAATCTCAATTGGGAAATTACACCAGATGAGATCGCAAATAGAGTCTACAGTTTGATTAGAGAAGAAACAGGAATAATAGATCCGTATAAAGAAATTAAAGAAAAAAGTAATAAAATAGCCCTTGAGCTTTATCCTAAACTGAAGATGAAACTAGAGAAAGCCCGAAAAGAAGATCGGCTTTGTATAGCAGTAAACCTTGCTATAGCGGGAAATATAATAGATTATATAACAGATTTTGGACTTACCTCAGGATTTGATTTGGAGAAAACCATAGAAGAGGTATTAAATAAAAAACCGGCTATTAATGATTTAGAAATATTGAAAGAAAAGACCCTACTAGGAGAAACACTTCTTTACTTTGCCGACAATGCCGGAGAGATAGTTTTAGATAAGATATTTATAGAAGAGATGATAGAAACGAGAGGAAAGCCCTTTAAACATATCTCGTTCGTAGTAAAGGGTGGTCCTATAGTCAATGACGCTATGATAGATGACGCATATGATGCAGGGATAGACAAACTTCCCAACATAGCTTTTTATAAATTAGGGAATGGTCAGAAAGGTACTGGACCTAATCGGCGGGATGATGAGGTAAAAAGATGGATTAGACAGCACAATCTAGTAATCTCTAAAGGCCAGGCAAACTTTGAAGGTTTGAGCGAAAACAGCAATATATTTTTCATATTAATGGCAAAATGTCCTATAATAGCAAGAGAGCTTGGTGTTAGTACGATGGATACGGTTATAAAATATAATCAAAGGGAAGAAAAGCGATGATAGTATTTGGGCCTGTCCCGTCAAGGCGACTAGGAAGAAGCGTCGGAATAAACAACATTCCTCCAAAAATCTGTAGTTATGCCTGCATTTATTGCCAGCTAGGGAGAACTACCAGAATGCAAATAAAACGACAAACTTTTTATAATGCGGAAGATATCCTAAAAGAAGTAAAAGTAAAGATTGAAGAGTTAAACAGTAGTGGCGAGAAAATAGACTACCTTACATTTGTTTCCGATGGGGAACCAACCTTAGATATTAACATAGGAAAAGAGATCGAGGAGTTAAAGCCTCTGGGATTTAAAATAGCTGTCATAACCAATGCCTCACTGATATGGCGGGAAGATGTAAGGAGAGATTTATTGGATGCAGGTTGGGTCTCTCTAAAAATAGATGCCCTAACCGATGAGATATGGCATAAGATTAATAGACCTTATAGAACACTAAGTCATAACGAAATTTTAAATGGTATGATACATTTTTCTGAGAGCTATAAAGGCTTTCTTGCCACAGAAACAATGCTTATAAAAGGAATTAACGATAACGAGCAGGAATTAGAAAAAATAGCTGAGTTTTTAGCTAAATTAAAACCCAATAAGGCATATATTTCTATACCTACAAGGCCTCCTGCAGAAAAAAAGGTTCTTCCCCCGGAAGAATATAAAATAAATATCGCCTATCAGATTTTTAATCAGATGGGTATAAACTCGGAATATCTAATAGGCTATGAAGGAAATGAATTCTCCTCAACAGGAAATATCGAGGAGGATCTACTAAACATTACTGCAGTACATCCTATGAAAGAGCCAGCAGTTAAAGAACTACTACAAAAACACAACTCTAAGTGGAATGTAGTTGACAAATTGATTAGTAATGGGAAAATAGTAAAGCTTGAATATAGAGGCGAAAGCTTCTATATGAGAAGATTATAATATCCAGACCACCAAAGCTATTGACTTTTCGATGAACTGAAGTATAATATCTAGCCGAGATGAAAATAGTTCTGGCGTTTAATGGAAAACCAGAAGAAGTTATAGTGGATGATGATGAACCTCCAGACCGGTATGCGGAGTTTGATCCTCCACGTACTATTGCATCTATTACAGATGCGTTAGTCTCTTCAGGTCATAAAGTTTATCCTTTAGAGGTAAAGGAAGATTTCATAGAGAAGATAGAATCCATTTCTCCCCATATAGTCTTCAATATAGCAGAAGGATTTAGGGGAGAATCAAGAGAGTCTCAAGTTCCTGTTATCTTAGAGTGGTTAGGCATCCCCTACACAGGTTCTGGACCTTTGACTATGACTGTCACTTTAGAAAAGCCTATTACCAAGCAGATCTTTATTTCTGAAGGAATCCCTACCCCTCGTTTTAGAATCTATTCAGATACAACTGAAATCTCTAAAACAGACTTAAATTTTCCCCTGATTGTAAAACCAAGTCATGAAGGCTCAAGTATGGGGTTGAGTAAAAGGAGTATAGTTTATTCTGTAAATGGATTAAAAGAACAGGTAGAAAACATAGTGAAATACTACAGACAAGAAGCTCTTGTAGAGGAATTTATAGAGGGAAGAGAAATTACCGTAGGTATTCTTGGAAATAATCCCCCTGAAGTACTTCCCCTAAAGGAATTAGACTTTAGCGAAGTCCCTGAAGAACTAGGAAGATTTGCTAGCGGAGAGATAAAAGCAAAATATTGGTATCTGGTAAAGCAGTTCTGCCCAGCTAATCTAGAGGAGGAGATGGTTAATAGGATAAAAAAGATAGCCCTAAGGGTTTTTAAGATTTTGAGATGTCGTGACCTTGCTAGACTAGACATTAGGCTTTCAAGAGATGGGATCCCTTATGTGTTAGAGGTAAATCCTCTGCCCGATTTAGACCCAAAAGAAGGGAATTTCCCAGATATGGCAAGAGTAAGAGGTTTTTCTTACAAGGAATTAATCAATACTATACTACAGGCTGGAATTCAGAGATATCCAGCACTATTAAAAATGGAGGACGGTTAAATTGGAGACATCGATCTCTGAAGTAGTGAAAAGGTTTAATGTGACTAAAGAAGAGTGGAATGATTGGAAGTGGCAATTAAGAAATCGCATTACAGATCTAGATTCTCTAAAAAGTATCTTAATACTCACAGAAGAAGATAAAGCTCAGATAAGAGAAAGTCTAAGATATCTGAAGATGTCTATAACACCATACTATGTCTCCTTAATAGACCCTTACGATCCTATAGACCCAATAAGACTTCAGTCAGTGCCTAGTATATTAGAGTTAGATAAAGCTATGTATGAAACGGCGGACCCTTTAAAAGAGGATATATATTCTCCTGTCCCCGGATTAGTCCATAGATACCCTGATAGGGTCCTTCTCATTATTACAGAATCCTGTCCTACACTCTGCAGACATTGTACAAGACGGAGAATTACCCAAGTAGTTAAGAAAGAACCCTTTCGTTGTAACCTAGAAGGAGCAATAGAATATATAAAACTTCATAAAGAAGTTAGAGATGTAATTATTTCGGGGGGAGACCCACTAATCCTTTCAGACCAGATGCTAGAATATATACTCATTAGATTAAGGAGTATAGACCATATAGAGATAATTCGCATAGGGACAAGAGCTCCTGTAACCTTACCTCAGAGGGTTACACCAGAGTTATGCAATATGTTAAAGAAATACCATCCTATATGGCTCAATACCCACTTCAACCATCCAAGAGAAATTACTCCCGAATCTTCTAAAGCATGCGAAATGCTTGCTGATGCAGGAATACCACTTGGGAATCAGTCTGTGCTTTTAAAGGGAATAAATGATACTCCTGAAATTATGAAGGAGCTAGTTCAAAAGTTACTAAAGATAAGGGTAAGACCCTATTATCTCTATCAATGCGATATGGTAGAGGGTCTTGCTCATTTTAGAACCCCAATAGAAAGAGGCATAGAAATTATTGAGGCGCTTCAAGGCTTTACTTCGGGACTGGCTGTCCCCACATTTGTCATAGATGCTCCCGGATTAGGTAAAATTCCAATAAGCCCCCAATATATCTTGGGAAGAGATGAAAACCAAATTATTTTGAGAAACTTTGAAGGAAAGATTTCTGCATATGTAGACCCAGTATAATGAACGATAAGTAAGGCGTAATGGGTAATGAGTAAAATAATTTTTTACATCACTTTTAACCCATCACGCCTTTTCCTTTTAATAAAGGAATTAACTTGGCAGCTTAGAGAGGGCGTCTTGTATTATGCCAGTCGCCTCGTCTATGCTCCATTTACCCATATTAACTACTAGATGGTATAAGGTGGGGTCATTCCAGTCTACATTATAGAACCTTCGTAGATATTCCTCTGATGCCTTATCTTTAGATGCTATATAGTCTTTAGCCTCGCTTCTAGTAAGGCTACGAGACATCATAACTCGTCCTATTCTCTGTTCTAAGGGTGCAACGATCCTTATGTGAAGTACCCCAGGAGCATCTCTAAGTATTACCTGGCTTCCCCTACCTACTATTACCACATTGTTTCTCTCTCTTAATCTTTCTATAGTCCTTTGGATGAGTTTTAAAGCTCTTTCTTCATCTAGTATCTCTGTCATTTGAGTTATTGCCCCTGATGTATTAGTCCCCTTTACTGTCACGGTAGCTAGGGGTTCTCTGCGACGGAAGAGATTGTCTATAAAAGAGCGGAGCTTATAGCTATCTTCGGAGTAATCTATGACTTCTCCCTCTGATATACCCATCTTTACTGCCACTTCTGTCATCAGAGACTTATCGAAATAGCGATATCCCAGAACCTCGCAAAGTCTATGCGCCACTTCATCTCCTCCGCTCCCTATCTCTCTTGATATCGTTACTATAGACATATAATCACCCCCTTTCTATCGATCCAGAGGTTGCTAAATCATAAAATGGATTAGTATCTGATTTAAGATACCAACCAATCCAACAGCTAGACTAATCTCACCTATGGTGAGAAGAAAAGCATCTCTACTTCCTAACTCTTTTTTCAAAGCTATTATGGTGGCTAGACAAGGAATATACAACGTGGTAAATAGCGAGAAGATAAACATCTGCCTAGGGCTAAGGATTAGAGAAAAGTTGGTAGTATTAGAGAAAGTAGCCAGGAGGATCAAGGTTAATTCCTTTCTCAATATACCAAATATAAGGGTTATTCCTGTAACAGAAGGTAAACCTAACCACTTCACTATTACAGGATTTAATATCCTATTTATAGGATCAAACCAATTGGCTATCTTTATTACCTCTAAAACGAATGAACCTGCCATCATATAAGGGAGAGCGATAGTAAGAAATTCTTTTATTCTAAACCAAGCCTGCCTCAATGTTGGCTTTAAAACAGGAACTCTTATATCAGGAACCTCCATTATAAGACTTGGAGTTTCTCCAGGAGAATATCTATTCATAATATATCCTACGATGTAGATAACCAATAGATCTATGAGGTAGATAATCAAAGCCCACCAAGGACCCATAAATACTCCTACTAATCCTAAAATTATTACAGTCCTCGCAGAACAGGGGATAAGAGTGGCAAGAAAACTAGCAATTACCCTCTCTCTTCTACTTTCAAGTATCCTGGTTCCTAATATTGCAGGAACATTACATCCATACCCCATAATAATAGGGATAGCACCCTTTCCATGGAGACCTAACTTATGCATAAGGGTATCTGTCAAGAAGGCTATACGGGCAAGATACCCACTGTTTTCTAGGAACGATAAAAACACATAAAATGGCAATATATAGGGTAATGCAATGGTAACACCAGAGATAAGTCCTCCTAAAATTCCATTCCAGATAAGGTCATCGATTAACTTTGAAAATGGTAGACCCATTACTACGGGTTCTAAATAAGAGAACAAACCTTCCAAAAGTCCAGAGAGATACCCTCCAAATTCAAAAAGTACCCCAAAAGCAACAAAGAGGACAACCCCCATAGTGATATATCCGAAAAGAGGATGCAATAAGACTGTATCCAATCTCTGAGAGAGAGGAGCCCTTGTCTTTACATAATACTGTGAACTGCGAGCTATTCGGCTGGCTAAGGCGTATCTTTCTGATGATATAATTACCTCTACTGGTTCTCCATGAGTCTTTTCTAGCTCTTCCTTCAGAAAATTTACCTTTTCTAATACTTCATTAGGAAACGGAAGTTTCTTTATCTCTCTATCATCCTCTATAAGTTTTATAGCCAACCACCTTGAGGGATATTCAGGGTATAGTCCTTTGAGAGAATCTACTACACTTTGGATACTCTTTTCTATCTCACTTCCATAGAATAGAGGCTTTAGTTCTCTTCTCTTTTCTGCCTGCTCTATAGCAGTAATAAGTAGATTATTAAGTCCCTTCCCTTTAGTAGCAATAATCCCTATAGCCGGAACATTTAATAGTTTAGATATTATATCAACGTCTGTTTTAAGTCCCTTAGATTCAGCTATATCAAGCTGATTTACTGCTATAACCATAGGCCTTTCTAACTCTAATAGTTGGAGGGTAAAGAAAAGACTCCTTTCTAAAAGGGAGGCATCAATAATATTGATAATGACATCAGGGGTTCCTGAGAGTATAAATTCTCTAGCAATGAGTTCCTCTTCGGTATAGGTAGAAAGACTATAGATCCCTGGCAAGTCTACTATTCTAAGCCTCTTGCCTCTATAATTTATCCAACCTTCTGTCCTTTCTACTGTTTTTCCAGGCCAATTGCCTATTATCTGGTTTCCGCCCGTAATCTGATTAAAAACAACACTTTTACCAGCATTAGGATTTCCTGCTAGGGCAATAGTAATCTCACGGTTGGTAACAGTAAACCTTATTTCAGACAATATTAACATATATCTTTTCTGCTATCCCTCTTCCTAAGGCATAAACTGTGCCCCTTACCTTCACAGCAAGAGGTCCCCGTGGTGCAACCCTCACCACTTCGACCTCCTGCTCAGGTATAAATCCCAAATCAGCTAATCTTTTTACTAATCCCCTTCCTCCCTCTATTCTTACTATTATTCCCTTTTCTCCAATACCTAAATTACTTAGAGTCTTAATCATAAGGGGCTACAATCTTTCCTGCTATGCTTGAAGCGGCAGCAACTGCTGGACCACAAAGGTAGACCTCACTCTTAGGATGCCCCATCCTCCCAATGAAGTTTCTGTTTGTAGTAGCTAGAGCCCTTTCTCCTTCAGCTAGGATACCCATATGCCCTCCTAAACAGGGTCCACAGGTAGGGGTAGAAACACTAGCTCCAGCCTCAATAAATATTTCTATTAGTCCTTCTTTAAGGGCCTGTTGATATATCTTCTGAGTGGCTGGGAACACTAGAAGCCTCACGTAGGGATGCACCTTTCTTCCCTTTAAGATTTCGGCGGCTATCCTTAGGTCCTCCATCCTTCCATTAGTACAAGAACCTATGACAACCTGGTCTATAGAGATGTCTCCTACGTCTCCTACAGCCTTTACGTTAGAAGGGAGGTGAGGAAGAGCAACCTCTAAAGGAATCTTAGAAACATCTATTTCAAAAACATCTTTGTAAGTAGCATCTTCGTCAGGGGTATAGATCTTATACGGTCTTCTATTACGGTCCTTTTCATACTCAGCAGTAATCTCGTCAAAAGGGATAATTCCATTCTTTGCCCCAGCCTCTATAGCCATATTACACATCGTAAATCTAGAATCCATAGATATAAATCTAAGTGCCTCTCCGGAGAACTCCATAGCCATATAATTTGCCCCTTCTACACCAATCAAGCCTATAATATTCAGGATGATGTCCTTTCCAGTGATCCATCTTTTAGGCTTTCCATAGAGAATAAATTTTATTGACTCAGGCACTCTAAGCCATATATCTCCTGTAGCCCATACATTAGCTACATCTGTACTTCCTACCCCAGTAGAGAAGGCTCCTAACGCACCATAGGTACAGGTATGAGAGTCTGCACCAATAACTACATCTCCAGGTACTACAAGACCTTCCTCTGGTAGAAGGGCATGTTCTATACCCATACGCCCTACCTCGAAGTAGTTTTCTAGTTGCATCTTGCGGGCAAAAATCCTTAAAAGCTTACACTGTTCAGCACTTGCTAGGTCTTTATTAGGGGCAAAATGATCAGGGATAAGAGCCACCCTTTTCTTGTCAAAGACATCTTTTACACCTATCTTTTCGAACTCTTCTATAGCTATAGGGCCAGTAATATCATTAGCAAAGGAAAAATCTACCTTGGCTATAACAAAATCCCCACTATGAACCTCATCCTTATCAGTATGAGCAGCAATAATCTTCTCTGTCAATGTCATTCCCATTTTCCCATCCAATATAAATTATACCAGTTTTACAGAGCTCATACAATTGCCCTGTTTACAGCGTTGATATAGGCTATTAAACTTGCCTCAAGTATATTCTTACTGGTTCCTCTACCTGAATACACCTCTCCATTGGTTCTAAGTTTTATAAGGGCTTCTCCTAAAGCATCTTTCCCTGCAGTTACAGACTTTAAAGAGAAATCTATAAGTTCAAAGTGTATGTCTATAGCGTTCTCTACTGCTTTAAAGAGTGCTTCTATTGGTCCTTCTCCTTCAGCCTCTCCACGTAGTATTTTCCCCTCTTTCTCTATCTCCACTGATGCTATAGAAGTATTATTTATCTTAGTAATTACACTCATACCTACAATTCTATATACAGAAACCTCTATCCTTTTATCTTCTAAAAGAGCTATGAGGTCTTTATCAAGAATCTCTCGCTTCGTATCAGCTAACTTCTTAAATCTTTCAAAGACTATATTCAACTCTTCTTCCTTTAAACTATAACCGAGCTGTTTCAGTCTTTCATTAAGGGCATGCCTACCTGAATGTTTTCCTAGGACAATCTCTGAGGATTCAAGTCCTACATCTTTAGGGTTCATTATTTCATAGGTGCTTCTTTCTTTTAACACCCCATCCTGATGAATCCCAGCTTCATGGGCAAATGCATTAATCCCTACAATTGCTTTATTTGGCTGTACTGGAATTCCGGTAAAGCCACTGACGAGTCTACTTATATTTGTTATAAACTCAGTTTTTATGTCAGTGTAAGCACCGAATACATCCTTTCTCGTTTTTAGAGCCATAACTACCTCTTCTAACGCCGCATTCCCTGCCCTTTCGCCAAGTCCATTTACTGCTACTTCTACCTGATTGGCTCCGTTTATGACCCCTGCCAACGTATTTGCAGTAGCAAGCCCTAGGTCATTGTGACAGTGCACACTTAAGACTACACTATCAGGTAGATAGCTTCTAACTTGAGCAATTAGGTTTCCAAATTCATTTGGGATGCAATACCCAACAGTATCAGGAACATTTATTGTAGTAGCTCCTACCTCTATTACTCTTAAGAATATCTCCTTTAGGAATCCAGGGTCAGACCTAGTGGCATCCTCTGCCGAAAACTCTATATCCTCACATAGAGACCTTGCATATTTTACAGCCTCTACAGCCTGTTGTAATACCTCTTCTCTTGTCTTTTTAAGCTTATACTTCATATGAATATCACTGGTAGCTATGAAGACATGGATCCTTGGTTTTTTTGCATATCTTAGAGCAGACCAAGCAGTATCTATATCCTTCTTCACAGACCTAGCAAGTCCACATACTATACTATTTTTAATCTCCTTAGAGATCAATGTTACTGCTTCAACATCTCCAGGAGAGGCTATAGGAAATCCTGCCTCTATTATGTCTACCCCCATCTCCTCCAACTGCTTGGCAATCCTTAATTTTTCCTGTGGTTCTAAGGTTACCCTAGGGGTCTGCTCACCATCTCTCAATGTAGTGTCAAAGATAAAGACCTTCTTCATTATTCCTCCCTCTTTATCCAAGGCATCATATCCCTCAATGCCTTACCTACCTTTTCTATAGAATGATTTTCTGCCGCTTCTATACTGGCTTTAAGTACAGTCTGCCCCGATTTATTTTCCAATACCCATTCTCTAGCAAACTCACCATTCTGAACCCTCTTAAGGGCTTCTTTCATAAGTTTCTTTACCTCTTCGGTTATAATCTTTGGTCCTACAGTAAGACCTCCATACTTTGCTGTGTCACTTACCCCTTTCCACATATTTATAATTCCACCCTCATAGATGAGGTCTACTATAAGCTTCAATTCATTGAGACATTCAAAGTAGGCAATCTCAGGCTGATAACCTGCCTCCACTAAGACCTCAAATCCATCCTTTATAAGCTCATTTACACCCCCGCAAAGAACAGCCTGTTCGCCAAAAAGGTCTGTCTCTGTCTCCTCTTTGAATGTGGTCTCAATAACCCCTGACCTTAGACTACCAATAGCCTTGGCATAAGAAAGAGCAATATCCTTAGCTTTCCCTGAAAAATCTTTATGTACTGCTATAAGACTAGGAACCCCTTTCCCTTCTTCAAACATTCTCCTTACGAGAGGTCCAGGACCCTTTGGTGCAACCATAAAGACATCTACTCCTTCAGGTGGAACTATCTGGTGATAGTGGATATTGAATCCATGAGAAAAACCCAGAGCCTTTCCAGGAAACAGGAATCTTCTAATAGAGGCATCATAGACTGCCTGCTGTATCTGATCAGGAAGAAGTATCTGTATAACATCTCCCTTCTCTGATGCCTCTTCTATAGAAACCACTTCCATACCTTCTGACATTGCCAATTGCCAAGACTTTCCATCTTTTCTTAATCCTACTAATACTTTTACCCCACTGTCTTTTAGGTTCCTCGACTGTGCCCTTCCCTGACTTCCATAGCCTATCACTGAGACCGTCTTACCTGCTAACGCATCATATTTTACATCTTTCTCGTAATACACATTTGCCATAATATTTCCCTCCTTTTATTCTTTAGGATGTCTTACCATTGCAAGCTTACCTGTGCAAGCAATCTCTTTTATTCCAAATGGTCTTATTAACGCCTCAAACGCATCAAGCTTATCCCTATCACCAGTAATCTCTATTACTAGTGCCTTCGGACTTACATCTACCACATTGGCTCTAAATATATCTACTATCTGAAGGATCTCTGAGCGGGTACTTGCATCCGCAGTTACCTTGATAAGCATTAACTGTCTCTCTATAATCTCATCGTGAGTTATGTCACTCACCTTTATTACATCTATGAGTTTATTTAATTGCTTGGTTACCTGTTCTATAACCATCTCATCTCCATCTACCTCTAAGGTAATCCTTGCAATCCCTTCTCTTTCTGACTTTCCAACAGTGATACTCTCAATATTATAACCTCTCCTACGGAAGAGATTAGAGACCCTAGCTAATACCCCTGCCTTATTTTCTACTAATACCGCAATGGTGTGTCTCATATCTCATCCCCTCCAATAATCTCATTTATAGGTGCCCCAGGAGGAACCATTGGGACTACATTCTCTTCCTGCTCTATAATAACATCTACTATAGCTGGACCATCATGGCTGAATGCACTCTTCAGCGTAGTAACCACATCTTCCTTCTTAGTTACTCTAAAACCCTTTACCCCATAGGCATTGGCAATCTCAGCGAAGTTGACCTCTTTAGAATATACAGTAGAAGAATATCTCTTTTTATAGAAAAGTTGTTGCCACTGTCTCACCATCCCCAATGCCCTATTGTTAAGTACAACTACTTTAACAGGAATGTTATACTCTGCTATAGTTGCTAGCTCTTGAATATTCATCTGGAAGCTCCCATCACCAGCTATATCTACTACCAGGGCATCAGGTCTTCCTACCTGAGCTCCTATTGCAGCAGGAAATCCAAATCCCATAGTTCCTAGTCCTCCAGAAGAGATAAAGTGCCTTGGTTTAGAGTGAGTATAGAATAATGCTGACCACATCTGATTTTGACCTACCTCTGTGACAACAATGGTATCCTCTCTGGCAATCTCATAGATCTTTTCTATAACAAATTGAGGCTTTATAAATTCACCATCAGTATAGGTTAACTTGTATTTGGTCTTGAACTCATTTATTCGATCAAGCCATTCGTCTTCTCTTTTCTCTTCTACATACTCCAAAATGGTACTGAGAATCTTTTTTGCATCTCCCACTATGGGAATATCAACTATTATATTCTTATTTATCTCTGCTGGGTCTATATCTATATGGATCCTTTTTGCCAATGGAGCAAACTTATCAACCTTGCCAGTAGTACGGTCACTGAATCTGCACCCTATAGCTATCAAAAGGTCACACTCCATAAGTGCATAATTAGCTGCATAGTTTCCATGCATCCCTGCAGATTTAAGAGAGAGGGGATGGTTTTGAGGAAAGCTCCCTATTCCCATAAATGTGGTAGCTACAGGTATATTTGCTTTTATCGCAAGTTTATAGAGCTCTTCTGATGCATTAGAAATAATTACTCCTCCTCCAGCTAAGATGCAAGGCTTCTTAGATTCATTTATGAGCCTTGCCGCTTCTTTTATCTGTCTGATATGCCCAGTTACCGAAGGTTTATAGCCCCTTATATCTACCTCCATAGAATAGTCAAATTCTGCAGTAGCTGTTTGTATATTCTTTGGGATATCTACAAGTACAGGGCCAGGCCTTCCTGTCCTAGCTATATAGAAAGCTTCCTTAATAGTCCTAGCCAATTCCTTTACATCTTTTACTAGAAAGTTATGCTTGGTTATAGGTAATGTGATTCCTACTGTATCTGCCTCTTGAAATGCATCCTTTCCTATTAGGTGTGAAGCTACCTGTCCTGTGATTGCCACTATAGGAACAGAATCCATATAGGCATTAGCTATCCCTGTGGTCAGATTAGTCGCCCCAGGCCCAGACGTAGCAAAGCATACACCCACTTTTCCTGTAGCTCTAGCATACCCATCAGCCATATGAGCAGCCCCCTGTTCATGATGAGCTAAGATATGCCTTATTTCTGAATCATAGAGCGCATCGTATATATCTATCACTGAACCTCCAGGGATACCAAATATAACCTCTACCCCTTCCTGTTTTAGTGCCTCAATAAGAATTCGAGCTCCAGTAAGCTTCATCTTCTGTTGACCTCCATTACCGCCCCAAAAGAGGCAGAAGAAACCAGTTTCTGATATCTACCTAGATATCCCTTCTTCCTATGGCTCTCTGGTACTTTATATGTCCTCTTAGAGAGTTCCTCCTTGTCTACTAGAAGATTTACTTCTCTTTTATCTAAGTCTATCTCTATAAGGTCTCCATCTTTTATATAGGCTATTGGACCACCTTCCCAAGCCTCAGGGGAGATATGACCAATGGCAAGTCCTCTCGTTGCCCCAGAAAACCTTCCATCCGTAAGGAGGGCAACGTCTAAATCCATCCCCATCCCCACCAAGGCAGATGTAGGAGTAAGCATCTCTTTCATTCCTGGGCCACCCTTAGGTCCTTCATATCTTATTACAACTACATCTCCCTTCTTTATCTCTCTATTAAATATTGCTCTTGTTGCTTCTTCTTCTCCATTAAATACCCTTGCTTTACCTACGAAATGATAGAGATCTTCTGATACTCCAGACTTTTTCACAACTGCCCCATCAGGAGCCAGGTTTCCTCTTAAGATAGCAAGTCCTCCTGTAGGCCTTATAGGGTCAGTTACCGGTTTTATTACATTTCTATCTCTTACCTCAAATTTAGAGATTATCTCACCTATCTTCTTGCCAGAGGCAGTGAGTGCATCCTTATAAATCAAATCTTTCTTGGACAGTTCATTTAACACTGCCATTACTCCACCAGCCTTGTATAAGTCAACTACATAGTATGGGCCTGCTGGACTAAGGTGACATAGATAGGGGGTTCTGTCTGCAATAGCGTTTATCTCATCAAAATCTAATTCGATACCCAATTCATTGGCAATAGCAGTAAGATGAAGTACAGTATTTGTAGAACATCCCATAGCCATATCTAATGCTATACCATTAAGAAATGCCTCCTTAGTGAGAATTCTACTAGGAGTAATATCTTCCTTTACTAACTCTACTATCCTTCTTCCTGCCTCTTTGGCTAATCTTATTCGCTCTGCATATACAGCTGGAATGGTTCCGTTTCCCGGAAGCGCTATCCCTATAGCCTCAGATAGACAGTTCATAGAATTCGCAGTAAACATACCCGCACAGGACCCACAACCAGGACAAGCAGTATCCTCTAGGGCATTGAGATAATCTATATCCTTCTTGCCTGCCGCTACTGAACCAACCGCCTCAAATATACTACTTAAATCGATTCTTCTTCCATCAAACTCTCCAGGAAGCATCGGCCCACCACTTATCAAGATAGTAGGAATATTAATCCTAGCTGCTCCCATAATCATTCCAGGCACAATCTTGTCGCAGTTTGGCAGGATTACTAATCCGTCAAACTTATGTGCCTCTGCAAGAGACTCAACAGAATCAGCAATAATCTCTCTAGAAGGCAGAGAAAAACACATACCACTGTGGTTCATCGCTATACCATCACAGATAGCCATAGTTTCACATTCAAATGGAACTCCACCAGCTTCTCTTATTCCTGCTTTTACCCCTTCTACTACCTTATCAAGGTGTATATGACCTGGGACTATCTCAGAATAGCTGTTTATTATCCCTATAAACGGCTTTTTTAACTCTTCATTATCTACCCCCAAAGCTTTAAGTAAAGACCTATGAGGAGCACGTTCTATCCCTCTCTTTACATCGTCACTACGCATATCATCAACTCCTTCTTCAGATTATAAAAAAGCTTTCCTTCCATAGCAAACTAACTGCTAGGGACGGAAAGCTCTCCGCGGTACCACCCTAATTGGCTTTTAAGCCCACTCTTTATTCTATAACGGGAATTCCCGGGGCAGATTACTCCAACTTCGTCTACCCAGCTCCGAGGCGAGTTCACTTTAAAAGCTAATACTCCTCTTCATAGCCTTTCCTAATATTTAGATGTTTAGAGATAATACCAGAAGATTTTTTATAAGTCAAGCAAAACCTGACTGACTCAGAAAACCCTAGTTGACCAGAGCATACCTCTCCTTATAATCTCTCTAGCCTCAAACGCCTCAAAATCCTTGGCAGTAAACTTATGTCCTTCAGAGTAGCTTCTGCTTTTTCTAAACGATACCTTGCTGGATTAATAATTTCTCACTTCATATAAGAATTCCTTCTTTATCAATATTCCAGCGAAAAGCCATTGCGTTATAAGTTTTACCTTGCTGTGTATCCACCATCTACTGGAATTACTGCCCCTGTTATAAGGTCTGAAGCACTAGATGCAAGGAAAAGGACAACTCCAGATACATCCTCTGGATATCCGAGCCTTCCTATAGGAATCTGCTCAAGCATCTTTGCCCTCTTAACTGGATCTGCCCAAGCCCTTTCCCCCATAGGAGTAAGAATGACTGTTGGAGCTACAGCATTTACATTTATCCCATATCTTCCCCATTCAATAGCAAGAACCTTTGTAAGCAAGTTTATTCCTCCTTTAGAGGCGCAGTAGGCAGCATGGGCTTCTAATCCAACTATACCTGCCTGAGAAGATATGTTGATAATCTTACCCTTCTTTTGCTCTATCATCTTCTTTCCTATAACCTGAGTTATAAAAAAGAGAGACTTTAGATTCACATTCATAGTACTATCCCAGGCTTCCTCTGTTACTTCAAGAGCTAGTTGAGGAAAGCTTACTCCAGCATTATTAACAAGAATATCTACCTTACCAAAGATTTCTAATGCTCTATTAGCCATACTGATAGCCTCTTTAGTACTACTAAGGTCAGCTACTATATATGCTGCATTCCTTCCCATACTCTTAATCTCAGAGACCAATTCTTTAAGTTCCTCTTCATTTCTAGCAGTAACTATTATGTCTGCTCCTCCATCTGCCAATGTCAAGGCAATACTTCTACCTATCCCTTTACTTGCACCTGTAACAAGGGCGATCTTACCAGATATATCAAAGCTTGTGTGCTTCATACTGCCTCCTTACGGGTTTACTATCACTTTTATACACTTATCCTTATTTTTATCTGCAAATTCCAAAGCCTCTTGAGTCTGTTCTAGAGGAAAGTGATGCGTAACAAGAGTTTTTAAATCTATCTTTCCCTTGGCAACTAAATCTATAGCCTTCTTGTAGACATTGGCATATCTAAATATACCAAGAAGGTCTAATTCTTTTGAAGTTATTTCATTTATATTGAGCCCTATATAATCTTCAGATGCTAATCCTATAAAAACTATCTTGCCTCCCCTTTTGGCAAATCTTGTAGTCTCTCTTATTACAGAGGAATTCCCAGAAGCATCAAAGACTATATCTAAGCCATCAGGGAAAATCTCCTTTATCCTCTCTAGGTTTTCAATTTTACTATTTATAGTATAATCAGCCCCAAGCTCTTTAGCCTTTGACAGTCTAAAATCATTTATATCAACGACAATAACATTCTCTGCACCATAAGCCTTCGCAGATTGAAGTGTTACTAAACCAATCGGTCCAGCACCAAAGATTAAGACACTATTTCCAGGTCTTACTCTAGCCCTATTAGATGCATAAATGCCTACAGACAGAGGCTCCATTAAAGCCCCTTCATCATAGGAAACATTATCTGGAAGCTTGAATGCAAAGTCTTCTGGATGCACAACATATTCGGCAAAAGCCCCATCAACAGGAGGTGTTGCCATAAATACTACATCAGGACATAAATTATATCTTCCCGTCTTACAGTAATTACACTTCCTACAAGGAATCCCAGGCTCTAATGCCACCCTATCTCCCACTTTAAGAGATTTTACTTTAGACCCAACCTCAACTACCTCTCCTGAAGATTCATGTCCTAAGATTATAGGCTTTTCTACTACAAAAGAACCTATCCTTCCCTCATTATAGTAATGTATATCAGACCCACAAACCCCTACTGATTTAATTCTTACTAAAACCTCATCTTCTTTAGGTTTTGGAATTTCCCTCTCCTCTATAGAAACATTTCTTATCTTTTCTAGAACTGCCACCTTCATATAGACTCACTCCTTTTTAATAATATTATATAATCTTTAGCAACCTTTAAGTCTTCTAACGCCTCTTCTGCATCGCACAGTGGTCTTGTCTCTCCTCTTACAGCCCTAATAAAGTTTACAGCTTGACTATACATCGCATGCACCCAAGGTAGTTGTGGAATAATAGTTTCAGGGGTCTTTCCATTACCTGGGTCTTTAAAGATTTCTACCTTACCTGGACGATTATATGCTAGTGGCGCAGGCAAGTTAAGCTTTATATATCCATGCTCAAATGATATTAAGGCAGACTCCTGCCAATCAATAGTAGTTGAATATGGAGCCATCTCAATTATCCCTGGAATTCCACTTTCTGATTCTACTGCCATTACGACACCTGATAGATCAGCATATTTTACTCTATAAGGTTCTCCTAAAAGATACCTCAATAAGTTTACCTGATGTATATAATAGTTAACAAATTCTACATATCTTCTATAAGTCTTCTCATCCATATCCGTTGGTGGAGGGTCTTGCTCAAGTTTTGGATAAGACTCCTCTGTCTTTATTAAGTCATTAAAAC
The DNA here is from genome assembly GCA_049969715.1 of bacterium. Lineage (GTDB taxonomy): Bacteria > DUMJ01 > DUMJ01 > DUMJ01 > DUMJ01 > JBMFOH01. The sequence goes on along the minus strand of JBMFOH010000015.1, from coordinate 6,605 downwards.
CACCAGCAATCCAGTCTCCTGGTGGCATAGTGATACGAATATACTTTAACTTCCCAATCTCGCCAGACCTTTTAAACTCTTCTATATTAGATTTTGTATATATAGTAGCAGGATCACTCCTCTTATGATACCCCACCATAATCCAAGTTCCCATCTTCTTTACAGCTTCCGCAATCTTCTCTCCCACTTCAACAGAGCTAGCTAGAGGTTTCTCTATAAATATAGGAACTTTAGCTTTCAATAATTTTGGGATAAGAATTCCGTGCCTTGTAAAAGGTTGAACTGCTACAATTCCATCAAAGTCCTCATTATCTAACATCTCTTTATAATTTTTATATACTTTAGGGACCCCATAACGCTGAGCAACTTTCTTACCCAACTCTTCTCTCAACTCAGCAAGAGCAACAACTTCACAGTCTGGGATAATGGCATAATTTTTAAGATGGGCACACTGCCCCATATTGCCAACACCAACAAAGACAAGTTTTACTTTATCCATCTAAGGCCTCTAGAAGACTCTGCAAAGATTCAAAGGCTAGTCTAGTTATATCATCAATAGGCTTTTCCCAATATTCATCTCTAAAGATCTCTACAGAGAGAAAACCAGTATAACCTTTCTTTTTTAATATCTCTAAGGTCTCCTTAAGGGGTATTACACCTAAACCAAGGTATAATCTGTTCTTATCAGTCAATTCTTCCCTAGGAAGGTCCTCACAGTCATTGATATGGACAAGAAGTAGTTTTTCTATAGGAATAGCTTCTATATCTTCAAGGGTAACTCCTGATTTATAATAATGGAAAGTATCTATTATAAGCCCTAAAGAATTATGATTTGCAGTTTCAATTATCTCTAACGCTTCCTTTGGTCCAGGGACAAACGGATGCATCCCTAATGGTTCTATAGCTAATTTCACGCCATAATTACTAGTAATTTCTGCACATCTTTTAGCAAATTCTCCAGCCCTCTTAATAGCCTCTTTATACTCTATTCCTTTAGGAGGAGCATCAGGACAGACTAAGAGTATCTCACAGTTAATCTTACTTGCAATCTTAGCTCCCCACTCTATATTCTGGGTAGAAGCTTCTTGGTCTCCAAAAGTGTTTAAGAAGAAAGGGCATATAGACGCAGGTTTTAGATTATTCCTCTCTAGTAATTCTTTCAAATTATCTACTGAATTAGGCTCAAGATACTTTTTTACTTTATCGACCCATAGTTCTATTCCTTCAAAACCCGCCTTACTAGCTGATATAACATCCTCTTCTAGAGAATAAGGCATTGTGGTAGCTTCATTTATACAAGTTCGCATAATTTTACTTCACCTCCAAGACTAAAACCCAGTCTTGATATATTGGTAATCTCATCCCTGAACCTTCTACAAGTTCTGGTAATTGCCACTTCCTATCTCCATTAGGTATAACAATTCCAATATCAATTTCATCTCCATTTGCAGGATTGAAAAGGTATGCTTTATATGAAACACTATCTTCCAAATCTCTTATCTTAAAATTGTTGTAAAAGAAAGGTAGATATATAATCCTTACCTCTTTAGGAATCCCAGCACAATAAGGATAATAATTGTTCTTTCTATTCTCCTCCAATATTTCCACTTCTACCCACTCTGGATGTGGCTCAAATCTCCACCACTGATATTTCTCCAATAATCTCTTGGCAATTCCTAACTGTTTTGAACCAGGGAATTTATATGCCTCTTCCCAAGGGGTATCTCCCCAGCTCATCCCATGAGGAGAAGGTCCAAAAGGTTCATTTTTTCTATTCACCTGCCAGATTCCATTTGCTCCGTAGGTATAACCACAAGCACCATTCAAGATAGTTGCCCAGAACATAAGTCTTTGTATCTGTTCTTTACATTGACCACCAATCCCTTCATAACATACTTCCCCATTAACTACTGGCATTCTGGGTTCTCCATAGTATGACTGCTGGACTCGAAAGACAGTATTTCTCAAACTATTATCACTATGTCCTGTTTGAAGCATATCAAAATCTAAAACCTTCAAAATATCAGTATTTTCTCTAGCATACGTTCCTGGGTGAACAGTAATAGGATGATGGTATGGGTCTATCTCACATAGATATCTTCCCAATTCTATCCATCCATCCTTCTGAGTCTTTTTATCTTTTTCTTTTTCTTTCGAAAGATAATAAGGCATATCATACTCTCCTGCTAAACACCATACAACTGGAAATGCGGAATATCTTGCAACTAAGTATCTCCAATGTTTTTTCATCTTTTCTATCCCAAGCCAAGGAAGATAGTATCCCCAACATCCTACAATACAAGGGACAAGCCCTGATCTAATAAGCCAACTTATTCTTAGATCTGCCATATCAAAATAGTCTGGATTTATCGTAGAATAATCTTTCTCCCAGGGAAACCCTGCCTCATTTGCACCTCTTGGGTCAAAAGGAGGCATATCGGGATAAAGACCTGCTACGATCTGAATCACAGAGAATCCTTTTTCTACTCTATCCTGAGTTAAAATCTGAAACTCTTCAGGCCAAGAGAGTCTCTTACATAGACCCATCCACCAAGTATCCCCTAACCAGAAAAAAGGAGTCCCATCTATATACTCTAAGTGTCTCTTATTTTCACTTACCTTAATAGGACCATGCTTAAAAAGGGGATTATCTCCCTCATAAGGAACAATTTCTAATTCTCCCTTCTGGTCATTCAGGCTGGAATTAGATGGGTCAGACGAGACTGTACGAAAAGTATGTCTTCCTATCTTAGGACTTGAATAACGGACCCTCCATGTATTTTCTCCATCCCAAAAAGCAGGAACAATCTTTTCTTCTTTATCTGGATCGATAAATATAACTGAGAGTTCTATATCATTAAACGGATCAGAATAAACTTTTTCAGACTCGTAAGACCACTCGATTGTGCAATTCTGCATTACATATCTCATAAAAACCTCCCTAATATTTGATAATTTCTATTCCTTTTTTAGCCACTCTTCTCTTTCTATCCTAGCTTACTTAAGTATCCTCTTATCCATTTTTATTATAGTAGACTCTCTTCGTATATCTCCTTATATTCTATTAACATTATCTACTCACCTCTAATATTTCTTGCTCTGCCTTAATTATAGCATAGTTAACTTTCTTTTAATAAATACCGAGCATCAGAAATGTATCTAGTCTTGGAATTTCAACTTCTAGATATCCTTCTCTACTCTCAAAATTTAAAGATACTTCTTCTGGCAAAATTACTACTCTAGAGAAAGTTTTATCTTCAGTTTTAATTCTAAGTTTTATGTCAGATACAGGGATATTTGGTAACTCTTGCTGAAAGTTTAGAAGGTTAACAATATATCTTCTATTCTCTTCTTGATAAAACATAGTAACTTCTACTGACTTGGGAGCATCTACTTCAAATGAAAATCCTTCTTTTATCAGAGATTTAATAAGCCTAATAAATAACTGTCTGTGTGTTTCATGCTCTATCATTTCTAAAGGACCTGCAATCCATACAACTTCTCCCTTTCCAAATCTTCTCCTTATAATAGCAGGATAATCTGTATCAACACCAGGGGGATTTGAATGTATAGATGCAAACTTTGTAGTATCTGAAGGATTAGTATATGGTAACTTGATATGAGCTATAACCTCTTCTCTATTAAGAGGCTTTACCTTTATCTGTGAGCTAAATAAAGTAAGAGGATATTTAGAAGAGACATCTCCAAAAATCTCCGAAAGTTCTTGGCAAGGACTTATATAAGTTACCTCTTCTTGGGTCTTGCCTATATATGAGACTCCAAAGACATCGGCAAGCATAAAGTCTTCTCTTTTATTACCATTTTTGTCTAAGAGTGAGGTATAATAACTTGCATATAATCTACCACCAGAAGCAACATAATCTCTAAAGGCACTTACCTCTTCTTCATCCATCATTAAAACATTAGGAAGAATAATAAGTTTATATTTTGATAGTTCACTAAGATTTTTCTTAGTTATTATACCAAAAGGGATATGACTACTTATTAAGCTTTTAGCGGTATTTAGCGCTGAATCTAGATGAGGCTGTTTACGAGCACTTTCTAAAACATTCTTCCCTTTGTCCTTTGGATCAAACTTCGATTCGAAGCTAAAGTAAACTCCAACATCCTGACATAGTTTCCCACCGATGCATTTTTCATAATCCCTCACCCTACTGTATATTTCTCCCATTGTCTCATAGATTTTCTTATTTAAAGTTCCCACTGGGTCAATAGCATCTATAAAGAGGAATGCTCCTCCATTGGATAAAGCTGAATAGACTTGAGCCTCCAGATGTTCTTTTGGCTTTGTTGTTGTGTGGTCTCTTAAGTCTATACATCTACTCGTCATAAACTCAAAAGGCTGATCATTAGTAAGATTATAGTATAGTTTACAGATAAATGACTCTTGTAAGGAGCCCCCATAAAAATCTCCTCCGCAATAGTCACTAGCTCTAGAAATTTCTGAAGTTACTCCAAAACTCCAGTCAGCCACACAGGTAGAAAATTGATGCTCTACTGAAATATTCGGATTTATAGTTTTTACCTTATTAGTAGTAAGATGAGCAAATTCTGAAAGCCATTCTTCCCTCTTTCTTTGAAATCTAACCCAATCCGGATCTTCCCAATCAATAATCTTTGGAAGCTCTTTCCCTGTCTCTTTAAAGAACCTCTCTTGACAAGATTTACAGTAACATACAGCAGGCCAAAATGTCATATCAAAGAAAATACCTTCAAAATTGTAATTTCTACAAAGCTCTTCTATTTGACTTAGGACGAATTCTCTATATCCAGAATTAGGACAACAAACTCCATAACGTCCTGTCCATACTCTTGAAGCCTTCCCATCGGCAAGGACTATTCTCCAAGAAGGTTCTTTTTCATATGCCCAGTTATTGAATATAAGACTATAATAGATAACAACATTAATACCTTCTTTATGACATAGATCAATCATTTCTCCAAGGATATCTTTTCCTTTTATTCCTCTATGCATATAACCTGTCTTTGTAGGCCAATAGCAATAACCTACATGAGAATTGGCATATATCATCGCGGTAGTAACTTTAGCTATCTTTAACAATTCTACATATCTTTTGGAATCAAACTGAGATAGAAATCTTTCATCCCAATCCTCAATATGCATATCCACTAGATTACGACGATAATCTCTAGAAAACCAATAATTATTAAAACTCATACTAAACCTCCTAGATTAAGATAACCCTAAAGTAATTTCAAAAATGGTTCTCCTCCCTGTTATCTATCCTAATATCCTATCTAAAAAGAACCCTATAAATCCTTTACTATCTACATCTATGCATACATCTACATTTGAATTATTCTTTCTATCTCCATATGGAGAATCTATTACTACAGTTACACCTCTAGTAAATTCTCCTCTAGTTTCTACTTTTATATGTATATTCTCTTTCCTTACAAAATCAGGCCTAATGAGGCTTGCAACTGCAAGCGGATCATGTAATATTGGATATCTACTTTCATCTCCCTCTTGCCATATCTTAATAAGTTCAGCTAAGAATCTAACCTTCTTGTTCTGAGAGCTATAAATTCTATCTAGAGAACTCCTATCTAGCCTACACTTTAATGTAACATCGAGCCCTATCATAGTTATATGGATCCCTGAGTCGAAAACTACCCTAGCTGATTCAGGATCACAATATATATTCCACTCTGGAAATGCCTGAGAATACATCCCTCCCATCATATATATCTCTGTTCTATCTTTCAATCTAGGTTCTTTGATTATAGCGGTCGCTATATTAGTTAATGGACCTATAGTGATAAGAGTTATACGTTCATCTGAATTCATAATCTTTTCTACTATAAAATCTACTGCACTTGTCTTTTCATCTACGATTATATCTTCCTTAACTGCCTCTATTTGAGGTGGTATAAGACTCTTATCCCAGTCACTCAATATAGGTTTTTCAATCCCTTTAAACACAGGTATGTCTGACCTGTTAAAGACATCCAATAACTTTTTGGCTAGCTTTGTCCTTAAGGTGGTATTTCTAAAAACAGTAGTAATACCTATAACCTCAAGTTCGGAAGAGTTTAGTGCTAAGGCAATAGCCAAAGCATCATCAATATCATCTCCAATGTCAGTATCTATAATAACCTTCCTACTCACAATTTACCTCCTCGTATAATAGTTTTTGATATAAATTGCATTACCTGTACCTTGAAAAGTTAATATTGATTTAAGGGTATTCCCTAGGGTATTATATCATCTAGAGTTAGATAGGGGTTTATAACTTTCGCCTCCGTGAGGCTTAGTCCTCTTAAGAAAGTCTGTTACCCCTGGGTTGAGGTATACCCTTCTAACACGTAGGGTGAGATACTTTACTAATCCCTCAGCTTAGCAAACTGAGGTGCATCCGGTTAGTAATAGTATGCTCTAATGGCGAGGCTGTTGTTATCCTCTTCCCCCCAGGGAATACCCTATCAAGCTCCTATCCTAAAAAGAAAGGGGGTGAATTACATTAGTAACTCACTAATAGTTGGTATAGATGTCTCACTCTCTACTAATATGGCTACATTTATGAGAGACGACGGCCAGGAATTTACTAGATACTTCAAAT
>JBMFOH010000014.1:0-43461 GCA_049969715.1 bacterium | reverse complement strand
CCAAGGGTTGCCCAAAATAATAAAATGGACAGGCAAGAAGACTCTCCTACCAATTCTTGGAGACCTAGACAGGCGAGACGCCTGTGCTACCGAGCCCTGATCCTTGATCATTTATGCAACAGTCAATGGAATATAGGTTATATACAACTGTGTTAGAATATGGTATATATAGAAGAGGCGATGAGTAGAGTTATAAAATATTTTTGGAGGGAAGAATGATTAAAATCTTAAAGCTTAAAGATTCTGAGACAGTTGATTTTGCAGCCAGAGAACTTGAGAAGTATCTAACTTTAGCTGGGAATCGATATGGTTTCTCGATAGAAAAAAGAGATAAGTATAATCAAGATGAGAATGCTATATGGCTTGGTCTTTGGGATCAGTTTAACCTTGAAGACCTTAAAGTAGAAGACCCCAAGTTTGATGATGCTATCTTTATAGATATAAATTCTGGAACTGGTATTATTGCTGGAACAAACGAGAGAAGCATTCTCCTTGGAGTGTATAGATTCTTAAAAGAAGTAGGGTTTAGATGGATTAGACCTGGATTGGATGGAGAAGTTATTCCAAAAAGAGATATCTCAAAAGTCGATGTAAAGGTGAAAGAAAAAGCTTCCTATCGACATAGAGGTATATGTATAGAAGGTGCAGTGAGTTATGAGAATGTAGCTGATATGATAGACTTTATCCCTAAGTTAGGCTTTAATAGTTATTTTATACAGTTCAGAGAGGCTTATACATTCTTTGAAAGATGGTACTCTCATAGGAACAATCCTCTTAAAGAGAAGGAAAATTTTTCTATAGAAAAGGCTAGAGAATATGTAAGTCAGCTTGCAACTGAAATAAAAGCGAGAGGTCTTTTATACCATGCAGTAGGGCATGGATGGACTTGTGAGCCTTTTGGAATCCCAGGCCTTGGTTGGGACCCTTATGAGAAAGAGATCTCTCCAGATATAAAACAGTACTTTGCTGAGATAAATGGAAAGCGCGAGCTTTTTGGAGGAATACCATTAAATACAAATCTCTGTTACTCTAACCCTGAGGTAAGAAGGATCATAGTTAACAGTATTGTAGAGTATTTAAAGACTCATCCAGAGATTGATACACTTCATTTCTGGCTTGCTGATGGGAGTAACAATCAATGTGAGTGTGAAAACTGCAAGAATACCATTCCTTCAGACTTTTATATAATGATGCTGAATGAACTTGATAGATTACTTACAACTGAAGGTATAAATACTAAGATTGTATTTTTGATATATGTTGATTTGTTATGGCCTCCAGAGAAGGAGAGAATAGAGAATCCAGATAGATTTATCCTAATGTTTGCTCCCATCACTAGGTCTTATAGCGATACGTATAGGGCAGGTTATGGGAAAGCCCAGATTCCTGAATATAGAAGAAATCAGTTAATATTTCCTAAGAATATAGACGAGAATGTATCTTTCCTTAAGGCTTGGCAGAAGATATTTGATGGAGATAGCTTTGACTTTGACTATCATTTGATGTGGGCTCATTATGCTGATCCTGGATATTTTGAGATCTCTAGGGTTATATATGAAGATATAAAGAATCTAAAGAATATCGGACTCAACGGACTTATAAGCTGTCAGATACAGAGAGTGTTCTTCCCAACTGGGCTTCCAGTATATGTGATAGCTCATACCTTATGGAATGACAGTATCAGTTTTGATGATATAGTAGATGACTACTTTAATAGTGCCTTTGGGAAGGATGGAGAAAAGGTAAAGGATTATCTCTCTAAAGTTTCTAGTCTTTTTGACCCACCTAGCTTAAGAAGAGAAAAACCTCCCTCTAAAGATATGTTAGAAAGATTAGACAGGGTCTCTAGAGTGGTAACAGATTTTATACCTTTAATAGAAGATAGAATAAGAGAAGAAGATAAGGCTCTATTTAAGTCCTGGCTTTATCTTAAATATCATTCAGAAGTAGTTTTAGCTCTAGCTTCTATCCTAAAGAAGAAATTTACAGGGGAAGACAAGACTGCTTTAGAACTCTGGAATAACCTGAAGGGCACCCTACAGAAGAATGAAGATGCCCTTCAACCTGTATTCGACCTATTTGAATTCGTGGAGGTTGTGGAGAGGGTCTTAAGAGACTAAGAGAGAGAAAGTCCCATACCCTTCATATTTTCAAGACTTATTCTAAGTGCTTCCCATATAGGGTAGAGGGGAGATTGGTCTAGTTCTACCATTGCATATTTTGTACCAACTTTATCGCAGGCTTCTATTATTCTACTCCAGTTTAAGTTTCCTGTACCTATAGGCATCATTACCTGGGTATTATCCTTGATACCCATATCCTTAAAGTGGCAGATGGGCATCTTGTCTTGGAATCTCTCTATCCAGTAGGCAGGGTCTCCTCCTCCATACTGGACCCAATAGGTATCTATCTCCATCTGTAGTGTATTCTCTTTGGCATTTTTAAATAGAATCTCTAGTCCTGTCCTTCCATTGTATCTTTGGAATTCTATCCCATGGTTATGGTATAGAAGGGTTAATCTTTCTTTTTTCATCATCTCTCCAATCCTACTAAGTTCTTCGGCTACCTTCTTATAGCCATCTGGATTATGAAGCTCCATAGGTAAACCAGGGCATACCACATAAGGCGCTTCAAGAATCTTGTGCTCTTCTATAACTTTTTCTGTCTCATTTATGAGCCTACTATAGCTTTGATGGGTAGTTGGGGCTTTTATCCCTAAGTCATCTAGCATCTTCTTTAATTCTTTTGTATCAATCCTTCCAATCCCAGATACCTGAACTACTTGATAGCCTATGGCTCTTGCCTTCTTTAAGGTGTCTAGGATCTCGTCTTTTGTCTTACAGAACTCTCTTACTGAATAGAGCTGAAGTCCAATAACCATCTTTGCCTCCCTTCTATCTATTTATCTTTTCTATCATCTCTTCTACCTCTTTCTCCCCTTCTTTGTAAAACTTCTCTTCTTCCTTATCCAGCTCTTTAAGAAGTCTCAAGAATTCTCCTGCATGGACTTTCTCTTCGTTAGCTATGTCGTATAACACACTCTTTGCTAAGGTATTATCTGTAGATTCTGCAATCTCTTGATACATTTGGATAGCCTCATATTCTGCAGCTACAAAAAATCTTATGGCTCTTATCAATTCCTCCCTAGTAACCTTTCTTCCAGGAGAAAAGACAGACTGTGGAGTTCCAAACTCAGGCATATCTAGCATCCTCCTTTCATATTTTTTACTATGTGCATTATACCATATTTCTGTTATCTACAGAATCCTTTCCATAATTTTCTATTTCGTGGTATAATTTTATTTATCAAAGAATGAATTCAGATAGGAGGCTTATATGAGAACAAGAAGACTCGGTTGGACAGATCTTAACCTTTCTGTTATAGGTTTCGGTTCTTGGGCTCTTGGTGGTAGTGGTTGGATGTACAGTTGGGGACCTCAAGATGATAAGGATTCAATCGATGCTATTAGAAGAGCCATAGATTTAGGAGTAAACTGGATAGATACCGCTGCAGTATATGGTTTAGGACATTCAGAAGAGATAGTGGGTAAGGCTATTAAGGGTCTACCTAAGAGGCCTATAATTGCTACTAAGTGTGGAAGGGTATGGGATGAAAATGGAAATATTTTTGGTCGGCTTAAGAGGGAAAGCATTAAAAAAGAGGTAGAGGAGAGCTTACGAAGACTTCAGGTAGATGTGATAGACCTATATCAAATCCACTGGCCTGATCCTGATGAGGATATAGAAGAGGGATGGGCTACTATGGCTGAGCTTGTAAAAGAAGGTAAGATTCGTTATGCTGGAGTCTCAAACTTTAATGTAGAACAGCTAAAAAGAATAGAGAAGATCCATCCTGTTGCCTCTTTACAGCCACCTTACAGTATGATAACTCGAGGTATAGAGAAAGAGATCTTACCATATTGTAAGGAGAAAAATATTGGGGTCATAGTATACAGTCCTATGCAGAAGGGATTACTTACTGGTAAGATTACTAGAGAAAGGGTAAATAACTTTCCACCTGATGACCATCGTCGTAATGATCCTCACTTCCAAGAGCCAGAACTCAGCATAAACTTAGAATTGGTGAAGAATTTAGAAGATATCGCTAAGAAATATAATAGGACCCTTGCCCAGGTTGCTATTGCATGGATACTGAGACGTTCTGAGGTAACTGCTGCTATCGTTGGGATTCGTAATCCATCCCAGATTGAGGAGATAGCCCCTGCCGGTGATTTTGAGTTAACTGTAGAGGACATAGAGACTATAGATAGATTCCTACAGGAAAGGGATAAAAAGTTAGAAGAGTTAGGGATTAGAAGGTAAAAGTATCTACTTTAAGAGGGGTAGGTCTATTAGGTGATATAATATTAGTGAGAGGTCTTTTATGGCAAGTATAAGATTAGAGCACATAACAAAGGTTTTTCGTTCTGATATAGGCTTTTTCAGAGAGAAACGTTTTGTCAAGGTAGAAACTGGGGGTTTGTTAGTTACCGATGGTCCAGTAGTTGCTCTAGATGATGTTAGCTTAGATGTCTCTCAGGGTGAGGTCCTTTCTGTTTTGGGACCTTCTGGATGTGGTAAAAGTACACTACTTAGGGTTATTGCCGGACTCCTTGAACCTGATACAGGTCATGTATACTTTGATGGAGAATGTGTAGATAATATTTCTACCAAGAATAGGAGGATAGGTTTTGTCTTCCAGAACTATGCTTTATATCCACATATGACGTCTAAAGGGAATGTTGTATTTAATCTTCTTCTAAAGAGACTTCCAGATAAGGAGATTGAGGAGCGGGTAAGATATACATCTAACGTTTTGGGGGTCGGATTTGAAGACCTATTGTCAAGAAGACCTGGTACCCTCTCTAGCGGACAGAAGCAGAGGGTAGCTCTAGGTAGATGTATCATAAGGAATCCATCTGTCTTCCTGTTAGATGAACCACTCTCTGATTTGGATGCAAAACTAAGACAGACTACTAGGATAGAGTTAAAAAGACTACTAAGACATTTTGGAATAACTACCATATATGTTACCCACGACCAGATAGAGGCTATCTCTTTAGGACATAGATTAGCTATTATGAGACAGGGTAGGATAATACAACACGGAACATTTGATGAGATTTATAATAATCCTTATAATGCTTTTGTAGCTGGGTTCTTAGGGAATCCTCCTATGAGCTTGATAAAGGGGAATATAGTGGATAATGTGTTTTATGGTGGAGGCATAATATTTCCTACTAAGAACCTTTTAGGAGAGGTTATAGCAGGGATAAAAGCAGAAGATATTTCTTTAGGAGGTGATTTTAGAGGGATAGTAGAGGTAAGTGAACCGAATCCTTCAGAGAAATCGCAGATTGTTACTGTGAGGATCAAAGAGAATACACATATAAAGATAAGAAGGGATTTAGAACACATATGGGAGGTTGGTGAGGTGATTCCATTTTCTATAAGAAGGATGTATTTCTTTGATCCTATTACGGAGATGTTTATAGGTGTTATTGAGAATAAGGAGGTTGTGAGAATATGAGTATTATCCGTAGGCAGATGAGAGAAACAAGTGAACACTTGGATGACCCTTATATTGGGGGGATAGAATATCATGACCCTACAAGATGCCCAGTTTGTGGGGTTGTATATAATAAGAAGAGATGGCAATTTATAGATGAAAAGGATATAAAATTGAGTGATGAAAGTGACTATATAGCAGAGGCAAAGTGTCCTGCCTGTCGTAAGATAGAGGACCACTATGCTATGGGGATAGTAGAATTGTCTGGAGATTTTATCCATTCACATAAAGATGAGGCTATGAATCTTATAAAGAATGAAGAGGCGAGAGAGATGGAGAAAAATCCCTTAGGAAGGATAATAGATATTGAGGATAAGGATGGTAAGATTTATATAGAAACTACAAATGAGGCATTGGCATTAAGATTAGGTAGAGCCCTCTTCAGAACATATAAAGGGAGTATAGAATATAAATTTAGTGAAAGTCAAAAATTGGTCCGTGTTGTATGGAGGAGGGATTAAACTATATGAATAACTGGAAATCTATGAATTTCTCTGATGATTTCTGGAATATAGACAGAGAGATTCAGCAATTTATGGAATGTGTTTTTGGGGCTTACTCGTGGAAGCCCTCTGTAGATGTGTATGAGACAGACAAAGAGCTGATAGTCTTAGTAGAGATAGCAGGGGTAAATAAAGAGGATATAGAGATCTTTGTCCAGGGTAATATGGTGGTTATAAGGGGTAATAGAAAAGAACCAGATACAAACAAGAAAGAGGCTTATCATCAGATGGAGATAAATTACGGTGTTTTTGAAAGGTCTATCCCTCTCCCTATCTTTGTGAGAGAAGAGGATGCCAAGGCCTCTTTCCAGAATGGAATTCTTAAGATAGTTTTCCCTAAGGCGACTAGCGTCAAAAATATTCCACTAGAAGAGGAGGGAAGCTTATGAGTGATGAAGTGGGTAAGGTTCCAGAAGTTCTCCCAATTCTCCCATTAAGAGAGACGGTTATCTTTCCTTCTATGGTAGCTCCTATCGTTGTGGGGAGGGAAAGGTCGATAAAGCTTATAGACGATGTAGCAGTAGGGAATAAGATGTTTGCAGTAGTGGCACAGAAAGATCCTAATGTAGAAGAGCCCAATGTGGAACAGATTTATAATACTGGAACCCTCTGTACGATTATTCGTATGTTGAAGTTTCCTGATGGGACTACAAGGCTTCTTGTTCAAGGAATGACAAGGATAAGGATCAAACAGATTATAGAGACAGAGCCTTACTTTAAGGCTTCTATTGAACCAATACAAGAGGTATATGAAATGACCATCGAGGTTCAAGGTCTAATGAGGAATGCATTAGACCTCTTTCAGAAGGTTGTCTCTATGGCACCTTATCTGTCTGATGAGGCTTATGTAACCGCTATGAATATAGCAGAACCAAATAAGTTAGCTGATTTCATTGCTGCAAATCTTAATATAACTACAGCACAGAAACAAGAAGTATTGGAGATTATAGATGTAAAGGAGAGACTCCAGAAGGTTACGTATCTTCTCAACTCTGAGGTCCAGATCCTCGAGGTTGGTAAGCAGATTCAGAGCGAGATCAAAACAGAGATGGATAAAAGACAACGTGAGTATATACTAAGAGAACAGCTTAAGGCTATACAGAAAGAGCTAGGAGAAACAGACCAGCAGACAAAAGAGATAAATGAACTTCGTGAAAAGATAGAACAGGCTAGGATGCCTGAGGAAGTAAAAAACGAGGCAGAAAGGGAGTTGGATAGGCTTTCTCAGATGATGCCAGGGGCAGCTGAGTATACAGTAAGTCGGACATATCTAGATTGGCTTATAAATCTGCCCTGGTCTAAATCTACTGAAGATAATTTAGATATAGAGAGAGCTAGTAAGGTTCTAGATGAGGATCATTATGACTTGGAAAAGGTAAAGAGCCGAATCCTAGAATTTCTTGCTGTGAGGAAGCTTAAACCTGAAACCCATGGACCTATACTCTGTTTTGTTGGTCCTCCTGGGGTTGGAAAGACCTCTCTAGGGATGTCTATAGCAAGGGCTATGGGGAGGGAATTCATAAGGATATCTCTTGGAGGAGTTAGGGATGAGGCAGAGATCAGAGGGCATAGAAGGACTTATGTGGGTGCGCTTCCAGGTCGTATTATTCAGGCAATAAGGAAGGCTGGAACGAATAACCCTGTATTTATGATGGATGAGATAGATAAACTCGGAGTAGATTTTAGAGGAGACCCTGCTGCAGCATTGTTAGAGGTGTTAGACCCTCAGCAGAATAACAAGTTTGTAGACCATTATTTAGATGTCCCCTTTGATCTTTCTAAGGTATTTTTTATAACTACTGCCAATATGTTGGATACTATTCCTCCTGCACTTCTAGATAGGATGGAAGTAATTACCCTGCCAGGATATACTGAGTATGAAAAGTTGGAGATAGCAAAAAAGTATCTGATTCCCCGTCAGATATCTGAGAATGGCTTGAGTATAGAGATGATAAGATTTGAAGAGGACGCAATAAAGAGGATAATAAGAGAATACACTAGAGAGGCTGGAGTAAGGAATTTGGAAAGGGAGATAGGTTCTGTTTTAAGAAAGATTGCTCAGAGAGTGGCTAAAGGAGAGGCAGGTCCATTTGAGATATCTGAAGAGGATATAGAGAAGTATCTTGGTATCCCTAGATTTCGTTATGGCCTTGCTGGAGAGAGGGATGAAATAGGGGTGGCTACAGGTTTGGCTTGGACGGAAGCGGGTGGAGATGTTCTGTTTATAGAAGTAACCCTTGTTCCAGGAAAAGGTGGACTTATTCTTACTGGAAAGCTAGGAGAGGTTATGCAGGAGTCTGCTAGGGCTGCTCTTACATATGTAAGGTCTAAATCTGAAGAGTGGAGTATAGAGAGTAATTTCTACGACAAATGGGATATTCATATCCATGTTCCGGCAGGAGCTGTTCCTAAGGATGGTCCGTCAGCAGGTGTTACTATAGCTACTGCCTTGGCTTCTGCTATAAGAAGGATTCCAGTAAAGAAAGATCTAGGGATGACAGGCGAGATCACTATAAGAGGAAAGATTCTCCCCGTAGGTGGGATAAGAGAAAAGGTCCTTGCAGCTCACAGGGCAGGGTTAAAGACAGTAATCTTACCAAAAGAGAATAGACGGGACCTTGATGAAGTGCCAAATTTAGTTAAGGAGGATATAGAGTTTATATTTATAGAACATGCTGATGAAGCAATCAATATGGCGCTACTTATACCAGAATTAGTTAAATAAGGCAGGTGATAGATATTGAGTAGATTCAATAAGGAATTTCTAGATTCTCAGGAGATAGAGCAACTTAAGAGATTGGGAAATCTCTGTAGAGGAGATATTTTAAAGATGACTACTTTGGCAAAACAAGGGCATCCAGGTGGTTCTATGTCATCTATTGATATCTATATTGTCCTTTATTCTTTTGCAAACGTAGACCCTAAAGATCCTTACAATCCTCAAAGAGATAGGATAGTCATAAGTCATGGTCATACTTCGCCAGGTGTCTACAGTGTATTAGGTAGATTTGGTTTTGTAGATCTCGATGAGGCAATAGCACATTTTAGACAGGCTGGAAGTCTTTTTGAGGGGCATATAGAAAGGACGATCCCTGGGATAGAATGGACGACAGGTAACTTAGGACAGGGCTTGTCTGCTGCCTGTGGTTTTGCCTTGTTAAATAAGGTAAAGGGATATAATTTTCATACATTTATTGTAATGGGTGATGGGGAACAACAAAAGGGGCAACTCTCTGAGGCGAGGAGATTTGCAGTAAAGTATGGTTTAGGTATCACTGCTATTATAGATAACAACGGATTACAGATAAGTGGTACCAATAGCTTTGTTATGCCTCAAGATATAAAGGCTAATTATCTTGCTGATGGATGGGAAGTTCTAGAGATAGATGGGCATAACTATCAGGAGATATACAGAGCAGTGAGATATGGTGTAGAGAAGAGAAAACCGATAGCTATCCTTGCTAAGACGGTTATGGGTAAAGGGGTTTCTTTTATGGAGAATAAAGAGCTCTATCATGGAAAGGCTCTTACTATAGATGAATATAAAAAGGCTATGGAGGAGTTAGGCTTAGAGGATGACTTGGAAAGATATAAGAAATTAAGAGATTCCTTCCAGCCTAAACCACATAATCTTCCTAAGTCTGAACCTATAAGTATAGACATTGGAGTACCTTTCCTTTATACTGTTCAGGATAAAAAAGATAACAGGTCTGCATTTGGAAATGCCTTGAAAGATCTTGGAGAGAGGAATAACGACGGTAAACATACACCTGTAGTAGTTTTTGATTGTGATCTAGCAGGTTCTGTAAAGACAGATGGGTTTATGAAGAGTTGTCCAGGTCACTTCTTTGAGGGTGGTATTCAGGAGCATAATACAGCTACAATAGCAGGTGCTATCTCCACTCAAGGGGTTGTTAGTTTTTTTGCTGACTTCGGAGTATTTGGAATAGACGAGACATATAATCAGCATAGACTTAATAGTATAAATGGGACCAATCTAAAACTTGTAACCACCCACTGTGGACTTGATGTTGGGTCTGATGGAAAGACTCATCAGTGTATAGACTACATAGGTGTTATAAGAAACCTTCTTGACTTTAAAATCATTGTACCTGCAGACCCAAATCAGACAGATATAGCTACTAGATATATAGCTAAGACTGAAGGAAACTTCCTACTTGTTATGGGTAGGTCTGTGATCCCTATCATTACTGATGAGTCTGGGAATCCTTTCTATGGGCCGAATTATGTATTTGAATATGGCAAGATAGATATATTAAGAGAAGGTAAGGATGCCACAGTATTTACTATGGGTACAATGGTGTATAGGGCAGTAAAGGCTTGGGAGATATTGAAATCTAGAGGCTACTCTGTAAGGATTGTTAATGTTTCCTGCCCCTTGGCACTTGATAGAAAGATTCTAAGAGATTCTGCAGGAACTGGAGCTATAGTTACATATGAGGATCACTATGTGAATACAGGCTTAGGTTCTATAGTTGCTGAGGCGATAGGAGAAGAGGGGCTAAATGTCAAGTTTAGAAAACTCGGGGTAAGTTGCTATGGTGCTTCCGGGGAGTCTGATGAGCTATTCAAGATGTATGGGTTAGATCCAGAAAGTCTAGCTAGAGTAGTTGAGGAAATAATAAAGAGTAAGGGATAACGGTTCAACCCGTTATCCCTCTATCTCTATTAGTAATTCCTTTGCTCTTTCCTTTAGTCTCTTCTTTCCCTCATTTACTATATCAAGTACGTCATAACTAAGTTTAGATGCCTCTCTATATGTGTTGGTAACTAGGGCTAACAGTTCTGTTCCTATGTTCACCTTAGATATACCAAGAGATATAGCCTTCTTGATATCCGATATAGGAATCCCTGTTCCTCCATGGAGAACAAGCGGAATATTCACCTCTCTATCTATCCTTTCTAGTCTTTCAAAGTCTAACCTTGGCGGGTCTTTATAGAATCCGTGAGCAGTTCCTATAGCCACTGCTAACGCATCTATTCCAGTATCTAATGCAAATGAGGTTGCTACCTCTGGTTCCGTTAGTGCCCCTTTAAACTCCTTGGCATCGTCCTCTCTTCCTGGAACAGCCCCTATCTCTCCTTCTACAGAGATACCAGCTGCCTTAGACACCTCTACTACAGTAGATGTAAGTTTGACGTTCTCTTCGTATGGTAACCTCGAGCCGTCTATCATTACTGAGGTAAATCCAGCACTTATAGCCTTCCATATATCTTTTAGTTCTGTAGTATGGTCTAGATGTAATACTATAGGAGTATTACAGTAATCTGCTAAAGACCTATAAACCCCTACTATACTTCTCCCTCCAAGTGTGTTTAAAACCCTAGGAGTACAGGCTACTATAACGGGTAGATTTAACTCATACCCTGCCTCTATAATTGCCTCAATATCCTCTAGAGTGTGAATGTTGAAATGCACTATAGCCTTGTGTTCCCTATAGGCATTAGGCAAGAGCTCCTTAAGAGTTACTTCCATATGCTCTCATCTCCTTTAACAAACTAAGAATAGCCATTCTTATGAATACCCCATTAGTTACCTGCTTTTCTACCAATGATCTGTCAGAATAGAGGACCTCTTCTGTCATCTCTATCCCTACATTTACTGGACCAGGGTGCATTACAATTACATCATCCTTAGCTTTGAAGAGCCTTTCTGTACTTATCTGATACCTCTTTATGTATTCTTCTACCGAGATACTCATCTTTTCCATCCTTTCTCTCTGTATTCTAAGCCCCATAACTATATCTGCATCAGATATTGCCTCGTCTAGGGAATAGCTAATATTTAGACCTAAAGACTCAAATTCTTCTGGTAAAAATTCTGGTGGACCTACCAGGGTGATGTCGGCTTCCAATTTCTTCAATAGCCATATATTAGACCTGGCTACCCTACTATGGATTATATCTCCTACTATTATTATCTTTTTACCAGTTATATTTCCCTTTGATTCTATAATAGTAAGGGCATCTAAAAGTGCTTGGGTTGGATGTCCTCTAGTGCCATCCCCTGCATTTATGATTGAGGCCTGAACCTTCTGGGCTATCTGATAGGGAAATCCTGAATCTCTATGCCTTATCACAAAATAATTTACCCCCATAGCCTGTAGGGTCCTTACAGTATTAAGTGCGGACTCTCCTTTTATCAAACTGCTTCCTGAGGTATCCATAGAGACTACTATGGCTCCTAGTCTTTTTGCTGCAATCTCAAATGAATTCCTCGTACGGGTGCTAGGTTCAAAAAATAGAAGGGATACAATTTCATCAGAGAGTGATAGAGATCTTACTCCTTCTTTTTTTATCTTAAGTGCAGTGTTAATGATAAGTAGTATCTCCTCTCTTGTAAGAAGGTCTGTATCTAACAGATCTTTCCTTCTTAACATTTCCAATGTGGATCACCTCCATTATATTAGGCGATCCGGCAAAACCTTTTCGGCCTCACCGAACCGATTTAAAGGTTAAGGGTATGATACCAGAAAATACTCTGGTTGTCAAAATTGAAATCTTAACAAAACATTAATATTATCTTAATTTTCTCTTAATAATTATCATCTAGAATATAATTGTTCAAAGACACCAACACCAGGTAACCTCTCATAACCCACCTCCCTAGAAGAGCCCCCTCGGGGCTCTTTTATTTTTTATGGATTTATCACCACCTTTATACGGTCTGGAGACTCCATAGCCTCTAATGCCTTATTGATCTCTCTTAATGGGAATCTGTGGGTTATAATCTTTTCTGGATCTACCTTGCCCTTTTCTATAAGGCTAACAGCCTTTGTCATTACCCTTGGGTTTACTGAGAACGATGCATCTACTCTAGTCTCATTAAAGTGTATCTCCGCTGGAGATACCTGTATATATCCTGGGATGATAACTCCAAACATATTTATCCTTGTTCCTCTCCTTGTAAGTTCAAATGCCATCTGAGCTGCTTCTAACACTCCGGCAGCTTCAAACACTATATCGGGCCCATCCGGAATGATCTCGTATACTTTTCTTTTTACATCCTCTTTCTTAGAGTTTATAGTATGGGTAGCCCCAAGTTCTATTGCCTTTTTAAGCCTGTAATCTACTATGTCTACTACTATTATTCTTCCTGCCCCTCCTGCCACTGCTAATTCTAAGAGGAGAAGTCCCATAGCTCCAGCCCCTATAATTACCACATCTTCTCCTAGCCTTAGATTAGAGTATTCTATCATTCCCTTATAAGACCCGGCTAATGGCTCTGAAAGTGCAGTAGATTCAAATGATGCATTGATAGGTTTTTTATATAGTACACTTGTAGGAACTGCTACATACTCTGCAAATCCACCTGGCAAAACTATCTTCTGTCCTTCTCCTCCTATTACCTTTCCATTCCTACAGTAATGTCCAAGACCTACTCTACAGTAATCACATTCTCCACAGGAGATAACAGGACTTAATACTACCTCATCTCCAGATTTCCAGCTCTCTACCTCATCCCCTACCTTTTCTATCACCCCTGAGATCTCATGACCAAGTATCATTGGGGGCGTCCAATTTGTCCTCCTTCCCGTGTATGCAGAGTAATCTGTTTGGCATATTCCACACGCCTTTACCCTTACTAGAACTTCATTGTTCCTGATCTTTGGAGTAGGAACCTCCTTTAAAACCATCTTTTTTATTCCTTCTAGTACTGCTGCAAGCATATGTCTTTCCTCCTTTTTTTGGATTTATCTACCAAATTCTCTTGACTTGTAGTATATTAGAAGTTAAAATTCAATGCAATAATTTCTTGGAGGTAAATATGGCTGGTAAGGTATGGAAGTTTGGAGATAATATAGATACAGACATTATTATACCTGCTAGATACCTAGTTACTAAGGATAAGAATGAACTTGGGAAACACTGTATGGAAGGATTAGACCCAGAATTTTCATTAAAGGTATCAAAGGGAGATATCATTGTGGCTGGAAGGAACTTTGGATGTGGAAGTTCTAGAGAGCACGCCCCCCTTGCAATCATTGGGGTAGGAATAAGTGCTGTTATAGCGGAGAGTTTTGCCAGGATTTTTTATAGGAATGGGATCAATGTAGGACTTCCAGTTCTTATATCGGAAGAGGCATCTAGGGAATGTAATGAAGGGGATATCTTAGAGATTCTTCTTGAATCTGGTAAGATTCTTAATAAAACTACAGGAAGAGAGTATAAATTTCAGCCATATCCACCACAGCTTGTAGAGATTATAAACTGTGGTGGGTTAACTAATTATACTAAGAGGAGACTTGGAATAGATGTTTAAGATAGCTATTTTATCTGGAGATGGGATAGGACCTGAGGTAGTCTCAGAAGGGGTGAAACTTTTAAGGGTTTTAGATAAGGAATTTGGTTTAAACCTTGCATTTGAAGAGGCATTAATTGGTGGGATAGCTGTAGATATGTATGGAGAACCACTACCTGCAAGCACTATGAATATAGCCTTAGATGCAGATGCAGTTTTACTTGGAGCGGTAGGTGGTCCTAAATGGGATAATATTGAAGTATCTAAAAGACCTGAACAGGCACTACTAGGATTGAGGAAGAACCTTGGAGTTTATGCAAATATAAGACCTGTTAAGTTCTTTTCCTCTTTGTCAGGTGCTTCTCCTATAAAGCCTGAGATAATAGAAGGAGTAGACTTTATCATATTGAGAGAGCTTACAGGGGGTATATACTTTGGAGAGCCAAAATATAGAGATAAAGAGAAGGCGATAGATACATTAATATATCATAGATATGAGATAGAAAGGATAGTAAAGATGGCCTTCGCTCTGTCTCTTTCCAGAAGAAAGAAGGTTACCTCTGTAGATAAAGCCAATGTTCTAGAAAGTTCTAGACTTTGGAGAGAGGTTGTTATAGAGAAGGCTAAAGATTATCCTCAAGTAGATGTTGAACATCTATATGTAGATAACTGTGCTATGCAGATTGTAAGAAGACCAAAGGATTTTGATGTGATTGTTACAGAGAATATGTTCGGGGATATTCTGAGTGATGAAGCGGGAGCTATCTTAGGTTCATTAGGGATGCTTCCATCTGCTAGCCTCGGCGATAGATATGCATTGTATGAACCTATACATGGTTCTGCCCCTGATATTACTGGTAAAGGAGTAGCTAATCCTTTGGCTACTATACTTACAGTAGCCTTGCTCCTGAGGTATTCCCTTAAGAACGAGTTATTGGCTACCGCTGTAGAGACTGGGGTAGAGAATGTTTTAAAGAAAGGATATCATACCCCTGATCTTAAGATAAAGGGGGAAGAGGTTGGAACTGATAAGATGGGGGAGCTAGTAGTTCAAGAGGTATTATTAATTCTGGAAGGTGAAAAGGAATGATATATGTATATGATACTACGTTGAGAGACGGCTCTCAGCGTGAAGGCATATCTTTCAGTGTTGAGGATAAAGTTAAAATTACGCGAAAATTAGATGAACTTGGTATTCATTACATCGAAGGTGGATGGCCAGGTTCAAACCCTAAAGATGTGGCATATTTCAAGAAGGTAAAAGAGATCCCATTGAAATATGCAAAGATTGTTGCATTTGGAAGTACAAGAAGGGTGGATAAGTCTGTAGAAGATGACCCAAATATAAAGGCTCTTATTGAGGCTGAGACTCCAAGCATAGCTATCTTTGGAAAAAGCTGGGATCTACATGTTAAGGAGGTCCTTCATACTACCTTAGAAGAAAACCTAAGGTTGATAGGTGATTCTATTGGATACGTAAAATCTAAGGGTAAAGAGGTAATATTTGATGCTGAGCATTTTTTTGATGGTTTTAGAGCAAATCCTCAGTATGCTATAGCTACGCTTAAGGTGGCTCAAGAACAAGGGGCTGACTGGATTGTCCTTTGTGATACTAATGGGGGAAGCCTTCCAAGTTTTGTTTCTCAGGTAATAGATGAGGTAAAAAAGTATATCCTATCTCCTTTAGGTATTCACGCCCATAATGATAGTGATGTTGGGGTGGCAAATACTATTGTTGCTGTAGAAAAGGGGTTTACTCAGATTCAAGGGACTATAAATGGATATGGGGAGAGGTGTGGCAATGCTAACCTTTGCTCTTGTATTCCTATAATTCAGCTTAAACTTGGTTTAAAATGTCTTCCTGAGGAGTCTTTGAAGAAGCTTTTTGAGGTTTCTCACTATATAGATGATATCGCCAATAATCCTCCATTTGACTGGCAGCCATTTGTTGGAACCTATGCATTTGCTCACAAAGGAGGGGTCCATGTAAATGCTATCCTTAAGAATCCCCTTACTTATGAGCATATTAATCCAGAATTAGTGGGAAATAGAAGAAGGATCTTGATATCAGAGCTATCTGGAAGGTCTAACATAATCTATAAGATGCAGGAGATGGGATTAGAGATAGACCTCGGTGATCCCAATATCTCTAATCTGTTAGAAAAGGTAAAAGAGATGGAGTATCAGGGGTATGAATTTGAAGGAGCAGAAGCAAGCTTTGAACTTCTTGTGAAAGAGGCTATGGGATTGTATAAACCTCCTTTTGAGGTAGAGGGATTTAGGATCTTTATAGACAAGATAGATAATAGAATCTTCTGTGAAGGCACTGTAAAGATAACAGTAGATGGGGTCCTTGAACATACTGCAAGTGAAGGGGATGGTCCTGTAGATGCTTTAGATAAGGCTCTTAGAAAGGCTTTAGCTAAATTCTTTCCTCAACTTTCTGAGATAAAACTTACTGATTATAAGGTAAGGGTTCTAGAGGGTTCGCAGGGTACAGCCTCTGTAGTTAGGGTTCTAATAGAATCCACTAATGGACATACTACCTGGAGTACGGTAGGGGTTTCCTCTAATATCTTAGAGGCAAGTTATAAGGCTTTGATCGATAGTTTTTCTTATGGGTTGACATTAGCCAATGATTGATGAATACAGAAAACTCATTGATGAGATAGATGAAAAGATACTAGAATTACTTAACAAGAGGGCAGAGCTTGCTATAGAAATAGGGAAAGAGAAGTTAAAGTCTAATAGTTCATTCATAGATATATCTAGAGAAGAGATGAAGGTCAAGCAATTGATAGAACTGAATAAAGGACCTATACCAGATGCAAGTGTGAGGAACATATTCAGAGAAATAATCTCTAGTTCTAGGGCTTTAGAAGGGACCTTAAAGATCGCTTTCTTAGGGCCAGAAGGTACTTTTACTCATATAGCAGCCCTGAAAAGGTTCGGCAAAGATACGTTTTATTTTCCGGGAAGAAGTATACCCGAGGTATTTTCCATAGTAGAAAAAGAAGAGGCGCTGTTTGGCGTGGTTCCTATTGAGAATTCTACTGAGGGGGTAGTAAATTATACATTGGATATGTTTATGACCTCTCCTCTAAATATTATAGGGGAGATAATTATCCCTATCTCTCATAATCTCATTGCAAGACCTGATGTAAAGGAGATAAAAAAGATATACTCTCATCCTCAGGCATTTGGACAGTGTAAAGGGTATCTAGAAAATAACTATCCCGATACGGAATTGATAGAGACTAATAGTACATCTAAAGCAGCGGAGATGGCAAGTAAAGACCAAAATAGTGCAGCTATAGCTTCAGATGTAGCTGCTGAAAGATTTAATCTTGAGGTTCTAGCCTCAAGGATAGAAGATGACCCTAATAATAGGACTAGATTTCTCATTATAGGTAGGAATAATGAAGGTAGAGTTACAGGAAAGGATAAAACTATGGTGATGTTTTCTACTGCCCACAAACCAGGTTCTCTTTACAATGCCCTCAGGTGCTTTGCTGAAAATGATATAAACCTTACTATGATTCAATCTAGACCTTCAAGAGAGGTTCTCTGGGAGTTTGTCTTTTTTGTTGAATTTCAGGGACATAGAGAAGATACTAAGGTAAAGGAGGCACTGAATTCCTTAAGAGAGATCGTTTGGTCGTATAGGATACTAGGTTCGTATCCTGAAGATAGTTTACTATGAGAAGAATACCTATAAGTAAGGTTAAGCCTGGGGATATAATTGGTTATCCTATTTTTAGAGAAGATGGGGCTTTACTAATAAATACCGGGGTAAAGCTTACTGAATGTTATATACAACGCCTTAAAGAACTTGGTATATCTCATATTTATATACAGGATGAGATTTCAAAAGATATAATCATTAATGACCCTATAAGTATACAGACAAGAATGGAAGCACTTAAGGTAATAGCTGATAATTTTGAGAGGAGTTGTAAGGGACTTCCTCTAGATATAGAGTCGATAAGAAAGACAGTAGACAAGATAATAGATGAGATATTAAGTGGTAGTTCTATCCTCTTAAATCTTCAGGATATCAAAAGTTATGACAACTATATCTTCTCTCATTCTCTTAGTGTTACCCTTTTATCTATGCTTATAGCTAGGAATCTTGGATATAATGAAAGATTTTTGAGAGACTTAGGGATTGGTTGTATGCTTCATGATATAGGGAAGTTGGATATCCCAAAGGAGATCTTAGATAAGCCAGAGAAACTCTCTATCGAGGAGTACGAGACAGTAAAGCTTCATACCCATTATGGATATAGAAGGATAAGAGAACAGGATGAGGATATTCCTGCCACCTCTAGTCATGTGGCGCTAGAGCATCATGAAAGGTTAGATGGAAGTGGTTATCCACGCGGTTTAAAGGGTGAGGAGATCCATATATTCTCAAGAATAGCCAGTATTGCCGATGTCTATGATGCAATGACTTCTGACAGGGTTTATAGAGTAGCTTACCCTCCGAATGAGGCGGTAGAGTATATTATGGGTGGAAACGGCTCTCTATTTGAATATGACCTTGTTAAGTCCTTTCTCAGAAGTGTTGCTCCATATCCAGTGGGTGATATAGTATTGTTGAATACCCAAGAAGTAGGAATAGTAATTGATGTAAGACGTGATTTCCCTCTAAGACCAATAGTTAGGATTATGGAGGAAGATGGTTGGAGGGATATAGACCTTATGAAAGAGACAACAAGGTTTATAGTGGAGTCTCTTGAAAAGTAGCCTATGCATCTATTATTGTTGGTCTTTTTAGCCCCGATATTATTTTTTATATGGATCCTTTGGACAGAGTTCTTTGGAGCAGGTTGGAGTCCAACTCCAATAGAAACAGTAAGAGAGATGCTAAAATTGGGTGAGGTAGGTCCGAATGATATTTTATACGACCTTGGTTCAGGAGATGGAAGGATTGTTACTTTAGCAGCTAGAGATTTCGGTGCAAGTGCGATTGGATATGAGATAGACCCTATCCGTTTTCTTATTGGCTGGATAAGAATCGTCCTCTCTGGGGTATACAGAAGGGCTACTATAAGGTATAAGAATTTTTATAATGCAAACCTAAACGAAGCAACCGTGGTTACGCTATTCTTAAAACAGGAAACAAATGAGAACTTAAGGAAAAAATTGGAGAAGGAACTCGCTCCTGGAAGTCGTGTGATTACATACTACTGGTCATTCGATAAATGGATGCCAATTAAGTATGATAGAAAACTTGAGATATATCTCTATGTAATTGGGATCTCAGACAATTTTTCATAGCTCCCACTGAATACCCTTTCAACTTTCCCTGAGAGAAAGACCTCTTCTTTCCATTCTATATCAAGTATTCCACCCTTTGATATCACTCTTGCAGAATTAGAATTACTTCCCCTAAGGATATCAGCTATCTTGACAGCACAGGCTCCTGTTCCGCAACCTAGAGTTTCTCCAACCTCTCCTCTTTCCCATATCCGAATCACGATCTCTTGATCACTTCTTTTTTTTGCCCATATCACATTGGTTTTGTTAGGGAAGAATGGATGCTTTTCTATGAGAGGACTGTAATGATAAAATACCTCATCACTAGGTATTTCTGGCATAAATATTACAGTATGAGGAGTCCCTAGAGAAAGGACAGTAGCCTCAAATATCTTATCTTCTATTGGAATCTCTACTATAGGAGAAAAATCTAGGAGCATAGGGATATCTTTTGGCTCTAGTATTGGCCTCCCAAGATTTGCCTTTACTACCCAATCCTTTCTATCTAGAAGCTCTACCTCCTGTATTCCCTTTATAGTTTCTACCATAAACCTATCATCTGTAACATACCCATTTTCATAGGCAAATCTAGCTATACATCTTAAGCCGTTCCCACACATATCTTCTGTTCCGTCAGGATTGAGCATAAGCATCCTAATCGGTGCTCTATTAGAAGATAATAAGACTAGCAAGCCATCAGAACCTATTCCGAGATGTCTGTTACAGATATCTATACTGAGTTTATTCCATTCTATACCCTTATGCTTTATTCCGTCTATCACTACGAAGTCATTCCCCACTGCTTGCATCTTTACAAAGGGTAACTTCATCTTCTTCTCCTTCTGTATAGAATTCTGCGGTTTCTGCTACCTTTTTAAACCAATTCCCCTTGGGGTCCATAGCAATAAACCACCATGCGGATGGACGATTGTTTGTGTAAGGCAGGTTTTCCCTTACTAGATAGGAGTCTCTCAGCAACTCAGCTTTAGCCCTTTCTACCTCAAGCTCAAGATTGTGGATTTCATCTCTCAATAGGCTTATCTCCTTACTCTTTTCCATCTTCCAAGTCTCTTCCTTTAGCTTTTTAATTCTATAGGAAAGCTCTTTCCTTGTTAGATGATCTTTCGTCTCCTTTAGCCTTGCCTTTAAATCCTTTACCTCTTCCCATCTCTTTACTATCTCTTTTCTCCTATTTACTATTTCCTCTTTGAGAGAATTATAGTTGGATAATTTCTCCTCCCACTTTTTCCCTTTTAATTCTCCTAAGACTCTCATCATCCTTCTTGGCTTTCTAATACTTGATATCTCCTCTATAAATGTATTTTGTTCTTTTACTATATCCTTCCAAATATTGGAGAATTCATCTGTTGTAATCTTGTCTCTGTGAAAGGCTACTTGCATATATTCTGGCAATGTTAGTTCAGTCTCTGCGATAGAGTCTAGATGGTCCCATGTATGATATCTTAGCCTAAGTATAGGGTATAACTTTAGCTCTGCTCCTTTTTCTCTTAGAAGTCTTTCCATCTTAAAGGTATAGGTATAGTAGGAAGAGCCTCTTTCATTAAATACCAATATGAACTCTGTCCTTATCATCGATAAGAGAGGTACAGCTTTACCTACTAGTGCTACTTTCTTGCCGAAATTTCTTTCTACCACCTCTGCCAGGTCTCTAATAGTAGTTATTGGCTCTTCTAATGGGACCTTAATCTCCTCTTCTCCTTCTATAATAAGTATCTTTGGTTGTAGACATATAGTCCCCCTCTCTTTCCCTGGAATAACAAGGTCAAAAGGTATAGCACCATAACTAAACTTGTCCAATGTATATATACCTGAGCCAGAAATTGCCATGTTATAACAATCTTTATATAGATTGCTTGTATAAGGAGAGATGAATCCTTCGAGGATAGAAAATCTTGGGAGGTGAAACGTATCTGTGTTAAACTGGAATATCTTTAGAGAAGATGTGAGAATGGTATTATCCGGTTTATATCCTAAAAGTTTTTCCCAGAACCATATATAGAGTTCTTTATATAAGTCAGTAACTGTTGCCTCTGGATGTCTCTCATAATATCTTAGTATAAAATCCTTTATCTCTTCACAGAATATCCTTATGTCTTCACGTTGGATTAGCTCTTTAGCACCACATGCTCCCCAATAGATCAATTCTATCATTCTATCCACTACCTCTTTAAGTTTCACATCGCATGCTACCCTAGACCTCTCGCCAGCCCTTACCATTGCCATCCATCCCCAACTTGAGGTGATTTCATCAAGGAATTCATCCATCCTATCTTTAGGAGCTATCGCCTTTAATGGCACATCACATTGATTAAAGAAATAGATATGAGGGTGACTCTCACTCCCGAATGGACGAGATATCTCTACTGTAGAAGCCCATAGGTCTCTTGTGGAATTGTCGTTGTGAGTGACTAGGATATATGGAGTATCGTTGGATAGGAAGGGAGATTTTGCAAAATAGTCGGTATTATGTACACCAAGTATAAAGATGGCTTCAGGATAGATTCTGTCTAACCAGTATTTTAAAGCTGCCTTTGTTGGTTCATCCCAAAGGACTGTTTGTCCCAAAGCAATGAAAGGGACTTTAGGATATCTCTCTTTTATCTCTTCTAATATCTTTTTCATAGAGCCCCTTTACATGGATTCTTTCTGAGTTAATTCGATCATCCTCTTGATATAATTCTCTAGATGCCTTGGTAGTCCAAGTATCTTTACATCCATAAATCCCTGTGTTATTAGAGATACTGCCTCATCTTTAGAAAGGCCTCTTGACATTAAATATTCTACCTCTTCTTCTGCAATTGGGCCTATCGCTGCTTCGTGAGAAAGTATACTTCCAGGCGCCTTGTCTGCAATGAGTTCTGGTATAGCATACATAACCCCTTCCTTAGAGAAAAGGATTCCTCTACAGTCTAGATGAGCTTTACTTTCATTATTCTGTCCTATAAGGGTTCCTCTTGCATAGATCTCTGAATTGTCTGCTACTATGGCTCTTGATATGGCTTCTCCAGAAGAATTCTTTCCAGATAGGATGATTTTTGAGCCTATATCTATCCTTGAGTCCTTCAGCCCATATAGAAGAGAATTGAATCTTGCCTTGGAATTTTCTCCTATCAGCCTTGCAGTTGGGAACATTTGGACAGATTTTACAGGTTTTAACAAGACGTAGTTGCTTATAAATATCCCGTTATCTTCTACAATAGCTCCAGAACGTGGCCTTACGTGAAAACCAGGCGCCCAATTGTGTATCATTGTAAATACCAATTTGGCATTCTTCTTTATATAATACTCAGTGATTCCTATATGTAATCCTTCATTAACCTTTGGAGAGAGGGAACAGCCTGTAATTACCTGAGCTTCGGAACCTTCCTCCATAATAATGATGTTATGAACATTCTGGGTTCTGGCATTTTCTTCTAACATCAAACATGCCTGTATGGACCTGTCTACCTTTTGCCCTGGGAGCACCCTTATAAAGTATCCATGCATTGGATAGAGCTCGGCATGAGCAGTATATTTATCCTGGTCTACAGCTACTGCCTTCCACCAATAGTTTTTAAGTTCAGGATATCTGTCTAATGCGTCTGTTATACTCATTATCTCTATCTGACCCTTATAAGCGTCTTGTATCTTTTGATAGATAACAGTATGGTCTAATTGGACAAAACTTCCTGCTCTTTCAGCTTCTGTTACATCTATTCCAGATGAGATAGCAGCATTCTGTATCTCTGGAGGAAGTTTCGATAGGTCATCTATCTCTTGATGTTCTTCTGGTTCATCGAATATACTTATATCTATGTCTTCCCCATATACAGCCTTTTTGTCTTTGGCTTTTTCAGCTAGGTCTCTTATAGACATTCTATACACCTTCCATATCCATACTTTTTTACCTCTTCAAACAAGTCTCTAGGGGTTCCGTCACATATGATCTTACCATCCATAAGTATATGTCCTTTATCTGCATTTACATACTCTAGAATATACCCAGTATGAGTTACTATGATTCCTGATGTCCTTCTTTTCTTTATCTTATCATCCTTACTTAGGAGTTCATTAATTACCCCACCTATTAGTGAGATATTATCTAGGTCTACTCCCGATTCTGGTTCGTCTAAAAGTACAAGGTCAGGTTTCTGGCATAGAAGTTGGAAAAGCTCAGAACGTTTTAACTCTCCTCCAGAAAACCCATAGTTTAGGTCTCTATCCATATGAGTAGCCAAATTTAGTGACTCAGCGTAGCTTTTAAGTCTATCTCCATCCTCTCTTCCTCTTAATGCTATCTCTCCTATCTGAGAGAGTTTTACTCCTCTGATGCTTGGCGGCTTCTGAAACATAATGCCAATACCTAGCCTAGCCCTTTCATAGGCAGGAAGAGAGGTTATATCCTTACCTTTAAATATAATCTTACCTTGAACTATCTTATATTTAGGCATCCCCATTATAGTCATAAGAAGGGTTGTCTTTCCCCCTCCATTTGGCCCTAGGAGTATATGTGTTTCTCCCTCTTTTATCTCTAGGTTTACTCCTTGAAGTATAAGATTATCTGCGACCTTTACGTAGAGGTCTTCTATCTTAAGCATTATTTCATCTCCTTAGTAATTATATAAAGATTCTATGTATTTATTATAACATATACTAGAAAATATTCTTTGAAATGAGATATAATAATACCTATGATAAGAGACAATGTTAAGAAGATATTAGAAGAGCTTCCTCGAGGGGTAGAGTTAGTTACAGTCATAAAGGGAAGATCTGTTGAAGATGTGTTGAACGCTATAGATGGTGGGGCAAAGATTTTAGGTGTAAACTATCTAAAGGATATTAATAGTCTATATCCAGTAATAGGGAGAAGAGTAAGTTGGCATTACATAGGTATAGCCAGGTTAGAAAAGCATGACCTACTGCGGAGGAAATTCCTAGAGATTTTTGATATGATAGAAACTATAGATTCAGTGGAATTGGCTAGAAAGCTTGATGAGAGATGTTCTAAGATAGAGAAAGTAATGCCCGTACTTATTGAGGTGAATATAGCTAAGGAAGAGCAGAAATCTGGAATAGAACCAGAGAGGGTAGAGGATACTATTAAAGAGTTTGTAGGATTTAGATATGTAAAGGTTATGGGATTAATGACTATAGGTCCCTTACTCGATAATCCAGAAGGCTTAAGGCCCTACTTTAAAAGAATGAACAGGCTATTTGATCATATAAAGGGATTGTCTCTACCTAATGTAGAGATGAGATATCTATCTATGGGTATGAGTGACTCTTATAAGGTTGCTATTGATGAGGGAGCCAACCTTGTAAGGATAGGGACTAAGATATTTTCAGAATGAAGGTCTAGAAGATTGTGGTAGAATATTCTTTATAAAATTATTAGTAGGAGGTGCATATGGCAGTTTTACAGGTTAATTTTTTATCTAAGCATCTAATGATGAATACTACGGTGACGGTTATTATACCTACCTTAGCTTCGAAGGACCTACAGAATCCATTAGAGGATGTCTATAGGAGAGAAAAAAGGTTTCCTGTGCTGTATCTGCTTCATGGCTTTCTAGGGGACCATTCTGATTGGCTTAGGTATACCTCTATAGAGAGATATGCTAACGAAAAAGGGATCGCTGTAGTAATGCCTTCTGCATACAACAGTTTCTATACTGATATGGCTCATGGAATAAGATGTTGGTCCTATATCTCAGAGGAGCTTCCTTTAGTTATGAGGTCCCTATTCCCTCTATCAGAGAGAAGGGAAGATAATTTTGTGGCTGGCTTATCTATGGGTGGATATGGGGCTATGAAATGGGTACTTGGGAGACCAGACTTTTTCAGTGCAGGAGCAAGTCTTTCTGGTGCTTTAGATATTGTTGAGTTGATAGAGTCTGGAGATGGGATATCTAAACCGTTCCATGAAGACCTATTTGGTGACTTGACGAAGGTTAAAGGTAGTGAAAATGACCTATTCTATCTGGCAGAAAGGCTTAAGGGAGAGAATAAAGAAATTCCAAGGATATATATAGCTTGTGGAACCGAGGATTTCCTTTATTCTGCCAATCTGAGATTTAAAGAGCACCTCCAACGATTGGGATATAATGTAACATATGAAGAAGGCCCTGGAGGACACGAGTGGAGTTTTTGGGATAGATATATAAGGAAGGTCTTAGATTGGGTGTCTATTGACTAAATGACCTTATATGGAAAAGATAGATGCCCTAGTAAAAAGATATATTGATTATGGTGTTTTCCCAGGGGGAGTACTTCTAGTAGGGACTGATAGAGAGGTCCTTTTAGAAAAGGCATATGGATATAGAGCTACATTTCCACAGAAGGAAGAAGTTTCAACAGATACTATCTATGACCTTGCCAGCCTTACGAAGGTTGTAGGCATCGTTCCAGCCATTATGAAGCTTTTAGAGGATGGAGAGATAAGGCTGTGGGACCCAGTAGGAAGATTTATAAAGGAACTCTCTATAGGTAAAAGGCAGGAGGTGAGAATATTTCATCTACTTACTCATACATCAGGTTTCCCTCCCTACTCTAATGCTTGGAGATACTGTAAAACTCCTGGTGAACTTAGAGAGGAGCTTTTGAGGGTGGAACCTTCCTATGAGATAGGAACAGATATCGTCTATTCTTGCCTTAACTTTATATTTTTAGGTTTTATTATTGAGGGGATTACTCAGCATCCTCTTGATAGATTTCTAAGAGAGTGTATATTCTTACCTCTGGATATGGAAGATACAACCTTCCTTCCACAGGATAGAGAGAGGGTAGCGCCAACTTGGGAGAGAGACGGAGAGATTCTTAGGGGAAAACCGGATGATGAATTGGCATACTATCAGGGAGGTATCAGTGGAAACGCAGGTTTATTCTCTACTGCTAAAGACTTGTATAAATATGCTAGGTCGTATATTAATCCTGACTATTATATATTTTCTCCCTATACGATATCTCTCTTTACTAAAGAGCATGTTTCTTTTAAGGAAGAAAGAAGAGCACTGGGATGGATGATTAAGGGTATAAATTCTTCCTGCGGAGACCTTTTTAGTGAAGGATCATTTGGACATACTGGATATACAGGGACAAGTCTCTGGATAGACCCAAAGAAGAAGATTGTCATAATCTTCCTTTCTAATAGGACACATCTATCAAGAAGGGTTAATTCATCTGATAATAATCTAGAAAGAATGATAGAATTCCGCCCAAGACTTCACAATCTTGTTATAGCATCTATCTTATCTGACTGAATGGAGGTATTTATGGATACAGAAGAAGTTGTAAAGTATAAACTTGATTTGCTTGTCTCTGTCTTTGTTATGTTTTTTAAGATAGGTGCCTTTACTTGGGGTGGAGGTTATGCTATGTTGCCTCTTATAAAGAATGAGGTAGTAGAGAAGAGAAAGTGGATTACTTCAGAAGATTTTATTGATGGAATAGCAGTATCACAGAGTCTTCCAGGTCCAATTGCAGTAAATACAGCTACATTTGTTGGGCATAAACTCTGTGGAACGTTTGGCGCTATAGTGGCTGTAGCTGGAGCAATGTTACCTTCTTTTATCTCGATAATAGTAATAGCAATGTTCTTTTTGAGGTTTAGAAACCTTACAGTGGTTCAGAATTTCTTTAGAGGAGCTAACCCGGCTATTATTGCGCTTATAGTGAGTGCAGTAATAGATATAGGTAGGGATGCGTTAAAGAGATATAGAGAGGTTATTATTGCTGCAGTTCTCTTGTTCTTGCTCCTCTACCTTAAAATACATCCTATACTGGCTATATTGATAGCTCTCGTATTGGGGATAATTTTAGGAAAGAGGGAATGATTTTATTACAGCTTTTCTTTACATTTGCTCAGATAGGTCTTTTTGCATTTGGTGGTGGATATGCAATATTACCTCTTATAGAGAAGGAGATAGTTAATAATCTGCACTGGCTTACCCATAAGGAATTTTTAGAGATAGTTACTATCTCTCAGCTTACCCCAGGACCTATAGCTATTAATGCTGCCACATTTGTTGGTTATAAAGTGGGTGGATTTATAGGTTCTACTATTGCTACCATCTCTGTGTGTCTTCCCTCTGTAGTGCTTGTACTCATTGTAGTTAGATTCTTAAAGAAATTTGAAACAAATATATGGGTAAATAATGCCCTAAAGGGATTGAGACCTGCCGTAGTAGCATTGATCGCCTCTGCTGCCTATTCCCTAGTAAAGGGTGGAGGTATTACAGATATAAAGGGACTAATTATCGGGATAGCGAGTTTTCTCATATTAAGAGGTAAAAAGTTAGACCCTATCTTGATACTTATTCTATCTGGGATAGTTGGGATAATTATATATATCTAACGGGTATTCTTTAGAGTTACTTTGTTTCCCTTGTCCTGGGCGGCCTAACAGGTGGTGTATATGGCGTAGGTATATATTCTACAGAGGGTCTTGCCTGGGCGGATTGAGGATATAGGTCCATAAGTTTGTATACCTCATTAGGCATATCAGTAGTTACAGGAAGCCCCATCTCTTTGGCTAACTCTGCAGTAATAGGGTAGTCATGCGTCCATCTGCCCTCACTTAACATTGTGGCAATCTCTTCTGCCCTTTCTGGTGTGTGATGCTCTATTAAAAGATTATAAACTAAATCATGGACTTGTTTTATAGCTTTTTTCGCCATATCTCCCAAGACAAGTAATATATCATCTCTATTTGGATTTGGCTGTTCAATCGCTTTCAAGATAGAAGCTGCTGGATAGTATCCTCCTGACTGTGTTCCTAGCTGTGGGTCGACAGGTCCTAATACTGCATCTGGGTCCATAACGATCTCATCTGCTGCAAGGGCTATCAATGTCCCTCCTGACATTGCATAGTGTGGGATAAATGCAGTTACCTTACCTTTGTGTCTCTTTAAGGCACAGGCAATCTGCTCTGAGGCAAGTACTAAACCCCCTGGTGTATGAAGGATGATATCTATAGGCATATCTTCAGGAGTCATTCTTATAGCCCTTAGGGCCATCTCGGAATCCTCTATCGATAGATATCTGGCTATAGGAAAGCCTAAGATGCTTACAGTTTCCTGTCTGTGGATTATAGTGATAACTCTTGAATTTCGCCTCTTCTCTATGGCTCTTATTAAAGCAAGCCTTTGGCTGTTTAACAGGTTCCTTCTGAAGTAAGGGGTAAACATAGTTAATAAGAAGATTATCCAGAATAAAAGACCTAATATACTCATAGCTACCTCCTCTTAGTTTTTAATATTACATATTATAATGTAATAAGAAGAGTATGACAACTATACGAGCGATTTAACTATGGTTTAAGAATGGTGACGTGATATAATTATTGAAAGTATAATTTGAGTAAGGAGGATAAGATGCGAATAGGAAGCTCTAGTTATTCTTTTAAGAGGTTCAACTATGGAAGGTCAGAAGAGGCTAATCTTACTTTAGAGGACATTTTTCCATTAGCACACAGGTATGGACTTGATGGACTGGAACTCTTGGCTGTTCAATTTGCTTCAGAGGATGATGATTACATTGCGAGGGTCAAACAACTAGCTGTTTCAAATTCCCAGGCTATCTATGCCCTTTCTGTCCATAATAATTTTGTAAATCCAGACCCTGAGGTAAGAAAATCAGAGGTAGAAAAGGTTAAAAAGTGGATAGTTATAGCTTCTAAGTTGGGGGCTCCAATAATAAGGGTCTTTGGCGGTAGATGGGGAACTGTTAAAGATTTTATAGAATTAATGGCATTGGATGGGAAGGAACCTCCTTTACCAGGGTATTCTTATGAGCAGGGGGTAGAGTGGAATATAGAGTGCTTCAGAGAATGTACTGAATTTGCTAGCCAGTATGGAATAGTATTAGCGGTAGAAAATCATTGGGGACTTACCTATTCAGCTAAAGGTGTATTAGATATTATAAATGGTGTTAATAGTAAATGGTTGAAGGTTTGTTTAGATTGTGGAAATTTCAGAGAGAATACCTATGAACAGCTAAGATCTCTTATCCCCTATACTGTGCTTGTCCATGCAAAGACTTACTGGGGTGGTGGAATATTCTATGACTTCAACCTCAATCCTGATTATGTGAAGATAGTTAGAATGCTTAAAAATGTTGCCTATAATGGTTATCTATCTATAGAGTTTGAAGGAAAATCATCCTCAGAAGAGGGCATCTTAGCCAGTATTCAGCTATTAAGACAGGCTATTAAATTATCTTAGAGAAGAAAGAGGGGCTCTATTTACAATTTGGAGCCCCTTTAATGCATATGTCCTTACATCTAAGGCAGCCTATACATTCTCCTTTATTGATTGCTGTTTCTTTTTCCCTATCTTCTATTGCTCCCACTGGACATATCTTTTCGCATCTTTGACAGTTTATACACTTATTCTTGTCTATCTTTATACCAAATATAGAGAATCTAGAGACTATAGATAGAAAACCTCCCATAGGACATATATATCTGCAGAACACTCTCTCTATAAACATAGATGAACCCAATATTATTAATAAGAGAGAAAAGGTCAAAGTGTTCCCATTAAAGTTAAAGAGCACCTTGAATGGCTCATATTTTCCCCATATATATCTAGAGTTAGCGATGGTGAGATAGAGAAAGATTCCAAGAATAAAAAACCTTATATATCTTAAATATCTGTCTAGCTTTCTAGGAACTTTTATTCTGTACTTATCTATATGAATGAGTTCTTGCACTGCTCCTAGAGGACATACCCATCCGCAGTAGACTCTTCCAAATAGAAGTGTAACTATAGTGGTAAATATAAACAGAAAAGCTCCTACGCTTGTAAATATATGGAATATGGAACCACTTGGACAGGGGCAAGCTCCAAGATAGAATCCAAGGACTACAACGCTTAAAAAGAGCATTGCCTTTCTTAAAAGGCTTAGTTTTAATAAGTATATTACTATACCTGTCCCCATAAATATTATCCACAGGTAGTATCTACTTAGTGTTTCTAAAATTTGATTCATCTTGCACCTCCGTTTTTCTTTTATTCTATGTGTAGATTCTTAAGCTTAGTTTGATTAAAACTTAAAAGAGCCTTAGAGTTTTAAGTTTTTAGTGTATAATAGAACTTAGAGGGTATTAAAGATGAAAAAGACACTTATAGTTGAGGATGATCCTAAAATATCTCGAGTCTTAGAGTTGGAATTATCCCATGAAGGTTATATAACTCGGGTAGTAAGTGATGGATACGATGCCTTAATTGAATTTGAAGAGTTCAAACCTGACATAGTAATCTTAGATATACTCCTTCCGGGTTTAAATGGAAAAGAAGTGGCAAAGAGATTAAGAGATAAGGATGCCAATGTAGGGATTATTATGCTTACTGCCTTAGGAGATATAAAGGATAAACTAGAAGCGTTCAAATATGGTGCAGATGATTATCTTGTAAAGCCTTTTAGTATAGAAGAACTTATAGCAAGAATAGAGGCGGTATCTAGAAGAAGAGAATCTATAAAGCAAGTCAGTATAAATCTTTTTGGTATAGAACTTTTACCAGATCAGTATAGAGTATTTGTTGATGGGAAAGAGATAGAGCTCTCTAAAACGGAATTTTCTCTTCTCCTTCTTCTAATGCAGAATAAGGATATTGTCTTGAGTAAAGAGAGAATTTTAGAGGTAGTTTGGGGAGATTACGAAGGAGAAAGGGAGAATCTGGTTGAGGTGTATATAAATTATCTTAGAAAGAAATTAGGAGAAAAGGGTAAATATATAAAGACTATAAGAGGAGTTGGATACACCTTTAGAGGTGACAGTTGAAGATAGCAGTAAAATTGACACTGATATATGCATCCATATTTATAATATTCACCATATCTTTGTTAGTCTTTTCCTATTGGAATATTGAGAGATTACTGCTAGACGAGAATAAAAAAAGCCTCTTAAAAGGTCCAGAAGTTGAAAATTATATAGGGAGAGGTCTCGGTTATGGTAAATTTGCTTCACTCTATATAGCATCTAAAGATAAGATTATACAGGACCCATTTAATCTGGGCTTGAAAGATAAAGAAGGAATTTATAAGGCTTCCGATATATATGTCCTTCTAGTAAGGAAAGGGGTTTACCTTTTGGGTAAGGATATAACCCCTACTGTTCTGGCTCTTAATAGACTGAAATATTTTACCACTATACTTTCCTTTATTAGTATCATACTCTCTATATTTCTTGGCTACATACTCTCTTGGAGATTTCTATCTCCAATCAGAAAGATTATCTCTACCGCTAAGGAGATAGATATAAAGGGATTAGATAGGAGGATAGAGATACCTAATACTAACGATGAACTTACAGACCTAGCTCTGACTATAAATAATATGCTTGACAGAGTTAACAATGCCTACAAGATGCAGGAGCAGTTTATAGCAGATGTATCACATGAGCTCAGAACCCCATTAACCGCTATTTTAGGTTACATAAGGCTACTAAATAGGTGGGGAAAAGAGGATAGAAAAGTTCTAGATGAGGCGCTCAAATCCATCGAAGACACGAGTATAGGGATGAGTAAACTCATAGATACCCTATTAGAGACGATAAAGA
Source organism: bacterium (assembly GCA_049969715.1). Lineage (GTDB taxonomy): Bacteria > DUMJ01 > DUMJ01 > DUMJ01 > DUMJ01 > JBMFOH01. The sequence goes on along the minus strand of JBMFOH010000014.1, from coordinate 11,305 downwards.
CTCAGGAGAGGGTCTATTTAGAAAAGATCGACTTAAAAAACCTCCTTAAAGAAAGGAAAACCTATTATAGTAAACTTTATCCTGATTTCCAGTTCAACGTAGTGCTATCTGATTATCCTAAAGATTTCTACTCCTCTAAACCTTTATTAGAGATTATCTTTAATATCCTAGTTGAAAATGCTACAAAGAATAGCTTAGACAGAAAAGTAATAGATATTGGCTGTGAAAGAGATAAGTTGTTTGTTAGAGATTATGGAAAGGGTATCCCATTAGAAGAGAGGGAGAAGATTTTTGAGAGGTTCTTTAAACTTGAAGAAGCAAGACAGAGTAAAGGCTACGGACTTGGTCTTTCTCTAGCAAAGAAACTTGCTAATCTACTTAACTTTGAAATCCGTGTTGATAGTGAAGAGCTTAAAGGGAGTACCTTCTATCTTATTCCGAAGAGATAGAAAGTACTCCCTGTTATACCTATTACTTGGATACTGTTCCTTTTACTGTTACCGTTTGCAGCCCTTCTTTAGGACAGTCTCTTATAATAGTTACACTTGCTTCCCCAGGCGTAGTAAATTGGACAGTAAACTTTAGTATATCTATCCCATCCTTTTTTGTCCACTTACCTGGGTCTACAACCTTTCCTCCCTTGATCTCTATCTTAGTCTCTTCTAATGGAAGGACACAGTTTCTGTGGACCTGTATCCTCTCTAGGGTAAAAGCAACTTTTTCTCCAACTTTGACATTGAATTTATCGGGAGTGAGCTTCATTTCACAGGCAAGACTAATTCCATAAAAATAGCTTGTTAGTATCCCAGTTAAAACTAAAACAGCTAGTAATCTTTTCATCTTCAACACCTCTATATTTAATACTAATTACATTTTATAAATGATATACTTAATAGTAGTTAAAAGTAAGCTTAAAATTTCCTTAGAGTTTAAGGAGGAGGTTTTATGAAGATAAAGATTATTGCTGAAGCATCAACAGAACTTGAGAGAAGGACTATAGGGTGGGGAGTTTCTTTTCTGATTGGAGAAGACCTACTCTTTGATACGTTTTCTAACGAAGATGTCTTAAGAGAGAACCTTAAAAGATTTAATGTTAATGTGTCTCAATTAAGGTATGTTGTTATATCTCATGAACATTGGGACCATATAGGTGGACTTTGGTATATTTTAAGAGAGAATCCTTCAGTAAAGACCTTCGTCTGTAAGAACTTTAGTGTAGAATTTAAAGAAAAGGTAAGGAGTTTTAATGTAGATATGGTAGAAGTAGATGAGCCTATAGAGATAAAAGAAAACGTATTTACTACAGGAGAGATAATAGGTAGCTACGCTAATAGCTCCTTGCCAGAGCAGGCTCTAGTAGTAAAAGAGGATAAGCTTACTATAATTACGGGATGTGCCCACCCAGGAATTATTACTATGCTTAAAAGGGTTAAGGAGATATTTCCATATCCAATAGGATTAGTACTTGGTGGCTTTCACTTATACGATAAGTCTGATGATGAAATATATCTTATAGTTGAAGAATTTAAAAGTCTCAATATAGAAAGAGTGGCTCCTTGCCACTGTACAGGAGAAAGGGCAGTTAAATTATTTCAGCAGGAGTTTGGAAATAGTGTTATAAAGGTATCTACAGGGACTATATTATTAGAAGATTAATTTTTATGGAGGTGATAAATACCTATGAGAACAATCTTTAAGATTAATAATCAACTTTTCTTTCCTTTAGGTGGGCAGGTTCATAATTCTAGTGCCTACACCATAGAAGAGTTAGAAACGGCTTGGAAGGCATTAAAAGAGATAAATGCTAATACTGCTGAAATTCCAATATACTGGGAACTTATAGAGCCTGAAGAAGGCTATTTTAATTTTTCTATAGTAGATCAGATAATAGAGACTGCAAGAAGCTATAATCTGAAACTCATACTACTTTGGTTTGGTACATGGAAGAATGGAGCAATGAAGTATGTACCTTCCTGGATAAAGAATAATCCAAGGAGGTTTAAGAGAGTGATTACTAGGGAAGGGGCATCTACTTATGTCCTTTCATCACACTGCAAAGATAACCTAAATGCCGATGTAAGGGCATTATCAGCATTAATGGAGCATATAAAAAGTATAGATGAAAAGTATCATACAGTAATTGCAATTCAAGTAGAAAATGAACCAGGTATTATGGGCGGAGCAAAGAGAGATTATAGCGAAGAAGCAGAAAGAGAGTTTCAAAGTTTAGTGCCTAAAGACTTGATGGGGTCTATAAAGGATAGTCCTAGTAGTGTAGTACATGATATATGGAAGGAAAATGGAGCTAGAGATAATGGCTCCTGGCAGGAACTATTTGGATATGATGGGGAAGAAATTTTTACTGCTTGGAGTATAGCTAGGTATATAGATAGGATAGCTAAAGAGGGAAAAAGAATTTACAATATTCCTATGTATGTAAATGTCTGGCTGGCTACTGAATGGGATATCCCTGGAGTAAATTACCCTTCTGGTGGAGCGGTTCCCAAAGTGTTAGATATATGGAAGTGGACGGCAAAGGATATAGATTTGATTGCTCCAGACATCTATGTGCGTGATCATAAGAGTTACTGTAGTTTCTGTAGTTTCTATAATCGTAAAGATAACTTACTATTTATTCCAGAATCATCTATAGATGAAAGTAACTCGCTCAATATGTTTCGAGCCATTGCTGATTATAGTGCAATCGGATTTCATATATTTGGTATAGAAAGTATTTTAGATAAAGATGGGTTAGTAAAACCTTTAGCCAAGCCCATAGTAAATAGCTTTAAGGCATTATCTTCCGCATTACCTCTTATTGTTAAATATCAAGGTACTGGTAGGATTCATTCTGTTATACAAGAAGAATATATGGCTGAGCAAAAGTTAGATCTAGAAAGATATGTTGGTTTTGTTAGATTTTTCCAGGTAGATCCGTACATGCATCAAATCGACCCTAGTATTGGATTCTTAGATTTTCGCTACAGAGACAAGATAAAAGAAGAAAGGGGAAGGGGATTAGTAATCCAAGCCAATGAAAGAGAATTCTATGTGTTAGGCGGAGGTTTTAGACTTCTATTATATAGAAAGGATATGATTAGATCTCCATTATCTGTTTTCTATAGTAATGATTTTATAAAATCAAGAGATATAAATTATCTGTCTGTAGAGGAAGGTTTCTTTGATACCGATGGAAACTGGGTTGTAACAAGAAAAAGAAATGGGGATGAGAGTGATTTTGGTGTATGGGTCCATCCTGATATAGGAGTAGTAAGGGTTATAATGGCAGAAGAATAAATAGGAGGGACTATGGGTAAGATTAGAGAAATTAATTTTACTGTTAGAGAATACAGATATAAGAGACCCTTCTGTATTGCATTTAGCTCTGTTTTTCAAACAGAGAATATTGAGATAGAAATAATTGCTGATAATGGCATCATAGGATATGGAGAATCCGCTCCTTCATTTAGGATAAGTGGAGAGACTCCTGAAGTTATATTATCTTTAGAATCAAAAGTCAGAGAGATGATTCTAAATAAAGATATTAGACATTATAGAGAGATTTTTAACATTACAGACAAGTTTATATCTTCTCCTAGCCTCAGAGCAGGGGTACAGTTTGCGGTAATTGATGCATTTTGTGAGGAATGTGGGATTGGAGTATGGGAGTTCTTTGGAGGGGCAAAGAATGAGATAGAGACTGATAGAACTGTTTCAGTTAGACCTATTGAAGAAAGGATTAATGAGGCACTTGAGATATATAGAGAAGGTTTCAGAGTGATAAAGATAAAGGTTGGAGAAAACGTAAATGAAGATTTAGATGCAGTCTATGAGATTTACAAGTATACCAAAGGCTGTAGATATATTATCGATGCTAACGAGAACTATACCCCAAAAGAGGCTGTTTATTTTGCAAAGAAATTATACTCTGGCGGAATTGATATATCAGTTTTTGAACAACCTATTAATAGGTATAACTTAGAGGGATTGAAATATGTCAGGTTTAACTCTCCTTTTCCTCTCTGTACAGACGAATCTGTAAGGTCAAGGTATGATGCCTTTAGACTAGTTAAGGAAGAAGCTATAGATATGATTAATATAAAGCTTATGAAAAGTGGCATATCAGATGCAATAGCCATAGTTGAATTGGCAAAATTGGCAGGCGTAAGACTGATGATAGGCTGTGTAAGTGAGTCAAGTATTGGTATTAATCAAAGTGTTCAGTTTGCTTGTGGAATGGGATGTTTTGATTTCTGTGATCTTGATTCCCATCTTATGTTAGATGAAAAGGAATATCGAGGAGATTTCAAACAGCTTAGAAATAAGATGGTTGTAGCATAAAATTTGTATTTTTTTCTTGTAATTATTAGTGATTGTTGCAGAAATAGTTGATGAGATTCCAATTTTATTGTCTAATGCCTACTTCTATGTTCCTCTTGGTTATAAACTATTCTAAGCAAGTAATTATCAATATTTATGGCACTTTATCAACCAAATTTGAAACAATTACATTATTAGTATCCGTTGACATTTTATATTGGAGAGGTATAATGTGAACAAAAGTTATTTCTAGGAGGTGATGGGTAAGAATATATAGAATATCTCTAAAATTTGGTTTTACTCAGTTAACCTATTTAAATAGTCTTTAGGTAATTTCTTTTCTAAGATATTATCTCTAGAAAATTCAAGAGAAGTCTAATTATAAGTCTGCTATTTAAAGTGTGTTTTAAGGTTTTTCAAATCTTATAGGAGGTAGAAAAGATGAAGTCTCTAGTTTTGAAGTTTTTTACACTAGTATTAGTAATCTTTATTATGGGTCAGGTGGGTGGAAGTTGTCAGAATTGTATAGATTTATTAGTTGTTATTGCCAATCCAGTTAGTGGTTCTACAGTAAGTGATATGGTCGAACTAAAGGCTAGTGTAGTTGGTTCACTAGCTTCAAGTGTGACAAGGGTAAAGTTTACTATAACTGGCGGTTCTTATCCACCATCTATCTTTACTGCTTATCCTCCATCATACTCTACCAGTTGGGACACTACTACTTTTGATAATGGGACCTACTTAATAAAAGCAGAGGCATATACTTCTGGCGGAAAGACTGCAGAATCTCCAGCTATAAATGTCACTGTTAATAATGATATCAAGTGGACATTTATGGTATATATGAATGGAGACAATAATTTAGAAAGCGCAGCACTGGATGACTTAGGTGAGATGAAAACTGTTGGGTCTAATAATAAGTTAAATGTCATAGTCCAGTTAGATAAGTATAACCAATCTGGTTGCTGGAGATACAAGGTTAATCAAGGAAGTTTACAGTTACTAGCTACTCTTGAGGAACAGGATTTTGGTGACCCTAACGTCTTATTGGACTTTGTTAATTGGGCAATGGCAAATTATCCTGCAAGTAGGTATGTACTAGTCATATGGGACCATGGAGATGGCTGGAGGAGAAAGGTTGGGGAGGCTATAAAAGGAATCTCTTACGACGACCATGGTGGTTTTATAAATACTGTAGAGTTGAGCAATGTTTTTGATTCTATAAGTAGACCTATACACATTATAGGAATGGATGCCTGCCTTATGCAGATGGAAGAGGTTGCTTACCAAATAATGTACAGAGGGTATTATTTGGTCGCTTCCCAAGAGACTGAACTTGGAGATGGCTGGCCCTATGATACGATACTACAGGAGTTGAAAAATAACCCTAACATGGACATATCTCAGTTACCTACAATAATAGTAGATAAATATATGGCGTCTTATAGTAGTGGTGTTACACAATCTTCTAGGATTCTATATTCAAGAGAGGTAGCATATAAAGCCAATGAGTTGGCTCATACTATTAGAAATAATCCAAATATTTGGGAAACAGTTAAAGTAATAATAAGTTGCACTCAAAATTACTATTACACAGATTATAAGGACCTTTATGACTTTGCTAGAAGACTTAAAGATAACACTTCTATGCCTACGTCTATAAAGAATGCAGCTCAGTCGGTAATGACTGCTGTAAATAATGTAGTAACAGCTGAAGGACATAGCGGTACAAATTTGGCTAATTCACACGGTATTTCTATCTGGTTACCCAATTCATCCCAGTTTGCTAGTGGAAGGGCAAGTTATTCTCAATTAGACTTTGCTATTGATACAGAGTGGGATGAAATGCTAGATGATTTATTCTAAAGAAGAGCTTTTGTAAAACCTAGAGGTCTAGTAGATTTTAGTATACGCTAGACCTCTTTAATTTTATGCTCTCCTGTTGACACTTTTTGTTCCTAAGTATTAAAATATATATGAGACTTAAATATCATATATGAGACTAAAATGAAAAAGAGTTTAGTACCAGGGTTAGAAAGAGGTTTGAGAATTATAGAACTGTTAGAGAAGGAAAGAGACGGGCTCTCATTCGGGGAACTATTAGATAAAACTGGAATTCCGAGACCGTCTCTAGCTAGGATTTTAAATATATTAGAAGCCTATAATTTTATTAGAAACTCATCTGACGGAAGATATAGACTTGGATATAGATTACTCTCTCTAGGATATAGAGTATATTCCCAGTTAGACTTGGTAAGTGAAGCAAAGCCATTTTTAGTAAAATTAGTGAAACTAACGGGGGAGACAGCCGAATTAACAGTCTTTGATAGGGGAGAAATTCTCTATATTGATAAGATAGATAGTCCAGAACCAATAAGGCTTGTAGCACGTATTGGAAGTAGATATAAGACTCTTCATTGCACAGCGATAGGCAAGGTCTATTTAGCCTATATGGGAGAGAATTTTCTAGAAAGTTATCTCTTTAATATAGGGCTCCCTTCTTTTACTGAGAAGACGATAACCAGTGAAGAGGTCTTAAGGAGAGAATTAGAAGAGATTCGCTCTAAAGGATATGCCTTTGATGACGAGGAGGTGAGAATAGGGGTAAGACGGATAGCTTCACCTGTATTTGGTTCATTTAAGGGGTTGGTAGCTGTAATAGGGATAGCAGGTCCTACGTTTAGGATAACTCTAGATAGGAAGGAGAAACTTGGAGAAAAAGTGAAAGAGGTAGCGATGGATTTGTCAGTAAAGCTTGGATATGAGAGTTAAGTTATTAGATAAAAATCTATAAATAAGAAGGAGGTTGATTGAAGTGAAGTTAGTAAAAGTACTAGTGTTAATTTTAGTTTGTGTAAGTCTAGTTTTAGGTTCAGTTTCTTTTATCTCTGCTAAGGAGATAAGCTATCCAAAGCAGTATAATAGTCCTGCTGAGTATGAAAAGTTAACTGGTAAAAAGATTGCCAAGTTCAATGAAGCTCCTATGTTAACTGAATTAGTGAAACAAGGCAAACTACCACCAGTTACCAAGAGACTACCAAGTGAACCTCTAGTTATAGAACCAACTGACGAGATTGGGCAGTATGGAGGAACAGCAAGAATTATCCATACAAATCCTCAAAATTTTGAGGATGGGGTAAATATTGGTGGTAAAGAGTCTATATTAACATTTGATCCCAAAGATGGAGCGACTATCCTTCCTAACTTAGCAAAATCTTGGATATTCTCCAAAGATGGTAAGACACTTATATTAGAGCTAAGAAAAGGGGTAAAGTGGTCAGATGGTCAACCTTTTACGGCTGATGACATAGAATTTTGGTGGAAGGATGTAATACTAAATGATGAACTTACTCCTGTAAAACCGAAAGTTTGGGCTCCTGGGGGAAAGTTGATGAAGCTAGAGAAGTTAGGACCCTATAGTGTTCGTCTACAATTTGCAGTATCATATCCTGCAATTCTAATTCAGATGGCTGCCTGGGCTACAGAAGGTGGGTTTTATCTTCCCAAACATTATCTTAAACAATTTCATATTAAGTACAATCCTCAGGCAAACGAGTTGGCTAAAAAGGAAGGATTTGATTCTTGGGTGAGATTATTCCAAGCAAAGGCTGTTATAGGTTACTTTGACGGGATACAGAATCCTGAGGCACCTGTAATCCGTGCCTTTAAAGTAGTAAGTAGGACACCAGAGGTGACAATACTTGAGCGCAACCCATACTATTGGAAGATAGATACAGCAGGAAATCAGCTTCCATATATAGATAGGGTTAGATTAACCTTAGTTACAAATGTGGAGGTGTATACTGCTAAGGTGGTAAGTGGTGAGGTAGATCTTGCTCAATGGAATACTACACTAGATAACTATACTCTATACAAAGAGAATGAAAAAAGAGGTGATTACAGAGTAATTATGTTCCAGACTGCTTGGCCTTCTATGGCTGAGATATTTTTAAATCTAAACCATAAGGACCCAGTTATCCGTAAGATATTCAATGACCTCAGATTCAGGAAGGCTTTATCTATAGCAATAAATAGAGAAGAAATAAATCAGATGGTATTTCATGGTATGGCTGAGCCATTGCAAACAGTTATACTGCCTAAAGGTGGTAGATTCTGGGATGAGAGATTGGCAAAGCTTTATACTGAATATGACCATAAAGAAGCGAATAGACTTTTAGATGAGATGGGCCTGGATAAAAAGGATAAAGATGGATTTAGATTAAGACCGGATGGAAAACTACTTCAAATTACTATAGACTACTGGCCAGGTGAAGGTGGACCAGCGAAAACATCTATTGTTGAATTGGTACAGGGCTACTGGAGTAAAGTTGGAGTTAAGACTATATCGAGACAACTTGAGAGAAGTCTCCTACAAGTAAGAAGACAAGCAGGTGATTTTGATGCAACTATATGGCATACTGGACAGTGTTCAGATCCGTTATGGATATTAAATCCTTGGCATTTTGTCCCTAACGAATGGGAATTTTCCACTGGCCCAATGTGGGCTCTATGGTATACCTCAGGTGGTAAATCTGGCGAAGAACCTCCATCGGATGTTAAGAAGGCTTTAAAACTCTGGGAGATTGTCCAAACTTCTTTAGATGAGAAGAAACAGATTGAAGCTGGGAAAGAGATGTTGAGACTTTTTCTAGAGAACCTTTGGGGGATTGGTACAGTAGGACTCCAACCTTGGCCAGTAATAGTTAAGAACAGTCTGAGAAATGTTCCTGAGGGAGGTCTACTGGCTTGGGACTGGGTATATCTGTCAAGATATAGACCTGAGCAATTTTTTATAAAGTAGAAATAGGTTAAAATTAAGTTAAAGTATAGAGGGACAGGACTGGATCCCTCTATACTTTTGAAAGGAGGGTTAAATTATGAATGTTATTCTAATAGTCTCTGACACATTTAGAAGGGATTTTTTGGGTTGTTACGGGAATAATTGGATTCATACTGAAAATATAGATAGATTTGCTAAGGATGCAATTATGTTCGATAACGCTTATGCTGCTTCTTTTCCAACGGTACCAAATAGACTCGATCTATTTACAGGAAAGTTTACCTTTACCTATAGGGATTGGGCGCCATTACCTCAGAATGAGGTAGTACTAGCAGAGGCTCTAAGTATGGCAGGCTATACGACTATGTTAATAGCAGATACCCCTCATATATTGAAAGATGGGTATAATTTTCAAAGAGGATTTTATGGGTGGGAATGGATAAGAGGACAGGAGAATGATAGACATATAACAGACCCTATTGATATAAAATTCCCTTGTGATCCCAGGAAGTTAAGAAATCCTTATGATGCAGTAGCACACTATCTAAGAAATACATATTATAGAAGATATGAATCTGACTATTTCGTAGCTCAGACAGTGGAAACAGCTATAAAATGGCTTGAGAAGAATTATAAAAATGAGAAATTCTTCTTATATGTAGATACATTTGATCCTCATGAACCTTGGGATCCCCCTAAATGGTATGTGGATATGTATGATCCAGGATATGAAGGGGAAGAAGTTATATATCCAAGATATGGTCCTGCAGATTATCTTACCCAAGAAGAATTAAAACATATGAGAGCTCTATATGCAGGGGAAGTAACATTAGTAGATAGATGGATTGGTAGATTACTCTCTAAGATAGAAGATCTAGGTTTATTTGACAATACAGTAGTAATATTTACCACTGACCATGGATTTTATCATGGTGAGCATAACCTTACAGGTAAGAGTATTATATTGGAAGAGAAAAACTATCATGGATTGGCTCCTCTATATGAAGAAGTAGCCCATATCCCTCTAATAGTTAAATTACCAAATGCCAAGGGTGGTTGGAGATGTAAAGCATTTGTTCAGCCACCTGATATGATGCCAACCATTTTAGATATCTTGGGGGTAGATGACCCTGGAACTACTCATGGTAAGGGCTTTCTACCGGTTATAGAAGGGGAGGTTAAGTCTATAAGAGATTTTGCTGTAACCTCTCCTGCTATTATATATGGTCCTATAGCAGGTCAGAGAATTACTGTGACTACAGACGAGTGGAGGCTTATATATGCTGGAAACCTTGAGGCTGTCAAAGAACCATCATTCACAAGTATAGTTGATGGAATTCAGAGAGAACAGCATCCATTAGGCGAAGTCAAATCTGAGTTATATTACATAAAAGAGGACTCCAAAGAAAGGCTAAATCTTATAGACGAGCATAGAGATGTAGCTACTGAGATCCATAAGAAGCTTTTTGAATTCCTTAGGTCTATCGGGACTCAGGAGAAATATTTAAGATTTTGGGATAAAATATAACTCTAAAGGAGGGACTACTGTGGCTGAGGAAAAACCTAATGTTTTGATATTTTTTACCGATCAACAGAGGTGGGATACGGTAGGTGTATATGGAAGTCCTTTAAATCTGACGCCCAATCTAGATGCCGTAGCTAAAGAAGGTACCGTATTTAGTTTTGCCTTTACCAATCAGCCAGTATGTGCACCTGCTAGAGGCTGTATCTTTACAGGACAGTATGCAACTACACATAAGGTTTGGAGGAATGGATTAGGACTTAAAGTAGAGGATAATACTCTAGCTTATTGTTTTAAGAAGGCTGGGTATGAAGTTGGTTATATTGGCAAGTGGCATTTATCCCCTGATGAGTTAGGGCATGGATATGTTCCCTCGGAGTATAGGGCAGGTTTCGAAGATTATTGGGAAGCAGCAAATCTTCTAGAATTTACATCACATCCTCACGATACAAATCTCTACGATAAAGATGGTAATCTCATTCATATCGATGGTTATAGAGTAGATGCATTGACTGAAAGAGTTATAGACTTTATTGAACAGTCAAATAATCCCTTCTTCTTAGTGGTTTCATATTTAGAACCACATCATCAGAATGATATGAATAGATTTGTTGCCCCAGAAGGATACAGAGAAAGGTATTCCAATTCTTTTATTCCGTACGATTTGAGACCTTTTCCTGGAG
>JBMFOH010000013.1:0-44839 GCA_049969715.1 bacterium | reverse complement strand
ATTAGTAGACTTTTAATTTATTTATGAGTATGCTAAAATTTTTAAAAATACTTTTGGAGGTGTAATGTATGGTAAATTTACATGAAATTTCCGAGGCTTTGATTGTAGGAAATGCTAAAAAGGTGAGAGAACTTGTGGAACAGGCATTGAAAGAGAATATATCACCTAAGGAGATCTTAGATAATGCTCTTGTTCCAGGAATGAATGTTGTAGGTGAGAAGTTTAAGAACAATGAATACTATGTGCCAGAGGTTCTAATAGCTGCCAGGGCTATGCATGCAGGAATGGACCTTATAAAGCCATTACTTACTCAAACGGGAGCATCCTATTTAGGTAAAGTAGCTATAGGGACAGTAAGAGGAGACCTGCACGATATTGGTAAAAACCTGGTAGCTATGATGTTGGAAGGCGCAGGTTTTCAGATAATAGATTTAGGGGTAGATGTATCCCCAGAGAGGTTTGTAGAGGTGGCTAAGAATGAAGAGATTAATATTGTAGCTATGTCTGCACTCCTAACCACCACTATGCTTGCTATGAAGGATACGATAAATGCTCTTAAGGAGGCAGGTATAAGAGAAAAAGTGAAGGTTATGATTGGAGGGGCACCAGTTACCCAGAGATACGCTGATGAGATAGGTGCAGATGGTTATGCCCCAGATGCAGCAAGTGCGGTAGAGAAAGCGAAAGAACTAATAAGTTTGAATTAGTGGATAATATGGGTCTTAAATTACCTAAAGACAAAACCTTAGTTATTCCACTGTTAGGTGCCCCAGGGATACAACTTTCAAATACGTCCTTAAAAGACAACCTAATAGATGGAACTATTCAATTTAAAACTATGAGGCTTTTAATAGAGAGGTTTCAGCCAGATGGTGTATTCCCTTTTATGGACCTTACAGTAGAGGCAGAGGCATTAGGACTAGAGATAAACTTTCCTAGAGATGAGAATCCTTCTGTAAGAACTCATAATATAAAGACAGAAGAAGATTTAGATGCTGTTAAGCGTAGATATAGAGGTATATCTGGAAGGATGCCTATCTTTATAAGAGTTGTAGAGGATATAGGGAAAAACTTTTCTGTAATAAACGGAGCATATACTATAGGCCCATTTACATTAGCTGGAGAGCTTATGGGAGTGAGTGACCTTAGTATGAACGTCATTTTGAACCCAGGATTAGCCCATAAGTTTCTTGAGTTTACTGCCTCTGTAATAAGAGACTACGCAAAAGCTCTTATAGATGCTGGAGCACAGACGATAGCAGTATTAGAACCTAGTGCTGTGATGCTTTCTCCTATTCAGTTTGAGGAGTTTTCAGGGAGATATTTTTCTTTCCTAGTTGAAGAGTTAAAGATTCCTCTGATACTGCACATATGTGGAAATACTAACCATCTATTAAAAAAGATGTCTATTACTGGAGCTGTAGGTCTAAGTTTAGATAGTTTAGTAAATTTAAAAGAGGCATCAAAGGTTATACCTGAGAGCGTAGCTATAATAGGAAACCTTGACCCAGTAAAGATATTTCTACAGTCTCATCCAGAAGAGGTGGCTAAAGCCACTAGAGATTTATTAGAGAGTATGAAGGGGGCTAAAAATTTCATCTTAAGTTCAGGATGTGACCTCCCAGTAGGCACGCCTCTAGAAAATATAGAAGCATTTATGAAAGAATCTAGAAGGGCAGGGGCATAAAAGACCCTGCCCTTCTACTTATCTATCTAAAGAGTGAATCTTATCATATCATGCATAAGGTCTTTTAACTGAAAGTAGGTCTTCTTATACTTATCAAAATAGAAATCATAAATATTTTTGTTTTGGAGATTTGGTTCTATTGTACTCTTTATCTTTACCATTTGGCTTGCCCCTTCTTGTAGGTCTTTGAAGAAGCCAGCACCAACTGCTCCTGCTATGGCAGAACCTAGACATCCAGCCTCTTCTACCTCAGGTATGTAGATTGGAACTCCACATACATCGGCATTTATCTGAAGCCACAATCTACTTCTTGTGCCCCCACCACAGGCATATATCTCATTCAAATCTACTCCCTTTGAAGCTATGGCTTCAATTATATTCCTTGTGCCATAGGCAGTACCTTCGTAGATGGCTCTAAAGATATGATAAGGAGTATGCTTTAAGCTTAGCCCCCAGATGGTTCCTCTTGCAAGAGGGTCTCTTATTGGAGATCTATAACCTTGCCAGTATTCTAAGACTATAAGGCCTTCAGACCCTGGGGGGATCTTGCTAGCCTCGTTATCTAATTCTTCATAAGAGAGATTAGTAAACTGGTCGGTAAACCATTTTACTACAGAGCCTGTAGATGTTTGTCCTCCTTCTAATACCCACTTTCCTTTTATAAGAGCATCTGGATAAGGTCCCCAGACACCTGTCCCAAAGACAGCCTCATCAGTAATAGCCATATGACAATTGGAAGATCCCATTATTATACCCATCTTACCTGGAGAGGTGATATTTAAACCTACCATTGCCAAATAGGCATCTATTCCTCCTTCAGCTACAGGGATTCCAGGAGGTAGACCTAGTTCTTCACTAGCTGTCTTCGAAAGTCCACTAGAAATTTCCCCTATACTTAATACATCCTTAGGCCACTTTTCTAAGAGGTCCTCCATATCTAGTTTCTTCAAGAGATTTATAGGAAATCCACCTAGAACTGAGGCATAGTTCCACTTACAAGTAGCATTACATATAGAAGCAGTCCATCTTCCTGTAAGCTTATACATAAGATAATCGGTAGCTTCTACAATATATCTGGCTCTATTATAAACATCTGGTTCGTTCTTCTTTAGCCACATAGCTTTAGGGATCATCCACTCTGGGGACTCATCTCCTCCAGCAAACCTTAATATATCTTCTTTTGTGGCAGTTACTTCTTGTGCTTCTTTAAAAGCCCTCACATCCATCCATAATAAGGCATTTCTCAATGGATCGCCATTTTCATCTAAAGCCACTACAGTACAGGCCATAGCATCTAGACTTATACCTCCAACTGCTTTTGGATCTATCCCTGAATCTTTTATGACTTTTTTCACTGTAAATTTCAGGGCAGACCACCAATCTCTTGCATCTTGTTCTGCCCAACCAGAGTAGGGATAATGAACAGGATAATCTTTAACGGCAAATGCTAGTGGTGTTCCCCTTTTATCAAACACACCAGTTCTTAAGCTTTGAGTTCCACAGTCGATACCTATAAAATACATAAAGACCTCCTTCTCGAAGAACTTTATTTTGTTATGAATTATAGCATAAATTATTCTCATTTCATAGACTATTGACATAAGAAATTTTTCAATGTATAATCTTATCGTTACATAGAATGATATGATATTAAAGAATGGAGTGAGTAAAGACGACTACTATAAAAGATATAGCTGAAAGAACAGGGGTTTCTACAGCCACAGTATCTAGAGCCCTTTATAATACTGGATATGTAAATCCAGAGACTCGGAAAAAGATAATTCAGGTGGCGGAAGAGCTTGGATATGAGAGATATAAAGAGGTGAAAGCATCAAAAGAAAGAACGAATCTAGCAGGTGTAATAGTCTCTGATATAACAAATCCATTCTTTACACAAGTAGTTAGAGGAATAGAGGATGTCTTAAGTGTAGTTGGATACAGTCTGCTCCTTTGCAATGCAGACGAGAACATAGAAAAAGAGGCGAATTATCTTAGAGTTCTCCAGAATAAGAAAGTAGATGGAATAATCCTCGCTCCTACTGGAGGAGATCACAAGATTATTAGAGGAATAATAGATAGAGGTATCCCTTTAATACTGATAGACAGACTTATAGATGGATTAGAAGCAGATGGAGTGATAATTGATAATATAAGTGGAGCATATGAAGGGGTATTGCATCTTATCTATGAGGGCTATACGAGGATAGGTATAATTACCGGGCCGTTAGAAGTAATGACAGCAAGAGAAAGGCTTGAGGGGTACAAAAAAGCCCTTACAGAGGCAAGGATAGATTTCGATGAGAACCTAGTAGAAAATGGAGGATATACGCAAGAGGGTGGATACAGAGCGGTTAAAAGGCTTATTGAAAGAGCAAAGCCTGATGCTTTTTTTATAACAAACAATGTAATGACTACGGGAGTTTTATTGGCACTTAAAGAGATGAACATCAAGATTCCAGAAGAAATAGGGATTGTTGGATTTGATGATTTAGAATGGGCTCCACTTATAGACCCTCCATTAACTACTATCTCTCAGCCAATCTATACAATTGGTTCTACCTCAGCTCAGTTACTTCTAAGGAAATTAGGAAGGACTGCAAAGCTTAGAAAGGAGGTGGTGGTACTAAAGCCAAAGCTTATTATAAGAGAATCAAGTAGAAGGGGGAAGAGATAAGAGTAATGTTAGAGACTTTGCAGTAAATTTGATGATAAATGATGAGAGTTTCGTTCTTCTGTAGGTAGATGTACTTTGAAAGATTAATATCTAGAGAATTTAGATTAGAGGAGATTTTAGAGTCTCTGAAAATTTTGAGAATTCTTTATGGAGGTGATTTTTATGATAAAAAAAGGAGTAGTTATACTCCTAGTATCAACTCTAATGATATCAGTACTTTTTGTTTCTGCTGGATTTACCAAAGACAAGGTCCAGGTAAGATTCTGGAAATTTACTGATACCTTTGCTGATGCCACAATAGAAAAATACATAAAATTATGGAATCAGTCGCACCCTGATATTGAGGTAATCTTTGAGACTTTCCCATGGGGAGATTACACTGGTACTAAGTTATCTAGTGCTTTTGCTACAGGACAAGGGCCAGATGTCTTCTTTATAAGCCCTGGGGATTTTCTTAGATATGTAAATGCAGGATTAGCTCAGCCACTTGAGAAATATTTATCAACAGAAGAAATAAAGGATTTCTTACCAGCAACGATACAATCTGTTAAAGTTAGTGGCCATATATTCGCTATTCCACTTGAAATGGAGCCAGTTGCTATCTTTTATAACAAAAAGTCCTTTAAGAATCTTGGTTTACAAGAACCAAAAACATGGAATGAGCTTTTAGATACTGCCCATAAATTGAGAAAGGGTGAGAAATACGGAATAATCGTAGAAGTTGCTCCGGGTTATTATCAGAATTTCACCTGGTATCCTTTTCTTTGGTCTGCAGGAGGCGATGTAATTTCTAAGGATTGGAAAAGAGCATTGATGACAAGCCAGGCTGGAATAGCTGCACTAAAATTATGGGGAGATTTTATAAAAGAAGATGTAGCTCCAAAAACCTTACCAGGTTCAGGTCCGGATATTACTATGCTCGGTAATGGAATAGCAGATATGATGGTATGTGGTTTTTGGGGAGTTAAACCACTTCAGGCTGATTTCCCTAAATATGAATTTGGTGTTTTTCCGATTCCTCCTATTGATGACAAACATAAGAGTATAAGTGTATACGGTGGATGGAGGCTTATGGTTAATGCTAAAAGTAAGAATGTGGAAGAAGCTATTAAATTTGCTAAGTGGATGGGAGTAGAACAGATAGATTTTCCCCTCGAATGGTGTACAGTTGCAAACTCAAAGTTCTCTCCCAGGAAATCTGTCCTAAAAGCCGGAGAGAAGTATTATTCTACTCCTCCTAATGATATTTTCTCAAAGATTATTCAAACGGCAAAATCAGAGCCAGCCTTTCCACCAGAGATAGTAAAGGCAGTTTCCGATGCAATACAAGGAGTAATGTTTGGAGGGATTGATGCTAAGGTAGCTGCTAAAAACGCTGAAGCCTCCATCACTGATTTTTTGAAGAATTATAAAGGCGGTATTCCAGGTATGTGATAGTAACTTTAAGGGTCACTAGGGGAAGTTCTTCTTAGTGACCCTTTATTCTAAGATTATTAATTTTTTAATATCCCAAAAAGGAGGATTCTAGTTAGTGAAGAAGAATATACAAGAATTGTTCTTTGGATATTTATTTTTGATTCCTGATTTAATTGGATTGATGATTTTTTGGGCTGTTCCTGCGATAATAGCCTTTATTATAAGCCTATATAATTGGGATGCAATCGGCCAACCTATTTTTTCTGGTTTCTCAAACTATCGAAATATATGGTCAGATCCGTATTGGATAAAGAGTCTTTCGAATACGGTAAAATATTCTTTGATCTTTGTTCCCTTAAATTTTATTATTTCGTTATTACTGGCTCTCTTGGTTAAAGAAGAAATAAAAGGAATAGGGATATATAAAGCGATTTTTTTTGCTTCAACAGCTATGTCTTCTGTGGCTATTTCATTTATATGGAAATATATGTTTCAACCTTACGGGTTTATTAATTATATTATTTCATTTTTTGGAGTATCTCACCAGCCATTTTTAGGCTCAACTCAACAAGCTTTATTCTGTATCTTAGTAGTACATTTATATATGAGCGTAGGATATTATATGGTGATTTTTCTCGCGGGTCTAAATGATATCCCATTAGAATATTATGAGGCTTCAAAAATGGATGGAGCAAATGCTATTCAGAGATTTTGGTTTATCACTTTTCCCCTTCTTAAACCAACATCTACTTTTGTGTTAATTATGACTTTTCTTCAAGGATTTCAAGTATTTGACTATATCTATATTTTGACAGGGGGAGGACCATACTATAGCACTTCAACATCAGTTTATTATATGTATTATACTGCTTTTCAAATGTATCATTTTGGTTATGGTTCAGCTCAGGCCTTTCTCCTTTTTTTAATATTAGCTACTCTCTCTTTCTTTATGCTTAAAGTTTTAAGAAGCGGAAAAATTGCAATGTGAGGAGGTAATAAAATTATGAAGAAAAAATTTATGCTCATTCTTAAATATTTTATTCTTACATTATTAGCAATTGTTTTTATATTCCCCCAGTATTGGATGTTTATAAGTTCTATAAAATCCCCGAGGGAGATTTTTAAGTTCCCACCAGTCTTGTTTCCAAAAGAATTTGTATGGGGAAATTATCTGAAAGTTTTTCAACAGGTTCCATTTTTAAGATATATGCTTAATAGTTTTTATGTATCCACTGTTGTTACAATTGTTGCCTTATTTTTGCACTCAATGGCTGCCTATTCTTTGGCCAGACTAAAATATCCTGGCAGAGAATTTTTATTTTTTTTAGTAATCAGTACATTAATGATACCTTCTTCCGCCATACTGATCCCTCTTTTCTTTGTAGTGAAATTTTTTGGTTGGATTAATACATATTCAGGACTAATAATACCTGCTATTCCCCATGCTTTTGGTATTTTTCTACTTAGACAGTTTTATTTAAATTTTCCTCGTGAATTAGAAGAGGCAGCAACTCTTGATGGTTGTAATATACCTAATATATTCTTTAGGATAATAATCCCCATATCTAGGCCTATCCTTTCAGCATTAGCCGTATTTTTCTTTCTTGCTAATTGGAATTCTTTTATGTGGCCTCTTGTAGTTATTAATAGTCCCTCTATGAGAACTGTTCAACTTGGTATAGCTCAGTATGGTGGAGAATTCAATAATCCCTGGGCAATACAACTAGCTGCATGTACAGTTGCTATTATTCCCTCTGTTATAATCTTTGTGATTTTGCAGAAACAATTAATGCAAAGTATTACAATTACAGGAATGAAATTCTGAGGAGGAAAGAGTGGGAGGAATGAGGTAGGAACTAATATTGAAAATAGCAAAGAGTAGATGCATTTGGTTATATTGAAATTCTTGGAAAGAGTAATATTAACTAAAGAATTAGAGATTTTGAAAGGCTTGAAATCTGATTAATGTTTTATCTAGATAAAGTATATACCAGGAGGATTGATTTATGAAGTATGTTGTTTTATTACTCTCTTTAATATTAATCTTTTCATTAGTAGATAAGATTGCTTTGGGAAGTGAAAAGATTTTAAGAGATGTAAAGGTAGATATGGTTGCTAAATTAACAGGTATTGATAGTATAAATGGCCCTTTGTGTGAAGAGCGTGCTGTCTATGGATGTGATCTAGGTCATATGTTTGAAATGGGGAATCGGATATATTTTGTTTTTGGCGATACTTTTGGTAAAAACAAAACCCTATGGCGAAGTAATGTAATGGCTTTTACTTCAGATACAAAGCCTTCAGATGGGATAACTTTTGACGACTTCATCTGGACAAGGGAGGGATCATACTATGAGGTGGAAGATAATAACTTAAAAATGCATATTATGAAGAGAAGCGATTTATGGATAGGGACAGATATGGCTCCTAAATTCCTTAAAATTCCATCAAATAATAATTGGTCAATTGATATGAAAATTTCTAAAAACGAAGCAATACCGTATGGCACTAACTTCTTTGGTTTAATTGTTTTTAAAGATGAAAATAATTGGCTTTTGTGGGGACCTTTAGGGAATAATTTGATGGAAGCAAGTGGTATTTTCAATGGAACCTTTAGAAAGATAATCTCTCTTGATTTTTCTGAACCATTTTTACGTATCTCTAAACAAAACAACAAATACCTGTTTTACTATAGTAAAGACGGTAATAACTGGGTTATTGCAGGAGAGTACCTAGATTATTTTAATTCTCTCCAAAGTGCAAAATATGGATTTGGAGGAAAGGAGTGGGGACAAAATGATTATAATGTCTTTATAGAGTATTTTTCTGAAGATAATAATTTTTATTATTTTCAGAATAATGAAGGGTTAGACAAACTCCTTAGAGCTTTTACTCCTATTAACTTTAATTATTACAGATATGCAAAGGAATTAATCCATAGGAACCCTCAAGATGCTACAGTTATTCCTACAAATGGCGTTGCAATTGGAAATAAGATGTATCTCTTTTTTATGGCGGTTAAAAAATGGGGAGAGCCGGGATATTGGGAGACAAATTATTCTGGAATAGCTGTTTCAGAAGACGAAGGATGGACATGGAAGAAACTAGAAAGACCAATGTGGGAAGGTGATAGTAACTTTGCTCAAGTAGCAATTTATAAGGTAAAAGGGACCCCTGTAGTTAATCCTAATTTTGAAATAGATGAGGATGACATTTTAATATGGGGTATTCCTGCAGGACGTTTTGGAGGAGTGAAGTTAATGAAAGTAAATTCTGGAAATTTAGAGAATCCTTCTGCCTATTTATACTTTACAGGAATTGACAAGGAGGGTAATCCTGAATGGTCTAAAGATGAAGAGAAAGCTCTACTAATTATCAACCCTCCAGTTGGAGAATGTTCTGTAATTTATAATCAATTCCTTAAAAGATGGATTATTACCTATCTTAATGAAAAGAGCCATAATATAGAGATAAGAGAAGCTCTTTATCCATGGGGACCTTGGAGTGCCCCGTTGACGCTTGTATATGCAAGAGATTATCCTGGACTTTATGGGGCTTTTATGCATCCTTTATACGTAGAAAATCAAGGTGAAACAGTATATTTTACTATGTCACTATGGATGCCATATAATGTTTACTGGATGAAGATGAAATTGATAAAATAATACGGAGGCGTAATGTTTATGGATAATTTCAGTGGTTTAAACTTAGGGCTTGGTAGTTTACCAAAATTATCTCGAGCGAAGTCACGTTCTATTAGTGCCGAAAACTTTACAGGGGAAAAAGGTAAAGGAGGAATGGCAATTGAAGGTACAGGTGCTGAATGTGCCCGAGACTTAGGCCAAGGATGGAAGATTTCTCCTTCGATTAATATTCCCCCTCACAGTATTATAACTTTAGCAGATATCAATGGTCCAGGTATTATTCAACATATATGGATGACTTGTTTTCCAGATTTTTGGCGTAGTCTTGTTCTAAGGTTTTATTGGGATGGGGAAGAAAATCCCTCAATTGAAGTCCCATATGGTGACTTTTTTTGTAATGGTTGGTGCCAACGTTGTAAGGTTAATTCATTGCCAATAGCAGTTAATCCTGCAGGCGGTATGAATTCCTATTGGGTGATGCCTTTTCGGAATACTGCAAAGATAACTATTGAGAACTTAGGAGATGTCCCTGTTATTTTTTACTATCAAATCGACTACAGTTTGACCAATGTACCTGAAGATGTTGCTTATTTCCATGCAGAGTGGCGCCGGGATAATCCTTTGAAGTACAAAGAAGTCCATACCATCTTAGATGGGGTTAAGGGACAAGGTCACTATGTAGGGACATATATCGCCTGGGGTGTTCATAACAATGGCTGGTGGGGCGAAGGAGAGGTTAAGTTTTATCTTGATGGAGATAAAGATTTTCCTACCATTTGTGGAACAGGAACTGAAGACTACTTTGGTGGTGCTTGGGATTTTGAAGATCCAAAAGGTGAATATGGTATCTTTTCTACACCTTTCCTTGGTCTACCACAAGTAATTAAACCTGATGGTCTTTATCAAAGTCAACAAAGGTTTGGCATGTACCGGTGGCATATTATGGACCCAATCCGTTTTGAAGAAGATATAAGAGTAACTATTCAGGCTTTAGGTTGGCGTTCTGGACATAGATATTTACCGCTTCAAGATGATATTGCCTCTGTAGCCTTTTGGTACCAGACTGAACCGCATATGCCACATCCACCTATGCCAGATAGAGACTGGCTCGAGGTAATCTAATGTTTAGGTTATGGTGCTAGGTCCTTTATAAATGTTAAGTTCTAGCCTTAGCCAGTTATGAGAGCTTATTATAGACTGGCTGAGGCTAGATTATCTTTTGATTTTTGGAGAAATATGCAATTAAATAGATCATTAAGGATTTTATCTAAAGACTTTGTTTTTGATAAGTTGGAGAAAAGGTCGATGTCGCATGCAGCAAATATAATAGAGCTTTCTAATGGAGATATCGTTGTAGTATGGTATGCGGGGGCTTATGAAACCTCTCCAGATGAAGTTATATTAATGTCTAGACTTAAAAAGAACTCTAAAAATTGGGAAGAACCAATGGTTATTATAGATACGCTTGGAAGGGCGGATGGTAATCCTGTTTTGTTTGAAGATGATGGTAAGGTCTATCTATTCTATGTGACCATAGAAGGTAGAGGTTTGCCAGAAGACATTGGAAAGAATTATCCTGAAGCTATTAAGGCTAATCTTATAAGAGGTGGATGGGATACCTGTCCAATAAAGTATAAAACATCTAATGATTTTGGGGAAAACTTTGGAGAAGAGAAAATACTTCGCAAAGAATGGGGATGGATGATAAGGAATAAACTTCTGAGACTTTCTAATGGAGAGATACTATTTCCAATGTATGATGAGGTAAACTGGAAGGCTATATTTGGGTTATCAAGAGACTTAAAAGATTGGACTTTTACTGGATGGATTACAACTCCTAAAGGATGTATTCAGCCTGCTGTGGTAGAATTAGAAAAGGGACATTTATTATGTTTCTTAAGAACGAGAGATGGTTTTATATATAAAACGGAATCTTATGACTATGGTATGACATGGAATGAGTCTAACCCTACCACTTTAAAGAATCCTAATAGTGGGATAGACCTTATAAAACTTGTAGATGGAAGATTAGTTGTTGTTTTTAATGATAGTTTTGATAAAAGAACCCCTCTAAATATTGGTATCTCTGAAGATGATGGAAAAAATTGGAATATTTGGGATTTAGAGACAGAAGAAGGGGAATATTCTTATCCTAGCATAATACAATCTAGAGATAATTTAATCCATTTGGTATATACTTATAGAAGAGAGACTATAAAGTATATGGTTATAGAGATTAGTTAGAAAGTGAGGAGATAACGATGAAATATCTAGAGGGTATTAACCCTGCTATCCTTACTTTATTTAATGAGGACTATTCTGTTGATTATGAGGCGATGAAAGCCCTATTAGACTTTCTAATAGATGCTAAGGTAAATGGTGTATATGTCTGTGGAACCACAGGAGAGTTTCCCTTTTTGACAGTAGAGGAAAGGAAAAAGATAGCTGAAACAGTTATAAGTTATGTAAATGGTAGGATTACAGTTTATATTCATATTGGTGGTATTAGAACAGAGGAGGCTGCTGATCTTGCTAAACATGCCTATGCTTATGGAGCTAATGGAATAGGGGCCTTATCACCCTATTATTACTCTTACTCAGAGGATGAGCTTTTTCAGTACTTCTATAAGATAGCTCATTCTGTCCCAGAAGATTTTCCTGTATACCTTTATAATATCCCTCAACGTACTGGAAATCGGATTGACCCTTCTCTATTTTCTAGACTTATAGAGAGTTGTCCCAATATTGTTGGTATAAAGGATAGTAGTGGAAGTTTTACCACTGTTATAGAGTATTTGCTTGCCTCTAAAGATAAAAAGGTAATGATTATTGAAGGGGCAGATGAGCAAATTTTAGGGGGATTATCTGTAGGATGTAAGGGAAGTATAAGTGGAAATGCCAATGTCTTCCCAGAACTATTTGTTAAATTGTGGAAAGAATTTAGAGAGAATAGATTAGAGGATGCAAGGAATACTCAGTTAGATATAGCAAAGATAGTGAGTGTCCTAAGATATGGGAATATCCCTTTAATTAAGTATGCACTTAAACTACGAGGTATTGGAAATGGCATCTGTAGAGAGGCTTTTACTACTATAATAAGGGAAGAAAGGGTGGAAAAGATAGTAGAATGGGCAAGAACTATATCCTCTCCCATGACCTAGGTACTACAGGTAATAAGGCGACTCTATACGATAGAGAAGGAAATCTTGTTGCATCTTCTTTTTACTCTTATTCCACTTATTATCCTCATCCTAACTGGGTAGAGCAGGACCCTTCTGAATATTGGAAGGCAGTTAAGATTTCTACTCAAGAGTTACTCTCTAAGAGTAAAATCAATGGTAAAGAGATTGCTGTTATAAGTTTTAGTGGACAGATGATGGGATGTCTCCCAGTAGATAGGGATGGAAATCCTCTAAGGAATATAATCATCTGGGCGGATCAAAGAGGTGTAAAGGAGGCAGAATTAATAAGGGAAAGGCTTGGAGAAGAAAAAGTATATAAGATTACAGGTCACAGAATAAGCCCTACTTACTCAGCAGCCAAGATTCTCTGGATAAAGAAGAATGAACCAGACGTTTTTTCTAAGACTTATAAGTTTTTATTAGCCAAAGATTTTATTATCTATAAGCTTACCGGCAAATGGGTAACAGATTTCTCTGATGCATCAGGAACTAATCTCTTTGACCTGCAGCAAGAAAAATGGTCAGAAGAGATCATAGAGGCTTTAGAAATTCCTATAGATAAATTACCAGAGGTTCATTCATCACTAGAAGTCGTAGGAGAACTAGCCCAGGAGGCATCTAGTGAATTAGATTTGCCCTCAGGAATCCCTATAGTTATAGGTGGAGGTGATGGAGCTTGTGCTGCCTGTGGAGCTGGTGTTGTAGAAGAGGGAGATGCTTATAATTATCTAGGAGCCTCATCTTGGATTGCCATAGCATCTAAGAGACCTATATATGATTCTAGACTTAGGACCTTCACCTTTCATCATCTTGCTCCAGGATTATTTATGCCTACAGGAACTATGCAGTCGGCAGGTCTTTCTTATCAGTGGGCAAGGGATAATCTGGCTATTAGAGAAAAAGAGATTGCCTCTAGTTTTAGTCTAAGTCCTTACGAGATAATGGATTTAGAAGCAGAAAAGATTCCTCCTGGCTGTGAGAATCTTATATTCCTTCCTTATCTTTTGGGTGAGAGAAGTCCCCATTGGAACCCTAATGCTAGAGGGGTGTTTATAGGTCTTACACCAAGACACACAAGGACTCATCTTATAAGGGCAGTCTTAGAAGGGGTAGGGTTTAATCTCGGGATAATACTAGACGCATTCTTGATGCAGGGGGTAGATATAAAAGAGATAAGATTAATTGGTGGTGGAGGAAAGAGCAAACTTTGGGCAAATATACTGGCGAATATATTTGAGAGAGATATCCTTAGGATGGAGATCTTAGAAGAAGCTACATCTCTAGGTTCGGCTATAGCAGGCGGTGTGGGGGTAGGGATATTCCAGAGTTTAAAGGTAGCAAAAGAGATCGTGAGGATAAGAGAAAGAATTATACCTGAAGAATCCAAGACGACTGTATACAGGAGAATATTTCCTGTTTTTATCGATGCCTATGAAAGATTAATACCAATATTTGAGAAATTGGGAGGATAAATAGATGGAGATCCCTTATTCTAATAGTGAACTGTTTGATTTTGGGCCTCAAAGAACTTTCCAGGGGGAAGCTCTCTCTCAGATAGCTTTCCCCTTGGGAGGAATTGGTACAGGGACGGTATCTCTGGGAGGAAGAGGAAACTTACAGGATTGGGAGATCTTTAATAGACCGGCTAAAGGGTTAAATTTACCGTTTACATTCTTTGCTATAAGAATAAAAGATAGAGAAGGGTATAAGGCTAAGGTATTGGAGTCTAAAATACTCCCTCCATATACTGCTAGTCATGGGCTTCCAAATAGTAGAGTCTCAGGACTTCCAAGACTAGATTCAGCTAGATTTAAAGGAGAGTATCCTTTTGCCTACATAGAATTTTTAGATAGAGATTTACCGCTGGAAATAAATCTAGAGGCATTTAATCCTCTAATCCCCCTAAATGACCTTGATTCAGGTTTACCGATAGCTATATTCTATTTTACTCTAAAAAATATAGGTTATACATCTATTGAAGGAACTCTAGCTTTTAGTATGCTTAATCCGGTTGGATATGATGGAAAGGTTTCTTTGAGAAATGTCTATGGCGTAAATAATAGATACGCTCCTTGTTTTGGCTCTAATCTTAATGAGTTTTTGAATGAGGGTCTAATAAAAGGTATAAGGATGAGTAGTTTAAAATTCAAGAAGGAAGATTTTTTATATGGCAGTGTTGCAATAGTAACTACATGGAAAGATATTACTTACACCTTGAGATGGCTGAGGAGTAGCTGGTTTGATGATCTACAGGATTTTTGGGATCAGTTTAGAACTCAAGAAAAATTAAAAGAAGAAAACTCAAGTGATCCTAGCCCAGAAGGACAGACAGACGTAGCTACATTAGGATTGAATTTTGATCTTCTACCAGGTGAAGAGGTGAGGTTACCTATTTTTCTTGCCTGGTATTTCCCATACCTTCCAGAAGAGATTACAAAATACTTTAGGATAGAGCCCCTAAAAGATGAGATTCGATTAAAGACCTATTATTCTACTAAATTCGATGATTCCTGGGATGTAGCAAGATATATGGTTGAAAACGTAGAGAGACTTGAAAGAGAAACAAGAAAGTTTCACAATCTATTCTTTTCAAGTACACTACCCAACTATATATTAGATGCAATCTCAAGTCAGAGCTCTACTATAAGGACCAATACATGTTTTAGGACAGAAGATGGCTATTTCTTTGGCTTTGAAGGATGTAGTGATAATGAAGGATGTTGTCCAATGAACTGTACCCATGTATGGAACTATGAACAGACCTTGGCTTACCTCTTCCCACAGTTAGAAAGAAAGATGCGTGAGGTAGAATTCTTATATAATGTAGATGAGACAGGTAAGATGTCCTTTAGGACAATGTTACCCTTAGGTACAGGAAGATGGGGTTTTAAGCCTGCAGCAGATGGACAGATGGGCACTATAATGAAACTCTATAGAGAGTGGAAATTCTCAGGTGACGACGAATTCTTAAAGAGATTATGGGAAAATGCTAAAAAAGCTTTAGAATTTGCATGGACTGCTTGGGATACAGATAGAGATGGAGTAATGGAACAGGAACAGCATAATACCTATGATATAGAATTCTATGGACCTAATACAATGACTGGTTTATTCTACCTTGGAGCACTCAAAGCCTGTTCAGAGATTGGAGAGAGGTTAGGGGAATTAGAGAGGTCAAGAGAATATTTAGAGCTATTTGAAAGAGGAAGCAAACTACTAGTTAAAGAACTATTTAATGGCGAATACTTTATACAAAAATATGACAAGACAAAGAACTACAAATACCAATATGGGGAGGGCTGTCTCTCTGATCAACTTTTAGGACAATGGCTCGCTAATACTATAGGACTAGGAGAGCTTATCCCTAAAGAATATGTGAGAAAGGCTCTAGAGTCTATATTTAAATATAATTGGAAGGATGATCTGTCGGATCATTCCAACTGCCAGAGGACCTATGCTTTAAATAATGAAAGGGGATTAATTTTATGCACCTGGCCTAAGGATAATAGAGAAAGATTTCCATTTCCGTATTCAGATGAGGTATGGACAGGGATTGAGTATCAGGTAGCAAGTCATCTAATTTATGAGGATTTTATAAAGGAAGGACTTACAATAGTAAAGGCTCTGAGGGAAAGATTTGACGGTTTGAAACGAAACCCCTGGAATGAACCTGAGTGTGGGCATCACTATGCTAGGGCTATGGCTAGTTGGGCTTTACTTTTAGCACTTTCTGGGTACGAGTATGATGGAAGAGACTTTATTATCAGGTTTAAGCCTAAGTTAGCTTCTTCCAACTTTAGATGCTTCTTTTCTACAGATAGTGGTTGGGGAAGATTTGCTCAGGAAATTTCAAAAAGTTCTTTCAAAGCTACTATAGAAAGCTTTTACGGAAAAGTAAAGATAAAAACCATAAGACTAGATGTACCGAAGAAATTTGCAGGAAAACTCTCTGTAAGATTGATAGGGAGAAATCTACAGTTACTAAATGTCAACTTGGATGAAAGCATTATAAGACTAGAGGATGCTATAGGATTAGAAGAAGGGGATACGCTAGAGATAAAAGGTGATTGTTGCGTAAATGAGGGACTTCTTTAAGTTTAGACGAGTTATTTTCTAAGATAGAATAGTATAATCCAGATATTGTTGGGGTAAGTTCTGGCAAGGCAGATCTAGGAAAGATGCTAGCAGTTCTAGAAGTTCTTAGCTCTTTTAGAAGATAAGACATTTACTGTATATAGGCAAATTAGCACAGGATTGGCTAGCCTTTTGGACTTATACTATCACCACATATTGTTCCTTTTGATAAAGAGCTTATCTATCTCCTAAAGAAAGGAGATGTGGTGTTTAATTACTATACTTCTACTAGCTTCTTACAATGTCTAGTCCCGTTAATCTTAGAGTGGTTAAATATTCCGTTTACTGGCTCTAATGCTAATTCTCAGTTTTTGGCTATTGTATGCTCCATAGCATTACAAAACAGTCTCCGAAAATTAAAAGAGTAACTAACTTACTAGCTTGCTCTTCTGCTAGTTAGCTTGTTACTCTTAATCTCTTATATGGACGTTTGTTAAACTGTGGAGAGAGGATACTCAGTAATTCTTGCTCTAACATCTTGGCTTCTAATAGTGTGCTAGTAGCAATATACTGTAGGGATACCGTTCTGCTCAACAATTGTTTTTTTGTCTCAGAAATAAACTCTTGAAAGAAGAAGTAGCTAGATATTTTAGCCTTTAAGTCGTTAGATTTAGTAAGATATAAGACATTACTGTCCTCGTCTAAAAAAATTACTATTCCAGGGGCACGTGGAGTCATTTTTGTAATAGATTTCAGCTTTAAGAAATTCTCTGGGATACTGTATGCCCCATAGATTTTTTTCTGTAGGTCACCCCAAGTAAAGATGCCGTCTTTAGCAAGTAGATTTAAAAGCCTTTTTAGGATTAGTGCAGTAACCTCCGCGTCGTATATTGCCCTGTGTCTTTTATATATCTCTATTCCAAAGTATTCTGCAAGGCTATCTAATCCCCTTCTAGGCAGTTTTAAAAGTCGTCGGGCAAGATTAAGGGTACATAAAACTTCCCCTTCAAAGGGAGGCATTGCTAATCTGTCTAATTCAGAGTTGAGGAAACTTAGATCAAACTTGGCATTGTGGGCAACAAATATACTGTCCTTGAGAAAGTCCATAAGCTTGGGCATTATAAGTGATGGGGGAGGAGCATCCTTTACCATATCGAATGTGATACCGGTGAGGTATGTTATGAATGGAGGTATCTCTCGGTCTGGATAGACAAAGGTAGAAAAAGAATCAACTATCTCTCCATTGCGGAAAGAGATAGCTCCTACCTCAATGATCCTATCATAAGATGGTAAGCTTCCTGTAGTTTCAAAATCTATAATAGTGTAATTTATATCTAAAAGAGGTTTCTCTAATTCTTCCATTTTGTACTCTTGACATATACTCTATAGATATTATATCATAAATATATCATAGTTTTGGCCCCTTCGTCTAGTGGCCCAGGACGTCGGGTTCTCAGCTCGAAGACAGGGGTTCGACTCCCCTAGGGGCTACCAGAAAGCCTCTCTTTTATGATATCTTAAGCTCTTCTGTGCAATCTCTAATAGCATCAAGAGTCTTTACTTTGATCGATATATGGATCTAGAGTTATCTTATTATTCTTAGATTCTCTGAAAATCTAGGTATAGACAAAAATAGAAAGATAAACGGAAATTAACTTGGTGCCCCCAAGGGAATTCGAATCCCTGTCTTGGCCTTGAAAGGGCCATGTCCTAGGCCTCTAGACGATGGGGGCATTGGTGAGCCGCACAGGGATCGAACCTGTGACACCCTGATTAAAAGTCAGGTGCTCTACCACTGAGCTAGCGGCCCAACTGTTTTTATTTTAACAGATAAAGATACTTTTGTAAATACGTAAATCTTGAGTTAAGAAGTGATAAGGGAGCTTAATATCCTTAGCCCCTTTACTACTCTATTCTTTCTAGGAGATATAAGATATTTGGAAATGGTGTTCCATTTCCATAGATCTCGTAGTAGGACCTTAAGGCGTATAGGTCTGTCATTCCTGCAAGGTAATCTCCTATCTCTTTTATAAACTCTTCCTTATCACCTTCTAAACCTAAGATCTCTGGATGGGATTCATAATAATCGAATAATCTCTCTATAACTTCCTTTGCTCCATTTTCCCATCTTCTCACATTAGGATTTTTATATACCCTTTCATATAGAAAGTCTTTGAGCATATCTAATGCATCTATTATTCTTTGATCCATATCAAAAAATGGTTTATCTAGAGAAGCCTCTACTAGGCTGTTTACCATTATACCTACCCGTTGAGACCGATTATTTCCTAACGTATGTATAATCTCTGGTGGTATATCTTCTTCACAGAGTATTCCTGCCCTAATAGCGTCGTCCAGATCATGGTTCAGATACGCAAGTCTATCCGATATCCTAACTACCTGTCCTTCAAATGTACTTACCTCTTTAGGGTATCCTAATACGTCATCTAGGTCTTGGCTACCTTTCGAATGAAACTCAACCCCATCTAGAACCTGGATTGTTAGATTTAATCCTTTTTTTTCTCCATCTGGAGTAAATCTTGACTCTATGTTTTCCACTACTCTTATGCTCTGTTGGGCATGATGGAAATTTATCCCTAGCTTTTTTCTATAGATCTTGTCTAAAACCTCTTCCCCTATATGCCCAAATGGGGTATGACCTAAGTCATGTCCCATAGCTATTGCCTCTACTAGGTCTTCGTTTAACCTTAATGCCCTAGCTATCGTCCTCCCTATCTGACCAACCTCTAATGTATGGGTCATTCTAGTACTAAAATGGTCACTTTCTGTAGGAAAAAATACTTGGGTTTTATGCTTTAATCTTCTGAATGCTTTAGAGTGTATTATTCTATCTCGATCTCTTTGAAAGGCGGTCCTTATAGGACAAGGTGGCTCCTCTTCCTTCCTAACAGCATCCCTACTCTTTGTGGCGTATGGGGATAGAAAGATATCTTCGAACTTTTCTGTAAGTTCCCTTATTGACATTAACCCTTTATTACCCCTAGAGGCTTCATTCTTGCTACCCTCTTAGATATTCCAGAACCTTCTACTATCTCTATAACCTTTTCTACATCTTTGTAAGCTTCTGATGCTTCTTCTGCAAGCCCTTTTATGTTGTCAGTCTTTACTATGATGCCCTTTTTAGAAAGTTCTTCAATAACTTCTTTTCCTGTTATAGTTCTTTTTGCTCCCGTTCTACTAAGAAGTCTTCCAGCCCCATGACAAGTAGAACCAAAGGTTGTTTCCATAGCCCTTTCTGTCCCCACAAGAATATATGAGGCTCTCCCCATATCTCCAGGGATAATCACTGGTTGTCCTGCATCTTTGTAAATATTTGGGATATCAGGATGTCCTTTGGGAAATGCCCTTGTTGCACCCTTTCTATGGACGCAGACTTTTATCTCTTTACCATCTACATTGTGTGATTCGATCTTTGCAATGTTATGAGCCACATCATAGAGGACTTCTAGACCTAGTTTATTGGCTCCTTTCCTAAATACCATCTCAAAGCTTTCCCTTATCCAGTGAGTAATGCACTGTCTATTTGCCCAAGCATAATTTGCTGCACATGCCATAGCTGATAGGTAATTTTTCCCCTCTGGACTTTCTATTGGGGCACATACTAACTGTCTGTCAGGAAGTTCAATCCCATATTTCTTTACAGCACTATTCATTGTTGAGAGGTAATCAGTACATACCTGATGTCCAAAACCTCTAGAACCGGTATGGATAAGTATCGTTATCTGGTCTTCAAACAGATGAAATATTCTAGCTATCTCAGGGTCGAATATCTTCTGAACCCTTTGAATCTCTATAAAATGATTTCCTGAACCTAGTGTACCAAGTTGTGGAGCTCCACGTTCTCGCGCCTTACTACTTATTACACTTGGGTCTGCCTCTCCCATCGATCCATTCTCCTCTATTCTCTCTAGGTCTTCCTCTTTGCCATACCCGTTCTTCACTGCCCATTTTGCTCCCTCTATAAGTACCTTATCAAACTCCTTACCTTTTACCTTTAGTTTTCCTTCTGATCCTAAACCAGAAGGTACATTTACGAAGATCGCATCTAATAGAGATGAAAGCCTTTGCTTTATTTCATCATAGGTAAGATTTGTAACAATAAGCCTTGTACCACAATTTATATCGTATCCTACACCACCAGGGGATACTACCCCACCCTCAACGCTCGTTGCTGCCACTCCCCCTATAGGGAAACCGTATCCCCAGTGTATATCAGGCATAGCAAGAGAATATTTCACTATCCCAGGTAAAGTAGCAACATTTGCCACTTGTTCAGGGGATTGGTCTTGGCATACCGTCTCTATCATCTCTTTATCAGCATATATAATTCCTGGGACCTTCATTCCACTTTTGTATTCTTTGGGGATCTCGTATCTATAAGGGTCTATTTGTACCAAGCTACCCGTCCATCTTTCTGCCATAGTTACCACCTATTTTAATTATAGCATAAAACTTTATGTTATAATTAAAACTAAGAAAGGAAGTGAGATTTTATGAAATTTTCGAAATTAGCCAATTATTTTAAAAGATTAGAATCTACTACTAAGAGGAATGAGATGATCTCTATTTTGGCTGAACTTTTCAATTCTCTTTCCCCAGAAGAGATATGGAAGGTTTCTTATCTCTGTCAGGAGAGACTTGCTCCGAATTATGAGAAGATAGAATTTGGAATGAGTGAGAAATTAGTTGCGAAATCATTGGCTAGGGTTGTAGAAAAGAGTGAAGAAGAGATATGGAAGATCTATAAAGACCTTGGAGACCTAGGCCTTCTTGCTGAGCAGTATATTCCATATAGAAAGAAGGATCTAGAAATAATAGAGGTATATAATCGACTTACAGATATAGCCACTACTAGTGGAAAGGGGTCAGTGGAGAAAAAGACTAATGATCTAGCAATGCTTCTTTCCTTTCTATCTGGTAAAGAGGCTAAGTACATTGTAAGAATAGTCCTTGGCAGATTAAGGCTTGGTATTGGAGATCCAACAATATTAGATGCATTCTCATACGCTTATGCTGGAGATAAGACACTAAGACCAATCATTGAAAGGGCTTATAATTTATGTTCTGACCTTGGACTTGTAGGTTTTACTCTCTTTGGCAAAGGGGTAAAGGAGGTGGAGGAATTTAAGGTGCAGGTTGGAAAACCTATAAGAATGGCATTAGCGGAAAGGTTACCCACCCCAGAAGATATTATTGCCAAGATAGGTAAATGCTCAGTAGAGCCAAAGTTCGATGGCTTTCGTTGTCAGATCCATAAGGATGGAGATAGGGTAAGGATATTCTCTAGAAATTTAGAAGACAACACTGATATGTTTCCAGATCTAGTTGATGGGGCAAAGGCACAGATCAGATCTGAGAGAGCAATAATAGAAGGAGAAGCATTAGCATTTAATGAAGAGGCTCAAGAGTTCTTCCCTTTTCAAGTGACTGTACAGAGAAAGAGAAAGTATGAAATAGATACGAAGAAGACTGACCTCCCACTTAAACTTTTTGCTTTTGACCTACTCTATGTAGATAATGAGGACTATACCCCTAAACCTTATATAGAGAGGAGAAATAGACTATTGGACCTCATTGCTCCGGGAAATGTGATAATGGTGGCTGATTCTATTATTAC
Organism: bacterium; assembly: GCA_049969715.1. Classification (GTDB taxonomy): domain Bacteria; phylum DUMJ01; class DUMJ01; order DUMJ01; family DUMJ01; genus JBMFOH01. The sequence goes on along the minus strand of JBMFOH010000013.1, from coordinate 22,524 downwards.
TGATGACCCTAAGGAACTGCAACTTTTCTTTGAGAATGCTATTGGAAGTGGTTTAGAGGGAATAGTTGCTAAGAGACTTGATGCTCCATATCAGGCGGGGGCAAGGAATTTTACTTGGATAAAGATGAAAAGGAGTTATAGAGGAGAACTCAGTGATACATTAGACCTAGTAATCGTAGGATATTATGTAGGTAGAGGTTCCAGGGCAAGGTTTGGAATTGGTTCTTTACTAGCAAGTGTCTATGATATCGATACAGATACGTTTAAGACGATAGCTAAGATTGGTTCTGGGCTTACTGAAGATGAGTGGGTGAAGATGAAAGGCTTATTAGATGATATAAGAGTTGAGAATAGACCAGGAAGAGTCGTTTCTATACTAGAACCTGACGTATGGGTAGAACCTAGATATGTAGTGGAAGTACAAGCAGATGAAATTACTAGAAGTCCAGTACATACTGCAGGCAAAGTGGGAGAGGAATTTGGCTATGCATTGAGATTCCCTAGGATAGTAAAGTTTATAAGGATAGATAGAAAGCCAGAAGATGCTACTACTGTAAAGGAGATACTAGAGATGTATAATCAACAGAAAAAGGTAGCAATACAGGAGTAAGATATGGGGAGTAGATTCTTAAGAAAAGACCTAAAAAATTTTTCTCCTTATCTAGTAACTAATTATCCTAACTGTATAAAATTAGATGCCAATGAGAATCCATTTGAGTTACCTAGTGAGATAAAAGAGAGAATAAGTATAGAGGCTCGTAATACCCCCTTTCGTTTATATCCTGATCCTAATATTTTAGGATTAAGAGAATGTCTAAGTAGATATATTGGGGTAGATAGAAACAATATAGCTGTGGGGAATGGCTCTGATGAGATACTTCAGATTATATTTACTGCATTTGTAGATGAAGGTGATATAGCAATGTATCCGGTACTCTCCTTTGAGATGTTTGGAATCTTATCACAGATCTTTAGGGTTAACTCTTTGATCTTAGACCTTAATAAGGAGCTTCAATTAGATATTGAAGATACAATCGAAAAGCTAAGGAAATATTCCCCTAAGTTATTTCTCTTGTGTAGACCTAACAATCCAACAGGATGGTCTATGGAGAGAAAGGATGTAATAGCAATCTTAGAAGAGGCTAAAAAAATAGATACCCTAGTAGTAATAGACGAGGCTTATGGAGAGTTTGCTCGAGAAAGTGTGATAGGGCTACTACCGAATTATGATAACCTTATTATCTTACGAACATTCTCTAAGGCGTTTTCTCTGGCAGGGCTAAGGGTAGGTTATGCTATATCTAATAGGGAGATCATAGAAGATATAATGGCAGTGAAGCTTCCGTATAATGTGGATGTATTTTCTCAAAGGGTAGCAAGTATAGTATTGGAGTATAGAGATATTATTAACAAAAGAGTCGATTATATCCTTAAAGAGAGGGAGAGGGTATATGAGACTTTAAAGACTATCCATGGATTAAAGGTATTTCCATCTCAGGCTAACTTCCTATTCTTCTACTGCGAGGAACCCTCATTGATGGAAAAGCTCATTGAACATGGCATAAAGATAAGAATGTTTTCTGGCGGTCATCCTCTTTTAGATAAGGCTTATAGGGTTACCATAGGTAAGATGGAAGATAATGACAGATTTTTAAGAGCAATGGAGGAGATATTGAATTGATACCAGAGGTCGTTGTCTTTGATATAGATGGAGTACTTATAGATACCAGATTTTCTTTTAGAGTGGCTGTTTCTAAGACTGTTCAATTCTATATGACTAGAATACTTGGTTACAATGATAGTGGACCTCTCATTTTACCAGAAGAGGTGCAGCTCTTTAAACTTACAGGTGGATATAATGACGATTGGGTACTGTCTCAATCTGCCATTATGTTTTTTCTGTATAAAGCATTAACATCAGAATGTAAAGATACCTATTCTATAAGACAGACTCCGCCTTCTCTAGAAGAGTTCACTAAGACCATCTCATACTACGATGATGGGATAAAAAAGGTAAGGAATTATATAGAGAAGAGGGGAAGAGGTGTTCTTACTGATATAGATGGTCTAGTAGATTCTAATCTAGTTGTTAAAACATTTCAAGAGATGTATGCAGGGAGGAGATACCTTAAGAGGTTGTATGGAAGAGAACCGAAAGGAGAAATAGGGGAAGGGGTGTGTGAGAAAGAAAGGGTGATACTAGACAAGCGTCTTCTCATTCCTACCATTTATTATGGTATATACACCGGTAGAACGGATGGAGAGGCTGAATTAGCTTTAGAGAGGCTTAGTATTAACGTTCCTAGAGAGGTTATAGTTACTGCTGATTCTGGAATAAAAAAGCCTGATCCTAGAGGCTTGGAGATAATAAGGTCCTTCTATAAAAAGAAATCACTGGCATTTGTTGGTGATTCTATGGATGATATCCTTTCAGCAAAAAATGCCAGAGCTATTCCAGTAGCGATCTGTGATAATAATTATTCTAGGGAGATATATAAGAATTATACTGATCTTATTTTCTCTGATGTAAATGAGTATCTAAGATATTTATCCTCTATTATCCCATAAACTTATAAGAAAGTTATAAATACTATTGACAACTTTTTTATAATATGCTATTATATATTCAGTGAGTGAACGATGATGAAGAATAACGAACCTGTTTATCTTATAAGTGTAACAGCTAGGCTTCTTGGAGTACATCCAAGAACCTTGCGGATATATGAAGAATGGGGGTTAGTAACTCCTAAAAGGATAGGTAACAGGAGGTTTTATTCTGAAGAAGACTTAGAAAAACTTAGACTCATTACCTGCCTTACTAATAAGGTAGGGATGAGCCTAGCGGGGGTAAAGTTGATACTAAGACTTGAGGAGCAGTTGGCTTCTCAAGACTTAGACGAGATGTTTATAAATGTTCTAAAAGAATTATTAGAAGATTTTTAAAAGGAGGTGTTAGATATGGCTATAAGAAGATGGGATCCTTTCCGTGAGCTTGAAAACTTGAGGAGGGAGATGGATAGACTCTTTGATGAGGTATTTGGAAGAGGTTCTATTACTGAACCAACCATTGAAGAAGCAACTAGAGTATGGGCTCCAGCTTGCGACCTATATGAAACAGAGAAAGATATTGTAGTAAAGGCTAATCTACCAGGTGTAAGCAAGGATAATGTAGAGGTCATAGTTACGGAGGACTCTATAACTATAAAGGGACAGACCAAGGAAGAGACTGAGGTAAAGGAGAAGAACTACTACAGGAAGGAGCTTAACTATGGAGCCTTCCAGAGAGTTATTCCTCTACCTGTTACCGTAAAGTCTGACGAAGCAAAGGCTACATTTAAGGATGGAATCTTAGAGATAAGGGCTCCAAAAGCTGAAGTGTCTCCAAAAGGGAGAAAGATTAATATAGAGTAAAGACCTGGGGGCACAAGTTGTGCCCCCAGAAGATTAATAAGGAGTGATGTGAAATGTTATGTGAAATATGTGGACAAAGACCAGCTACTGTGCAGTACACAAAGATTGTAAATGGAAGGAAGACTGTTGTTAACCTATGCGACGAGTGTGCAAGAGAGCAAGGGTTACTCTCTGGTAAAAACCCTATCCTTGATATTATATTTCCCAGTTTCCCAAATGTGCTCTCTAGATTCTTCTATCAGCCAGAGTTTGAACCCGTAGCAGAGAATGTTTCTGAAAGTGCTGAAAAAGTCTTAGTAAGCGCAGAAGAAGAGGCAAGAAGATTGGGAAGTGGAGCTATAAACCCAGAGCACTTATTACTAGGTATTATCCAGGAAGGAAATGTTGGACTAAAGCTTCTTTCAGATCTAGGGGTAGATATTAAAGACCTGAAGAAAGAGATAGAGGAGAAAGCTATTCCTTCTCCTATAGAAGGAGAACGTTCTGTATCTCCAGAGGTAAAGCAGATAATTGAGTGGGCAAGAGAAGAGGCTAATGACTTAGGAGATAACTATGTGGGAGCTGAACACATCCTTCTTGCCCTATTGAGGGGAAAGGGAAATCTTGCCAGTCAACTCCTCAATAAGAGGGGAATCCATTACGATAGGGTAAGAGAGGAACTTACTAAATCACACAGGGTTACAGGAAGGTCATATAAGAAGAGAAGTAGTACCCCTACTCTAGACCAGTTTAGTAGAGATTTAACACAACTGGCAAGAGAAGGAAAGCTTGACCCCGTAATAGGAAGAGAGGATGAGATAGAGAGGGTTATAAGGATACTCTCTAGAAGGACAAAGAATAACCCTGTACTTATAGGAGAACCTGGGGTAGGAAAGACGGCAATCGTAGAAGGATTAGCCCAAAGGATAGTGAAGGGAGAAGTCCCTGAGTCTCTAAAAGGTAAAAGAATTATGGCTTTAGATATGGCAGGTATAGTAGCAGGAACAAAGTATAGAGGGGAGTTTGAAGAGAGACTTAAGCGAGTTTTGGATGAGGTTATAAATAGTGGCGGAGAGATAATAATGTTCTTAGATGAACTCCACACAGTAGTAGGTGCTGGAGCAGCTGAGGGTGCTATAGATGCATCCAACATATTAAAGCCTGCACTTGCTAGAGGAGAGTTACAATGTATTGGTGCTACTACATTGGATGAGTATAGAAAACATATAGAAAAGGATGCTGCTTTAGAACGTAGATTTCAGCCAGTTCTAGTAAGAGAAGCCACTGTAGAAGAAACCATTGATATATTAAAAGGTCTTAGGGATAGATATGAGGCGTATCATAGAGTGAAGATATCTGATGAGGCTATATACAATGCTGTTGTCCTCTCTGATAGATATATAACTGATAGATACCTCCCTGATAAGGCTATAGATTTGATAGACGAGGCTTGTGCTGATGTAAGACTTAGGACTGTTTCTCCTCCACCTGAGTTGAAGAGTCTAGAAAAGGAGATAGAAAGAGTGGCTAAGGAAAGAGAGGCTGCAGTAAATGCTCAAGAGTATGAGAGGGCGGCATCTTTGAGGGATAAGGAGAAGGAGCTTCAGAAACAGCTGGAAGAGGCAAAGAGTAACTGGGAAAAGATGCGATTAAAGGAGAAAAGCGAAGTTACTGCTGATGATATAGCTCGTATAGTCTCCAATTGGACCGGTATTCCTGTAACAAAGATCAATGTAGAAGAAAGTAAGAAGCTTCTAGATATGGAGGAGATTCTTCATAGAAGGATAATAGGACAGGATGAAGCGGTAAAGGCTATATCTCAGGCTATAAGGAGAGCAAGGGCAGGTCTCAAGGATCCTAATAAGCCAATAGGTTCATTCCTATTCTTAGGACCTACTGGAGTAGGTAAGACAGAATTAGCTAGGGCTTTAGCATCATTTTTATTCAATGATGAAGAAGCTATTGTGAGAGTAGATATGTCTGAATATATGGAGAAACATACTGTATCTAGACTTATAGGTGCTCCTCCAGGATATGTAGGGTATGAAGAAGGTGGACAACTTACGGAAGCGGTAAGGAGAAGACCATACTCTGTTATCCTTCTTGACGAGATAGAAAAAGCGCATCCTGACGTATTTAACGTCCTTCTACAGATCCTAGATGACGGAAGACTTACCGATGGACAGGGACGTACTGTGGACTTTAAGAATACCGTAATAATTATGACATCTAATATAGGGGCTCCTCTTATTATGGAGAGATTAAAAGGAGGAGAAGATCCTAAGGTGTATAATGAAATAAAGGCTGAACTTATGAAGCAACTGAACTACTATTTTAAACCTGAATTTCTAAATAGGATAGACGAAGTTATAGTATTCCACTCTCTTGTTCAGGAACAGCTCAAGCAGATTGTTGACCTTATGTTAGATAAGGTGTATCATCAGATAAAAGGACAGGGGATGAGTATGGAAGTGACCGATGAGGTAAAGGAGATCTTGGTTAAGGAAGGGTATGACCCTACCTTTGGAGCTAGACCATTAAGAAGGACAATTCAGAGGCTTATAGAGAATCCTCTATCCGAACTATTACTGAAGGGAGACTTCAAAGAAGGTGATACTATCCTTGTTACTGTAGAGGATGGTAAGATAGTATTTAAGAAGAAATCAGCAGAGGTAACCCATTCGGAAAGGACTTGATAATTGTAGAGGATATGTATAAAATGTAAGTGGAGTAATAGGAGGTAGAAGTGAAATATGTAATCTATCTTATACTAGCAATAATAATTGGTGGTTTGGCAAAGCTCTTCCTTAAGAATTCATTACTAGGTGGAATAGTAGGATTGATAATAGCTGCTTTCCTAGGTAGTTGGTTAGTAGATTTATTCTTGTCTTCTATCAAGGTTTATGGAGTAAATCTGCTCCCGGCTATCTTGGGGGCAGTTATTTTTATATATCTGTATAACTTGCTTTTCGGGAAGAAAGAGTAATTTTTTAAGGAGAGAGTAAAATGTGGGACAAATTTACTGATCAGGCTAGACGTGTATTGACATTAGGTAGAGAAGAGGCTAGGAGGCTTAATCATAACTATTTAGGTACTGAGCATCTCCTTCTAGGCTTATTAGCTGAGGGGGAAGGTATTGCGGCAAAGGTGCTTAGTAGTTGGGGAATAGACCTTGGCTATGTGAGGGCAAAGGTTGAAGAACTTATAGGGAGAGGAGGAGGAATATATCTCCCAGAGATGACCCTTACCCCAAGGGCAAAACGTGCATTAGAGCTTGCTTACGAAGAGTCAAAGCTGATGGGGCAGAACTATATAGGAACAGAGCATATATTATTGGGTCTGATAAGAGAGGGTGAAGGTGTAGCAGCTAAGATCCTAGAAAGTCTGGGTGTAACTTTAGACAAAGCAAGAAGCGAGGTACTCTATTTCTTAGGTGAGGGGAAAGCAGTCCTTGTAGATAATACTTCTAAATCAAGGGCGAAGACTCCTCTGTTGAACCAGTTTGGAAGAGACTTAACCCAATTGGCTAGGGAGGGAAAGCTCGACCCTGTTATAGGTAGAGAGAAAGAGATTAGAAGAGTAATACAGATACTTTGTCGTAGGACTAAGAATAATCCAGTTCTTATTGGAGAGGCTGGAGTAGGGAAGACAGCAATTGTAGAGGGACTTGCCCAGCGAATAGTGAAAAAAGAGGGTCCTTCTATTTTACATAATAAGAGGATAGTTGCTCTTGACCTTGCTGCCATAGTAGCAGGCACAAAGTACAGAGGAGAGTTTGAAGAGAGGATGAAACGTATTCTAGAAGAAATCCACCGGGCAAGTGGAGAGATTATTCTATTTGTTGATGAATTGCATACTATGGTTGGAGCAGGTGCTGCAGAGGGTGCTATGGATGCTTCCAATATCTTAAAGCCTGCATTGGCTAGGGGAGAGCTGCAATGTGTAGGTGCAACCACCTTGGACGAGTACAGAGAATATATAGAGAAGGATGCCGCTTTAGAACGTAGATTTCAGCCGATTATAGTGGAAGAACCGAGTATAGAGGATACTATTATGATACTTAAGGGTATCAAGGAGAGGTATGAATCTCATCATCAAGTGAAGATTACTGATAAAGCTATCGAGGCTGCTGCTATACTCTCTGATAGATATATAACGGAGAGAAAACTTCCCGATAAAGCTATAGATCTAATAGATGAAGCATCTGCAAAGGTTAGACTGGAACTTTCTGAGATACCAAGCTCTAAGCAGGAGTTAGAGATAGAGTTAGAGTCTGTGAGAAAGGAAAAGGAATTGGCAGTAAAGTCTCAGGATTATGAAAGGGCTGCCCAACTTAGAGATAGGGAGAAGAGTTTATTAGAGAAGCTACAGTCAGTCACTAAAGATATTCCAGAGTTTAAAAAGAGAGAGCCTATTGTTACTGAAGAGGATGTTGGAGAGGTTCTTTCTCTGTGGACAGGCATACCAGTTGTTAAACTTCTAGAGAAAGAAGCAGAAAAGCTCATTCATATGGAGGATGAGATACATAGGAGAATAATAGGCCAGGAAGAGGCAGTTAAGGTAGTCTCAGAGGCTATCAGAAGAGCTAGGGCGGGAATAAAAGATCCTAATAGACCTATAGGTTCATTCATATTCCTTGGTCCGACTGGGGTAGGTAAGACAGAACTTGCTAGGGCGTTAGCAGCATTCTTGTTTAATGATGAGGATGCACTTGTCAAGATAGATATGTCCGAGTATATGGAGAAATTTGCTGTTTCTAGACTTGTAGGTGCCCCTCCTGGTTATGTAGGATATGAGGAAGGGGGGCAGCTTACAGAAGCAGTAAGGAGAAGACCCTTCTCTGTGGTGTTGTTTGACGAAGTAGAAAAGGCTCACCCGGATGTATTCAATATACTACTTCAGATCCTGGATGAAGGTAGGCTTATTGATGCCCAGGGCCGTATGGTAGATTTCAAGAACACTGTAATTATTATGACATCCAATATTGGAAGCCAATGGATTTCGTCGACAACTAAGATAGGATTCAAACAGGATACTGACCAAAAAGAGGAATACCTCTCAATGAAAGATAGGGTTCTTGAAGAAGTGAAGCGTACGTTTAGACCAGAGTTCCTAAATAGGGTAGATGAGATTATAATATTCCATCAATTGAGTAGAGAACAGATGAAGCAGATAGTAGAGCTCCTTCTAAATGACTTAACTGCTCAGCTGATGAGCCTTGGAATCTCATTAGAATTTACTGAGGATGCTAAGGAAGAGCTTATAGTAGAAGGTTTTGATCCTCATTATGGGGCTAGACCACTTAAGAGGGTCATTCAGAAAAGGATAGGAAGTCCTCTCTCTGGATTGATTATAGATGGGACTTTTAGGGAGGGAGATATCGTATTAGTAGATTATAGAGAAGGGACATTTGTATTCGAAAAGAGATCCCCTGTAGTAGCAAAAGAAGGGGACCCTGGATAGGAATAAGAAGGAGGCACAAAATGTGCCTCCTTCTCAATGAAAGGGATTATGAGAGAATTAATCGTAACCTTTTCTATTTTATTTGGTATATTTATATTATTTTCAGCTCAAGCTAATATAGATTCGATTGAAATCTTATACTATGGCCATTCTATGTTTCTTATAAAGAATGATGAGGTATCTATAGTTACAGACCCATTTAATCCCAGCATAGGATACAAATTCCCAGAATTGAAAGCGGATATAGTAACGGTGAGTCATGAACATTTTGACCACAACTATACCTCTGGGATAAAAGGAGATCCAGTGATAGTAAGAAGTAATACAAAGGCAAGAGGCGTTTCATTTTCTATAATTCCATCCTATCATGATGAAGTAAAAGGAAAGTTAAGGGGAGAAAATCGTATTGTCAGATGGACACTAAATGGTGTTTCCTTCGCTCACCTTGGAGATTTTGGAGAGAAAGACCTTTCTGATAACCAATATTGTGCTCTTAAAGGGGTAAATGTAATATTCATTCCTGCAGGGGGCTTTTATACGATAGATGCTGAAACCGCTTATAGGATTATTCAGAAGATTAAGCCTAATTATGCTATTTTGATGCACTATAGAACACAAGCTTCTACCATCAAGGAATTAGCCCCTTTAGGAGACATAATGAAGGTAATTCCTGGTATAGAAATTGTTCCTAGTAAACTAGAGATATCTAAGAAAAACCTGCCAAAGACAACTAATATAGTAGCTATGGATTATATTAAATAGAGGACTATTTGAATGTATCATAGCATACTATCTCTTCTAATGGTTTCCTAGATTTAGTCCTAGGGGAATCAGCGGGGTATCCTAGTGGGATCAATGTAACAACCTTATAGTGTGGGGGAATGTTCAATATTCTCTTTACTTCACTTTGAGAAAATGCCCCAATCCAACAGGTTCCAAGACCTTCAGCAGTGGCAGCCAGTGTTATATGGTCTACTGCGATAGCTAGATCAACTGCATATGCAGGAACCTCACAACTCATAACTCTATCTGGCTCTAATGCTACAGCTACTATAATAACTGGTGCCTGTCCCACAAAATATTGATTATTTACTGCAGGGATGAGTTTTTCCCTCAGTTTTGAGTCTCTTACCACTATAAATTTCCATTGTTGCCTATTTCCAGCAGACGGTGCTAATCTTGCTGCCTCTAGAATTCTCTTTATTACATCTTCTGGTACTTCCTTTTCTTGATAGGCACGAACACTTCTTCTTGTTTTTATAGCTTCATAGACGTCCATTTTGTCCCTCCTTATTGTAGTTAAACACTATATATAATTTTATACACTAATTTTATCATTTTCAAGCTTTGATAAGAGGGTATAAATTAGTAAAGATTTATTTTATGGTAGCACAGGCATCCTTGCCTATGCTACTAGCATCCTCGATGAAATAAAAGAATCTCCTATGCTCTTGACAACCTAATAGAGTAGTCTAAAATTATAGGAAAAGGTGAAGGAGGTCTTATGAAACTAAAGCTTGGTATAAATGCAGGATTTGCCATTAATAGATTTCCTGAGCCAGATGTATGGCTTAAGATAGTAGGGAAAGATCTTGGGTTACACTATGTTCAATTTGTAGCTGATCTTTTAAATCCATTTCTTCCAGAGAGATGGATAAGGTCCCAGATAGAAAGGATAAATGAAAATGCTAAGAGATATGATGTTAAGATAGATACCACCTTTACCAGTGCATTCACTAGGGTTAATCATCTTATGCATCCTGATGCTGAGGTTAGAGAGATATGGTTTGAATGGTTTAAAAGATTCTTTGCTATCTCTAGAGATTTAGGGGTTAGGGGGAGTGGAAGTCACTTCGGGATTATGTCTGTAAGAGATTTTAATAATCTAGAAAGGAGAGAATACTTATTCTCCCAGGCTATAGAATATTGGCAGGAACTCTCTAGATATGGAGCCAATTTAGGCTTCAAATTTCTTATGTTTGAGCCTATGTCTGTACCAAGAGAATGCGGGGCTACTATTTCTCAGACGGAGGAACTGCTGGAGAAATTAAATAGAGATATCCCTATACCAATTCTTCTTTGTTTAGACGTGGACCATGGAGATATTGGTTCTTTAGATCCAAAAGATAGAGACCCATATGTATGGTTAGAAGAATTTGGAAGGGTCTCTCCTGTAGTGCATATAAAACAAAGTCTAGCTGATAAAAGTGGACATTGGCCATTTATAAATAGGTATAATGAGCTAGGAATAATACATCCAGAAAGAGTGATAGATGCATTAGAGAGGTCAGGGGCTAATGATGTAGTTCTTACCTTTGAGATATCTCATAGAGAGAGGTATCCTACTGAATATCAGGTGTTAAACGACTTAAAGGAGTCTGTAGAGTATTGGAGGAGATATGTTAAGGACTAATATAGAGATCAGTCCTTCAGTGATGTGTATGGATTTTAAGAATCTAGAGAAGGATATATTACTTTTGGATAAGGCTGGAGCAGACAGATTCCACTTTGATATAATGGATGGACACTTTGTACCAAATATAACTCTTGGTCCAGATATAATAAAAGCATTGCGTCCATTAACTAGATTGCCATTTGAAGCTCATCTTATGGTAGAGATGCCAGAGAGATTCATAGAAAAATTCCTAGATGCAGAGATTATTACATTCCACTTAGAGGCAACTAAGGCGCCTATTAGACTTTCAAGGGAGATAAAGGGGCTTAAAAAGAAGGTTTCAGCGGCCATAAACCCTGCTACTCCGGTAGAATCGTTAGAATTTCTCTTGCCAGAAATAGATGAAGTCTTGATTATGACTGTAGAACCAGGATTTGCCGGACAGAAATTTATACCTCAGAGTATAGATAAGGTAAGGAAACTATCTAAGCTTATCGTAGATAATAAACTTCCTGTCAGGATAGAGGTGGATGGAGCTATAGGTATAGAGACAGGAAGACTATTGAGAGATGCAGGGAGTGAGATTTTTGTTGGAGGGACATCAGGCATATTTATGAAGAATGGCTCTCCAGGAGAAAATTTAAGAAGGCTAAAGGAGGCATTGAGTGAAGGCGGCAGTTCTACATAATATAGATGACTTAAGGGTGGAAGAGGTTCCTACCCCTGTGGTGAAGGACGGATGGATTTTGATAAAGGTAGATTCTACAGGAATATGTGGTTCTGATATCCCTAGGATAAAAAAGACAGGAACCTATACCTTTCCAATTATTCCAGGACATGAATTCTCAGGGAAGGTCCTATCAACTGGTGAAAAGGTAGCTGTGTATCCTCTTATACCTTGTGGAGAATGTGTGTTCTGTAGGATAGGACAATTTAATCTTTGTGACCATTATGATTATCTCGGTTCACGTAGGGATGGAGGTTTTGCACAATTTGTAAGTGTACCAAAGGAAAACCTTATATCAGTGCCTGAGAATGTAGATTTAGAGGATGCAGCTCTAACAGAACCGGCAAGTGTGGCACAGCACGGAGTGAAAAGGTCAAATTTGATAAAAGGTGGTACTGTTCTTGTGGTAGGTGCAGGGACAATTGGATATTTTGCTGCTCAATGGGCATATGTATTCGGGGCGAGAAAGGTCATCGTGATAGATATAGACGAAAAGAAATTAGAGATAATAGAAAAAACCATCCCTGTTGAGGCATTAATTTCAGATGCCACTGTAATAGATAAGATCTTATCACATACAGATGGTGTTGGGGTTGATGTCTCTATAGAGGCGGTAGGAAGCAGTAAGACGATAGAGATATGTCTTCTTGCCACTAGAAAAGGAGGAGAAATAATCAATATAGGTAATCCTGAGATAGATGTGACAGTTTCATCAAAGATTTTTGCCAAGATAAACAGAGGAGAGCTTACTATAAAAGGAAGCTGGAATTCTATAATATCTCCTTCCTTTAAAAATGAATGGAGAGTAACCTTGGAAGGTATGAGTTCTGGAAGGATAAATGTTAGGAATATTATTACGCATAGATTTCCATTAGAAAGAATAAATGAAGCGATAGATTTAATGTATCTACATAAAGAATCTTATGGAAAGGTGGTAGTGAATCTATGAAGGCAGCTGTTTTAGAAAGCCTAGAAAATTTGGTAGTAAAGGATGTTCCTGAGCCAAATCTCCCTAGTGATGGACTTATTTTGAAGGTAGAGAGTGTAGCTATCTGTGGTTCAGATATAAGGATATATCATAGAGGACATACTAGGGTAAAACCTCCTCAGATTATTGGCCATGAGGTTGCAGGAACAGTATATAAGGTGGGAAAGGATACATCAGAGTTTAAAGAGGGGGATAAGGTAGTTTTAGGAGCAGACGTCCCTTGTGGAAAATGCTATTACTGTCTAAGGGGGCATCAAAATAATTGTGTAGAAGCTATGGCTTTTGGCTATCAACTTGCTGGAGGGTTTGCCCAGTTTATGGCTGTCCCTAGGGAGGCGATAGATGCAAAGATTATCCAGAGTCTACCCGAAAATCTATCCTTTGATGAGGCATGTCTAACTGAACCGTTAGCTTGTGTGGTAAATGGGCAGAATCTTTCTAATATAGAAGCAGGAGATACTGTAGCTATAATTGGTGCCGGACCAATCGGTTTGATGCACACAATGCTGGCTAGAGCTAAAGGGGCAACAAAGATAATACTTTCTGAACTTTCTGAAAAGAGGATAAGTTTAGCCAAGGGGTTTCCTATAGATATAATAGTAAATCCTAATAATGAGGACCCAGTAAAGAGGGTTTTAGCAGAGACAGGAGGAAGAGGGGCTGATGTAGTAATAGTTGCAGCCCCTTCAAGTGCTGCCCAAGCTCAGGCTATCTATATGGTGAGAAATCTAGGGAAGGTAAACTATTTTGGAGGCCTTCCACCTGATACCAAAGAAGTTCCCATAGATACAAATAGGATCCATTATAGGGAGATATTTGTCCATGGAAGCCATGGGTCATCACCGAAAGATAACCATATAGCTCTGAAACTTATAGCAAGCGGGCAGGTAGAGGTTAAAAAGCTTATTACCTATGTCCTCCTATTAGATGAAATAAATAGAGGACTTAGGTTAGTAGAATCAGGAGAGGCATTGAAGGTGGTCTTAAAGCCTTGGAAGTAGAAGTTTTAAGTTAGAGAGGTGAGTATTGTGAGTATTGAAGATCCCCTGTTTCAAAGACTTTATGAAGAGATAGAAAGGTTACCTGTCATTGATTGTCATGAGCATGTGTTAGGACCTGGAAAATGTACTCTAAAGAGAGAACCGATATCTCATATTATCCAAGGATATCTTCAGAGTGACCTCCTCGCTGCAGGACTTTCTGATAGAGAATTAGAGATACTTAACAACGATGAGATTCCTACCGAAGATAAATGGGAACTATTTAGACTCATATGGGAGAAGACAAAATATACAGCATATGCAATGGTTACAAGACTTGAGATAAAAAGTTCTTATGGAGATGAAGAGATGTCTTTAGATGTTCTCTCAAAGATAAGAGACGACATCTCAACACTTGATGAAAAGAGATACTATAAGCTCCTTGATGAGGCAAATATAAAGTTAATGCTTTCTGATATCCTCGATATAGAGAGATTAAGTGCATTCATCGAAGATAGATTTATCCCATCAGAGAGGATAAAATTATTGTTTTCTCTCCCTGGTTTTCATCATAATGCGAGGGACTTTAATTTCGTTCAATCTGTAGGGGCAATCTTAAATAGAGCTGTCTACTCTCTTGATGATTATCTAGAGGTGATTTATGAACTATTAAGAAGGGCAAAGGAGAAGGGGATTATAGGAATAAAAGATCAGAGTGCATACACTAGGGCTATCAGTTATGACATGGTTCCAGAATATGAGGCAGAAAGATTATTTAATAGGATACTTTCAGACCCTAGGGAGTCTCTGGGTTGGCCAGAAGTAAAACCACTAGATGACTACTTGTTTCATCAGTTTATGAGATTTGCTAAAGAGTTAGAGCTTCCTGTTCAGATCCATACTGGTCATATGGCAGGTATAAGGAACAGAATAGAAAAGACAAATGCTATTCAGTTAAGCAATATACTTGAGTTATATCGAGAGGTTAATTTTGACTTGTTCCATGGGAATTGGCCATATATGGGAGAGTTTTTATTCCTAGGGAAAAACTATCCAAACGTGTATCTAGATTTCTGTTGGGTAAATATAATAGACCCACTTTATAGTGAAGAGCTGTATACTAGAGCTCTTCTTACCGTTCCACACACAAAGATAAATGGTTTTGGAGGGGACTATGGGGATGTGCCTGGATTTATAGTATCTCACCTAAAGATGACAAGGACCAATATGGCTAGAGCGTTGAGTAAACTTGTAAGGATGGATTGGATAAACGAAGAGGAGGCTATAGATATAGCTAGAAGTTGGTTCTTTGAAAATCCAAAGAGATTGTTCAAATTAAAGACAGAATAGGAGGAAGTTATAGTTATGGAGTGGAAGGCAAGATGGATCTGGGATGAAAGTGGAGAGCATCCAAGGAACTATTGGCTTTCTTTTAGAAGAGAGTTTGAAGTTTCACAAGATGTAGATGATGCTATTCTCTATATAACAGCGGATTCCAGATATACTCTCTTTGTAAACGGAACACGTATTGGTTTTGGTCCTATAAGAAGTTGGCCATTTGAACAGTCTTATGATACCTATTCTATAAGGGACTACCTGGCTCCTGGCAAGAATGTGATTGCAGTACTAGTAACACATTTTGGGATTAGTACATTTCAATATATAGAGGGACGAGGTGGATTAATAGCTCAATTAGAGCTCTATAAGGACGGAAAACTGATAGATTCTATTATCTCTGATAGGTCTTGGAAGAGTAGCACTCACACTGGATTTGTTAGAGATTCTGTGAGGATAAGTTGTCAGCAGCCTTGGGCAGAAATATATGATGCTATAAAATTTGATGATAGATGGATAGACGTGGATTTCGATGATGATTCCTGGAATAATTCTATAGAACTCGGTTCCTATGGGATGGAGCCTTGGAGAAGTTTAATGCCAAGAGATATTCCATACCTAACTGAAGAGACTATCTATCCAAAAAGGATAGTCTCTTTCAAAGAGACTATCCCGGTTAAGAATCATATCTCTATAGACTTAAGACCAGTCTTTCATCAGGGGGAATATGATGCCAATCCCAAGAGGCATCTCGGATATATAGCAACTATAATAACCTCTCCAAAAGATACTGAGGGTAGGGTCATCTTCCCATTTGGTAGATGGGTAAGTGTATATGGAAACTTTAAGATTGATGATCGTGTATATGAGGTTGGAAATAGACGGGAAGTAGAAGTGGAGTTAAAAGCCGGGGATAATTTTTTCTTAATGGAGACAAGTGGAACCTATCATGAGCTCTTCCTCCATATGGCATTTGATTTTGAGGAAAAACTTATATTTAAAGCCCCTATCTTTGGAGAAGAATATAATTTTGTATCTATAGGACCATTTGATAAAAAGGACCTACTCCTTGTAGGCACATCTCAGGAGGATATCATAAAAGAACCCGAAGAGTATAGAGAGATATGGAAGGTAGATAACCTTGACTCTCTATCTAGATTTATAAAATGGATAAATCCTATCCCTTCCGAGTATACCTGCAGCGAGAATGTATTTACACTTTCTACGGTAAAGACAACTGTTAATAGTTATGATGTGCCAAGAGACTATCAGAATATGGTTATAGCTAATAATTCTTATGCCAATATCGTACCATTTAAGGATGGAGATGTGGAATTCATTGTAGATTTTGGTAGAGAACTATCTGGATTTGTAGAATTCGATATAGATACCCCTTCCGGGGTGATCCTCGATCTATACTTTTTTGAAAGTATGCACGATGGGATTATAGAGCATACTGATGGGCTTAATAATACCTTGCGTTATAAGACTAGGAAAGGGAGACAGAGTTATCGTTCCTTTATAAGGAGAGGATTTAGATACGTAATGATATCTATAAGAAACCTATCCTCTTCAATGAAATTTTATTCTATAAAGACATGGCTTTCTACATTTCCAGTAGCAGAGGTTGGAACATTTTATAGTTCGGATTATCTATTAAATAGGATCTGGGAGATATCAAGGGATACAGAAAGGCTATGTATGGAGGATACTTATGTAGATTGCCCTGCATATGAGCAGACATTCTGGGTAGGAGATGCAAGAAATGAATCCTTAATAAACTACTATACCTTTGGTGCCTATGAACTTTCTAAGAGATGTCTAAGGTTAGTGCCAAAATCCCTCTACAGGTCTATTCTACCAGAATCACAAGTCCCTAGTGGATGGCAGAATATTTTAACTGCATGGACCCTATTCTGGATGAGTGCTTGTAAAGAGTACTATGAATTCTCCGGTGATAGGGAATTCTTAGAGGAGATATATCCGTACTTAATGGAGACCTCAAGGAACTTTGAAAGATTCATAAACAGGGATGGACTTTTAGAGATAACTGCCTGGAACATGCTAGATTGGGCACCTATGGATACTCCTAATAGTGGTGTAGTAACTCATCAGAATGCTCTATTGGTAAAGGCTCTTAGTGATACTGCTTATATCTCAGACCTGTTGGGTAAAGAAGAAGATAAGGGACACCTTCTAGGTGTTGCTAAGTCGTTGAAAGAGGCAATAAATAGATATCTCTGGAATGATGAGAGAAAAGCATTCGTAGATAGCATCCATAGTGATGGGAAATATTCTGATGTAATAAGTTTACAGACAAACACTATCGTCTATCTCTGTGACTGTGTTGAAGGCAAGAGGAAGGAATTTTTAGAAAAGTATCTATTAGACCCTCCGGAAGATTTTGTAAAGATTGGTAGCCCTTTTATGTCTTTCTTTTACTATGAAGCCCTGGTAAAACTTGGTAAGATGGACAAAATATTGGAGGATATAAGAAAAAACTGGGGAACTATGCTAGAGTATGGTGCTACAACCTGCTGGGAGACATTTATTGGATTTCTAACCGATAGGTTAACAAGAAGTCATTGTCATGCCTGGTCTAGTGCACCAGGATATTTCTTAAGTGCCTATGTGTTGGGTATAAGGCCACTTGAACCTGGATTTAAAAAGGTATTAATCGAGCCTAACCTATGTGGTCTAAAGTGGGCAAGGGGTATAGTGCCTACTCCTGCTGGTAATATAGAGGTAAGTTATAAAGAAGAAGACGAGTATCTAGATGTAGTGGTAACTCTCCCTAAGGATGTCACTGGTGAGATAGTATTCCCTAGTACTCTTAAGAATAGAGTAAGATTCAATGGGAAATATATGGAAGGGTTAAGGGAAACGATATGATAAAAAGACTATTTCTTCTGTTTCTTTTGGTATTGATACTGATTCCTACTCGTCTAATGAGTGGAGATGTAAGTATTCCTGATTTTCCTAAAGGAACATTAGAGATATCTCAAGGAGATAAAGTTTTGACAATTCCTATTGAGATAGCAGATAGGCCTGAACTGTGGACTTTTGGCTTGATGTATAGGAGGGATATCCCCTGGGAGTATGGAATGTTTTTTGTCTTTGAACAAGATGAGAATGGTGCCTTCTGGATGGAGAATACTTTAGTACCACTTGATATTGCATTTATAGATGCAGAAGGAAAGATATTCAATATTCAACGTATGTTTCCCTGTGAAGGGGATGAGTGTCCTATATACACTAGCCCAAAACCTTATAGATATGCCCTAGAGGTAAAGGCTGGGTTCTTTGATAGGTTTGGATTTAAAGAAGGAAGCATCATAAGATACTGGGAGGCACAATAATTCTCTTGACATAGGTGTATCATATTTACTATAATTATTACAGATGCGGGAGTAGCTCAGTTGGTAGAGCATCAGCTTCCCAAGCTGAGGGTCGCGGGTTCGAGACCCGTTTCCCGCTCCAATTTTTATGCCGATGTAGCTCAGTGGTAGAGCAGCTGATTCGTAATCAGCCGGTCGTCCGTTCGAATCGGATCGTCGGCTCCAAGGAGGAAGATATGAAGATAAGAATAATTTTTCCAATAGGAGTAATAGAAGGAGAGCTTAACGACTCAGAAACAGCCAAGGAACTTTTCAGTAGTCTTCCTATAAGCGCGAGGGCTAATACCTGGGGTAAAGAGGTCTATTTTGGAATTCCTGTCTATAAAGATGAAGAAGATGCAGTTGAAAGAGTAAATGTGGGAGATATAGGATACTGGCCACCAGGTCATGCAATGTGTCTTTTCTTTGGCCCAACTCCTATCTCGAAAGGTAATGAGATACGACCGGCAAGTCCTGTAAATCTAGTAGGAAAACTAATTGGAGACTTAAGTCTACTGAACAGAGTAACTGATGGAATGGAAATCCATATAGAGAAGGCATAATGAAAAGGATTGCGATATGGCCTACTATAAAGGCTTCTTTTATAGATATATATGATAATCTGGGGTGGGTTTTATTTTTAAGTGCAATCTGGTTTGGGTTTGCAACTCCGTTTGTTTTTGCTGTGCTTCCAGGGAGTCTTCATCTTTTCTTGAGAATATTATTAGGAACTTTAGTTATATTTTTAGGTCCAGCTACTGCAGGATGTTACTATATGGCTAATAGACTTATAAAAAGAGAGACTGTAGAGTGGAGGGATTTTTTCTATGCCTTTAAGAAATTTTTCTGGAGAGCAGAAGCACTTATATTGATCCTGATAGTAGCTATTGTAATCGTAGTGGTAGATTTTACCTTTTATTCCCAGATACAGAATATAGTCGTAAGGGTATTAAGCATCTTTTGGTTATATATACTTCTCTTTTTGGGTATTATCCAGATGTATATGTTCCCTCTACTTATAGAGCAGGATACGGGAATAAAAAAGATAATTATGCGGTCTTTCTTATTAAGTATAGATAATATAGGAGTAACGCTAGTGGTATTTTTAGTTGTGGTGGCAATATCAGTTTTATGTATATTTACAGGAGTAGGAGCATTGCTCTTAATGATGGGGATAAAGAGTTTCTTTGATACTAGAACTTTTTTTAATGTAATGGAAAAATACGAGGATGTTCCAACTCCTCAAAAAAGAAAGGAGGAATAGTGTATGGGTAGGCATTCAGGTTTTTCCTTTTTTGTTTTGGCTCTAGTAGTAGCCATTTTAGGTGTAGTTTTTGGAGGAGCGGTAGCTCCTCAGTTTGCAGTAAAGCCCATAGTTTCTACTGCACCTGCAGTAGAAACACCTAGTACTTCTACGCAGGAAACGCAACCTTCAGTTCAGACAAGGGTTATAGAATCCGAAGAATCTGTATATATCAAGGTAGCAGAATCTGTTGGACCAAGTATAGTAAATGTAAATACGACCTCTCAGGTTCAATTCTTCTTCCAGGCTATACCTCAAGAAGGTGCGGCTTCTGGAGTTATTATCTCCAGTGATGGGTACATTCTCACTAATAACCATGTTGTAGAAGGAGCTCAGAAGATTAAGATTACATTAGCTGATGGGAGGACCTTTGATGCCAAGGTAATAGGCACGGATCCATATACAGATGTGGCTGTAATAAAGATAGATGCTACGGGTTTGCCAGCAGCTAAACTTGGAGATTCTACCAATCTAAAGATAGGACAAATAGCAGTTGCTATAGGAAATCCTTTTGGGCTTGGGAAAACAGTTACCGCAGGTATTATAAGTGCAATCAATAGGTCAATAACTACAGATAGGGGAACCATTATCGAAGGTCTTATCCAGACAGATGCCCCAATAAATCCTGGAAATAGTGGAGGAGCCCTAGTTAATAGCGCAGGAGAGGTGATAGGAATAAATACTGCTATATATCAAGGAGCCCAAGGTATAGGTTTTGCAATTCCGATACATCTTGCAAGGTCTATAGCTAACCAGATAATAGCCAAAGGCTATGCCTCTCATCCTTGGATGGGTGTCTATTTAGATACAGTAGACCCTCAAACATCTGCCTATTATAGGCTTCCAGTAGATTATGGGGCAATTATAATGGATTTAGTAAAAAATGGACCTGCGGAATCTGCAGGGCTAAAGAAAGGCGATATAATTATAGCCTTAGATGGAGAGAAGATAGACACTGCAGATGACCTCATCGTAAGGGTAATGAGACATAACGTTGGTGACAGGGTAAAGGTGACTGTTGCTAGAGGTACTGAGAGATTAACTATAGAAGTCACGCTAGCAGAGAGACCAAAGGGAGAGTGATCTAGATTGCCACTATATGATTATAGATGTTTGGATTGTAACGATAAATTTGAAGTACTAGTGAAAAATTCTTTAGAGGAAGTCATTTGTCCTAACTGTGGGTCTAAGAATGTAAAAAAAACTTATATCTTCTTTTAGTTTTGCAACTACAGGCACAGAGTTAAATTTTAGTGGTACAGGATGTGCTACTTGTACATCTAGAAGTTGTAGTACCTGCAAATAGACAGTGATACAAAGTATTTTAACGATTCTCTCTTTGCTAGGAGTAGGGTATATAGCTCGCATCCTGGGATTGTTTAAGCCCCAGGATGCGCAGTTTTTAAATAGGCTAGTACTATATATATTTATGCCTGCTACAGTTTTTTATGGGGTGTATAATCTAAAGTTAGAAGTTACTCTTTTGAGACTTCCCTTAGTGGCTATCACTTCAATCCTAGTTTTACTTCCTTTCTTAGTCCTTGTTACTAGAAGAATGAGCGGCCCTTTAAGGGGAGCATTTATTCTTACAGGGCTATTTGGAAATACTGGATTCTTAGGATACCCTGTCTCTCTATTATCCTATGGAAATGAAGGTTTGGCTAGGGCAATACTCTATGACCAACTTGGTTTTACTGTAGCTTTAACTACTATTGGGGTATGGATTGCGAAGCGCTATGGAAGAGGAGGGGCTAGGTTCTCTTTTAAAGAGACACTATTTGGTATTATCACTTATCCCCCATTTCCAGCACTTATATTAGCGTTTGCTTTAAAGCATGTACATCTCCCCGAGTTTTTTCTTAAAGCCCTTTCGTACCTAAGTAATGCTACAGTACCAGTAATTATGATTGGCATTGGAGGATTACTTCAGCTGCAGATGAATAAGAGATACTTTGGCATTCTTGGCGGTACTATAGCCCTAAAACTTTTTATCTTCCCTGTAGTAAATCTATTTTTGGCTCTGATTTTTCATCTTGATCTACTATCTTTAGAGGTTGTAATTATAGAGTCTGGGGTGCCTGTAATGATCTCTTCGGTGGTTTTTGGAACTGAATATGGACTTGATATAGAATTTATCTTGAGCGCTATCCTTATTACTACTCTATTGGTTATAATTACCCTTCCTGGAATAAATGCTCTATTACTTAAATTAGTCCTAACAGGCTATTGACTTTTGGTTGACAGATATAGTATACTTAGAATGCAAAAAGGATTTGCACCTTGAAAGAAGGATAGGGTAAGAGGAAAGAGTCCTCGTAATTCCAATAGAGAAAGATAATTAAGGGTTAGGATTTAACTCTTTAAGATATTAAAGGTCGGAGGGTTTGATCCTGGCTCAGGATGAACACTGGCAGTGTGCCTAAAACATGCAAGTCGGACGGTTCTAAGTTTAGAGGCTAGAGTCTAAGGGATTAGACTGTAGTCTCTAAACTTAGGATAGTGGCGAACGGGTGAGTAACACGTAAGTTACCTACCCTCAAGACGGGGATAACATTCCGAAAGGGAT
>JBMFOH010000012.1:0-45391 GCA_049969715.1 bacterium | reverse complement strand
TAACGTCTAACTGATATAAAAATGTTATTTAGAGGAATTGGCAAGAAGATATTTTTAAGTTTCCTCCACGCAAAAGGTTGAAGAGTCCAGAAAAGTGTTAAGGATTCGTTAAAAAATAATTAAGAAATTGTTAAAGAGGAGGTGCATCACATAGTATCACATACAATGAACTAATACATCTTATATACAGGAATGCTATAATTAGAAATGAAATTAGAGATTTTGGAGGCATTTATGATAATAGAAGAGATAGAAAGATTAAAAAGGGAAAGAGATGCCATTATTTTGGCACATAATTATACAAGACCAGAGGTTCAAGATATTGCTGACTTTGTAGGAGACTCACTAGAACTGAGCCGGATAGCCTCGAGGCTTAATGCTAAGACTATCGTGTTCTGTGGTGTCCATTTTATGGCTGAAACTGCCTATATTCTTTCTCCTGATAGAACAGTGCTTCTTCCTGATTTTTTTGCCGGATGCCCTATGGCAGATATGATAAATAGAGAGCAACTAATAAGGCTCAAGTCAGAACACCCTAAAGCAAAAGTAGTCTGTTATGTAAATAGTAGTGCAGAGGTAAAGGCAGAATCAGATATATGTTGCACATCTGCCAATGCAGTAGACATAGTAAGTAGGTTTAAAGAAGAGGAGGTTATATTTATACCTGATAAATACCTTGGAAGTTATGTTTCTAGAGTAACAGGTAAGCCTCTTATATTATGGGAAGGTTATTGCCCTATTCATGCCAATATGAAACCTGAAGATGTTTTAAGGGTAAAGAGCGAACATCCAGAAGCTAAAGTAGTTGTTCATCCTGAATGTCCACCAGGAATAATAGACTTAGCTGATGCTGTAAAGAGTACTTCTGGAATGCTTAGGTTTGTAAAGGAGTCAGAAGCAGAAGAATTTATCATAGGAACAGAGGTTGGTATCATTCACAGGATGAAGAAGGAGAACCCTAATAAGAAATTCTATCCAGTAAAAGAAAATTCTATCTGCATAAATATGAAGAAGATAACCTTAGAGAAAATATTAATGACCTTAGAAAAGAATGAACCGAAAGTTAAAGTGTCTGAAAATATAAGAGTTAGAGCCTTAAAAGCTATAGAGTTAATGATAAGATAGGAGGAATCTATGAAGATAGGCCTTATGTTAGGTGTATTGATATCATTCCTTATAGTAACCCCAGTCTTTTCTCAGAGAGTAAATCCATATCTAAACTGGCAGGTGTTAGAGACTCCCCACTTTCTTATAATCTTCTCAAAGGGAAATGAAAATATAGGAGAAGAATCAGCCAATATAGCAGAAGATGTGTATACAAAACTCTCCAAATTTATAAAACCTTCTTCTTCAGAAAAGACTGCTATTGTTTTACTTGATAATAGTGACTTTACTAATGGATTTACAGACCCTCTTGATAAGTCTATAAATATCTGGCTAGCAAATCCTCAGGATAGAGATATGGGAAGTAAGTTCGAATCCTGGTTAAGGCTTGTCATCACTCACGAGTATATGCATATCCTTCACATGGATCAGGTAACAGGGGTTTCAGAGATATTTAGAAATCTCTTTGGTCGTATAGTTATTCCCAATTCTATCCTTCCATATTGGATGATTGAGGGGTATGCAGTTTATGCGGAGACACATTATGCAGGTGGAGGTAGAGGAAATGATACAATTTTTGATATGTATTTAAGGGAGATGTTTAGAAACAACAAGGTCCTTGAACCTGACCAGGTGGGAGGATATGACACCGTCAAGGATTGGCCGGAAGGTACTGCTGTTTATCTCTATGGGGCAAGTGTATTTGATTATATTGCACAAAAATACGGAGAAGATAAGCTAGCAAAGATAAGTGATCTTACTAGTTCATACCTACCTATTCTTATGGGGCCAGACCTGGCTATAAAAGAAGTCCTTGGTATCGACTATAGAAAACTCTGGAATGACTGGAAAGTCTATCTAAAGGATAAATATGATAAAGAAATAGCTGAAATAACAAAAGAAGGTGTTACTCCTTCAGAAAGACTCACAAAATGGGGATACAATACAAGTGGGTGTGTATTCTCTCCTGACGGGGGAAAGATAGTTTATACTTTTTCTAACCCATATTATCTTCCTGGATTAAGGATATTAGACCTCTATAACAAGAAGGATATTTTCCTCAATAAAGGGGTTACTTTTGGAGCCCCTTCTTTTTCTCCTGACGGAAAGAGCATAATCTATGCGAAGGGTGACTATTCAGACCCCTTTATGCTTTGTACGGATCTATATAGATATAATCTCGTTAATAATGAGGAGGAACAGCTTACAAGAGGAGTTAGAGCATTTGACCCTGTATTTCTCTCTAATAATGAGATACTTTTCCTAAAAAGGGGGACTGAAACTATTGATATAGCTAGAATGAACCTAATAACAAAGGATATAGAAACATTTATTTCTTTCCCCCAAGAGATCCAGGTTAAGAGAATAAGTATCTCTCCAGACAAGAAATTCCTTGCTGCCTCTATATGGAAGGAAGGATTCCAGGACATATATCTTATAGATATAGATAATAAACAGCAAATACAGATTACATCAGATGTAGCTACAGATAGCGATCCTGTTTTTTCTCCAGATGGAAGATTTTTGATATTCTCTTCTGATAGGTCAGGTATATTCAATTTATACGCATACGATATAACAAAAGGAGGATTTTTCAAGATTACAAATCTTATAGGTGGAGCGTTCGAACCAAGTGTCTCTGAAAATAAGATAGCTTTTATAGGTTATGATATCAATGGATATGATGTATATCTTATGGACTACAAACTAGAAGATTGGAAGGAGGAGAAGATAGAAAAGTTTCAGTTCCCAAAGATAAAAGAAGAGGTAAAGACAAATTATCCTGTAAAGGATTATAGAGCAATAGATTATCTCTTACCTAAGTATTGGGTTCCTCTTCCGTTTGGATTTACAACCTCAGCTCAAGACTATCTAGGCCTGCATAGTTATAGTATTATTGCTGCTTATGATGCTCTTACGGGAATACCATTTTTCTCTCTAAATTATGTAGGAAGCTTTATGACCCCACAGTTAGTCCTAAATATTAATTATGACGGAGCTCAAGACAGAGAAAATATATATCTTTCTCTTCCTCTTTTTACATCTATTTTTAATATTCAGAACCTAGATCTAGGAATTAAACATATTGGAGGAACGTATAATTATTATGGACTATTTGGCCAATGGGATTATGGAGATATTATCGGTGATGATAATCTGGTAATTACTAGAGAACTCTCCCTTTATGGAGAGATAGGAACCTCAGCAAACTGGTCTCCGATATCTACCATTGGGCTCTGGCAAGAACTATGGAATAAGACAGGAAAGGATCAGCCATCTCTTGGGTTTCAAATGGCTGCCGGAGTAAGTAATATTTCTAACTATTTTCACCTAGGAGGAGATACAGGAATATTTTCTATCCACGGATATGATGTTGGGGTAAAATCTGGAGCTACAATCTTATCAGGTAGTGTCTGGATCGAGAATCCCATCATAGAGATATATAGAGGAATTGGCTTGAATCCTATATTCTTTAAAACTATTACTGGTAAGCTATATCTAGAAACAGGAATAGCTGGAGATAATATACAGAATGAGAATGTAAAGGGAAGTATAGGGGGAGAGGTTAATCTCTCTACTTCTCTCATCTATGGAGATTTGCCAGTTACAGTAGGATTAGGAGTAGCTCAACCATTAGAAGCTGGTTCTTCAGTAAGGATATATTTAACCTTGGAAGGAGGGCTATAAGAATATGTATTTTATGGGTATCGATTTGGGAACGAGTGGAGTAAAGGTCTTAATTATAGACAGTAATGGCAATGTAATAAGTAAAGGAGAAGAGGAGTACCCCTTGTATACTCCTCAGCCAGGGTGGACTGAACAGAATCCACAAGAATGGTGGAATGCAACAAAGTTAAGTATAAGAAAAGCGACAGAGAAGATAGATACTAACAAGATAAAAGGGATTGGGCTTACTGGTCAGATGCATGGTTCTGTATTTCTAGACGAGAGAGGAAATGTTATAAGACCCTGTATTCTTTGGAATGATCAGCGTACTTATAGAGAAGTAGATACAATTATGGAGAGATTTAAAGATAGAGTAGTAGAGTGGATATCAAATCCTGTCCTTACTGGTTTTACTCTCCCTAAGATCATTTGGCTTAGGAATAATGAGCCAGAAAACTTTAAGAAGTTAAGACAGGTATTACTTCCGAAAGATTTTATTAGATTTAAACTGACCGGAGAGTACGCCACAGAAGTGTCCGATGCTTCTGGAACTGCAGTATTTGATGTGAAGGCAAGAAGATGGTCAAAAGAAATGATAGAAGCCATGGACCTTTCTTTCGATATCTTTCCCAAGGCTTATGAGAGTCCTCAAATCACAGGTTATATAACAAAAGATGTAGCTAATGAGACTGGGTTAAAGGAGAAGACGCCCGTTGTTGGAGGAGGAGGGGATCAGGCTGCTCAAGCGGTAGGAATGGGGATAGTTAATTCGTATGATACCTCTGTTACTTTAGGGACTTCAGGGGTAGTTTTCTCTGCTACTGACGAGATTCTTGTAGACCCTAAACTTAGGACACACAGCTTCTGTCATGCAGTACCCGGTATGTGGCATATAATGGGGGTAATGCTCTCAGCTGGTGGTTCATTAAGATGGTACAGAGATACATTTGGGGAGATGGAGGTTAGTATCTCTAGGATATTAAAGAAAGACCCATATGAGCTCCTCACTGAAGAGGCAGAAAATGTTCAACCAGGGGCAGAAAGACTTATCTTTCTTCCCTATCTTACAGGGGAGAGATGCCCTTATCCAGATCCATTTGCAAGAGGGGTATTTTTTGGTATAGGATTAAATCATACAAGGGCACATTTTGTAAGGGCTATAATTGAAGGTATTTCTTTTGGTCTTAACGATTCATTAGAGATCTTAAAAGAACTTGGTATAAGACCTAAGTCAATAAAGGTCTCTGGTGGAGGGGCTAGAAGTTTATTGTGGAGAAAGATCCTTGCTAGTATCTTCCAACTTCCAGTAGATACTATAAACGTTACTGAAGGGGCTGCCTTTGGTTCAGCTCTTTTGAGTGCAGTAGGAACGGGTATGTTTAATAGTGTAAAAGAGTGTACGGAAAGTATAGTAAAGATTACAAGCACAGTAGACCCTGAAGATGAGTGGGTAAATGTGTATAGAGAGATCTATCCCATATATAGAAGGTTATATAAAGATCTGAAAGAAGACTTTAGACGGTGAAGAGATATTATTTCTAGCCCAGGAAGAGGTAAGATAAACTATCTTACCTCTTTAATTTTTTGTAGTTGACATATTTCAATTTGCAGTATATACTTTATATAGTTAGTTGTCTAAATAAATTTAAGGAGGAAGTTGTTTGGAATCCATGAGCGAAAGCTTAGATTTTTTATTAAGTCAGATAATACGTGAGCATTTTATAAGGGTACATTATCTTTTAGGTAAGATAGGTCTTCATAAGGGGCAGCCTCCCATTTTATTCATGCTGTGGGAGAGAGATGGATTGACTCAGAAAGAGATCGCAGAAGAATTGAAGCTTAAGCCCTCTACCGTAACTGTAATGTTGAGAAGAATGGAAAAGGCTGGATTCTTGAGACGAGAGACAGACCTTCAAGATATGAGGGTTTCCCGCGTATATCTTACTGAAAAGGGAAAGAGCATAAAAAAAGATGTTGAAGACATAAATCTAACCTTAGAGAATGATTGTTTTTCTGGGTTTACATTTGAAGAAAAGATACTATTACGCCGTTTCTTCCTTCAGATCTTAGAGAACCTTCAGAAGGTTAATAGGAAAGAAAATGCTTATGAAAAGAGATGCCTATAATAATAGCTCTTTATATTTAGTCGTCAAAATAATATCCAGGAGGTAATACTGTGAAAAAACTACTTCCCTACCTAAAACCCTATTGGAAAGCAGTCCTTTTAGCCCCATTACTTATGATTATAGAGGTCATTTGTGATCTTAGTCAGCCAAGTCTATTAGCAAGGATTATTGATAATGGGGTTATGAAGGGAGATCTGACCTTTATACTGAGAACTGGTCTCTTAATGATTGGAATAGCAGGGATAGGAATGATAGGTGGCGTGGGATGTACTATAGCATCAAGCATAGCTAGTCAAAGCTTTGGGACTGACTTACGCTCAGATGTATTTAAAAAGGTCCAATCATTCTCTTTTTCTAACCTAGATAGGTTTAAGACTGGTTCCCTTATAACCCGTCTCACTAACGATATCGTTCAACTTCAGACAGTTGTATTAATGTCATTAAGAATCGTAGTAAGGGCACCCTTGCTATTTGTAGGGGGAGTCATTATGACGATATTGATCAGCCCTAAACTTGCAATGATTCTTCTCTTCTCTATCCCACTTTTATTGATAGGTTTTGTCTATATTACAAGACATAGCTTTCCTCTTTTCACCCTCTTACAACAGAAGATAGATAAGGTTAACTCAGTAATAAGGGAAAATTTATCCGGCGTTCGAGTGGTAAAGGCATTTGTGAGGTCTGAACTAGAAAAATATAGATTTGCTTCTGCTAATGAAGAACTTATGAATACTGCTATTAGTGCTTTTATGCTTGTAATCTCTATTATGCCAGTAATGATGTTAATAATGAATCTAAGTGTTGTGGCTGTTCTGTGGTTTGGAGGAATCCAAGTCCATAAGGGAGGACTACAGGTAGGGGAGATAATGGCACTTATAAACTATATGACACAGATACTCTTTTCACTAATGATGATAGGAAATATCCTCATATTTGTTACCCGTGCCAGTGCCTCTGCTGAACGTATAAATGAGGTCCTTGAAACTAAATTGGATATAGAAAATCCTAAGAATGCAGATACTACTCCAATTACTAATGGAGAGGTAGTATTTGAAAACGTATATTTTAGTTATAATAGACAGGATGGGGAACCAGTACTTAAGGATATTTCTTTTGTTGCCTCCTCGGGAGAGACAGTAGCAATATTAGGAACTACTGGGGCTGGTAAGTCTACCCTTGTCAGCCTTATTCCACGTCTTTATGACCCTACTAAAGGTAGAATTCTAATAAATGGAAAAGATGTCCGTAATGTAGACCTCAAGGTATTAAGGTCTGCTATAGGGATAGTATTGCAGGAATCGATACTCTTCTCAGGAACCATAAGAGAAAATATCTGTTGGGGAAATGAAAATGCCACAGAGGAAGAGATTATTGAGGCAACAAAGATAGCTCAGGCGTATGACTTCATAATGAGCTTCCCTGATGGGTTTGATACCATAATAGGACAACGGGGAGTTAATCTCTCTGGAGGGCAAAAACAGAGATTGGCGATAGCAAGAGCCATCATAAAGAAGCCGGTTATTCTGATCCTTGATGATAGTACAAGCGCTGTAGACTTAGCTACTGAACAACGTATTTTGAAGGGCTTAAAAGAAATGATGAGACAATGTACTACCTTTATCATAGCTCAACGTATAAGTACGGTTATGAATGCTGACAAGATACTGATACTCGATAATGGGAGAATTGTAGCTCAAGGAACACATACAGAATTATTAGAAGAAAGCCCTATATATCAAGATATATACAGGTCACAATTAGGAGAGGAGGTAACTGTAGATGCCTAAGAAAAGTGAAGAGGAAAAGATAAATATGCCAACCTTAAATGTCAGAAGAGGGCCTGGAGGTTTTGGTGGTCCAGGTCATCACTATATGGGTGCGGTAGTAAAACCTAAGGACCCAATAGGGACATTAAAGAGACTGTGGAGATATCTAGACGCTCATAAATTCAGACTTATTTTAGTTTTTACTTTAACTGCTGTAACCTCTGTATTGATGTTAATGGGACCATATCTAATAGGAAAGGCTATAGATGACTTTATAATCCCAAAGGATTTTAAAGGGTTGTTCTCTATTATACTAGTTATGATTAGTATATATCTGTTAAGTTCTATTTTCACTTGGATTCAAAATTACTTTATGATAAATATAGCTCAAAGAAGTGTCTTAGAGATGAGAAAAGACCTGTTTAACAAGCTTCAGGTTTTGCCTTTAAAGTTTTTCGATACTAGGCCACATGGTGATTTGATGAGTAGGCTGACAAATGACCTAGACAATGTAAGTAATACTTTAACTGCTAGTATTACTCAGATCTTCTCCGGTGTTATTACGTTGATTGGAACCGTGGTTATGATGTTATTCTTAAGTCCCAAACTTACACTGATCACTCTAACAGTGATACCAGTAATGTTGGCACTTACAGAAGTCATATCATCTCGTACAAGGACCTACTTTTTAAATAATCAGACCGTTTTAGGAGACCTAGATGGATTTATAGAAGAAAATATCTCTGGACAGAAAGTAGTAAAGGTATTTTGTAGAGAAGAAAAAGAAATAGAACGTTTTGAAGAGGTTAATAGAGAGTTAAAAAGAGTCGGTACCAAGGCTCAGATATATGCTGGAATAATACCTCCTCTTATGAATGTATTAAACAATATAGATTTTGCTATAGTGGCCGGATTTGGAGGTTGGTTTGCAGTGCAGCATATAATTACTGTTGGGACGATCGCTAGCTTTATAAACTACTCGAGACAGTTCATCCGTCCACTTAACGATTTAGCCAATCAATTCAATATGATCCAGTCTGCCATTGCCAGTGCAGAAAGGGTATTTGAGGTGATAGATGAGGAACCTGAACCAGTTGATCCTCCTGACGCTATAGAGCTAAAGGATGTGAAAGGAGAAGTTGAATTTCGTAATGTTTCCTTCTCCTATGAAGAAGGAGTACCAATCCTCAAAAATGTGAGTTTTCATGCAAAACCTGGTCAAACTATTGCATTGGTTGGTCCTACAGGGGCAGGAAAAACCACTATAGTAAATCTTTTAACAAGATTTTATGACATACAGAATGGTTCTATACTGATAGATGGAATTGATATAAGAAAGATAAAGAGGTCTAACCTCCGATCCCTCTTAGGTATAGTCCTACAAGATACTTACCTTTTCTCGGCATCAGTGAAAGAAAACATAAGGTATGGACGTTTAGACGCTACAGATAAAGAAATAGAAGCTGCTGCAAGACTTGCCAATGCAGAACAGTTTATCCTGAGACTTCCAAATGGTTATGATACCATACTCTCTGAAGATGGAGGAGACTTAAGTCAAGGACAACGTCAACTATTAGCTATAGCTAGGGCAATCCTTGCAAATCCTGCAATTCTTATATTAGACGAAGCTACAAGCAATGTAGATACTAGAACAGAGAAGCATATACAAGAAGCTATGTTAAACCTTATGAAAGGTCGTACTAGTTTTGTTATTGCTCATAGGCTCAGTACTATCCGAAAGGCTGACATTATTCTGGTAATAAATGATGGAGAGATTATTGAGCGTGGTAAGCACGAACAACTTCTAGAGAAGAAAGGGTTCTACTATAATCTCTATATGAGTCAATTCAACTTAGAAGCAGCTGAAGCTGTTTAGAAAGACAACTTCCTTTGGGCTTTCATTATGTCCTTCCATCTAATAAGCTTAATGCCCTCTTCTTCTATAACCTTTTTAGTTTCGTCCTCTATAAATAGATCAAACTCCCATTGACGTTTCTGCCAATGAGGATTTATTGCCTTAAGCTCTTCTGTAGCAAAACCTGGATGGATATAAAACTCTGATATCCCTGGCTTTAGGTTTCTAAAAAGATTAAATATACTCTCTTTAAAAGAGTTGTAGTCTTCTCCCTCCTCCATATTGAATGAAGAGGAAACTAGATGGTCAATTAGTATTATCCCTTTTTCTTCTGCCAAAGAGAATATTCTATCTAGGTTTTCTAATGCCTCCTTAGGAAGTCTCTTAGCTTCCTCTTCAACATTCTTAGGGAGTCTAAATGGTAGCTGGTACTCATGGCAGAAATCAAATATTATATCTAGAAAACTTTTCCCAAAGTGAAGTCCATATAGGGTACCCATATGGTTATCTAGATGAGAAGGCTCAATTCCTAGCTTGAAGGCAAGTTCGATCTGACTCTTTATTTCTATTCTTATTTCATCTCGTTTGGCAGCTCCTTCTAATTCCTCTGAAGTTTGGGGGAAATAGCCTTCTGGTGTTATTAAAGAGCTTACATCTTTACCCCTAGTCACTGGTCCCCACTTGTAGTTTTCCCACTCACTAGTAAAAGTAAGGTGTACCCCTATGTCTATATCTGGATGCTCCTTATAATGTTTAACCACCTCTCTTACCCAAGGGCAAGGTGTCATCAAGGTACTAGAGGAGATATAACCCTCTTCAAATAACTTAAATATAGCCATATTAGAAGAATGACACATCCCAAGGTCATCTGCATTTATAATAAGTAATCTATCATTTTCAGAATAACCTAACAATCTATTTGTATTCATTAGCCCTCCTTAACTATTATCTTTTGCAAGCCAAAGTATATTGGCAATCTTGTTCTTTTTTATACTGATGGCATGTTGGGAGCAAAGCTCATGACAGCAATAACAAGAGATACATTTCTTATAATCGATCCTCATCCTTCCATCTACTTCACTAATTGCACTTTCAGGGCAACTATTAAGACATATCCTACATCGTACACATTTTTCCTCATTTATCTCTGGAAATACCTTAACTAATTTAACTAGTCTCTTAGAGAAAAAACTTAATAATGGAAAGGGAATACTCCCTACTATATTGTATACAGTTTTTACCTTTTTCACATCGTTTCCAAATAACTCATCTAAACCTAGACCTGATATCTCTATCTTATCTAGATCAGCAACTCCGATCCCTTTCTTTTGTGCAATCTTTGTAGTTAATATCTCACTAGGATTATATCCAAGCATCCAACCCCCAATTGCATCTATACTTACAGCATCGTAACTCATCAAGATCTTGTTAAATCTTCTGGGAACCCCTCCTGATGGTCCATCTCCTTCCATCCCTTCTATGGCATCTACTATAGTAAGATTTGGCTTTATCTTTTCAAATATCTCTACAATAAGTCTAGCAAATTCCTTTGGAGTTGGAGCGCTGGCATGCATCTTTGACTTATTAAAACCAGGAATACACCCAAACATATTCTTTATAGCACAGGTAATAAGAGTAAAGTTATGTGTCTTAAGTTTTGGAAGATTTACCATATAGTCAACATTTTTGACCACCTTTGTAATAGGTAACATCTCTACTACCCCTCCAGGATTTTCTATTTCGATTATTCCTTCTTGGGAGAAGTTTACGAGCTTGAACCCTGATCTCTTAGCTAGATCTTCCATCCCTGTTTTTCTATAGAGATTCTCTATATTAGAAAGAGCATTACCTGGGCTATCCCCTATAAGGATATCTCTTGCCCCCAACGCTAATAATACTTCCCCTACTGCTTCTACTAGGGTAGGGTGAGTAGTTACTGCATATTCAGGTCCTGCTGGCATCAAGAGATTTGGTTTCAAAAGGACAGATTTGCCTTTTACGTCAGGGATACCTATAAATTTAAATCCTTCTAATATAAGAGATTTAATCTCTTTCTTATCATATCTTGTACACTCAAGCACACCCACCTTAGACATCTATATTATCTCCTTTCTATTGGCTCTATGCCCACCCTATGATTTGAATGTCTCTGATCTCTTGAATCTTAGAAAACATGGTAGAGGGGTCAAATCCTTTAGGAGTAGTAATTCTAAATGTAATCTCAGCAACATTTTCAGTAATCTGAAGTTTAATGTCTACTATGTCTACATTATATGTCCCTAAGATCTTTCCTATATCTCCAATGAGACCGGGTCTATTTATTCCTTTTATAGTGAGAATCTTACCAGTCCCATGCCCGAGCAACTTTCCCTCCAAGGATTTTAGAAATACAAGGACCCCATAAGCTAAGAGAGTAGTAAGTACTGCAGGGAAATACTTCCCTGCTCCTATGGCAATTCCAACCCCACCCATAAGCCACATTCCTATAGCTGTAGTGATACCACGAATTGTGTATTGCCCTTCTCTAAATACAACTATTGCTCCTAAAACGCCTAAGCTAGAAACTATCTGAGCTGCAATCCTCCCAGGGTCCGAACCATGAAGACTAGTAGATACGATCGTTATAAGTGTAGAGCCTAGACATACTAGGGTATATGTCCTTAACCCGGCAGGTTTGTTTACACTCTCCCTTTCCCATCCAATAATGCCACCCAACACTATAGCAAGTAGAAGCTTTATAAGAGTTTCTAAGTAAATCATCCTTAGCCCGCTTTTATCTCTTTCTTTTTACCTCTATATGAGCAAGCTTTTCATAAAACTGGATGATTGCACTGTGATCCATCTGCCCTTTTCCGTCAACCTTTAATGCCTGTAATATCTCCATTATTTGACTTGTAAGTACTAAAGGAACCCCAACCTTATGGGCAGTCTCTATCGCATTCTTTAGGTCCTTTATATGAAGGTCTATCTTAAAGCCAGGGTTAAAGTTTCTATCTAGAACTATTGGAACTTTAGCATCGAGAACAGTGCTCCCTGCTAGTCCTCCCCTTATTGCCTTGTATATTATCTCTGGATCAACTCCTGATTTTGTGCCTAACACTAGTGCCTCTGACATTGCAGCTATATTGAGTGCTACTATTATCTGATTTGCTAGCTTCGTTATATTACCAGAGCCAACATCACCACAATGAGTTATAGAAGTCCCCATCTTACTCAAGATATCAAGACATTTATCAAGAACTTCTTTCTTTCCTCCTGCCATTATAGATAGAGTACCGTCTATAGCTTTTGGCTCTCCACCACTTACAGGAGCATCTATAAAGTCTATCCCTATCTCTTCGGCTTTTATAGCCACTTCTCTAGAGACAGCAGGATTGATAGAACTCATATCTATTATTATTGAACCCTTTTTAGCTCCTTCTAAGACACCATTTTCCCCTAAAATTACCTCTTCTACCTGCGGTGAGTCTGGAAGCATTGTTATTATTATGTCTGTCCTTTCTGCCACATCTTTAGGTGAGAAACCTTCTTCTGCCCCTAAACTCACTAATTCTTTTACTGGCTCTTTATTAATGTCATATACCACAAGCTTATATCCAGATTTCATAAGATTCTTAGCCATAGGCTTTCCCATTATCCCAAGTCCTATAAAACCTATCTTCATAGATTTTACCTCCTAATCTCTATTTAGTAGATTCATTACAGTTCTAACTATAGATGCTGATGTTAGACCATAGTACTCTAGTAACTCTTCATATGTAAGTGCAGAGGTTCCAAAAACATCTTTTATCCCTACAAACTCTATTGGAGGATGTTTTTCGCCTCTTAACACTTCTGTTATTGCACTTCCTAATCCCCCTATAATATTATGCTCTTCTGCAGTTATAATACCCTTTACTCCTTCTATGTACTTTAGAACTTCTTCTTTCTTTAAAGGCTTTACTGTGCTTACATTCATAACTCTTACTGATACGCCTTCTTTCTCTAGTATATCTGCTGCATCCACAGCCTTCCATACCATTATCCCATTAGCGAATATCACTATGTCATTCCCTTCCCTGATCTTATAGATACGTCCTATTTCGTACTCCCCTTCCTCCTCTGTATATAAAGGTAGATCGTTTCTATTTATTCTTATATAAACTGGACCATTATACTTAACGGCAACCTTAACTATCTTTTTTGTCTCTACTGCATCTACTGGCACTAGTATCGTCATATTAGGTAGCGCTCTCATTATAGCTATATCCTCAAGTGATTGATGAGTAGCTCCATCTCCGAAATCAGAAAGACCACAACTCGAGCCACATATCTTTACATTGAGCTTTGCTATACATATTGATTGCCTTATCTGGTCATATATCCTTCCAGTGGCAAAGACGGCAAAGGAATTGATAAAGGGTATCTTCCCAACTAATGATAGACCTGCTGCAACAGATGCCATATTCTGTTCTGCTATACTCATTTCAAAGTATCTTTCTGGATAGGCTTCCTGAAACAGGCAGGTCCTTGTAGATTTACTGAGATCTGCATCTAATACTACTATATCCTTGTTATCTCTCCCTAGTTCTATTAATGCTTCGCCATATGCCTCTCTTAAACTTGCTAACATTATTTTCACCTCGATATGAGAAGAGCTTTTAGCTCTTTTTTCGCCTGGAGAAATTGCTCTTCAGTTAAAGCCCCATTGTGGAATGCAGGATTATTTTCTGCAAAAGAAAATCCTTTCCCTTTTACTGTCTTAGCAATAATAACTTTGGGTTTTTCTCTGATATTATCTATATCCTCTAACGCCTCTATTATTTCTCTTATATTATGCCCATCTATTTCTTTTACATACCATCCAAATGCCTCCCACTTTGGAACAATAGGATAGATATTGAATCTATCCTTTATAGGACCAGTTGCCTGTAATCCATTATTATCTATGAACGCTATAAGGTTATCTAATTTATAATTAGAGGCAGCCATAACAGCCTCCCATATCTGTCCTTCAGCAAGCTCTCCATCGCCTACTATTACATATACCTTGCTCTCTTTTCTATCAAGCTTAAGGCCAAGAGCCATTCCTA
The DNA here is from genome assembly GCA_049969715.1 of bacterium. Taxonomy (GTDB): domain Bacteria; phylum DUMJ01; class DUMJ01; order DUMJ01; family DUMJ01; genus JBMFOH01. The sequence continues at coordinate 30,801 of JBMFOH010000012.1, read as the reverse complement.
CAGCTATCGAAAGTCCCTGTCCTAAAGATCCTGTATTAGCTTCTATCCCCGGGGTCTTCCTCATATCTGGATGTCCCTGAAGCATAGCTCCTAAGGTTTTCAACTTTTTAAGCTCTTCTCTAGGTATTATTCCTAATTCTGCTAGTGCTGCATACTGGGCAAGTGCAGCATGGCCCTTACTCAGAAGGAATCTATCCCTATATTCCCATTTTAAATTATTAGGATCAAATTTCATCTTGTAAAAATATAGGGTAGCTACTATATCTGCGCAGGAACTAGAACCACCAAGGTGTCCTACCTTACCTATTCCAATCATCTCAAGTATATCAAGACGTATCTTCAATGCCATCTTCTCTATATGTTCTACAATCTCATTAGATACCATGGCATTCCTCATGCTATAGAGCCTTAGGCTCTTCAGCTAGGGATTGTAAGAGTCTTACCGCATTTTCAGCATCTCTTATGTCAATCATCTCATGGGGGGAGTGGACATATCTACAAGGTATAGATAGTGTCCCGCTTACAATTCCTGAACCTGTCCTTTGAAGAGCTGCAGCGTCGGTTCCACCACGGAGAAGTATCTCTATTTGATAAGGAATTCCTTCTTTTTCCGCAACCTCCTTTAATCTCTCTACTACTTTTCTATCACTTATGGAGGCGCTATCCTTAACCTTTATACAGGGTCCTTTTCCTAATTCTAGTGACATCCTTTTTGGTCCCTTAGGGGTATCCGACCAAGCTGTTACATCTATTGCTATAGCAACATCTGGGTCTATATTAAAAGCTACCACACTTGCCCCTACTAATCCCATCTCTTCCTGTACGGAGAACGCTCCATAAACATTATGATAAGGATTTACCTTCTTTAAGGTTTCTATAAGGACAACACATCCTATACGGTCATCCATTGATTTTGAAACAACTCTTTCTCCTAGGTCTGTAAAACCAGCAGAATATACCCCAAAAGAGCCAATCGGTACTAATTTTTCAGCCTCTTCTCTATTCTTTGCCCCTATATCTACAAATATCTTATCAAAATTAAGCTCTTTTATATTCTTCTGCGTATCCTCGGTAGTTTCCCCTTCTATTCCAACTACTCCCTCTATATTTTGAAAGAGAATTCTACTCCCCATAAGATTATAAGGGGATACCCCGCCTACAGGCTCTATTCTTATAAATCCGTTCTCATCAATATATGTAGCTATAACTCCTATCTCGTCCATATGTGCTTCTAATAGAAGCTTCTGACTACTCTTCCCTTTCTTCCATACTATAAGGTTGCCTAACCTATCTACCTCATACCCATCAATAAAGTCTTTTACCTCTCTAAAAATCATTTCTCTTATGTTTGATTCTCTTCCACTGGGAGAGCTAATCTGGGTAAGTGTTCTGATAAGTTCTTTCATCCTTGACCTCCTTGGTTAATAGTGTTGCAATAAGTTTCAAGGTATTTTCATAATCTTTAAGATTTATTATAGACGCTGGAGAATGAATATATCTTGCTGGTATAGATATTACTGCTGAGGGGATTCCATTTAATGTAGTAGCAATTCTTCTTGCATCTGTCCCCCCTACAGTTCTACGTTTAATCTGATATGGGGCACCTATCTCCCTAGCATTAAGTAGTACCCAGTTAAATAAACCTTCATCTATTACATATCCGGTATGGGCTGGACTTATAGCAGGACCTTTTCCAAGTTCAGTAGACCTTCTAGAAACAGGAAATTCTGGGTTATCACCAGAAGTAGTTGTTTCGACCACTATGGCAAAATCTGGTTCAACTCTTTCTGCTGCCACTCCGGCTCCTCTTAGTCCCAGTTCTTCCTGTACAGAAAAAACAAAATAGGTATCATAATAAGGTTCTATGTTACTCTCAATTAGGTCAATAAGGATGGAGCATCCACCCCTATCATCTAATGCCTTTCCAGTAATCCATTCGTTATTAATTATAGAACTAGTAGAAAATGCAACAGGGTCTCCTACCTTCACCTTATTCTCTGCATCCGATTTTTTAGTAGCTCCTATGTCTATCTTTATATTCTCAATAGATGGGGGAGTAAGACAGTCTCCCTTCTGCAGGTGGATAGCCTTGTATCCTATAATTCCTGGGACCTCCTTCTCTCCTATCACTACTTTCTTCCCCACAACAGCTCTTAGGTCTATACCTCCCATTGGAATAACACTTAACCTTCCATCCTCTTCTATATTTGACACCATAAAGCCAACCTCATCTATATGAGCGCATAACATCAATCGTTTTTTATTCTTTCCCCTTTTCCATACTATAAGATTTCCCAAGGCATCCTCTTCTAAGCCAGATACACTGTCTTTTATCCTTTCTCTTATAAACTCTCTAACCTTCCTTTCATACCCAGAAACACCATTTAATTCTGTAAGTTTTTTTAGATGCAAATTATTCACCTCCTCTAGCAACAAAGAAGCTAAGAAGTCTACCTGTCTCTTCTATATCTTTTATATTTACTACCTCATAGGGGGTATGCATATATCTAAGAGGAATAGAAATTAACAAGGTTGGAATTCCTCCTCTTGTAATCTGTACGGCATCCGTATCAGTGTAACTTACTCCACCTGTAGGTTCTATCTGATAATTCACCGATATTTTTTCTGCTAGTTTCTTTAGTCTTTCGAGGTATTCATAATTTATAACTGGACCAACATCTAAGGCAGGTCCCTTTCCCGTTTCTATCTTAGGATGAGAAGGGACATCTATATCTCCATGTGTTACATCTAGAATTATCGCAAGGTCTGGCTTTAGAGAATAAGCTATATTTCTTGCGCCAGAACTACCATCTTCCTCTCTTATATTAAATACAAAGTAGAGATCTATATTGTGAATGAACGTACTCAAGAGTTCTAAGGTATATAACAACGTGGCACAACTAGCCCTATTATCCAATGCTTTTCCTGTGAAATACCTTTCTGACAACAAGAACGGTTCTGAAGAAAATACTCCTATGTTACCTATCTCAACCCTTTCTTGGCCCTCTATTATATCTAGAAATAAATAGTCAAAAGATGGAACCTTTGCTCTAGTCTCTTCAGTCTGTAAGTGAGGTTCAAGCATTCCTACTACTCCTATAGCCACGCCTCCGTCTCTAGTATAGATCCTAATTCTCTGAGAGATCACTGTCTTAGGGTCGATTCCTCCAAAGCTAGAGAATCTCCAGTAGTTTCCATACTCTTTTTTAGTAATAACAAATCCTATCTCGTCAGAATGAGCAAATAAAGCTATCTTCTTCCCTGTGCCTTCTTTTCTTACTATAAGATTTCCTAGTCTGTCGATCTCAGATTTAGTATTAGGAATTCTATCTGCCTCTTCCTTTATATATCCTATAACCTCTTTTTCATATCCAGAAGGGCCATCCAAGCTAGATAGTTTCTTTAAAACCTCTATGAGTTCCACTTTAACCTCCTTAATTCATTTCCTTGTCTTTTAATTCTATCATATCTGCAAAGGATTTTTAATTCATATAACCAAAGGCATATTTATTATATCTCTAATTAGGGATATAATAAACAAAAAACTAGGAGGTAAGATAATGGTTTATTCGAAGGCTTGGAATTGGGATATAATAAATGATAAAAGATGGATGAATCCGGCAGATGAACTCTACCCTGTAGCTATTCGATGGAAGGAAGATGGAATAAAAAGGGTTTTAGACCTGGGCTGTGGGATAGGTAGAAATTCTATCTTTCTTTCCCAGATGGGCTTCGAAGTTTATGCATGTGATCTATCAGAAAGCGGTATTGATAGATTAAATAGGACAATAAAAGAAAGGGGGCTTTCAATTGTTACTACTATAGCAGATATGCATTCTTTACCCTATGAATCGAAATATTTTGATGCCCTCTTAGCCTTTTATGTAATCTATCATACCGATAAAGAAGGGATAAAGGAAGTGATATCAGAGATATATAGGGTTTTAAAGGATGGAGGAGAAGCTTTCTTAACTTTTAACTCTAAAAAGGGAGCCTCTTTCAATAACCCAGTGAATCAACGTATAGATGAAAATACTATAATTAGAATGGATTCAGAGGTAGAAAAAGGGATACCTCACTATTATGTAGATGAGGAAGAAGTAAGAAGATTATTACATGGATTTCAATTTTTAAGGTTTTTCTATCTAGAGGAGATAAGGGATAATAATTTAAGGAGTTCTCGATACTTTGTTTTAGCTAGGAAGGTTTAAAACAGTTTATTGACTTTATTCTATTAAAAATGTTATAATTTTCGCAGAGACTGAAGAATGAAGGAGGTGATGGGCTAGAGTTAAGTTTTAAAGAGGAATTTGATAGGGTCTAAAGTGGTAGGTCTGGAATAGAAATTCTTATTTTTAAGAAAGGAGTGGGAAAATGAAGCAATTTGTATTGAGAGGATTAATTCTAGTAGTAATTTTTTCCCTTCTAGGAAGTGTAGTTTTAGCACAAGGGACTTTACCACGGGAAGAGACTCTGTATATAGCAGGTATGCAGTGGGGACCGCCAACCTCTTTTAATCCGTTAGCACCTAATCCTGCATGGCCAACTAATAGAGGACAGCACCTACTTATCTATGAGACTTTATTTGTATACAATCTACTCACAGGGAAATTGGACCCTCTTATTGCTGAAAGTTATAACTGGAAGGGTTATGACCTTACTATAAAACTCAGGAAGGGAGCAAAGTGGCAGGACGGGGTACCTCTTACTGCCAAGGATGTTGTATATAGTTTTCAGTTAGGAAAGAAATATTCTCTATACCTTAGCTCTGTATGGGATTTCATTACTGATATAAAAGCCAAGGATGACCTCACAGTTGTAATAACTTTAAATAAAGATAAGCCACATAAGGCAAGAGTTGAAACCTTCTTAGGACAGATCTTTATTATTCCTCAGCATATATGGAGTAAGATAGATACTGGGCAAAAGGCTTTACTAGAATATCCAAACACCGAACCTGTTGGGTCTGGACCTTACAAGCTTTTGTCTTACTCTCCAGAGCAAATAGTCTTACAGAGAGATGATAATTATTGGGGCATACCTTACTATGGTAAGCCTGCTCCTAAGTATGTAGTGCATCCTATATTTAAGAGCAATGATGCAGGAAATCTTGCATTTGAAAGAGGAGAAGTAGATTTTTCTCAGCAGTTCTGTCCTGAGATCTGGAAGATGTGGGAGGTAAAGAAGCTTCCTGTTGGAACATGGTATAAGAACCCTCCATATCACATACCAGCTTCTATTCCTTCTCTATACATAAATATTCACAAGAAGCCACTTGATAATCCTCTTGTAAGAAGAGCCCTTGCCTATGCTATAAACTATCCAAAGATAGCTGAGACTGCTATGTCTAGATATTCCCCAACAGCTCAATCAAGCCTAATTATTCCTGTAGGAGTACCTGAGAAGAAGTATTTCAATAAAGAAGACGTAGACAAATATGGATGGAAGTACGATCCACAAAAGGCGGTAGATATCTTAGAGAAACAATTAAAGGCTAAGAAAGGTTCAGATGGTATCTATGTATTGCCAGATGGAACTAGACTTGGACCATTTACAGCAGAATGTCCATACGGCTGGACAGACTGGATGACAAGCCTAGAAGTAGTAGCTGAGAGCGCAAGAGCGGTTGGGATAGATATTAGAACCCAGTATCCTGATGCCCCTGTATGGAATGATCATAGGAATACTGGGAATTTTGACCTTCTTATGAATACCCCTGCGGGTGGATATACACCTGCCCATCCTTGGCTGAGATTCTATGAAGTAATGGAGATTAAAGGTGTACCTCCAATTGGCCAGGTAGCTTACTGGAACTTTGAGAGATATTCAAACAAGAAGGTAAGCTCTCTATTAGATGGTGCAGCAAAGATATCAGATGAAGCAAAGCTTGCTACCATATATAGAGAACTCGACAGGATATTTATGAAGGATATTCCGATCATCCCTCTAGAATATCGTCCTTGGCACTTCTATGAGTACAATGAAACTTACTGGACAGGATTCCCTAACGAGGATAATCCAGTAGCTTCTCCGTTACATACAGCTCAAGGAATTAAAATATTCTATATTATTAAACCCAAGAAGTAAAAGGATGAAATAAGTATAGAGGGCAAAGAGGTCTCTTTGCTCTCTATACTCTTATAGAGAGGAGAAAATATGAAGAATCCATTTGTTAGATATCTAATTCAAAAATTATTGTGGTATCTTCTAGCATTTTTAGTTGCTGTTAGTTTAAATTTTATTCTTCCTCGTCTTATACCAGGTAATCCAGTCTCTGTGATAGTAAATCAGATGGCAACTGGTGGAGTGCAGAGCGATGTCCTAGAAAGATTATATTCTACATATATGAAGGAATTTGGTCTAGATAAACCTCTCTATCTTCAGTATTTCAGCTACCTGAAAAATATTTTACGAGGGAATCTTGGAACATCATTTATGCTCTATCCAGGAAGGGTAAATGACCTTTTAGGAAGAGCTCTGCCATGGACTATAGCATTGCAGGTACCAGCTATATTGACCGGCTGGATAATAGGAAATCTCTTAGGTGCCTTTAGTGCCTATAAAGGGGGAAGATTTGATAGTGTAGTTTTTACCACCTCTTTAGTATTTTCTAATATTCCATACTACTGTTTGGCAATAATCCTTCTCTATCTTTTAGGTGTCAGGTTTACTATTTTTCCAGTAGGTGGAGGTTATAGTTTTGGCTCTAGCCCAACACTATCCTGGCACTTCATAAGTGATGCGTTATATCATTACATTCTTCCTTATGCTTCTATGGTCCTGGTAGCCTTAGGTGGCCAGGCTATAGGGATGAGAGAGATGTCTATATATGAATTGACTTCTGATTATGTAAATTATTCTAGAAATCTAGGAATAAGAGACGAGAGGATAATAAGATATGTATTTAGAAATGCGATGCTTCCTCAGGTTACAGGTCTAGCGATATCGTTTGGAACTATGATGGGTGGAGCATTGGTAACCGAGTCAGTATTCTCTTATCCTGGAGTAGGAAGTCTACTCTTTACAGCGATAAGACAGACTGATTATCCTCTTATTCAGGGTTGTACCCTCGTTATCACGGTAGCTGTGCTTTTGGCAAATTTCTTGGTTGAAATTGCCTATGGATTTATTGACCCTCGTATCAGAGCGGTTCAGTTAGGAGAAAGATAAGATGAAGGATATACTTATATTGTTATTCCATTCTAAAAGATTTATAGCAGGCTTCATTTTATTTCTGAGCGTTTTGTTGTTTGCTCTTATAGGGCCTGTACTAAATCCAAAGAATCCATTTCAGATGGTAGGAGGTCTATTTAGCCCACCTTCAGACGAATTCCTACTAGGGACAGATAATCTGGGAAGAGATGTATTTACTCAGCTTATGTATGGCACAAGGACCTCTCTTCTTATCGGTCTTACCGCTGGACTTATTGCTACTACTATAGGGGTATCCCTTGGTTCTATCGCTGGTTATAGAGGTGGTATAACAGAGGAGATTCTAATGGGGATTACAAATGTATTTATTACTATTCCATCTATAGTCATTTTAATCCTTCTTTCTATAGCAATAAAGACGAGATCTGCATTAGTGATGGGACTAGTAATAGGTGTAACTGCCTGGCCTTGGACAGCAAGAGCAGTAAGGGCTCAGACTGCTAGTTTAAAGACAAGAGAGCATATAGATATAGCTAGAATTAGTGGTTTTAGTACCTTCGAAATGATTATTGGTGAGATCCTTCCTTATATGTTCTCTTATATATTTATGGCATTTATTCTTCAGTTTTCAGGTGGTATATTGAATGAGGCAACACTAAGTATGTTGGGACTTGGACCGTATCAAACTGTCTCCTTAGGGGTTATGTTACACTGGTCATTACTCTGGGAGGCAGTAAGAACAGGTGCATGGTGGGCATTTATTCCTCCTGTTATCTGTTTATCTATGACAACATTCTCTCTAATGAGTATGAATGCGAGTATGGATGAAATATTCAACCCAAGGTTAAGAAGGGGATAAAAGATGGGAAATCTCTTAACTGCTAGTCACTTAAAGGCTTATTATAAAACAGTCCAGGGGGAGGAAATAAAGGCAGTAGACGATGTATTTTTAGAGGTAAGAGAAGGAGAGGTCTTAGGCATAGCAGGGGAATCTGGTTGTGGAAAATCTACATTAGCTTCGGTGTTGTCATTTACTATTCTACCTCCTCTCTATCTAGTTGGAGGAGAGGTGAGAGTAGATGGTAAAAATATCTTTCTTCTCGATAAAGAGAGTTTAAGAAGAGATATAAAAGGAAAATATATTTCTATTGTACCTCAGGGGGCAATGAATTCTCTAAACCCAACAGCAAGGATAAAAAATTTTGTAATAGATGTAATAAAAGAACACTTTCCGGAGGTGACTAAGGAGGATGCATTAAGACGGGCAAGAGAAAGGTTTGAGGCATTATCTCTTCCCTCTAGAATCCTAGATGCCTATCCGCATCAGCTTAGTGGAGGGATGAAGCAGAGAACAGTTACTGTAATCTCTACCCTTTTAAATCCTAATATACTTATAGCAGATGAACCTACTTCCGCTTTAGATGTATCTAGTCAAAAGATAGTAATAAAACTATTTGTAGAATTGCTAAAGAGAAATATTATAAAGAGTATAGTCTTTATTACCCACGAGCTTCCACTTTTAAGGCATTTCGCTGATAGAATAGCTATAATGTATGCGGGTAAGGTAGTAGAATTAGGTCCAATGGAGGAGGTTATCTTTTCTCCTCTGCATCCCTATACAAAGCTTTTGATGTCTTCTGTCCTGGTACCTGAGGTTGGAATGAAAGAAAAAAAGATAGAAGCAATTCCAGGTGTTCCTCCTGACCTTAAGAACCCTCCTTCAGGATGCAGATTCCATCCTCGATGTCCTTCCTATATGAAGGGAGTATGTGAAAAGGCGTCCCCAGAATTGATAGATATAAACCAAGACCATAAGGTTAGTTGTTTTTTGTATGGAGGGGAAAATGTTGCCCAATGATAATGAGGTCCTATTAGAGGTAAAAGATCTAGTCAAAGTATTTGGCTCTGGAAAGTCGGCAGTAAAGGCAGTAGATGGCGTTTCTTTTTCTATAGAGAGAGGAGAGATCATTTCCCTTCTAGGAGAAAGTGGAAGCGGGAAAACTACTACTGCTAGGATAATCCTCAAGTTACTACCTCCTACAGAGGGAAGGATTATTTTTAAAGGTAAAGATATAACCTATCTAAATGATAGGAAGAGTTTATTAGGTTATTGGAGAGAGGTTCAGGCAATTTTTCAGGATCCATTTTCATCTTTTAATAGCTTCTATTCTGTAAAGAGGGTTTTAAATAATGTCTTCCGTCTCATTAGGACTGATATTACTAAGGATGAAAAAGAGGAAAAGATTAGAGCAGCTCTGATAAATGTTGGGTTAAACCCAGACGATGTATTGAATAAGCGTCCCCATGAGTTAAGTGGTGGCCAACGACAGAGAATTATGCTTGCTAGAATTCTTGTTATAAGACCAAGCCTCCTTATAGCAGATGAACCAACATCTATGATAGATGCCTCTTCTAGAGCAGGGATACTAAATCTTCTTCTAGACCTAAGAAGGAGTTATGGTATGTCTATAATGTTTATTACCCATGATATAGGATTGGCATACTATACAAGTGATAAGCTGCTCATTATGAACAATGGAAGGATAGTAGAATCTGGAGATGCAGAGACTATAATAAATTCTCCTAAAGACCCTTACACAATCAAACTTCTCTCTGACGTACCTGTATTGACGAGAAAATGGGAATTATAAAGACTATAGAGAAAGGGAGATATTTCCTCTCCCATTCTCTTAGTCTTCTTCTATATTTCTAGATGTAAGTAATATACGTCTTGCTAGGTTTATATTCTCTATCTTTCTTATCTCCTCTAGTATCTCATTACCTACAGGACTGTCTACAGAGAGAACCATTACTGCACCCTTATCTGACCTACCAACCTGCATATATCCTATATTTATTCTGTTAGCCCCAAGGATGCTTCCTATCTTTCCAATAATCCCTGGTACATCTATATGCTCAGTAAAGAGCATATAGTCGCTAAATGATACATTGAGATAATAGTTGTTATACTTTATCAGTCTGGCTTCTTTGTTCTCTAGTAATGTACCTGATACCTTTATCTTTCCATCATTTATTCCTACTGTTATAAGGTTTTCAAACCCCTCTGTATCTGAGATTTTTCTCTCAGAAAATGATATTCCTCTCTGCCTAGCAATTAACATAGCATTTACTATATTTACTGGTCCTGTCAGTTTTTCCTTTAGTACTCCAGCTATAGCATTTGCAGTTACAGGACTATAATCGTAATTAGTTATTCTCCCGCTGTAAATCACTTCTATATTACTGATTGGTGTATCTAAAAGTTGGCTAGCAAATCTCCCTAATAACTCAGCTAATCTTAGAAATTGCAGGACTTCAGGGTTTTTTATAGTTGATATGTTTACCCCATTTTTAACTGGCTCTCCCTTTAGTGCCCTTATTATATCTTCAACCACTATCTGAGCCACCCTCTCTTGAGCCTCTACAGTAGAAGCCCCTAGATGAGGAGTAACTATTATCTTATTGCTATGGAGTATAGGTATATCTCCAGGCGGCTCATTTTGGAAGACGTCTATGGCAGCACCTGCTACAATTCCTTCCTCTATAGCCCATAAAAGGTCTTGTTCATTAATGATACCGCCTCTAGCACAGTTTATAATTCTTATTCCTCTTTTCATCTTTAAGAAGGCGTCCTTATTTATGAAATCTCTAGTATCCTGATTTAGTGGAATATGAAGCGTCAGAAAATCGCTTCTTCTATAAAGCTCATCAAGTGATACAGGCTGGATACCAATTTCAATTATCTTCTCTTGGGTTATAAATGGATCATACCCTATTACACTCATTCCAAAACTCAATGCCCTTTGGGCTACAGCTAATCCTATACGTCCAAGTCCTATTATCCCTAATGTTTTTCCATAGAGTTCTACTCCAGTAAATTCCTTCCTTTTCCATTCTAATCTCTTTAAAGAGGCATTAGCATCAGGGATATTCCTTGCCAAAGCAAGCATCAATGCAAATGTATGCTCACAGGCAGAGATAGTATTCCCCTCTGGAGCATTTACTACGATAATTCCTCTTTCAGTAGCTGAGTCTATGTCTATATTATCTACTCCAACTCCTGCTCTACCAATAACCTTTAAGTTTCTCCCAGCAGAGATGATATCCCTGTCTACCTTAGTCTCACTTCTTACAACAAGGGCAGAGTATAAAGGAATAATCTTAAGAAGCTCATCCTTTTTTAGCCCTGTTTTTACATCTGTCTCATAGTATTGAGATAATTTCTCTATACCCTCTTTAGATATCGGATCAGAGACTAAGACTTTCAACTCAGAACCTCCAAAGCCTTCTGTAATCCATCTGTTAATTCTACATTATGTCCCAATTTTCTCAATGCACCTTCTATAACAGAGAGAGTTACTATGATATCAGAAGAAGTAATATATCCTATATGTCCTACTCTAAATATCTTCCCTTTAAGGCTACCCTGCCCTCCAGCCAAGATTACTCCTTCTTCTCTAGCTATTTTCCTCAGATCATCTGCCATTATCCCATCTGGAGGATAGACTGCTGTAACTGCATTAGATGCGAACTCTTCTCTTGCTAGGAGTTTTAATCCCATAGCCTTCAAACCTTCTCTAGTAGCTTTCCCCAAGATTTTATGCCTTTTCCAAGAAACCTCTAATCCTTCATTTAGAAGGATATCTAAAGCCTCGTCTATAGCGTAAACCTGAGATAAAGCAGGAGTAAATGGGGTTTCCCCATCTTTAGCCATCTTTTTAGCTTCTCCAAGATCAAAATAAAATCTTGGCATCTTGGCATTACTATAGTATTCCCATGCCTTTTCACTTACCGCCGCAAAAGCAATCCCTGGAGGTGTCATTAATGCCTTTTGAGAAGCTGTTACTACCACATCTAACTGCCATTCATCCATCCTTAATTCTATTGCTCCTAGAGAACTTACTGCATCCACCCCTACTATAGCGCCATAGCGATGAGCAATCTCTCCTACCTTAGACAGGTCATTAGTCACCGCAGTAGATGTTTCGTTATGAGTAATATACACGGCCTTTATGCCTAGATTCTTCTTGAAGGAATCCTCTATCATCTCTGGAGTAATCCCATCTCCTGGTGGAACTGTAAGTCTTATTACATCTGCTCCATATATCTGGGCAATCTTAGCAAAGCGTTCTCCAAAGTTTCCGGTTATACAAAAAAGTACCTTATCTCCAGGGGATAAAAAGTTAACAACTGCTGCTTCCATCCCTCCAGAACCGGATGAGGTTAGAAGTATCACATCTCCATCTGTAAGGAAAATCTTTTTCATCTTCTCGGTTACATTCTTTAATATCTGAGCAAATTCCTTACCTCTGTGGTTCACCATTGGTGAAGCCATCTTCTTTAATACACTATCAGGTACTGGTGTAGGTCCGGGAATCATTAGATATTCTTTCTTCAAAGACATCACTCCTTTACTTAAATTTTTATCAATGATAGAGGACAAGAAGTAATTCGTCAAGTAAAATAAGAAGAATATTCAAGATGATAGAAAAAATAATTCAAAAAGGGGAGAGCATCTCTCCCCTCAGTTAGCCTAAATCTTTGGCAGAGCTTCAAGAGCTTCTAATACCTTCTCTTGAGGGAGCTCATAATCTAAGAGCTTACCATCAAGATAAGCCTCATAAGCTGAAAGATCAAAGTGACCATGCCCGCTAAAATTAAATACAATACATTTTTCTTCACCCATCTCTTTGCATCTTATAGCTTCATCCACTACAGCCTTTATCGCATGAGCTGTCTCTGGAGCTGGTATGATTCCTTCCGTTCTTGCAAATAATAAGGCAGCATCAAATACTGCAGTCTGATTATAACTTACTGCCTCAATAATTCCTTTCTTTGCTAGGAAAGATATAATGGGTGCCATCCCATGGTAGCGTAAGCCTCCAGCATGTACCTTAGGAGGAATAAATTTATGGCCCAAGGTATACATCATTAAAAGGGGAGTAAGTCCTGCTACGTCCCCATAGTCGTAGTGATACACCCCTTTAGTTAAACTTGGACATGCAGATGGCTCTACTGCTATAAACCGTATATTCTCTCCTTCTAATCGTCTCTTTACGAACGGCATACTTATACCACCAAAGTTACTTCCTCCTCCTACGCAACCAACAATAATATCAGGCTTTTCTCCAGCAATTTCTAGCTGTTTTTCTACCTCTAAACCTATAATAGTTTGATGTAGGATCACATGATTTAATACGCTTCCTAATGAATAGTTTGTATCATCATGGAGGGCAGCATCTTCAACCGCCTCAGAGATAGCTACTCCTAAACTTCCAGGAGAATCTGGGTCCTCTTCTAATATGGATCTTCCAGAATTTGTTAGGTTTGAGGGTGATGGATACACCTGAGCTCCCCAGGTATGCATCATAATCTTCCGATATGGCTTCTGCTCATAACTTATCTTTACCATATAAACAGTGCACTCTAAGTTAAAGAGATTACAGGCAAAAGCCAATGCACTTCCCCACTGTCCAGCACCAGTTTCAGTAGTAAGTCTTTTTATTCCTTCCTTCTTATTAAAGTATACTTGAGCTACAGCTGTATTTGGTTTATGACTACCTGGAGGACTTACACTCTCATTTTTATAATAGATCCTTGCTGGAGTTCCTAATGCTTTCTCTAAACTGTATGCACGATGTAAAGGGGTGGGCCTCCATATTCTATAAACATCTATCAACTCGTCAGGTATCTCTATCCATCTCTCTGGGCTTGCCTCTTGCTTTATAAGTTCCATCGGAAATATCTTTCTCAAGTCCTCTGGCTTTAAAGGTTCTTTAGTTGATGGGTTCATAGGGGGTGGAAGCGGTTCTGGTAGATCCGCTAAGATATTATACCATCTTTGAGGCAGTTCCCTCTCACTTAAAAGAATCTTTCTTTCTTTGTCTACACTCATCTTTTCTCTCCTTTCTCAGCCTAAAATATATTAGAAAGTATATCACAGCGATAGAATGAATGTCAAATTTCCTTTATTTTTTGGGCTTTATACGCCTTTCAATAAACTCTTTAAGCTGTATTCCACTTCTTACCTTTAGGAGTAGTATAGAAAGAATGTATACAAGAACTCCTACACTTATTAGGAGCATAATAGAAAGGATTTCATAAATCAAGTTAGTATTAGGTTTTGCAATAATAAGGTTTAAGCTTCTAACTACATACCCCATAACTAAAGAAGCAAGAGTAATTTTAGAGAATTCTAACAAAAGGAATTTTCCTCCTATACTTTTCATCTTTTTCCTCAATAAAAAAACAAGTAGAATGAATGCAAAAATACCAGAGATAGACGTAGCCAGAGCCAAACCTTCATGAAGCATAGACCTTACTAGGAGAGCATTTAGTGCTATATTTAATCCAATAGATATAAAGCTTATAACTACAGGCGTTACTGTATCCTGAAAGGAATAAAACGTTCTTGCTACAATAGGCGATGATGCCAAGGCAAAGATCCCTATAGAATAATATCTTAAAGCTCCTGCAGTTAGATATGTAGCTGTTAGATCGAAAGCTCCTCTCTGAAAGAGCAACCTTATAATCTCTTTGTCTAAGATAAAAAGTCCAACTTCAGCTGGAATGATAATAAGCCAGGTAAAACTTAATGTCTTAATCAGGAGGTCTCTAATTCTGTGTATATCATTATTTGCTACTAGCTCTGATGTGGTAGGATATACTGCAGTAGCTATAGAACTAGCAAATAAAGATACAGGAAGGTCTCTTACTCGGGCAGCAAAGTTTAATGCCGAGATAGAACCTTCTGGAAGTGCTGAAGCAAAGATTCTGTCTACTATCAGATTGATGTACCCTGCACTTGTTCCTACAAGGATAGGAATCATAAGGTAGAATGTTTGCTTTACTGCCGGATGTCTGTAATCTATATGCCACTCAAGATATGGCATACTTCTCTTTAGATACCAGAGGGCAATTATTACTTGAGATAGTACCCCTAGTATATTTCCTGTAACTAGGCTGCCAGCAGGAAATCTCTTGCCAAAAACAAGAACAAATCCGATTATAAAGATATTAAACAATAATCCTCCTATACTAGGGATAAAGAAATGTTTATAGGATTGAAGTAACCCTGTAAATAGTCCTAAGAGCCCATATAGAATCAAACCTGGCATCATCATCCTTGTTATAAGTACTGCTAGGTCTCTTTTTTCTTGAGAAAAACCTGGTACTATAAGTTCAATAAATGGATAGGTAAGGATTAAAGCAAGAAGGGTAGCAATGAGAAGATATATACAACCTACACTTATTACAGTGTTAGCAGCCCTCCAGGCTTCTTTCTCTCCGTATTTTTCCTTCTGTTCCAGAAAGACAGGAATAAATACAGTAGTTAATGCCCCACCTACTAAACCAGCCAGTGTAGCTGGAAGTACCTGAGCAACTATATAGGCATCAGTAATAGTCTTTGCTCCAAATACACTGGCAATACTCATCTCTCTAATAAAACCTAAGCCCTTTCCTATCAGGGATACTAAAGTAAGTAAGAATGTGGCTTGTATTATGGTCTGTTTACGAAGATTGATCATAGAGAAAGGATAGTGTCCTCAAAGCTCTTCTTGAATAGTTCTAACCTATCTTCAGTCTCTGATTCAAACCTCATTACTATAGCAGGCTGAGTATTACTTGCCCTTAACAATCCCCATCCATCAGAAAACTCTATTCTCAATCCATCTATTGTTATAACCTTCTTAATCTCCTTAGCAAGGTCTGGATATCTCGTTTTAAATTGGTCAAGGAAATGTTCCACTATCTGAAATTTCTTCTCTTCTAGACAGTCTACTCTTATCTCTGGTGAAACAAATACCTTTGGAAGGTCTTTTAAGAGGTCTGAGAATACAAAATTATCTTTGGCTGATTTTTCTTTTGCCACAATCTCTATCAAGCGAAGTGTAGCATAGATAGCATCATCATAGCCAAAATATCTGTCATTAAAGAACATATGCCCGCTCATCTCACCGGCAAAAAGGGCATTTTCTTCCCTTAGCTTCTTTTTAATAAGTGAATGTCCTACAGCAGACATTATTGGAATTCCTCCAAGCTTTTCTATACCATCGAATAACGTCTTAGATGACTTTACTTCACTTATAATCTTTGCTCTAGGATGCTCTTTTAAGATGTCTTTGGCAAATATATAGGTAAGTTTATCCCCATATACTATCTCTCCGTTGTTATCAATTACTCCTATCCTATCAACATCTCCATCATAGGCAATTCCAAAATCTAGTTGTTTCTCTTTTACTATTGCTATAAGCTTTTCTAGAGACTCTATCACCGTAGGATCAGGATGATGATTTGGGAATCTTCCATCTGGATCAGAGTAAAGTTCTGTCAGTTCTATCCCTAACTCTTTCAATAGAGATGGAACAATCAATCCTGCACACCCATTTCCACAATCAGTAGCGATCCTTATAGGATTTGAATTAATCTCTTTCGACATATTATTCTTAAAACTTTCTAAAAGATACTTCTTATATATAGGGAGTATATCAAATGTCTCCAGGTTCCCTCTATTATAGTTAGTATTAGTAAAATTTTCAACCTCCTTTATAAGAGAATATATTCGTTGTATCTCTTCTCCATATAAGGTTTCTCTCCCTACACATAGTTTCATTCCATTAAACTCTGGAGGATTATGACTTGCAGTAATCATTATCCCTCCATCAATCGGTAGATTAAATAGAGAAAAATACAACGTAGGAGTAGGACAGATACCGATATCAATTACATTAATACCATAATCTCTTAACCCTTCGATCAAAGCCTTAGACAACATCTCTGAATGAAGCCGTACGTCTCTCCCTACGCTTACCGTAATGCTTTCTTTCTTTATCCTTTCCCTTATGTATATACTATATGCCTTCCCTATAAGATTCACTACTTTTTGATTTATATCCTTAGGTACTACTCCGCGTATATCATACATTTTAAATATGTCTTGATTTATATACATCTTCTACCTCCTATAATTGATCTGATATCGACTCTAATATTATAATCTTTTTTTATTCTTTTTACTATTCATTAGGTTTTGGGATTAGATATAAAAGATAGGAGGGGGCAAGGTCTGTTTAGACCTTGCCCCCTCCTTGATAGGTCTCAGGGTTCTATTTACTGTTTAAAGGAAAATTGTTCTGGACGAGCATTTTTAGGAGATCTAAGGGTATCATCCCAGATAATGCCATCTGGAACATTTCTACAGTTATTCTTTACTACTACAGGTTGAGGCAATTCTCCTACAATACCTATCATCCAGATATTTCTCTTATGGAGGTTAATTATCTCTTTAAAGAGTCTATTCCTTTGAGTTTCATCAGGTGTGATTGTAACCTTGTCCCAAAGCTCATAGATCTTTCTTATATCTCCTTTAGGTTCCTCTCCACCTTTACCTCCAGTATTGTACCACTGAGCATAGAGGGGTGCCCAAGGTCCATCAGTTGTTGTCCCTAATAATCTTCCAGGGTCAGACATTATTGCTGTGTTTCTATCAAAGTTCCAAACCCCAATCTCTAGGTCTCCTGCAGTGGCTCTGGTAACATACAGAGACCTTTCAACCGGTTGGATTGCCACCTTTACACCAACAGCCTCCCAGTATTTCTTCACCATCTCAAGAACATCTGACCAGGCACCAAATATACCGCTAGGGAATGTTATAGTCAGAGCTAAGGTCTTTCCATCAGGCCTCATTCTAAAACCATCCTTATCTCTCTTGTTAAGACCAATTCTATCTAAAACTTCATTTGCTTTCTTTGGATCATACTCAACCCAAGTCTTCTCCCATTCTGGATCATAAAAGGCAACTCCACTTATGAGAGAACACTGTCTAGGTTTACCCATACCAAGATAGATGAGCTTCCATACCTCATCTCTATTTATAGCTATAGATAGAGCCTCTCTGAATCTTCTATCTTCAAATATCTTACGTAAAACGGGGTCTTTTACATTTTGATTTAAGCATAACATAACATCAGAACCTACTCCTTGTTTCCATTGAAGAACCCTATAATTCCCTTTAGATCTATTCTCCATCAGTAATGTATAGTCTGATAGGGTAAGATGTCTCTCCTGCATATCTATCTCTCCAGCTATAGCTTTCATTACAACCATTTCTCTATTCTCTACAAGGGCATTAGAGATCTTGTCTATATAAGGAAGCTGGTTCCCAGCAGGGTCTATCTTCCAATAGTATGGGTTTCTCTCAAATACCATTGTAGTAGCAGTAGGAGAAGATGTATTCCTCCAGGGATACAATACAGGAAGCTCTGGATTTTGGAGCCAGGCGTTAGAGTTACTTACCTTTGCATCAAATAGTTGATACCAGAATTGAAATCCAGCATCCTTAATCTTTTTATCTAGTTCTTCCTTTGATGTATACTTTGGATGGAATTGTTTCCCATAGTGTTTAGGGAGAAAGAAGGAATTACCTCCCTGCTTGCATATATTTATCAAAAAGAGAGGATTAGGCTGCTCAAATGTTACTGTAAATGTATAGTTGTCAACCTTTTCTATTTTACATGGCTTTCCTCCGGATGCGAGCCATGTTGGTATATTAGGAGTAAGGTCTTTATTTAACAACACATCCTCGTACCAGAACATTACATCATCAGTAGTTAATGGTATTCCATCTGACCACTTAATTCCTTCTCTAAGCTTGAATGTGTAGGTCTTGGCATCTTTTGAAACCTTCCAACTTTCTGCTACATTAGGTAATACCTTTGTTCCACTCTTATCAAACATTACAAGATGTTCAGTACAGATTTTATTTGGACCCCACTGATCAGAAAGTCCTAACCATACCCTATGCCAATTTCCCCCGTACTGCCCGATCTCTTCTACCGGAGTTACTATTAATGGATTCCTTGGGAGTCTCTGGTCTACCGAGGGAAGTTTACCCTGTTTTACTAAGTCTAATAATTGTGGTGCCTCGCTGAACTTAGTAATCTTTTTCCCAGAAAGCTTTTCATAATCAGACATATTATAGTACTCTCCGGGGACTATGGTCCCTTGTGAGAATGAGACCTTTACAGTGGCTAATATCAAACTGAACACTAACACCAAAATGGTAAATCCTTTTAAACCATTCACTTTCTATCAACCTCCATATTTTTAATTAATTTATATTCTCTCATTCCATACTTGACAAAAGCCTTACATGCTACATCCTGCCAGTAAGGATCAAGTCCAAGGGCTTCATTAGATGGATAATACCCTGCTATAAATCCTCCATTAAATGAACCTAGTTTTTCTATCATCTCCTTAGCAAAGTCTTCTATCAAGGTTTCGTCCCTTTTGGGAAGGACCTGCTGGATATCTACGGGACACCAGAAATTAACCTTACCCCCGAAATCTCTAGCTAGATTATCTACCCCATGTAGCGCTGGCTGATCAAACTGCAAAACATCTATACCAACCTTTATTAGATCTGGTATTATCTCGTATATGTGACCACAGGAATGCATAAAGACATATACCCCTAGTTTATGGGCTGTATTACATAGCTGAATAAATCCTGGTTTAAATAGCTCCCTCCATGACTTTGGACTGACGAGAAGCCTGTCCTGTGTACCCCAATCCTCAGCAAACATAACAGCATCTGCTCCTACCTTAGCAAACCTTTCTATAACTATCTCTAATAAGTCAGCTATATCTTTGAGTAGCTTTGCCACATTTTCTTTTTCTGCTGCAACATCTAGGAGGAAATTATCCATTCTCCGTAAATATCTTGCTACACTAAAGGGGAACCCAGGTAGAAAACCTACATGGAATTTGTCTGGGGTTTCTTTGAAGGACCTTCTTGCTGGCTCATATCTAACATCCAAATCAAGAGGTGGAAATTCATAAGAATCTAACTGATTCCAATCTTCTATGGATCCTTTTACCACTTCCCCTTTAGAATATGCCTCTAGCCTTGCCCAGGTATTTCCCCATTCATCTATTCTTTCCCATCTATTATTACCCTTATAGACCCATTCTTCACTGATATAAGGATTTGGTCCTAACCCCACCCCAACAATATCATTAGGGTAAGGTGGAGGTAAAGTCATAGGTATTCTCTCAGGTCCTTCAAACTTTAAACTTTTAACAACAATCTCCCTACTAGTCATATTCTCTTTTATTAATCCTTCTATTTTTACTCTCACCTTCTATCTATATAAAATCGCTTGCATAAGTTTACTATATCATAAAAAATTTTTAAGTAAAGGGGCTATATTCCCTTCCAGAAATTACTCATTTTAGATCGTAAGGAACTAAAAAATGAAAAAAATTTAGCTTCTACCCAAGTAACAACCATACTCCTTGACTTTTAGGGAATTTCATTGTACAATTCAAATAAACTTTGCAATCGGTGGTAAACAAAAATGAGAAGAGTAAATATTCAAGAGGTAGCAAAATTAGCAGGGGTGTCACCATCAACTGTAAGTAGAGCCCTTAATGGATTTCCTGGGATAAGTGAGAAGACCAGGCTTCGGATCATTGAGGTGGCAAAAAGGTTAAATTATAAACCTAACTATAGGGGGCAGGTACTAACAACTCGAAGCACAAAGACCATTGGGCTTCTTATAACTGATATTACCAACCCATTCTTTCCAGAAGTAGTAAGAGGGGCAGAAGAGACATCAAATGAAGCTGGTTATACTATACTTTTGGGGAATACAGCTGAATCAGAAGAAAAGGAGGAAAGTTATTTAGATTTCTTCTCAAGAGGGCCGGTAGATGGGGTCATTATCTCTGCTTCAAGGATCTCTAATGAACAGATAATCTCGCTAGCAGAAGAAGGGCTGCCAATAGTAGTAATAAATAAGATACTTGAACATCCTTCTGTCGCTTATGTCGCTACCGATATGGTAAAGGGTGGTTATTTAGCTACTATGCACTTAATAAAATTAGGACACTCTAAGATTGCCCTTATAAACGGACCGCACCACTCAGAGGCAGCAGAAAAGAGGTTAGAAGGGTATAGGATGGCATTGGAAGAGGCAGAAATTAAATATAACCCTGAGCTTGTCTCTTATAATGTTCCTATTGCAGAATCAGCATATAAAGAAGCCATAAGATTGTTTTATACTAAAGATCCCCCTACTGCTATCTTTACATATAATGATGTAATGGCTTTTGGAGTGATAAATGCAGCTAGAGAGTTAGGGATAAAAGTTCCAGAAGAATTCTCTATAATAGGATTTGATGATATCTTCTTTTCTAGTTTTACAGACCCTCCCCTTACTACTATAAGGCAACAGAAGAAAGAGCTCGGGCAAAAGGCAGTTGAGTTACTTTTTAAACTAATGAGAGGAGAAAGAGAGAATCTATTGCTTGAACCTGAACTTGTAATAAGAAACACCACAATAAGGAGGTCAAGATGAATTTTGGATGTTGTGGAATACAAGAAGAGATAGAAATCATAAAGTCAAGCGGAGCTGACTTTATAGAACTTGCAGTAACAGAAATTGTGAATAGTAATATAGAGAGATTAAAAAATCTTCTCGATGAAAGCCATCTTAGAGCCTATTCTTTCAATGTGTTTCTTCCAGGAGATTTGTCTATAACTGGACCATCGGTAGATATAGAAAGGTTACAAGATTACGTCAAAGAAGCCTTAAGGAGGGTAAACCTTCTTGGCGGTAAGATAATAGTATTTGGAAGTGGTAGGGCAAGGTCTATCCCTGAAGGGTTCTCTAAAGAAAAGGCAAGTGAACAGATAGTAGCGTTTCTAAGATTAGTATCTAGGTATGCCCAAGGATACGACATAAAAATTGCAATAGAGCCGCTGAATAGACAGGAAAGTAATATAATAAACACTACACTAGAAGCACTAGAGTTTGCGGAGGCTGTAGATAACCCCTATGTTGGAGTTCTGATAGATACCTATCATGCAGACCTAGAAGGTGAGCCATTATCTAATTTAGGAAGGATAAAAAATAAACTCTATCACATCCATGTGTCTGATAGAGGACGAATAGCCCCAGGAAGGGGAAATTATGACTTTGAGTCTTTCTTCTCTTATCTAAAGAATATAGGATATAATAACGCTATTTCCATTGAGTGTAGATGGGAAGATAAAGCAAGAGAACTATCGCAAAGTTTAGAGTATCTGAGAAAGGAGTGGAAGGAATGAGTACTCTTTTAGTTAAAGTACCAAATGGTAAAGGGATGCTCGAAGTTCCTGTGGAAGGATTAAAGTGGATAAGCCTTTTTGTTTTAAGATTAGATAAGAATGAAGATTTCTCCCTTGGAGACACAGATAGCGAGATTGGTTGTATCCTTACTCTAGGGAAGATAGAGGTAAACATAGATGGAAAGAAATATGTATTAGGCCCAAGGATGGAGGTATTTAATAGTAAGCCTTGGGGTATATATATACCCCCAAACAGAAAGATAAAGCTTACTAGTTTAACTAGCAGTGAACTTATAGTAGCAAAAGTAAAGTCAGAACCAGTAGAGGGTAATGTTGCAGTAATATCTCCTAGAGAGATAGAGAGGAGAATAGTTGGCGTACATAATTGGAAGAGATATGTAACTCAGGTGATAGATAATACCGCAGGGGGTAACCATATAATAATGGGAGAGACTGTAAATCCTCCGGGAAATTGGTCGAGCTATCCACCACATAAGCATGATAAGCATAATCCACCGTTTGAATGGCAAATGGAAGAGGTCTATCTGTATAGAATAAATCCACAGGAAGGATTTGGAATTCAGAAGGTCTATACAGAAGAAGGAGATTTTGATCAAACCATTACTGTCTTTGATAATACAGCGATGCCTATTATAAAGGGATATCATCCAGTAGTAGCAGCCCCAGGTTATTCTCTCTACTACCTTTGGGTACTCGGAGGAAAAGAACCTGTTAATATACCAAGAGATGACCCTAAACATAGTTGGGTTAAGAGGATAGAACCTGTGGTTAAAGAACTCTAAATTGGAGGATGAGATTATGTGGTATAAGCTTTCTGGTTTTGGAGATGAGATCTCTCTAGATTTTGAAGAACAGCTTAAGACCCTAAGTGAAGAGGGCATAAAATATCTTGAACTTCGTAGTGCCTTAGGTAAGAATGTAGTAGAACTAACAGAAGAAGATGCAAGAACTATAAAAAACCTTCTCTCTAAATATGGAATAAATGTCTCTGCTATTGCATCCCCACTGGGTAAAGTAAGAGCCAATGAAGAAAGGAAAGAACAGATTGATAAACTCAACAATGCAATAAAGCTAACACATTTCTTTGGCACCTCTTATATCAGAATATTCTCATTCTATCCAGAGGCAAATATGAGTATTGAAGAATTAAGAAATGTAGCAATAGATAGAATTGGAGAGTTTACTAAGATTGCAGAGAAGGAAGATGTCATCCTCTTACATGAGAATGAAAAAAGAATATATGGGGATACCCCAGAAAGATGTCTTGATATATTAAAGAGTATAAGCTCCCCAAATTTAAAGGCCGTTTTTGACCCATCTAACTTTATTCAATGCAATGTAAAACCATTCAGGGAGGCTTATCCCCTTATAGAGAATTACATAGAATATGTCCATATAAAGGATGCACATTTTTCTAATGGAATAGAGGTCCCAGCTGGAGAAGGGGATGGAGAGATAGAAGAACTGCTCAAGACATTAAAGAGTAAACACAGAGAGTTTTTCCTAAGTCTTGAACCACATCTAGCTCATAGTGGACAATTTCAAGGGTTCTCTGGCCCAGAATTGTTCAAAAGAGCATCTCAGGCATTAAAAAAGATACTAAATGAGATAGAGAGGTGATATTATGGATAAGGTAAGATTTGGTATAGTTGGATGCGGAGTGATAGGACCTACGCATGCGGAGGCTATAGGGAACATTGATATAGCAGAGTTAAAAGCAGTATGTGATATAGTTCCAGAAAAGGCAAAAACTTTAGGAGAGAAATATGGGGTAGATTGGTATACTGACTACGAAGAAATGTTAGCTAGGCAAGATATAGATGTAGTAAGTATATGTGTTCCTAGTGGATTACATTCAGATTTAGGGGTAAAAGCGGCAAAAGCAGGTAAACATGTGTTGGTGGAAAAACCGATAGATATAACCTTAGAAAAGGCAGATACACTTATAGAAACATGCAAGAAGACTGGTGTAAAACTTAGCGTAATCTCTCAGCACAGGTTTGATAAAGGTATAAAGGAATTAAAGTCGGCAATAGACTCAGGGAGAATAGGTAGGCTTGTTATGGCTGATGCCTATGTGAAGTGGTGGAGACCCCAGGAGTACTATGATAGTGCAGGTTGGCGCGGAACATGGACATTAGATGGTGGAGGAGCTCTTATGAACCAATCTGTTCATTTTGTAGATCAGCTTCTCTATCTGGCTGGGCCTGTTAAGGAGGTAACAGCTTACTGTGGTACTCTTGCTCATAAGATAGAAGTAGAAGATGTTGCCATTGCTATTATAAAATATAAGAATGGGGCTCTTGGAGTGATTCAGGGTTCAACTGCCTGCTATCCTGGATTTAAAGAGAGGTTAGAATTTCACGGAACAAATGGAAGTATTATAGTTGAAGGTCCATTTGTAAGAGATTGGATGATAATGGGAGAAGAAAAGAAAGAGTCTATCACTCAAGGAGCTACAGGGGCAAGTGATCCAAAGGCAATCTTTATTCTAGGACATACTGCTCAGATAAGAGATATGGCTGAGGCAGTATTATATAATAGAACTCCAAGCATCACAGGAGAGGATGGAAGAAGGGCTATTCAGTTTATACTGGCAGTATATGAGTCCAGTAGAACTGGAAAATCAATAATAATAAACGATTAGGGGGAATCTTAATGGAATCATTCTTCTATAATATAGGTATTGTTAACAGGATGTCTCATATATTTGCAAAGGATGGAAAGACAATGGTCTTAGCTATAGACCATAGACAGAGAGGCATCCAGGATGGTATAGATGATTTTAACGGTTTAATCTCCTTGATAGAGGGGATTGCTCCCTATATAGATGCTATTATGACTACAAAAGAACCCTTAGCTCAATTAATAGTGAGTGATTCTCTTCGAGGTAAAGGATTAGTACTAAGTCTAAATAGGACAGGATTAGCAAATACAGGGTTTGAGATGGATGATAGATTAGTTACCTCAGTAGAGACAGCCCTTAAGTGGGGACTGGATGGAGTAAAGTTACTTATAAAATTTAACAAAGATAATCCATTTACTAATGAGCAATTAACGCTTCTGAATAACATAGTACAAGAGTGTGAAAGATGGTCTCTTCCACTTATGGTCGAACCTCTCTATATGAATCAGATAGAGGGGAGATTAGTAATGGATCGTTCTTATGAGTCTATAAAGTGGGTTTCTATCATTACTAATGACTTTCATATCCCTATACTTAAAATTCCATATGTACAAGCTGAGAATAGAGAAGAAGGGATATCTCAATTCAAAAGGATAGTAGACAGTGTAAATGCCAAGATTCTTCTCCTTGGTGGACCAAGAAGAGATAATCCCTTAGATATACTGAGAGATTTTGAGGATGGCATAAAGGCAGGAGCTTCAGGCTTTGTAGTAGGAAGAAATGTATTTCTAAATAAAGATCCAGAGATAATGGCAATGGCTATGAAACTAATTCTCCATAATAGTTATACTGCAGAATCTGCCTATGAGGAGGCTAAGCGTAATGTGGGATGAATTATATCAACAGGCATTAGAAAAAGGTTGGGAAAAACTTCAGAATATACCTGGAGTTATAACGGGTTTTCATTCTACTATAGATGGGTTAAAAAGGGTAGATGAGAACCTTATAGCCGAACTTCTAAAGCAATTCCCAGAACTTAAAACATTACCTGAAGAACCTACCTCTACTATAGGCAAACCTCTGGACTTTTTAACTGACCTCCTTGTTTCGATTAAAAATGGGCTTGCCTATCAAAGGATGATCGAAGATGAAAAAACCTTTAATTGGGTGCTTGAAAATATAGGATATGACTACTTGAGATTGGGAGGAACCTCTGCAAATATGGCAAGTCTTTTGTCCCCATTACCTATAAAAAAGATCCTTGTATATGCTAACCCTCTAACTAAAGAGCTAGCTCAACTATTTCCAGAAAGAGACAACATATTTGTATTGAAAGAAAGAGAGAATAAACCAGTACTACTGCCACCAAAGAAGGCGTGGGACGAGGAAGGGGTGTTTGCTATCCATTGGATATTAGAATACGAGAAGGGGCTAAAGGTAAAACTCAATAGCAATACATTTGAATCTCCTCGAGCAAATAGATTTATCGCTGCTTGGAATCCTATAAACTGTAGACTAAAAATAAGTGAGATATTTAAAAGAAACATATTTCTTCTAGATGAAAAATTTTCCCATTTCTTAGTCTCTGGATTTCATATCTTGTTAGAGAGATATCCTGAAGGGAAAACCTGTAAAGATTTTATTATCCCAGTAGCTTCTTTCGTCAAAGAGATGAAAGAAAGAATGACTTTGAAAGTTCATTATGAATTTGCTTCTATTGGAAGCCCTACAATAAGGAAAAATGTGATAAGTCATATGTTTCCAATAGTGGACAGTCTAGGATGTAATGAGATCGAACTCTTGACACTACTAAATGACTTGGGAGGGGAATCGCTAGCAAGGTCAGTGAGAGACACAAACTTCTCCTTAGAATCTCTTATCTCAGGTCTTTTGAAGATAATGAAAATGACAACCTTAAAGAGGATACAGTTACACACCCTAGGACACTACATAGTACTGACAAGAGGGGAAAATGACACCGAAGAAAGGGATGCACTCCTTTTTGCCGCAGTATTAGCTGCTACAAGATGTCTACTTGGAAGATATGAGAAAAAAGAAGACCTATATCAGGGATTGCAGTATCCTACTTTCCCCCTTTTAGGTTATGAAGGGATAAGAAAGATAGATGACTATACCCTAATAGTAGTTCCAACCAAGGTTATTCCAAAACCTAAACTTACTGTTGGTTTAGGTGATATAATATCTTCATCCGGATTTTTACTAAGCTAGGAGGTAAAGAGATCATGAAGGTTTATATTACTAGACGAATCCCTCAGCCAGGGATAGATATGATAGCCAAAGAACATGAGGTAGAGATAAATCCATATGATAGGGTACTTACAAGAGACGAGTTGCTTAAAGCTGTAAAAGGAAGGGATGGTATTCTAACCCTTCTTACTGATAAGATTGATGCAGAGGTATTTGATGCAGCAGGTCCTCAATTAAAAGTGGTGAGTAACTATGCAGTAGGTTATGATAATATAGATGTAAATGAAGCTACTAGACGGCGTATAATAGTTACAAATACCCCGGGGGTGCTTACAGAGACAACAGCTGATTTGGCATGGACGCTTATAATGTCTGTAGCGAGAAGGATTGTAGAGGCAGATAAGTTTACCAGGGCTGGTAGATATGAAGGATGGGCCCCTATGTTATTTCTTGGGCAGGATATCTTTGGAAAAACCTTAGGAATTGTAGGGATGGGACGAATTGGACAGGCGGTAGCAAGGAGAGCCAAGGGCTTCAATATGAAGATTCTATATAACGATGTAAGAAGACTTCCTGAAGAGATAGAAAGAGAGTTAAATGCCACCTTCGTTTTGTTAGATGAACTTTTAGAAAATAGTGATTTCGTCTCTCTCCATACATTCCTTTCCCCTGAGACATATCATCTAATAAATGAAGAAAGATTAAAGAAGATGAAGAAGACGGCCTATCTTATAAATACTTCAAGGGGGCCAGTAGTAGATGAGATCAGTCTAGTAAAGGCTTTGAAGGAGGGGTGGATTGCAGGGGCAGGTTTAGATGTTTATGAATTTGAACCAAGGCTAACCCCTGGATTAGTAGAATGTGAAAATACTGTACTTCTTCCACATATAGCAAGTGCCAGTGTAGAGACAAGAACTAAAATGGCAACAATGGCGGCAGAAAATCTTTTAGCTGTACTGGCAAACAAAAGGCCACCAAATCCAGTAAATCCTGAAGCTATAGAGCCATGAAGATTTTGGTGGCTCCAAACGCATTTAAAGAGGCATTATCAGCAAAAGAGGCTGCTGAGGCGATAAAGGGAGGACTCATAAGAGCCCTCCCTGAAAGTAATATTATCACCCTTCCTATAGCAGACGGAGGGGATGGAACGATAGAGGTACTGGTAGAAGCAACTAATGGAAGAATCATCCAGACGGAAGTAACTGGACCTCTCGGAGAGAAAAGGCTGGCAGAGTTTGGAATCCTCGGAGATGGAAAGACAGCGGTTATAGAGATGGCTAGGGCATCTGGGTTAGCATTGGTTCCTAAAGAGAAGAGAAATCCTGCTATTACTACTACATATGGAGTTGGGGAACTCATAAGGAGAGCATTAGAAGAAGGAGCTAAAAAGATACTTATCGGAATTGGAGGAAGCGCTACCAATGATGGCGGGGCTGGAATGGCACAAGCATTAGGTGCAAGACTCCTAGATAAAAATGATAGAGACATCCCATTTGGAGGACTTGCCCTTTTAAGCCTTCACCATATTGATATGAGTGGATTCCTTCCATTAGCAGGGGATTGTGAAGTTGTCGTTATGGCTGATGTGAAGAACCCTCTCTGTGGTCCAGAAGGAGCATCATATATATATGGACCTCAAAAAGGCGGAGATAGAGACCTTATAGAAAAGCTAGATAAAGCCTTGTATAATTTCTCTTGTGTGGTAAAAAGGGACCTAGGGAAGGATATATTAGACATTCCAGGCTCAGGTGCAGCTGGAGGGTTAGGTGGTGGACTTATAGCGTTTTTAGATGCAAAGCTTAAGCCAGGAATAGAAGTAGTAATGGAGATATTAAAAGTAGAAAGTTCCTTGGAAGGTGTAGACTTAGTCATAAGTGGAGAAGGAAAGATAGACAGTCAAACCTTTTTTGGCAAAGCCCCTGCTGGCATTGCAAAGAAGGCAAAAGAAAGAGGTATACCAGTAGTCTTTCTGGGTGGAACAGTAGAAAAAAATGCTGATATACTTCAAGAAGAGAACCTAGTGGATGCGCTCTTTTCTATAGTAAGTGGACCTATCTCTCTAGAGGAGTCTATGAAGAACACATCCGAAGAGCTAGAATGGATATCTTATCAGATAGGTAGGTTAATAAAGTCCTTTATAAAGCATAACTAGAGGGTCAGAATCCAAAAATTTCTGATATATCTAAGGTCTAATGGTGTATTAAATCTTTGTAGATTATATAGTTTCTAGAATTAATAGTCTCCTAAAATAGAACTAATAAAGGAGAATTCTTTAGAGTACTAAGTTTTCCTTTTGCTTGATTTTCTATTTAGTTGCTGTATAATGATTAATACAGTAAATTAATTAAATATGGAGGTGTAAGTAGATTTGATAAATTTAAAGAGTCAAAAGTGTTTAAGACTATTCGATCCTAATAATGGTATTACTGTTGCTAACCCTCCAGACAGAGGTATAGGTTTTTGGGCTGGGGCAAGTAGTATATTATACGACGAAGAGGACAAGAAGTTTTATCTCTATTACAGATTAAGGAGACCTAGACTTATAGAGAATGGAAAAGAGATTGGGAGAGGTTATGAGTGTAGGATAGCAGAGAGTGAAGACGGTATTAATTTTAGAACTATTTGGAGGACTGATAAGTCATATTTTGGAGGGATATCTCTAGAGAAGGCATCATTGATTAAGACTTTAGAGGGAAATTATAGGCTCTATATAAGTTATGTAGATCCAGAAGATAATAGATGGCGGATAGATATGTTAGAGGCTGATAAAATAGAAAATCTAGATCCAACAAAAAAGACCAAGATTTTTACGCCCTCTGACCTTGGGATAGAAGGGATAAAAGACCCTGAGGTTATCATCCTAGGTGGACTTTACTATATGTTTGTAAGTTATGCTCCTTCTCCAAAGGGCATAGACCCAATTTTAAGATCTAAGATGCATGAGACAGCAGATGTCTATAATACTGGCATTAGTAAGTCTTGTACAGGATTAGCAGTAAGTGCAGATGGGATCAATTTTAAATGGCTCGGAGATCTCCTATCTCCAAGAGAGAATAGTTGGGATGCTTATGCAACAAGGATTACAAGTATTGTCTATTCTTCTCCAATCTTTTATGCCTTCTATGACGGTAGTAGGGACGTCTCGGAGAACTATGAAGAGAAGTTAGGATTGGCGGTAAGCTTAAATCTAAAAGATTTTGAAATAGTAAGTGTAAATGGTCCTATATTACTTTCCCCTTATTCCTCCGGAAGTGTGCGATATGTGAGTGTAGTTCCAGTACTTAGTAGACTCTATTACTACTATGAGATGGCTGTTTCAGACGGGTCTCATGAGTTAAGGGTGAGTGTGGTTGAATCTTAGAGGGGTAAACCATCAGCTAGTAAAGATACAGAATAGGAACTTAATCCTTAAACTTATATGCGAGAGAGGTTCCATAAGTAGGCAAGAGATTTCAAAGACGATTGGTTTAACACCTGCCACAGTAACCAATATAACAGGAGAATTATTAGAAGATGGCTTTATAATGGAACTTCCAAGTTTTGAAGAAAGGACTGGTTCCGGTAGAAAGGCTATCCCCCTTGCTATAAATCCATCATCCGGATATGTAATAGGAGTAGATATAGGTCCAAGGATAATAAGAATATCTACCAGTAATCTGTTGGGACATCTATCTAATATAGA
>JBMFOH010000011.1:0-48698 GCA_049969715.1 bacterium | reverse complement strand
CGGTTCATATCCCAGAGCATAATATATTATCAACACCTTATCCCCTAAAACTTTACATTACTGATAACAGTATATCATAAAAAATATGGGAGTCAATATTCATACCTATGATATGATCTTCAATACAAATGGAAATCTTGTATCTAGTCTTTCAGGAACTTTCACCTTTAATCCTGCATCTTCTCTAGCCCATTGTATCTTATCTTCTATCCCTAAAATCCTTACATCAATTATCTCTCTGTTAAAGAGCTTTAGATTCGAGCCCAGAGACTGTACTATTATCTCGTCTCGCTCTGGCTTACCTAGGACTATTGCATAGAGATTATTCCCCTTTGTTGTAAATCTAATATCCCTTCCTGTAAACTCACTCCTCTTTGTATCAGCAAAAGAGCCAGAGATAACTTTAGTAGGACCTTCTCCATATACCTTCCAAGGTCTAGTTCCATATATACCTTCACCATTAATTAAGAGCCACTGGCCTATCTCAAGAAGCATCTTTTCTTCTGGTTCTGGAATAGTACCATCTGGTTTCGGTCCAATGTTTAATAGAAGAGCCCCATTCTTACTTACTATGTCTACTAGGTCACAGATAATCCACTCTGAAGTTTTGTAATCATGGTTTTTTATGTAGCCCCAAGAATTCTTAGAGACAGATGTATCAGTCTGCCAGAAGTGCAGATCGATATCTTCTAACTGCCCCCGTTCTACATCAAATACCGCTGCTTTCCTTGGGAAAGCCTGATTCTTATAGTT
Organism: bacterium; assembly: GCA_049969715.1. Taxonomy (GTDB): domain Bacteria; phylum DUMJ01; class DUMJ01; order DUMJ01; family DUMJ01; genus JBMFOH01. Next base: position 47,945 of record JBMFOH010000011.1, on the reverse strand, counting down.
TATAGCAACACCTTTATTCCACTGAAATCCTCTGTTGTAATAGTAGGCAGCAAATCTCTTAAGATAGGGTTCAAATGCCGGTTGCTCTATCCACCAATCGAACCAGACAATCTGTGGATGATATTTATCTACTAATTCGCACAATCTATTGAACCAGTCTTCTAGAAATTCTTCATTGGGCTGAGTTGTCTCAGGCTGAGCTGGCCCATAGAAGTCTATATATCTTGGGTCTCTTACGTCTGAATCAAACTTCATACCTTCATGGAGGAACCACCAATGTTCTGCCCTATGATACGAAATCCCAAAGGTTAAATATCTTCTACGCACTGCATTTGCTAACTCTCCAATAATATCCCTTTTTGGACCCATCTTTACTGCATTCCACTTTGTATAACTACAGTCATACATAGCAAAACCATCGTGATGCTCAGCAACTGGGACAACAAACTTTGCTCCAGATTTAAGAAATAGGTCTGCCCACTTGTCAGGGTCAAACTCCTCTGCAGTAAACATAGGGATAAAATCTTTATAGCCAAAGTCCTTCTGAGGTCCATAGGTCTTTATATGATGCTCAAACTCTAATGTCCCCTGTTTATACATATTCCTTGGATACCACTCATTTCCAAATGCTGGAACTGAATATACCCCCCAGTGAATAAAAATACCAAACTTAGCGTCTAGATACCATTCTGGAACCACATAGTTTTCTAAAGACTCCCATGTAGGTTTAAAAGGTCCCTCTATCACTTTACACCCATCCTTTCTTCAGATTATTTTTTAGTTATCTGTAACAATATAGCAGAAAATAAATCTTCTGTCAATAAAAATAGGACAGGCATCCTTGTCTGTCCTATCGTTAAGATGGCAGGAAATATTAGAATACTAATTTATTAGCACTTCCTCTTATTCCATATAGAGCTATCAGTTCTTTCATCTTTTCTGCCACCTTAGAGCAGGCGTAACTTCTATCTCCACCAGATTCTTTAAAACCACTTTCATAAGCCTGTCTTATCTCTGTTCCTATATTTATCTTAGTAATTCCATTTTTAATAGCTTCCTTTAGATACTCAATCCTTACCCCAGAACCACCATGGAGAACCAGAGGGCGCTGAGTCTTCTCTTTTAGCTTCTTTAGATGCTCTATATCAAGTCTAGCCTCCAACTTTTTCATATCCTTTGCCACCCCACTTATCGCTCCATGGATGTTTCCTATAGCTACCGATAGCCAATCAACATTGGTCTTTTCTACAAAAAATCCTGCGTCTTCTACAGAGGTAAATCCTTTTTTAGTCTCAAACAGTTCTTCATATGGGGGAAGGGGTCCACTCTCATGCCCTAGAACAGCTCCAAGTTCTGCCTCTACTGGAATCCCTTTAGGATGTGCCATTTCCACTACCTTCCTAGTACAAGATATATTTTCTTCCAATGGAAGTCTGGAACCATCAATCATAACTGAATGATACCCAAGATTAATTCCTTCCTGGATCAAGTCTTCCCAGTTTACTTGGTTACCATCCTCATCAATTACAGGGATATGGTCCAGGTGAAGCCTAGTATAGTTAAGGTCTGCATATTTATAGAATTCTTCAGCTACACAGGCGAAACTTTTAGCCCCAAACTTTTCTACATCTGGACGAGCTACTTCTACTAGACCGAATGTCTCTAACTCCTTCAATGTGTCTACTATTGTTTTAGTCATTGATAGGTAAGCCACATTAAATGCTGGTATTAAAATCTGTTTCTGCCAAGCCTCTTTCATTAATTCTGACAGAGATTTCATAAACTTATCCTCCTCTATGATACTCGAATGCTAAGAGATATACAGGTTCCTCATCCTCCTCAATCTGAGGAAACCTCCCAACAGGCTCTAAAAATCTATTATCTACGTTGTCGTCATTTACCGAAGAGACCTCTCCCAACAGGGTAAACCCTGTTCCCTTCTCTCCCCAAAACTTGTGGTATGTCTTTTGGAAGAGGGTAATGCTCTCCCCAGGGGTTAGCTTTATAATGGTTCCAGCAGGGGCAGTATAATTTCTTCCGTCAATGGAGATATGAACAGGAGTATCAGCTAAACCTCCACCATCTGTAGAATTATAAAGCTGAATAAATACATTACCACCACCTCTATTTATGATATCTTCCATCTTATTCCAGTGAAAGTGAAATGGAGTAATTTGCCCCTCCCTTACAATAAGAATCTTTTCTGCGTATGGTTTGGTATATTTCTTCAGATTGAGATTACCATTGCGAAGAGTAAAAAGAACTAATCCTTCCTCATAAAAATTCCCTTTTCCAAAATCGGTTATATCCCAACCAAGCATATTGTCTCTGATCTCATCATACTCTTCTCCCTTTATCTTCCAATCTTCTGGTGTCCAGTAGGCAAATGGGGGCAGATGAAAATTCATCATTTCAATAAAAGAAACAGATTCTTTTAGAATTTTATTTACCTCAGAACGTTTCATAGAAACCTCCTTATCTTTTTTCCTTTAGGGCTGACAGTAACATAAGCTCTATAAGGTCCTCATATTCAATGCCATAAGCCTTTGCCATAGCAGGCAGATCACTTAGATCTGTCATTCCGGGAATGGTATTCACCTCAAGTACATATGGATTATCGTCCTTGTCTGTAATAAGGTCTACCCTAGAAAATCCTACACAGCCTAAAACCTTATGTGCCATTAGAGCCATCCTCTGGGCAAGTTTATACTTCTCTGGGTGCATCCTTGCTGGAATAATAAACTCTGTTAATCCTTTGGTATACTTAGCTTCATAGTTATAGAATTCATTCTTAGGGACTAGCTCTAGGATAGGAAGGGCAACAGGTTTTCCCTCAAGCTCTAATATTCCAATCGTTATCTCTCTACCCTCTATGTACTCCTCTATAAATACATCTCGAAACTTCTCTATGGTATCTCTTACAATTCCGTCAAGTTTTTCCTTCTCCTTTACAATGGTTACACCTATACTTGAACCCTCAGATACAGGCTTTACAACGAGAGGAATTCCAGGAGAGATCAAAGCTTCTTCTATAAATTCATCTATACCTTCAAACTCATCTAGACTTATAAAGGATGGGGTAGGTAAACCTATAGATCTAAAGATTCTTTTGCTTGCAACCTTATTGATAGCCAGAGAAGAGGCAAGGACTCCAGAGCCAGTATATGGTATATTAAAGGTCTCAAGGAGACCTTGTACTGTTCCGTCTTCACCTGGTTTTCCATGGAGGGCTATAAAAACAATATCTCCCTTAAATACTGGTTCCCATCCATCCATCATAGGGTCTACCAAAGTTGCCTTATATCCCTTCTTTAAGAGGGCATTATATACCTTTTCCCCCGACCTTAATGAAACCTCTCTTTCCCTAGAGGTCCAACCTGCAAGAACTATGATATTTTTATCTTTCTCTATCATACATTTCTCCTTTCAATTCATTGTGTATCCTGAGAGGTTCTTCTCATATTGAATAGTACATCAAATAGTCCCAACCAGGTTACAATTTGAGAGAATATAGGCTGAAATATAATAAAGATGAAGATTATCACCTTTATTGCCATAGAGAGGTTTCCCTTTGACATCCAGAAGTTTACTACTAATAGACCATCTAAAAGGAAGAGGACACTAAATATAACCTCTAGGTTTATTCCCAAGTGGTATAGAAAGCCGGTAGGATTTTTCCCTCCCAAGAAAACTAAAAGAAAAGCTATCAAGAAACCACTAACAGTGATAGGAGGAATCTTTAAAAGAGTCAAAGATATTGGAGCTGGTATAGATATCTTCAATCTATTAAGTATACTGTGAGCTATCCAGTAATTAATATATGATATTATTATGCCTCCCATAAAAAGCATGCTTGGCAGTGCCTGTTTTATAAAGGTCATCAACTGATCCCAGGTCTTCTGGATGAGGTCTATCTGCTCTTTAGAGATCCCCATCTTCTTGTAGATATTTATTACTACTGGGAAACTCTCCTCATACATTTTAAAGAAGAGGTTTATTGGATTTACACCCATTACAAGAAAAGAGATGATGGCAGTTATAGCTACCCCACCAAGGAAGGAAAGAGCACCAAGAAGTATTATATGATTTGGATTCCTATTATTCTTAGCCATATACCCAAAGATGAGACCTATAAAACCAAAGCTCATAGAGATACTTACTCCATAGAGAGGCTCAGTAAATATGGCAATGAGAATGGCTGACACTATTAGAGTCATTATCCCTAGTCTTAGATTATATCTTAAAGAGAGAATTACTAGTGGTATAGGGAAAAGGAAGCTCATAAATGTCCCTAGAATAGGAATATAGGCAGAACCCAAACCTAAAAGCACCATAATAGCAACCATTAACCCTGCTTCGGCTATCTCTCTTGTAGATAGATTCCCTTTCATAATCTTCTTAAGACCTTTGATACCTCAGAGATTGTAAATGGGACAAAGGATAAGATTAATATGTATATCCACTCGTTAATTGATGGAGGAATATTGTTAAAGATGCTAGCAAATGATGGAAGATAGACAGAAACAAAGAGAAGACCAAGAGCTCCAAGCGTTGAATAAAAGAGGAATCTATTAGAGAGTATACCAAGCTTAAATATCGATGTTTCAAAAGAACGGGCAGAAAAGGAACGTACTAGTTCTGATATTACTAGTGTCATATAGGCAACCGTTCTTGCCTCATTTATATTTGTCTCTTTATAAACTATTATAAAACCCAAAAGTGTAGCCAACGCTATAGCAAGACTCTGGGTGACTATTATCTTCATATGCTGATTTGTTAATAGAGGTTCCTTTTTTCCCCTTGGAGGTCGAGCCATTATATTAGGTTCTCCTTCCTCTAATCCCAGTGCTAGGGCTGGAAAACTATCCGTTACCAGATTTAACCAGAGTAGCTGAAGAGGAAGAAGAGGGGCTGGATATCCTAGGAGGATAGAAATAAACATAATAAGGACCTCTCCTATATTGCAGGAGAGGAGATACACAACAAACTTCCTTATATTTTCATATATAGTTCTACCTTGGAATACTGCAGTTACCAGTGTAGCAAAATTGTCATCTAAGATGACCATATCACTTGCCTCTTTGGCGACCTCAGTTCCAGCCTGCCCCATAGCTACACCTATATCAGACTTCTTCAAGGCTGGGGCATCATTTACCCCATCCCCTGTCATTGCTACAGTTTCTTTCTTTCTCTGGAATGCCTCTACTATCCTTAGTTTATCGATAGGATTTATGCGGGCAAATACACTCACTTCTTCTATCCTATCTGTAAGTTCCTCATCAGAAAGATTATTCAAATCAGCACTTGTTAGCACTTTACCTTCGGGAAAATCTAATTCTTTGGCAATAGAATAGGCGGTCACCTGATGGTCTCCAGTTATCATAACTGGTCTTATCCCAGCCTTTCTACAATCTTCCACCGCATCTTTTACTTCAGGTCTAAGAGGGTCCTTAAGACAGAGGAGACCTAGAAACACTAGGTCCCTCTCCATTTCATCCTCAGAATTGGGAAATTTTTTCAGTATCTTCTCTGCAAGCCCCAAGATTCTAAGTCCTTGAGATGCAAGTCCTTCAGAGACAGACAAGATACCAGAGACCCTTTCAGGACTAAGAAGAACTATCTTATTATCCTTAGTAAACTCATATCTACATATATCTAATATTACCTCTACTGCCCCTTTACTTACAACAAGATATTGGCTATCTCCTCTATGGACAGTAGTCATTCTCTTTTTCTCAGAGGTAAATGGAATCTCATATACCCTTGGGTATTGGGCTCTAATCTGATTTATTGTTTCCTCTGGAAGCCAGGAGACAAGAGCAATCTCAGTAGGGTCTCCAGATTCTTTTGTTGCATCATTACATAGAATCATAGCCCTCTGAAGTTCATAAGGTACTAGAGATGGAGTTAAGTTATCCTGAGTAAAATGGATAGCATCGGTATATATCTCTACCAAAGCCATCTTATTCTGAGTAAGGGTACCTGTTTTGTCTGTACATATAACAGTAACCGATCCCAATGTTTCTACTGCTGGAAGGTTCCTTATTACTGCCCTTCGCCTTGCCATCTCTGCCACTCCCAAAGCTAATACTATTGTTACCACAGCAGGCAAACCTTCAGGTATGGCAGCTACTGCTAGGCTTATACTTGTAAGGAGCATCATCTGAAATGGAATGCCTTTCAATAGACCCAATATGAAGATCACTCCGCATATTGTAACAAAGATAATTCCTAATAACCTTCCAAGGACATCGAGCTGAACCTCTAAAGGAGTCTTTTCTTTCCTTGTCTCTCTCATCTGAGTAGCAATATTGCCCAATTTAGTGTGGACTCCAGTATGTGTTACCAATGCCTTTGCCCTTCCTTTGATAACAACTGTCCCCATAAATACCTGATTTTCTTCCAGGATATTGTTCTTATCCTTTGTCTCTTCTTTGGTAACAGGCACAGACTCTCCTGTAAGGGTTGATTCATCCACAGTAAGACCATAAACATCTAGGAGTATACCATCATAGCTTATCTTATCTCCAGATTCTAGGATAACTATATCACCAGGGACTATCTCTCTAGATGGAATGGACTTGATAGTGCCACTTCTCAATACCTTAGTTGTGGGACTAGAGAGCTTTTTCACGGCCTTAAGAGCTGATTCTGCTCTTCTCTCTTGAATTACTCCTAGGATCGCATTAAGTATAGTAATACCTAGTATGGCTAGGGCATCTATTGGCTCTCCCAAAAAGGCAGAGATAATAGCGGCAACTATAAGAATAACAATCAATAAACTCTTAAACTGGTCTATAAACTGAACCAAGAATGTAGGTCTAGGAGGATCAGGTAACTCATTATACCCGTAAGCTTTTAATCTTTTCAATGCCTCTTCATCGCTTAGACCTGTAGAGAGGTCTATATCTTTAAGCAATTCTTCCAAAAATCATCCCTCCAAAACAATTACACTCCACTATCACTCCAAGAAATTGTCTTATAGACATCAAAAAGGAATAGGTCCTCTGGGCTCCAATTGCCTCGGTATACTTGAAATGCATTCTTTATATTATTTAAACTTATATATCCATTCTGGGCATATATAGCACCGTTATTTATGGTTACATTAGCTTTCATATTTCTAAAGTCGATATTATTGATAGCATATACTATACAATTACTAAAAGTAAACTTTGCATCATTATTAAACCTCACACTTCCTCCTGCTACAAAGGTAACCATACTACTTCCGCCATCTATAGTCATCTCATTTTGATTGTTTATGTGGATATCACCCTCAACCACTATAGTAAGACCTGTGATATTTAGTCCCTGTAAATTTACAATATGAAGATTATCAGATACATAGACAACCCCAGGTCCAGAAAGTTGTCCAGATTTAAAGGCGTTTATAAATTGGTCCTCCCTAGAATATACATATTGGGCTATGCTTTTGTAGTAGTTAAGGTTTATAGAAGGAAATTGAAGAGAAGGAGAGTTTGGATACTGTGGTACTGAGGCATCAAACCCACTTATTTTTCCATGTGCATAAATTGTTCCGTTAATAGTTACCCCATCTTTTTTACTACCTGTAATATTTCCATTTGAAAATATATCTCCATTGATTGTAATACTTCCATTTTGTCCTGCATTAATATCTAAATTTATATCTCCATTACTTGCCATCGCCTTACTCCAGATTCCTGTATATAGCAATACTTCTTTCATCACCTTTCTTCTTGTCTTATTGTATTTAACTTCACAGGTAAATTTATAATCTGAAGTGCTAGGACTATATACTATTAAGTTGATATTGGTATTGGTGTTATCATCTATATTACTATCTCCAGAACTTTGCTTTAGAGAGGTCTTAAAATTGCTACTTAAATCTGCTGATTGACCAGGTAGAAGATTGATAGCTCCATTCAACACCTGCGCTAAGCCATACTCTACTCCTGCCTCTGCATAATAAAATGCCTTATTGCCGTCTAGCTGTAGTTGCGTAGCTTTTATCTCCTGGCTATTTAACATCAAAACTGCACTCAAAAGTATGGCGATAGCAACAATAAAAAATATTGCCATTACAAGAGCTATTCCTTCTTTACCTTTAATCATTTATCCTCATCCCCTTTATGCTAAAATTTTTCAATCTAATTTTAGCATAAATTCAACGAGTTTCCTATACTATCCTATTGAAATTCTGTGCTATAATTAGCAGGAGAAGGGAGTGATGCCTGGAAAAGACAGAGTCCAAAGGATTATAAAGGCTTAGGGAAGATTCAGTCAAGTTAACCTATAAAAGGGTTGATATCTTTCAAAGGCTTAAAATTTTAGGAGGTGAAGGTGAAAATGGCAAAGAAGCTTCAAAACAGATGGACGATAGCAGTCCTTGTGGTTCTTAGTCTTGTCTTGAGTTCTTTAGTTGTTTCCTTTTCTTATGCACAAAAGGCTAAGGTTACTATACTCTGGAGGGATGACCCTGACGAAGTTCCTGTCTTAGATGGATTTATTAAAGACTTCAATAGTACGCATCCTGATATAACTGTTGAGGCAATCATCGTTCCCTACGAAGAATATGACCCTAAACTTTTTTCTATGTGGGCAGCAGGAACACCACCAGATATCTTCTGGTGTGCAGCTGAGTCTGGCTATGTAGACCATGCCATAAGGGATATGAACCTCACATTAGATACCCTTATCAACAAGGATAAGGATGTATTAAATATTAAAGACTTCTATCCAGCTGCTATAGAAGGTGCTACATTTAGAGGGAATATAAAGGGGTTACCATTTGCCCAAGCTTATACCGCCATATTCTATAATGCTACCCTCTTTGATAATGCAGGGTTAAAGTATCCCACCACTAACTGGCTAGATAAGACCTGGACCTGGGATAAGTTAGTAGAGATAGCTAAGAAGTTAACAAGAGATATAAATGGCGATGGCAAGATAGACCAATATGGACTTTTAGACACTAGAGACCTCTTTGAAATAGCTTGGGCTTGGGGTGGAGATATGTTTGACCCAGGTGTATATAAGGGCTATCCACCAAAGAAACTTGCCCTTGATAAGCCCAAAAACTATAATGCCCTTCTTACAGCACTTCAAAAAAGGGCAAATCTAGTCTATAAGGATATGGTAAGTCCCACACCTGCCACAGAACAGGTGATAGAGCAGATGGGTCCCCCATTAAAAACAGGTAAGTTGGGGATGGTGATTAGCGGTGATTGGTCTATATGGGGAGCTATGCCAAAGAACTACAAGTGGGGGATAGGAGCGGTCCCATATAGTGTGCCTAATGTAAAGAAAGTGTGTCTATATACAGACCCTATGGAAATAGCTAGGACATCAAAACATCCAAATGAAGCCTGGGAATTTATTAAATATCTATCAAGCCCTTCTGTTCAAAAGGAACTTATGGAGAAGAGTAGTCGTATCTCTTCTAGGCAGTCTCTTAGAAAGGACTATATAGAGAAGATAAGCTCCTCCATGGTAAATACAAAGCAAGAACTAGAGCAGGTATTGAGTGGTGCATTTAAATACTGCCAGGAAGATGCAGAGCATACTGTCTTTGGGTTCTACAAGCTACAGTCTGTATGGACATCTGAAACCGACCCTCTATGGCTAGGCAAAAAGGGAGCCAAGGATGTTTTAGACACAATGATACAAAAGGTTAACCAGGCTATAGAGGAAAATCTTAAGAATGTAGTTAAATAGAGGTTGATATCTTGGGGGAGTTGGACAGTCTCTAACTCTCCCAAGATAAAATAACACACTGGAGAATAAACTATGAAGACAAGAATGAGCCCTATGGCTAAAAAAGAGGAATTATATTTCTATCTATTTGTCTCCCCTTGGATAATAGGATTCTTGGTCTTTACTGCTGGACCAATCTTTGCCTCTCTATTTTTCAGCCTCTGTAACTATGATGTGGTAACTCCACCAAACTGGATAGGCATAAAGAACTATACACGGTTATTCTCTGACCCATTGTTTTGGCAGTCATTAAAAGTTACCTCTTATTTTTCTCTCATCAGTGTTCCATTAGGAATAATTCTTTCTTTAATCATAGCACTTCTTCTAAACCAAAATATAAAGGGACTTACCTGGTTCAGAACAATCTACTATATGCCGTCAGTAATCTCAGGGGTGGCAGTAGCACTCTTGTGGATGTGGATATTTAATCCTGAATTTGGAATCCTCAACTTTCTGCTTTGGAAACTATTCCATATCCACGGTCCAGCCTGGCTTATGAGTGAGGAATGGGTAATCCCTGCACTTATTATTATGAGCTTTTGGGGGATAGGGGGAGATATTGTAATATATCTGGCAGGGCTTCAAGGAATTCCTACCGAACTCTATGAGGCAGCAGAGATAGATGGAGCTAATTCCTTTAATAAGTTTCTAAACATAACAATCCCAATGATGAGTCCAGTATTACTGTTTACACTTATAATGGGGATCATTGGGTCATTTCAGGTATTTACACAGGCATATGTAATGACTAGAGGAGGACCACACTATGCCTCATTATTCTATGTATTGTACATATACCAAAATGCATTCCAATTCTTCAGTATGGGATACGCATCAGCATTATCTTGGGTATTATTTATAATAATCCTGGCTCTAACCTTTCTGATATTCAAATCTTCTCCTCTCTGGGTTTATTATGAAAGTACTAGGGAAAGGTAAGGAGGATACTTTATATGTATCTATTACAGAGTAAACGAAGAAGAGAGATATTAACAAAAAGCTTTGTATATGTAGTGTTGATAGTAACAAGTATTATCATACTGATTCCTATCTTTTGGATGCTCTCTACATCCTTAAAAGAGGATTCTGAAGTGTATCTGTTTCCTCCCGAATGGATTCCAAAGAAGATTTATTTTAGCAACTTCAATAGAGCTCTCACATTTATCCCATTTGGAAGATACTTTATAAATACTAGTATTATAACATTTGCCACTATGATAGGGTCACTTCTCTCATCATCCATAGTAGCTTACGGATTTGCAAGACTTAAAGCTAGAGGTCGTGACCTCCTATTTATGATAGTCCTCTCTACTATGATGATTCCATCGCAGATTACTATGATTCCTGTATTTGTCCTTTTTAAATTGCTAAATTGGACAGATACATTTAAGCCTCTCATCATTCCTAACTTCTTTGGAGGAGCCTTCTTTATATTCTTATTACGCCAATTCTATATGACAATCCCTATAGAGTTGGATGATGCAGCCAAGATAGATGGGTGCAGTTATCTAGGTATATTTTCAAGGATAATACTTCCCCTTACTAAGCCTGCACTGGCAACAGTTGCTATATTCTCGTTTATGTGGAGCTGGAATGACTTTATGGGTCCATTGATCTATCTAAATAGCCGAGAAAAATTGACCCTAAGTCTTGCTCTAAGTAGATTCACAGGTATGTATGGAATGACCGCGTGGAATCTATTAATGGCAGCATCATTAGTGGTAGCTCTTCCCTGCTTTCTATTATTCTTCTTTGCCCAGAGGTATTTCATCCAGGGAATTGTAGTCACCGGACTTAAAGGGTGAGACATTATCTATAAAAGGGTATCCAAAAACCGCCAGTTGGGGAAGATACTCTTTAAAAAGGGCGGAATATAAATACCCTAACCTCAAGTTATATTTGAGTAGATAGGAGCCTTATGAGAGAAGGAATTGTTCTAACTGTAATTGGAGGTGGAAGCAGTTATACCCCTGAGTTGGTAGAAGGAATACTAAAGAATGTAGAATATTTTCCTGTTAGGTCATTGAGACTTATGGACATAGACGAGACAAAACTTAATATAGTGGGTTCTCTAGTAGGAAGGATGATTGAGAAAGAGAATCTCCCTATAGACCTTGAACTCACAACGGATAGGAGAGAGGCTTTAAAGGACGCCAACTTCATTGTCACTCAGATAAGGGTGGGAGGAATAAGGTCAAGAATAAAGGATGAAAAGATTCCTCTTGAATTCAATGTAATAGGACAGGAGACTACTGGTGCAGGGGGTTTTGCCAATGCCCTTAGGACAGTCCCAGTGATGCTTGATATTGCTAAAGATATAGAGGAATTATCACCTGATGCCTGGCTTATAAACTTTACCAATCCCTCAGGTATAGTTACAGAAGCATTGCTCAACTATACAAAGGTTAAGACGATCGGTCTATGCAATGTGCCTATTGGATTCCTCAATCAATTTGCCAATTTATTAGACGCTAAAGTTGATGATATCCTTCTAGATTATGTTGGATTAAATCACCTAAGTTGGGTAAGAAAGATATACCTAAAAGGGAAAGATGTCACAGATATAGTGATAGATAGGTTTATAAAAAACCTTCCAGAAAAGGAGGCAGAATCGATCAAAATCCTTGATATGATTCCGAATGGATATCTGCACTATTACTATAATAGAGAAGAGGTGCTATCAAATCTTAAAACTAGCCCAAAGTCTAGAGGAGAGGTGGTCCTTGAAGTAGAAGAACAGCTTATGAAGAAGTATCAAGACAAGAATCTGAGGGAAAAACCTCCTGAACTCAGTCAGAGGGGTGGAGCTCACTATTCAGATGCTGCTGTCTCTCTTATGAAATCTATATACCTTGATAGTAAAGATATTCAGATAGTTAATACTTTAAATAATGGAGCAATAAGAGAGCTACCTGACAATGCTGTAGTAGAGGTTTCCTGTGTAATCTCTGGTAAAGGGGCTATTCCATTATCCTGTGGAAATCTCGAACCTCCAATAAAGGGACTTATTCAGACAGTAAAATATTATGAACAACTCGCTATAGAAGCTAGTATAACTGGTGATAGGAAGAAGGCAAAACAGGCACTCCTGGCGCATCCTCTTGTTGGAGACCCAAAGATAGTGGACGGACTATTAGAAAGAATCTTAGAAGAGAATAGAAATTTCCTGCCAAAATTCTTTAGGGGTGATTGAGATGTATCTTTTGGGAGTTGATGCAGGAGCTACCAAGACATACTGCTTAGTATCTGATGAAAGAGGAAACATTCTTGGCTTTGGTTCGGCTGGGACGGGTAATTACGAAACCTTTGGATTGGAATCAGCGATGAAAGAGATTGATACCGCTATATTAGGTGCATTTAGAGAGGCTAATATCCAAAGGGCAGATGTAGGATGTTTCTGTCTTGCCGGAGCTGATTTTCCAGAAGACTTTGATATGCTCAAAAGAGCGGTAGAGAGTCTAAATAGGGTGGATATAGTGATGATAAAAAATGATTCCCTAGCAGCTCTAAGAGCTGGCCTTGATCAAGATAACTATGGAGTAGTAGTTATTATGGGGACAGGGACGAATGCTGCCGGTATAGATAAGACAGGAAGAGAGGCTAGACTCTTTGGAGAGGGATTTGTCTTTGGTGACTGGGGTGGTGCTGGAGATGTATCCAGAGAGGCATTACATAGGGTCTTTAGAGACTTTGATGGGAGGGGAGAAAGAACAATACTATCACGGATGATTTTAGAATTTTTCAATGAGTCAGATTTTGTCTCCCTTGCTAAAGACCTTTACTATGGAAGAATAGAAAGAGCCAAGATCCCCCTATTGGCACCTTTGGTATTTGACGCTGCCTATGAGGGAGATAGGGTGGCAGTAGAGATAGTAAAAAAGGTAGCTAGCGAAACAGCTATTTCTGCTTGGGCAATAATAAAGCAGCTTCATCTAGAGAGGGAACCTATAAAGGTAGTGCTAGGAGGGAGTATCTTTAAGGCAAGGGGTCCCTTACTCTTTGATCTTATAAAGGCTGAATTACATTCCTATATCCCTATGGCTAAGATTGTAGTTCCAAGGTATGAGCCTGTTGTTGGGGCTTTACTACTTGCGTTTGATCACTATACCAAGGTTCAAATCCCTGAGATATTTACGAATATAGACACTACACTTCCCCAGCATCTAAAAATAAATAGAGAGGAGGAGTCAATATGAAGGCTATAATCCTTGCTGGAGGTACCGGTTCTAAACTCTGGCCATACAGTGAGACTATGCCAAAAGCTACTATTCCTGTTGCAAATAAACCTCTTATTTCTCTTATTGTTGATGAATTGATGAGGTTCAATATTGAGACATACGTAGTGATAGGATATCTAGGCGAAGAGATAAGGTATACACTAAGAGATAAACCTGGTATCTCCTTTATAGAAGAGTCCAAAACCACTGGCACAGCCAAAGCAGTAATAGATGCATTAAAATTAATCCCTGACGATGATATCATTATCATCTATGGGGACATAGTAATACATCCCAATAACCTCCAGAGTTTTATTGAAGCTACAAAAGATTCTAAGTTATGTGCTATGGTTTCCCCTATAGAAAGGGAGAGGTCCCAGGATTGGATATGCGCAGGGTTAAGAGGAGACAGGATAGTAACAATACAGGGACATCCAAGAGAAGGAGACTTCAGACTATGTGGAATCTACTTTATCAGTAAGGACCTTACCCATTTTCTAGAAAAAACCCCTAATTTTATGAAAAATATTCCAGTAGGGGGAATGCCACCTCAAGAACTAGAGCTTGCCCAGACATTTCAGATAATGATTGAATCAGGATTAGTGGTGAAGGCAGTAGAAACTGAAGGGTTCTTTGTTGATATCGATAAGCCTTGGCATATATTAGAAGCAAATAGAAGATATATAGAATTTCTTACAAGCTCTATAAGAGAGAACATCATACCTTCATCTTCTTCTGTCTCTTCTGACGCCTATATAAAAGGGCATATCATCCTTGGAGAAAATAGCCATATTGGAACTAGAGTAGTAATTACTGGTAATCTTATAGTAGGAAGTAATACTACCATTACAAATGGGGCAATATTTACCGGACCAGCAGTAGTTGGAGATAATTGCTTTATATATAATTATCCACAAATTGGAACACACACCTCTATTGGCAATAGATGCCATATAGGACATTGTGCAGAGATAGAGGGTGTATTCTTTGAAAATGTATATGTAGTTCACTATTCCGAGCTCTATGGGGTGTTTGGTAACTCAGTAGACATAGGGGCAGCTACTGTATGTGGCACACTGAGATTCGACGATCTAGAGAGCACTCATCGTATAAAGGGAAGATTGGAGTCTCCACTAGAAGGGGCAAATGCCACCTATATGGGAAACTACTCTCGCACAGGGGTGAATGCAATAATAATGCCCGGGGTAAAGGTAGGATCTTATAGCCTAGTCGGACCAGGGGTTATAGCATACGAAGATATTCCTTCCAATACATTGGTCCTTGCTAAACAGGAGCTCACCAAGAGAGACTGGGGACCGTATAGATATGGATGGTAAAATTAAATCTCTGGAGGTAAAGATAAGAGGATATCTAAGGGTTCTTCGCCCACAAACCTACAATCTCTAAAGCTAGCTGGAATTATATACGTTTCTCCATGCCTTATAGGATAATTCCTCTTATCTTTTACAATGTATCCTCTG
Organism: bacterium; assembly: GCA_049969715.1. Classification (GTDB taxonomy): domain Bacteria; phylum DUMJ01; class DUMJ01; order DUMJ01; family DUMJ01; genus JBMFOH01. The sequence goes on along the minus strand of JBMFOH010000011.1, from coordinate 32,509 downwards.
CCATTTATTACCACCATCGAGGCGAATGTTCCAAACGAGAATGAAACGTCTTTTACCTCCTCCAGGGATATCAGATTGAAACAGGTCTCCATATAGGCTCCACCGTCTATCCTATATATGTTTCCTGTAGGGCTTGAAAGGATACTCTCCCTTTTCATACCAAACCTCTCTTTAATATCCTCTATAGAGTACTGGGTGTAATCAAAGGCATCTAATGCTATATCCCATCCCAGATTTAAAGTACATTTCTCATCGGTAGAGACAACATCGCCACATCTGCGCTCTATAGATATAGTAAAATCAGTAGGCTCTTGGGTTTCTACCATAAATACCCCTTCCCCTATTGCATGAGGTAATCTAGGTGCTATAAAATACATATCATAAGGCCTGACTTCTATCCTATTCATAAGAGAAGCAAGCTCTTCAGAGGCATTCCTGTCTATAAGCCCCTTTAGCTTTGCTTTAGGAATCTTTTCCTTGAAGCCTAAAAGTATATAAGGATTCTCCCTTGTCTCTAAGATAAACCATGCTTCAGCCTTTCCAAAATTAGAGTTGAAATATCTTCTTGAAAAAGACTTATCAGGATGGCATTGAATAGGAAGCCTTATAGCAGAATCCAAAAGCTTTACTAAAATGTTAAACTTTCTACCATATATATTGATATGCTTTTCTCCTAAGATATCCTGGGGATAAAGAGAGAGCAATGACTCAATATCATTCCTACCTTCTATTGGCTCTATCTTAGAGATACTCTCCTTTGATATTCCATATGGTTGAAGTGCCTCTACAGTGGAACATATCCAATCCTCAGGATAATTTGTGTCTTTAGGCTTTTTCTCCCCTCTAAATTTATCAAGGAGGTAACCCCCCTTATATACCCTATAAACCCTTGTGGATAAAACCTTTATTGGATCATCCATAGACATCTCGACCTATCTATATAACTTTAATGTCTTTATCTCATATGGCCTAAAAAGGACCTCTACATCATTGTTAACTATACCTATATGAGCTATTTCATCCTCTAAAAGATTTGCCTCTACCACCTTTTTTACATCAAAATTACATCTTATCTTTACCCTACTTCTAAATCCATACGCCTCATAAAGTCTTACTACTATAGCATCGTCGTCCTCAGCCTTCTTTAATGCACCAAGTATGACATTTGGACTATCTATATCTATAAACGATATCTTCCTATCAAGTCTTCCTTTATTAGGCTGTACTACTGCACCGATAAGAGGGGTATTCAGAGATATAGCCTCTTTTACTGTAATATTTCTCCAATCATTCTGATGAGGTAGGATACTGTATGTAAATGTATGTTTACCTTCATCAGCAAAGAAGTCAGGATATATTGGAGAACGTAAGAGAGATATCCCTATAGTATTCTGATTGGCACTATAGCCATACTTACCATCGTTTAGAAGGCTTACTCCATAGTTACCCTCTGAGAGATCTACCCATCTATGCCCAGGGACCTCAAATCTTGCAGAATCCCAGCTTGTGTTTTTATGGGTTGGTCTCTGTATATTGCCATAGGCAATCTCATATGTGGCGTAGGAGCTTCTAACATCGATAGGGAATAGTGCCTTTAATAGCACTCGTCTCTCGTGCCAATCTATCTCTGTCTCTATATCAAGCCTTGGATTGTCTCTATATAAGATGTATCTCTGCAGGATGTAAGAATCTCTGTATCTCTTCTTCACCTCTACCACACCTCGAGAAACTCCATTCTCTACAACATTTATATACTCTACGTCCTTTATCTCTTCTCCGTACCTTTCATAGTCAGGAGAAACATCCCAGGCATCCCAGTCTCTAGGCCTATCAGAGTAAGCCCATAGCTGATTACCTTTGGCAGTGAATATATCTCTCTGAGCTACCTTATCGAAGAAAGAAAGAATACTTCCATCTTCTCCTATCTTAACCTTTACTCTTTCGTTTTCTAATAATGTAGTATTTACAGTTAATTTCTTCTCCTCCTCGTCTTTATCGCTCTTATATAAAACCAGATATCCTACAGGTGGAACATCTATATATGGACTATATACAAGTCCCTTACCATTATAGAGCCTCTGGACTTTTATAGTTCTTCCATCTGGAAGTTCAAGAGAAGAGTATGGGATATCACCTATATAACATAGGGTCCTAGGGAATGAGTTAGGATTAAATATTACAAGACCTTCTCTATCTAGACTTATCTCTGAGGCAACATCCTTTAATGTATCTTCTATAGTCTTCCTTGAGAACTCTTCTACCTCTTTTAATTCCTTCAACGCATCCTCATAGACCTCTTTTATGGAAGAGCCAGGTAGTATATCATGGAATTGATTCCTCAGTACCTTCTGCCAGTTATAGGTAACTTCTTTCTGAGGATACTTTCCATTTAGAAGATAAGCTACTGTACTTATAGTCTCTACTGTATATAAAAGGTGTTCAGCCAACCTATTTGCCTTTTTCATCCTTGACTGAGTGGTATATGTCCCTCGATGAAGCTCAAGATAGAGTTCTCCATCCCATAAAGGAAGTCCCTCTTTTGGTGCATTCTCAAAATATTCCTCCACTATTCCCATCTTTAAACTTGGATATCCAGGAAAATCCTTGAACCTTTTGTACATCTCTAGCATCTCTAGCGTTGGTCCACCCCCACCATCACCGTATCCAAAGGACAATAGCGTATTGTAATATATTGTCTTTTCTCTATAATTCTGCCAAGTACCAAGGAGGTCTAATGCCCTAATATTCCCATTATAGCCTTGCCCTGGATTCAAGAATGAATGGGCTATTACTCTCGTTCCATCAAGGGATTGCCAGTAGAAAAGGTCATATGGAAATTTATTCGTCTCATTCCAATTTATCTTTGTTGTTAAGAAGTATTCTAATCCAGCCTTTTTAAGAATCTGAGGCAATGTCCAAGTAAATCCAAATGCATCTGGCAGCCAAGCCACTTTACATCTCTTACCAAACTCCTTTTCAAAGAACTTTTGAGCATAGAGTGTTTGTCTTACCAATGATTCTCCAGAGGTAAGATTACAGTCACTCTCAACCCACATACCTCCTATTGGTTCCCACATCCCAGATCTTACCTTTTCTTTAACTCTTTCATATAACTCAGGTTCGTCCTCCTTCAAGAATGCATAGACCTGGGCACTGCTCTGGTTATATTTAAATTCTGGATATCTCTCCATAAGAGATAAGACCGTGGATGTTGTCCTCCTGATTTTTCTTCTCGTCTCAGCCATAGGCCAAAGCCACGCTAGGTCTATATGAGAATGGCCTGTAAGGGTAATATTACCTACATGTGGATACTTTTTCTTTATCTCTTCGATGAGTTGAGAAAGCTTTTCCTTTGCCTTAACTATACTAGCCCTTACCTCTTCTGGGTTTACGATCTCCTGAAGTTGAGGAATAGGGGGATTCCATATCCTAAATATCATCTTCTGAGCAAAAGGATTCTCTCCAGCTATCCTCAGATACTCTTGAGTATTCGAAAGGAATTTTACCGAGGAGAGGGCGTCATCTAAAGCCTTTATAAGGAATCCTTTCAATTCACTCTCATCACTTAGGTTTTTAGCTGCGTCTAGAACAGCCAATAGGTCAAAAAGACTGGACTCTACCTCTTTATCTATAGCAGCTATAGAAGCCTGAGAGAATCTGTTCTCTCCTAGATGACTGCCAAATGGACCTCTAGGTACAGCCTCTATAAAGACCTGAAAATGTTCCCCTCCCTGCGCCATTTCTAAAAGTTCAAATTCTCTGTGATTTGGGTCTAATCCCCCAACTGGCTTATTGTTTATATAGACAATTCCTTCTCCATCTACCCAGAGCTGTAATAGAACAGGCAATCCCTTCCATTCATCTGAAAGATGAAACTCCTTCTTAAAATAGCAAGGAAATCCCTGTTTAGGCCATTTCTCTCCTAAGTGAATTTCCTGCCAATCCTTATTATTATCACTAAATAACCAACTGTTTATATCGGTTCTCTTTAAAAGTTTAAATGTAGTTAATTCGTACAACCTAAACTCCAATCTCTTTAGAGCATGTTCATTCTTTTCCAAAATAGTTCCCTCCTTTTCATACTAGATTTTATAAAGTATAAGCCCAGTAATTATTATCAAAACTACTGGTAAAAAAAGAATTCTATATACCTTATCAATATCAGCATTAAAGTACTGATTGCTTACCACAAAGCATAGATGAGCAGGAGAAAGCATAACGCCCATAAAACCACAGGCATACGCAAGAGATACACTGCTATAGAAGTTATCCCTTATAAGTGGAATGATTAGTGGAAATGTTATACCTATAGGGCCCATAGTAATTCCACTAAAAAGTCCCACCAAAAATGGTAGGATAGTGATAAGGAAGATAAGTGGAATACTTTGATTTACAAAGAACTGAGCTATCTCTGTAACAGAGCCAGTCTTTTCTATAAAGGTTTTAAATACAATTACTCCTACTACATTTAATAATACATCCCAAGAAAAACCCCTGAAGGTAATATTAAAAATCTCCTTAACAGGCATATCCTCTTTTGTTGTACTTATTATTATAGAAGTTAATACACCCAAGAATATACTAAGCCATGGGAATAATCCTATCAGTATTGATACTATGGGGATTACTACTGGAAGAACATAGATAAGTAGCTCCCTCCAAGAATCACTCCCTACATCCTTTGAGACTGCTGTAATCTTAAGTCTACTCATAAAGAGAAAGCCTATCGTTATAGCTACCAAAGAAAATGGCAATTGAAGGAGAATAAACCTAGGAACCTTTATCCCACTGATCGTAGTAGCCAGGATTACCCCTGGATATAGAGGGAAGAAGTATTCCCATACATGCCTGAACCAATAATTTATAAATGAACGTGCGGATGGACTTAACTCTTCCTCCTCGTCGGTTTTTTCTATCAGCGGAGCAGAAAATAAAGCCCCACCGGGCATAGGCAAAAAACCAATAAAGGCAGGCATTGCCGCCAATACTATCTTAGGATTTTTTACTAACGTCTTTGTAATAGAAACAATCCTTTCCAATTGTCTCGTCTTACCCATAATATTAGCTAATATAAGAATAAAAAAGAGGGTCACAAGAAGAGACTGATTAGAGCTATCCTTAAATGCAAAGAAGGTAAACAGGAAAAAATCATTAAATGGAATTCTAAATAGTACCCCTAAGATAATAGCTCCTGCTAGAAGGCAATAACCTAGATTTATCTTTTTATATAAAAGGAATACCACTACTATAAAGGAAATAAGAATCTTGATAAAGGCTTCCATAGAGGCTCACTCAAAGATACTTATCTTTTCACAAATATTGCTAGGAGTGCCATAAGAGAAAAACATATATTTATCAGATAGATAAATATCAATGCCTGAGTCGTGCTTAACCCCCAGTTAAGAAGCTTATGATGAAGATGTTCTTTATCTGCTTTATAAAATGGTTCACCCTTAAATGTTCGTCTTATTACATTTATTCCTGTATCTATTATTGGCTGGCCAAGTACCAAAAAAGGAACAAGTATAGCTATGGCAGCAGTACTCTTCATAGTACCATCTATGGCTATAACCCCTAGGATAAAACCTAAGAGATAAGCCCCACTATCTCCCATAAATACCTTATTTTTGGCACTCACATTATGCCTTATAAAACCTAAAGAGATACCTACAAGCATAATAGCCATAGTAGTAGCATAGTCCCTATTTAAGATATCACTGGCTATTGCTAAGGTGGTACCAGCAATAGCAGTTATTCCAGATGCCAAACCATCAAGGCCATCGGCAAAATTTATAAGATTACTTACCCCAGCTATCCATAGGATAGTGAATATAGTAGATAAAATGGGAGAAAACAGGATATAATTTCCACTGAATGGATTCTTAACAAAAGAGATACTCACTCCTCCAGCTACAACTATCAGAGCACTTGCCATTTGGCCTAAGAATTTAGGAAGGGCAGGAAAATCCTTTGAGTTCGCCTTAAACAGGTCATCTATTAGATGGGTAATAAATATCAGTATTGCTCCCCCTATTATACTTAGGAGCTTTTTATCTATAGGCAAAAATATGAGAGAGAGTGAAACAAATACAACTAAAAAGCCAAATCCCCCAGCAATGGGGATTGGCTCTGAATGAATCTTACGAGGATTAGGTTTATCTGTCAAACCTATCCTTAGGGCTAACCTCCTAAATACAGGAGTAAGTAGATAGGAACCAACAAGACTTAAAATCAGTATTACCCAATTATTTGGGTCTACCATACTGACCCTCTATTATAAGGCAGCTTTTGAGAGCTTCACAATTCTAGCAAATTCTTCCTTATCTGATACTGCCAAATCCGCTAGGACCTTTCTGTTGAGATTAATATTTGCCAGCTTAAGTCCCTTCATAAATTGAGAGTATGTCATTCCTAGTTCACGAACACCTGCATTTATCCTAGCGATCCATAATCTCCTAAACTCCCTCTTTCTTGCCTTTCTATCCCTATAGGCATAACTGAGAGCTTTTAAAAGGGTTTCGTTAGCTGTCCTAAATCTCCTACTTCTTGCTCCTCTATACCCCTTAGCAAGCTTCAATATCTTCTTATGTCTTTTCCTTGTGACTATTCCGCTTTTTACTCTAGCCATCTCTCACCTTTATAAACTATGTGGTATTAATCTTCTAACTGCCTTCACATTAGTCTTATCTATTACAGTAAGACCCTTTAAGACCCTGTTAGCAGATTTACTCTTTTTAGTAAAGTGGTGCCCACTGTAAGCGTGTGCCCTTATTATCTTTCCACTAGCTGTTACTCGAAATCTCTTCGCTGCTCCTTTGTGTGTCTTTAGCCCTTTTCCCATCTTTCTTTTCCTCCTGCCTCTTAGGTGAAAATATTATCGTAAACTCTCTATTCTCCTCAGATAAAGGTTTCTCAGACTCTACTATTGCCACATCCTTTAGATGCTCAATTATCTGACTTATCAACGTATCACTTCTATCGGTATGCAAGAACTGTCTTCCTCTCAACCTTACAGTAAACTTTACCTTGTTGCCTTCTGCTAGGAATTCCTTAGCTCCTTTTATTTTTGTCTCTAAATCATGAACACCTATCTCAGGTCTAAGCCTTATTTCTTTGATCTCTATAGTATGTTGTTTCTTTTTAGACTCTTTCTCCTTCTTGGTCTTCTCGTATTGGAACTTACCAAAATCTACAATCTTACATACTGGCGGATTAGCACTCGGATTTATCTCCACCAAGTCTAACCCTACTTCTCTTGCCAGCCTTAATCCCTCTTTTAGAGGTACTACTCCTATGTGCTTCCCATTGGCATCTATAAGCCTTATCTGAACTGCTTGGATCTGGTTATTTATTCTTAATTCGGTACTTATTTACCAATCCCTCCTTTTAATTCTAATCTCATTGCTAGACTATACCATAAAATAGTATCAGATGTCAACATTCCTCTGAGTTTTCAATTTGATATACTTTCGAAAGCATATTGACATATATAAAATAAGATGATTTAATATTGATTGGAGATTGAAATATGATTGCTACAATTACAAGAGAAAAGCGAAAGGAACAAATAATAGAAATTATTAAGAAGTGGGGCATTGTATCCATAAAGGAGCTAGCCAAGGAGTTAAAGTTATCCGCTGTTACTATTCGTAAGGATATTAGAGAGCTAGAAGAAGAAGGATTGATAAACAGATATTGGGGTGGGGTATCAATTAAAGAAGGTCAATCTAAAGAGTTAACATTTGACGAAAAAATTGTAATAAATCTAGCTGAAAAACAAGCCATAGCTCAGAAAGCTATAACATTAGTAGGTCCAAATGATACTATAGGGATAAGTGCAGGAACTACAGCATATGAATTTGCAAAACTTCTTTATCAATTTCCTAATGTCCAGGTAGTTACATATGGTTTAAATATAGCATATCTGATAGCAAGGATAGGAGGGAAGGTAGTTGTCCCTGGAGGATTCTTAAGAGATAATTCTTACGCATTAGTAGGGGAAGATACGGTAGCCTTCTTTAGAAAAGTCTTCATTGACAAATGTTTTATGGGTGTAGATGGAGTTGATATTGATGGTGGGATTACAGATGTCAATATGGCAGAGGCTACGGTAAATAGGGCTATGATAGAAGCTTCTAAACAGTTAATTGTAATAGTAGACCATACCAAGATTGGACAGAGAAAACTTATACCTATAGCCCCAATAGAAAGGATTGATCTATTAATTACCGACAGCTTAGCAGATAAAAAACAGCTAGAGATATTTGAGAAGAAAGGAATAAAGGTCTTAATTGGGGAGGTAGTGTAAAATTAAGAAAATCCTAAAGAAATCTGAGTATATCGTTTTTGTTTAAATAAAGGGAAATGAAAAGAGATCTAATAGAAAGGAGACTAAAGATGCGTGGAGAATATTCTAGAATAGAGATTGAAGATCAACCAAGGGTTTGGAATGATATATTAAACAATCCTCCCTTTATAGAAGAGATTAAGGATAAAGAAGAGATTATTTACTTTGGTAGTGGGACATCTTATTATCTTGCGCTAAGTGTTGCAAGTTTCACCCAACACTACACAGGGATCACCTGTAGAGCCCTACCTTCCCAAGAGTTGGTATTCTTCCCTGATACTATTATATCAGATAGACCTACACTCTATATTGGAATCTCTAGATCTGGAGAAACTTCAGAGGTAATACTTGCAGGGGAAAAGGTAAAAGAGCAAGGAAAAGGAGATTTTATTGGGGTAACAACAGAAAAGAATAAACCATTAGCCATTATAAGTGATAGAGCTATAGTGATAGAAGAGGCAAAAGAAAAGAGTGTAGTAATGACTAAATCGTTTACATCTATGTTATTAGGCATACAGTTAGGTATACTTAGTGTTGTCAACCCTTCTATCATTGATAAAATGAGAGAGGAGATTAATCAAGCTTCAAAAGGGGTATTAACTAAAGCTAAATCCTGGGCAAAGGAAGTGGCAAAGAAGGACTACAGAGAGGTTATCTTTTTAGGTTCAGGACCACTATATGGAATTGCATGCGAGTCAGCTTTAAAGGTAAGAGAGATGTCAAGTTCTATAACTAGTGCATTTCATACCCTTGAATTTAGGCATGGACCTAGGGCAGCTTTAAGCAAAGACACATTAGTGTTAATTCTCTTATCAGATTCAGCTAGAAAGGAAGAATTAAAGATAGCTTCAGAGATAGAGGAACTTGGAAGTAATTGTATAGTGATCGGAGAAAAGCCAGGATTGGAAACTTCTCTTAATGAGTTCCAGAGGACAATTCTTTATATGCCTTTTTCTCAATATCTTGGCTACTATCAAGCATTAGAGAAAGGTTTAGACCCTGACGCGCCATTAAATTTAACCCAGGTAGTAACAATAGCTTGAAAATTTATTTAGGATATGATATATTATCTCCTGTAAGATCTTTAGGGCCCATAGCTCAGCGGTAGAGCTGCCGGCTCATAACCGGTTGGTCCCTGGTTCAAATCCGGGTGGGCCCACCATGGGCGAATAGCTCAGTGGTTAGAGCGCCTGCCTTACAAGCAGGAGGTCACAGGTTCAAGCCCTGTTTCGCCCACCATTTTTTTCTCTGGAGGTTATCTTGGCTTTAAGCGAAGAGCTTCAAAAATTATGGGAAGTCCAGCTTATTGATATAGAGATCTTGTATCTTAAGGAAGAGCTTACACATCTTAACAGGGGGGAAGAATTAAAAAAACAGTTAGAGGCTTTAGAAAAAGGTTATAACCAGAAGCTAGAGGAGGCAAAATCCAAAGAGATCACTCTGAAGGAATTGGAAATAGAGCTTAATTCTATAGAAGAAAAGATAAAAAAAGATGAGGAAAGAGTCTACAATATGGCTTCTACACAAAAGCAGATAGACAGCCTAAATCAAGAGATTGATCATCTAAAGAAAGAGAAGTATAAAATAGAAGATAAAATCCTGGAGACAATGGAATCCTTAGAACTTTTAAGGAACGAACTGCCACTGATATCTGAAAGGATAGAAAAGACAAAAACCTCTCTAGCCAACGTCCTAGATAACGCTAGTAAGTTAGAGAAAGACCTTTCTCGAAAACTAGAAGAAAAGGAATCTATAAGGGGAGAAAAGATAAAATATATAGATGGACAGATCCTAACCAGGTATGAAACCTTAAGAAAGACAAGGAGGGGAAGAGGAATCTCTAAGGTAACAAACGGAAGATGTTCTGAGTGTGGGGTAGAACTTTCCATCTCTCTTCTTGAAGAGCTGAAAGCAAAAGACAAATTGTTGACCTGTGAACACTGTGGGAGGATCCTCCTTTTCGAGGAATAAAAAAGAGGGAAGTAATTTAATACTTCCCTCTTTTTTTCAATTGATTAATTACTTATCCCTGAATGACTGCTTCTCTCTCAAGGCCGCATGAGCTGCTGCTAAACGGGCTATAGGTACTCTGTATGGAGAGCAGCTTACATAGTTTAGTCCTATATCATTAGCAAATACTATAGAATCCGGATCTCCCCCATGCTCTCCACAAATACCTACCTCAAGTGTTGGTCTTGCAGCTCTTCCTTCTTTCACTGCCATTTCCATCAACCTTCCAACACCCTTAATATCTAGGGTCTGGAACGGGTCATTTGGAAGGATACCCTTCTCTAAGTAGGTAAATAAGAACTTACCTTCAGCATCGTCTCTAGAATATCCAAAGGTCATCTGAGTAAGGTCATTTGTACCAAAACTAAAGAACTGAGCATATTCTGCGATCTCTCCTGCAGTAAGGGCAGCTCTTGGCACTTCGATCATTGTCCCAAACTTGTAATCTACTGTGACTCCTTGCTCTTCCATAACCTTCTTCGCTACGTTCTCAAGTTGTTCCCTTACAGTCTTAAGTTCATTTACGTGTCCTACGAGAGGAATCATTACTTCTGGCTTTGGATTGTACCCTTCCTTCTTAAGTTCACAAGCAGCTTCAAATATAGCCCTTACTTGCATCTCGTTTATCTCAGGACGTGTAAGTCCAAGACGGCATCCTCTTAACCCCAACATTGGGTTTGCTTCTCTCATCTCCTCTACACGTTTCAACATCTCTTCCTTTTCAGCTAGAGCCTTAGGGTCTTTTCCTGTAACTCTAAGCTCTACTACCTCTGCTAGAAGCTCTTCATATCTAGGAAGAAACTCATGTAGAGGTGGGTCTAAGAGACGAATAATAACAGGAAGGCCATCCATCGTCTTAAGGATACCCTTGAAGTCTTCTCTCTGTATAGGAAGAAGTCTATCTAGAGCCTTTCTTCTTTCTTCAACGGTTCTTGCAAGGATCATCTCTCTAACTATTGGCAGTCTTTCTGCCTCGAAGAACATATGCTCTGTACGGCAGAGTCCTATACCTTGAGCACCATACTCCTTTGCCTTTTGAGCATCTCTTGGATAATCTGCATTAGCCCAATTCTGAAGCTTCTTAAAGCTATCAGCCCAGGATAGTAACTTTTGCAGCTCAGGAGTAAGGTCAGGCTCAATAAGAGGGACCTCTCCTAATATAATATCTCCAGTAGTTCCATTTATTGTTATAACGTCCCCTTCCTTTACTGTGTAGCCATTCACATCGAACAATCGCTTCTCTAGGTCTATCTTTATAGATTCTGCTCCTACTACACAAGGCTTTCCAACCCCTCTTGCCACAACCGCAGCATGGCTAGTAGCTCCTCCACGAGCAGTAAGGATACCAGCACTTACAAGCATGCCACCAACATCATCTGGATTTGTCTCTGGTCTTACAAGAATTACTCTCTCTCCATTGGCAGCCCATTCTTTTGCTTTATCTGCATCAAAGACTGCCTTTCCAGTAGCTGCACCAGGAGAAGCATTAAGACCTTTAGCTATAACAGTTACCTTAGCCGAAGGGTCTATCTGTCTATGTAATAACTGATCTATCTGGCTAGGCTCAACTCTAAGAACAGCCTCCTCCTTGGAAATAATGCCTTCTTCCGCCATATCTACTGCGACTTTTACAGCTGCTTGAGCGGTTCGCTTTCCTGACCTTGTCTGAAGCATCCAGAGTTTACCACGCTCCACAGTAAACTCTATATCCTGCATATCTCTATAGTATCTTTCAAGCCTTTGAGCTATATCTACAAGCTGGTTATATATCTCGGGCATCTTTTCCTTTAGCTCTTCCACCTTCAGAGGGGTACGGATTCCAGCAACAACATCTTCTCCCTGGGCATTAAACAGAAACTCTCCAAAGAACTTCTTCTCCCCAGTAGCAGGGTCTCTGGTAAATGCTACCCCTGTTCCTGAGTCAAAGCCCATATTTCCAAATACCATAGTTACTATATTTACCGCTGTCCCAAGGTTATGAGGAATCTTATTGTAGTTTCTGTAATCTATAGCTCGTTTATTATTCCAAGAGCTAAAGACAGCCCCAATAGCTAATCTCAACTGTTCAAGTGGTTCTGTAGGAAAATCCTTTCCAGTTTCCTTCTTTACTATCTCTTTAAATATAGAAACTATCTCCTTTAGATGCTCTGCTGTAAGGTCTGTATCAAGTTTTGCCCCCACCTTTTCTTTATACTCATCAAAAGCCTTATCAAACAGCTCTGCAGGAATACCTAACACTATCTTTCCAAACATCTGAATAAAACGTCTATAGGCATCATAGACAAATCTTTCGTTTTGGGTAAGTTTTATAAGTCCCTGAGCTGACTCATCGTTTAGGCCAAGGTTTAATACTGTATCCATCATTCCAGGCATAGAAAATTTTGCCCCAGACCTTACAGAAACGAGTAGAGGATTATTCACATCTCCGAATTTTTTCCCTGTACGCTTCTCTACCTCTTTTAATGCCTCTAGTACCTGCTCCCACATTCCTTCTGGAAATTGCTTATTATTATCATAATAAGCATTACAAGCCTCTGTGGTGATGGTGAACCCTGGAGGGACAGGAAGTCCTGCCTGAGTCATCTGAGCTAGCCCTGCTCCTTTACCTCCTAGCAAAGCCCTATCATTCGGGTCACCCTCATCAAACAAGTAAACCCATTTCTTCATTTTTCACACTCCTTTTATTAAAATTCTAACGTTAGATTTCTACTCAAAACTCATATTATTATACAGGAAACATACAAATTTATCAAGGTCGCGAGGATTCTTCAACTTTTTGCGTGGAGGAAACTTAAAAATATCTTCTTGTTAACTCCTCTAAATAATATTTTTATATCAGGTTAGACGTTACAAATAAGTTTATTAAGAATGACCCCTTATAAATTACCTGTCTAAAAGTATTATAATTCAGGAGGCTTAGCCCTTTTGAATTTAATTACTGCAAGTACCTTTATGTTACTGCAAGTCTTTCCCTTTTGTCATTACTAGCACCTTTTCCGTTATTGTGAGTGTTAACGAAGCAATCTAGTAATTTTTTCTCTCAGTCCAACAGTCTTTTTTCTCCCTCTATCTTTTTTATACTAGTGATATCTTGAGTTACCTCTAAGGTTCCGAGGTAATTTCCATTTTTATCTCGGACTGCAAAGTATCTTATGTAGATAAGTCTATTATTTAGATTAATCCAAAACTCAGCTGAATCTCGTTTTCCGCTTCTAAAATCCTCTATTATCTGGTTAACCACATGTAGACTCTTCTGAGGATGGCACTGCTGGACCTTTCTACCTATAACAGCTTTGGTCCTTACAAATATCCTATCTTTAGTCTGACTAAAATATCTAACAGAGTCGTTTTTATCTACAAATGTTATATCTACAGGTAGGGTATTTAGGATACTTTCTAGTTCTTCGACGGTGAAAGTTCCTGTTTCTAAAACAATTACTCCCTCTTCTTTTTCTATCTTGGTCTCTTCTACCTTCTCCAAAGGTGCTAGGGTAGATTCTGGGGTGAAACAGCAATAACCTATTTCATCAAACTGACTTCTTATCTCTATCCACTCTCTATCCTGAATGACCCTCAAGCCTGTGGGAAAGAGTATATTATTCTCCTTATAGAAATGGCTAGAGAGTAGTTGAGATAAGCCCTCTGTAAGTGATCTTAGTTTATTGAGAGAATCTTGAGGTTCTTCCTCTACCCTTTCAATATTAGAATATATCTCTTTCTTTACTGAACGAATCATATCATGTTCTTTCCACATTACAGCGGGAGGTTCAGTTATTCCATGTTTTTCTAGATAAGGGAATAAGACATTTTCTTCTCTAAGATAGTGTTTCTCTGATTCTTTAAGATGTTCTATTATATCAAGAATTTCCGCCTTTCTCTCAGCAAATCTTTCAAGGATATCTGATTCCTTTATAATATTCTGGAGTCTAATAGCAAAGTCTAGTAATATTCTGTGTTCTTCCCTGAGAATATTTATGGGATGTCCTGCTTTTAAGTCTTCCTCTTTCTTCTCAAGAGACCCCTTAAATATTTCTAAGTGGACTTCGCATAATTTTTGAATCTCGTCTCTTGATATGCCTTCCTTTACTAGCTCCTGCTCCACTTTGGAGATTTCCAAGGCGTCCACACTACCCAAGAGCTCCTTAAACTGTTTCTTAGCCTCTAAAGGGTCTCCCCCAAGATGAAGTTTTCTGATAATCTCTTTTAATATCTCCTTTCTGTCCTTTTCTTTACCTAAAATTTCACTTATTTTTCCCTCCAAATCTGATAACTTAATTAAAGCCTATGAAACCCTTTTCTCTTTTAGAAATTGAGCCATCTTTTTGTCTACGCTGTTTATATGATTTATCCACCAATCTATCATTAGTTGATTCATTTTGACGGTTAGATTGAGATTAATCCCCTCTTTATCTATGGTATCTTTTAACTCTTTAAAATCTTGACTATACTTGTCATGAGCTCTCTTATGGAGTTGATACTCTGGATAGTTAGCCCTTTGCATAAGTGTCTCTTCAGTCAAAAAGTGGTTTCTTACGTAATTCTGTAAGAAATCTGTAATTTCCTGGATCCTCTCCTTACTCCTTCCAGCAGATTCTAGAAGCTCATTTATCCTTCTAAAAAGCTCCTTATGTTGAGAGTCGATTATTACTACACCAGTTAATAAAGAATCATTCCATACTAATGGCATAATCTCACCCCTTTATCTCAGGATAGAATCTTGAAAATCTTCCTAATGCTATCTGTTTTACAGAGGATAGCCTTTCTCCCATCGAAATTACATTCCTCTCTAAGACAGAAAAGATATACCTGTCTAATTTATTAGCCCTTACTAGACTTCTGATATTATCCAAAGCCTCATCTATGTCCATTCCTCTTCTGTAGGGTCTATCTTCTATAAGTGCAGTAAATACATCGGCAATAGCTATAATTCTAGAGCCTAGAGATAGACCATCTCCCTTTATACCAAAAGGATATCCGCTACCATCAAGCCTTTCATGGTGAAACGACCCCCACTCATTTATTAATTCTAAGCCTTCTATATGTTCTAATATCCTGTAAGAATAATAAGCATGAAGTTTTATTATGTTATACTCTTCCTCAGTCAATATATCTGGCTTTTCTAGAATCTCTATCGGGATAGCTACTTTACCTATGTCGTGCAGATAACCAGCTATTCTTATAAGCTTTAATTCGTTCTCAGAAAAGCCTAATTCCCTAATTATAGGGGGTCAAAATCTTGAACCCCCTATAATGTTACTGTAGACTTACTAGGTGTATTGAGAAGTTCTCTTTTATTATGCTGTTTTTGTAACGTATCTAAAAATATTGCAACATCTTCTTCAACCTCTTCGGGGCTCATTACCCCTATAGCTATAGTATCATTAGGCTTTATATTTTCAGCAACAAATGGAATTCCCTGCTCAGGCATAAGACGTCCAGCAGCTAAAGGCTTTATAGCTATTATGGGTTTTGGAAATTCTCTTATCATCTTTGCTATCCAATTTACTTCGAGATTAGATAAAAATCCTATAGAATTAAATGGCAAGATGACGAATTCTATATCATAGTTACTATTAGCTAGTACAGTTAAGGTTTCTGGTCGATGTGTACTTATTCCAGGTATCATACCCAAATCCCTTATATATTTAAGAAGGTCTTCTATATCTTCTATCTCATTCTTAGAAGAAACGAGATGGGAATCCACAAAACTGCAATGGATTGCATGGAGCTTATTTCCAACCTCAGCAGCTATTTTAGTTTCTTTCTTTAAGAGCTCTTTATCTAGCCAACCTAAAGTGGTGGATACCCATACCATAGGTGGTCTTCCACGTCTAATCAATTCCTCCTGCACTAGACAAGTCTTTTCGTTTATAGGTCCAATAAGTGAGTTTATACCTAATTCTTGACACTTCTCTAAAACCTCTAATACTTTATCTACAGTAAAGTATCTTTGCATAAAGATATCCCTGGCTTTGGAAAAGTGTGAGTACCCATTAAAAGGATTTGTCCCACATATAAATCTAGATACTTTTACCCCTGAAATTTCTACCTGTGGTATCTTTAGTTCTTCCTGCATCCTTTTCCCTCCAATCATTCTTATATAAATTTTTCAAACACCAAATTCCCCAATAGTCTACCCCTTTCTGTAAGAGATATTCTACTCCCATCGAAATCAATGAGTCCATCCTCTCTGAGCTTCTTTATACTATTATAATATAATTTAGTTATATTAACACCTGTTTTCTTATAGATATCATCTAAGGATATACCCTTCCTTAACCTCAATCCTAGTATAACGAGTTCCTTTGCCCTATCTAACGGTGATAGCTTTTGAATCCAGATTCTAGGACTCTGTTTCATTTTTATTAGATTAATATATGCGCCTATATTTGGAGTATTGGAATATCTTTCATTTTCTATAAGAGAATGACTAGAAGCCCCTAGACCAAGATAGTCTCCACATTCCCAGTAGGTTAAATTATGTTTACACTCAAAACCTTCTTTAGAGTAGTTTGATATCTCATACCATAGAAAGTTATATTCTTTCAGAAGTACCTGAGAAGTATTAAAGATTGTTAACTCTACATCTTCAGGGAGAGGGTCAAATTTACCTCGATTTAATGCCTTAAATAAAGGAGTTCCAGGCTCATAGATGAGTCCATAGATAGATATATGTTTGATCGGGTAGGTTAGAACCTTCCTTAAGGTTAGAAGCCAAGAATCTAAGGTTTGGATTGGTATTCCATAGATTAGGTCTACATTTATGTTGTCGAAGCCTACATCCACTGCCAATTCTATAGCGTCAACCGCCTCTTGAGAGGTATGGACCCTCCCTAGAAACTTAAGCTCTTCAGATTGAAGGCTTTGAACTCCTATGCTTATCCTATTTATCCCCAAAGATCTGTAAAAACTCAGTTTTCTCTTATCTACCGTTCCAGGATTGACCTCTATGGTAATCTCAGGTTGATCGACAAATTTAAATGACCTATAGATAGCATTAAAAAGAACCTCGATATCTTCTTCAGAAAGTATACTAGGGGTACCTCCCCCTATATAGACGGTTTTAACTAGATATGAATTATAAAGAGAAACATCTGCTATCTCTTCAATAAGAGCATCTATATAACTGTGGATAAGAGAGATATCAAATCTATAGGAAAAGAAATCACAGTATAGACATTTTTTTATACAGAATGGAATATGAAGATAGAGAGATATCATTCACTTCTGAGAATAGCTAAAAAAGCCTCTTGAGGGACTTCTACTTGTCCTATCTGTTTTAGCCTTTTTTTCCCCTCTTTCTGCTTCTCTAAAAGTTTCTTCTTTCTAGTTACATCTCCTCCATAACATTTCTGTAAAACATTCTTCTTTAGAGGAGGAATATTCTCTCTTGCTACTATCTTTCCATTTATTGATGCCTGTAGAGGAATCTCAAAGAGCTGTCTAGGAATAAGTTTCCTTAGGTTCTTTACAATCTCTCTCCCCCTTTTTTCAGCCTCATCCCTATGGAGGATTATGCTTAAGGCATCTACCGTTTCTCCCTTCACAAGGACCTCTAGTTTTACCAGATCTGATTCCTTAAATCCAATAGGTTCATAATCTAAAGATGCATATCCGCGAGTTACAGATTTTAACTTATCAAAAAAGTCAAAGATAACCTCACTTAACGGAATCTCATAGGAAAATATGACCTTCATAGGATCTATATAGTTCATCTCTAACAAAACCCCTCTTTTGGTACGACATAATTCCATGATAGGTCCAATATATTCAGAGGGACTGATGATAGAAGCTCTAACATATGGTTCTTCTATCCTCTCTATTTCACTGTAATGAGGGAATTGAGAAGGATTATTTATTTCTAAGACATCTTTACCTTTGGTATATACCCTATAAACAACATTAGGAGCAGTAGCTACAAGGGTTAGATTGTACTCTCTTTCTAGTCTTTCCTCCACTATCTCCATATGGAGTGTTCCAAGAAAGCCACATCTAAATCCAGGTCCTAGGGCTTCAGAGTTTTCGGGTTCAAAGACCAGGGCAGGGTCATTGAGTTGTAATTTTCCTAACGCATCTCTTAGCTCTTCATACTGATTTGACTCCTGAGGGAATAATCCACAAAAGACCATAGGTTTTATTCTTTTGAATCCTGGTAGAGGAGACACTGTAGGTGCTTCACTGCTAGTTATAGTATCTCCTACCCTGGCATCCTTTATATCTTTTATGTTTGCAATGATATAACCTACCTCCCCAGCCTCTAAAGATTCAGTAGGATGTAAGCCAAAAGCAAAGTATCCTACCTCTAATACCTCATAACTAGTGCCGGTAGACATCATCATAATCTTAGTGCCTTTCCTTACTGTGCCATTGAAGACCCTGGTATATACTACCACTCCTCTAAAAGGATCAAAATAGGCATCAAATATTAATGCCTCAAGAGTCTTATCTTTATCTCCTTTGGGATGAGGAATCCTTTCTATTATAGCATTGAGAAGGTAGTCTACCCCAGTACCTTCCTTGGCACTCACCAAAATGATCTCTTCACCTGAAAAACCTAACGAATCTATGAGCTGTTTCTTTACCCTATCTATTTCAGCCCCTGGGAGATCAATCTTATTGATTACAGGGATCAATGTAAGATTATTTTCTAAGGCAAGATTATAGTTTGCCAATGTCTGAGCCTCTATCCCTTGCGTTGCATCAACCACCAGTATCGCACCCTCACAAGCAGCAAGACTTCTAGAAACTTCATATGAAAAATCAACATGCCCAGGAGTATCAATAAGATGTAGTTTGTATTCTTTCCCTTCAAATGTATAGTACATCCTTATAGGATGAGACTTTATAGTGATCCCTCTTTCTCTTTCTAAGTCCATCTGATCTAGGACCTGTTCTTCTATCTTTCTCCTTTTTGGCATAGAGTTGGTCTTTTCTAAAAATCTATCTGCCAGAGTAGATTTACCATGGTCTATATGAGCTATTATGCTAAAGTTTCTTATAAGATCAAGCATCGCATCATCCCCTACTAAGCTCTAAGAGTCTTCCCTTTATCCGTTCAAAAAGATCTTCTTTCTCATATATTGGTTCTCCAAATTTTACCACCACCTTAGGCCATCGGAATAGCTTATAGAATATCTGATGGGTATTAAATGTATACACTGGGACTATAGGAACATCTACCCTAGAACCCAGATAGACAAATCCATGATAGAGTTCTCCTAGGGGTTTTGAGAAGTCTCTATTCCTAGTACCTTCTCCAAAAATCAAGAGGAGCTTACCTTCTTTTAAGAGTCTCTCTGCTATCCTTAAAGCATTCCTATCTAATTTCCCTCTCTTTACGGGAAAAGCCCCAAGGGCACCTATTATTATTGCAAATAATTTAAAACGAAACAGTTCCTCCTTAGCCATAAAATAGGCTCTTCTAAATGGAATACTACATCCTATTACTATAGGATCCATCATAGCCCTGTGATTTGCCACGAGGATAACTCCACCCTTGTGTGGTACATTCTCTAACCCTATAATCTTGTAGCGACAAAATATAGTAAGAAATACCCTAAGAATTATCCATGCAAACCAATAGAACACTTCTACATCTTTCCTTCTATAAAACTAAGAATACTATCTACCACCTCTTGGATCTTCATATTGGTAGAATCTATACACACAGCATCTCTAGCAGGAACAAGAGGGGCTATCTTCCTAGTAGTATCTCTAGTATTCCTCTCTATAATATCAGCTAACACTGACTCATAGGTTACCTTCTCTCCTAACAATTCTAGGTCCTTATATCTCCGCCTTGCAAGCTCTTCATTAGAGGCTGTAAGAAATATCTTTACCTCGGCATTAGGCAACACTATAGTTCCTATATCCCTTCCTTCAATCACCATCCCCTTTGGTTCAGCAAGAGCTCTAAATATCTTATTTGCTATGTCTCTTACCTCTTGGTAGACAGAAACCTTAGAAGAGGCATCTGAGATTCGCCTCGAATATAAGACCTCTAAAGGAGGTTCTATCCCGTTTATAAATACCCTACAGAAGCCAGGCTCACATCCAGAGATGATTTCAAGCTCTGGAAGAAACTCGCTGAAGTCATTCCCTTCTTCCCAACCCATAGCTATGAACCACCATGCAATCCCACGATATATTAGTCCTGTGTCTAAATAATCATAAGAGAGTCTCAAAGACAAAATCCTTCCTATAGTACTCTTTCCAGAGCCAGCAGGTCCGTCCAAAGCAACATTAATTAGAGACATCTTAAACTATAAACCTCCTCTTCAGTGAGAGCTCTTATCTCTCCCTCTTTTAAGTCTCCCAAACTAATAGGTCCAAACTGAATACGTAATAGGTCTATTACCGGATGGCATAAAGCCTTAAACATCCTACGGATTAATCTCTTTCTACCCTCATGCAAGGATATATCTAAGACGCTCTTTTCATTATTAACCGAAAGCACCTCTACCCTGTCCATCCTAGCTATACCATCTTCTAGTGTTATACCATTTAAAAGTAGAGATGTATCTTCCTTACTGATTCTTCCTTCTACCTGAACTATATATCTTCGTTCTATCTGGAATCTCGGATGTAATAATCTATTAGTCAAATCACCATCATTTGTAATAAGAATCAATCCCCTTGTATCCTTGTCTAATCTACCAACAGGAAAGAGATAATCCTTTCTATCTAAAAGGCTCATCACAGTATTTCTTTTCTGAGGGTCATACCTGGTAGAGATAAAACCTCTGGGTTTATTTATCATATAATATTCCTTTTTAACAGGAGAAACTATATTATTATCTACTTCAACTATATCTAATTCTGGGTCTACCTTATCCCCTATAGAAGCCACTCTACTGTTGACCCTAACCCTTCCCAGTCTTATTAGTTCTTCTGCCTTCCTTCTAGAGGCAATTCCACATTCTACCAAATATTTTTGAAGCCGTAAGACATCCCCATATGAGCTCTCACCTCAGCCATCGTTTGAGAGGAGATCTTTCTAGCCTTTTCTTGTCCTTCCATTACCATCTCTCTAACAAGGTCCATATTCTCCTGTAGATAACGTCTCTTCTCTCTTATAGGAGTAAAGTACTCTATTAAGTTATTATAAAGTTCATTCTTACAGGCAACGCAACCTCTTTCTCCTGCCTTACATTCTCTCTCTACTGTATCTATGTCTCTGGTAAAGAATCTATGAAACTGAAATATATTGCATACCTCAGGATGGCCCTTATCTCTCAATCTAATCTTCTGCGGGTCTGTAATAGTAGCCATAACCTTTTCTTTTACTGTCTCTGGGTCTTCAGTCACACCTATGTAATTATTATAACTCTTACTCATCTTTCTTCCATCGATGCCTGGGAACACAGCCCCTTCAGTGAGCTTAGCCTGTGGTTCTGGAAAAACTTCCCCGTATAGATAATTAAATCTCCTAGCTATCTCTCTAGCCAATTCCAGATGGGGCAACTGATCTGCCCCTACTGGAACTACTGTAGCTTTATATATAAGGATGTCTGCACTCATAAGAACAGGGTATCCTAAGAGTCCATAGTTTAGGTTTTCCTTAATATCTAAATTACGTGTCATATCCTTTAGAGTAGGATTTCTCTCTAACCAACTTACAGGTGTGATCATAGAAAGCAAGAGATGAAGTTCAGCATGATGTAAAGCCAGAGATTGAATAAAGAGAGCACTCTTTTTGGGATCTATCCCTATACTCAATAGATCTAAAATAAGGTCCCAAACATCTTCTGAAAGGGAAGATATATCTTCATATCTTGTAGTAAGTGCATGCCAGTCTACTACTGGAAAAAGACACTCATACTCGTCCTGAAGTTTTACCCAATTTACGGCTGCACCGAAATAGTTTCCTAGATGCATCTTTCCTGTAGGTCTTATTCCGCTCAATACTCTCTCCATTCATCTTCCTCCATTCTTATATAAATATATTGAATAACCAATTAACGATAGGAGAAACAACTATTCTTACAAAATTGGTAAATATAAGTAACGCTGCAATAAGTATGAAACCATACTGTTCTAAATAACCCATTATATACATATATCTATCAGGTAAAATAAGGAGTAATAACCTAGACCCGTCTAGTGGAGGGATAGGAATCAGGTTAAATATTGCTAAAGCAATATTAATAAATGTGCTAGTCACTAGAAAAACGCTTAGATAAAGCATATGTAATGGAAGGACTATATGACTTAACAACGCACAGATAAGAGCCAATAGGAAATTAGCTCCAGGTCCTGCAAGAGAAACCAATACTGTATCCCTTCTATAGTGATAAAAATTATTTGGATTTATAGGTACAGGCTTAGCCCAGCCAAATCTAAATAGAAGTAACATAATAGTTCCTATAGGGTCAAGGTGAGCCAAAGGGTTTAGAGTTAACCTTCCATACAGCTTTGGAGTAGGATCTCCCAATTTATAAGCTGCCCACCCATGGGCATATTCATGAAAGGTTATCGCTATAAGGATAGCAGGTATACTTAGCAAAAAATCTAAAATATTATTCATGTCTTTATGAGCTTATCATATAAAGAAGATAAATTCAAGAGACTTGTTCCAAAGCCTTTCTTAAGTAGCCATTACACTTCTTAAGAATCTCCTTACTTTCGCTAGGGGGAAGATTTCCCACAATGCTTACTATAGCCTCTTTTACATTCATATCACATTCTTTTAGCCATGCTAGGGCAATCTCTTCAGATACACCTGTAATCTTTCTTATTATACTTACTGCCCTATTCACTAATTTCTTATTGGTAGGTTTTAGATCTACCATTATATTCCCATATACCTTGCCTAATCTTACCATACTAAGCGTACTTAGCATATTGAGAACCATCTTCTGAGAGGTTCCAGCCTTAAGCCTTGTAGAACCAGCTATCACCTCTGGTCCAGTATCTATTTCAATAGCTACATCAACTATACTCTTGACAGAAGAACCATAGTTATTTGTTATAAGAATAGTAGAGGCTCCCAATCTGTGAGCCTCCTCTAATGCACCAATTACAAATGGTGTGGTGCCACTAGCAGTTATTCCTACTACTACATCCCTTTCGCTTACACCTATAGCTTTTATCTCCTCCCTACCTTGGACGATATCATCCTCTGCATACTCTACTGGAAAGGTAATAGCCTTCTCTCCTCCTGCTATTATAGCCTTGACCATATCAGGTGGTACCCCAAAGGTAGGATAACATTCGGCAGCATCTAAAATACCTAGTCTCCCGCTAGTCCCAGAGCCCACATATATGAGCCTCCCACCTAGCTTGAATCTTTCTACTATTATATCTATAGCCCTAGCTATATCTGAAATAACCTTCTCTATAGCGAATGCCACCTTTTTATCCTCCTCATTCATAATCTTTACCATCTCTATGGTAGGAAGCATATCTAGATTTGCAGCAGATTCATTATAGTCTTCTGTCCCCATTCTTATTCCTCCTCTTCTAGTATCATCCTTCCCAAAATTACTGCCCCCATAACAGGAGAGGATTTTGCCCTAAATATATTACAGTTTGGAAATATCTCTCTTATACTTCTTGTAAATTCAGCTACTACTATTTCTCCAGAATTAAAGAATCCTCCTATATAGGCAAGGTCAAATATATCTTCAGAAGAATAATTAAGTCTTTTTGCTACAGAAATTCCCAGAAGACCAAGTTCATAGGATGCATCTTGAAGTATCTTCAATGCAACATCATCATTATTCTTGGCTCCTTCAACTACCTTAGGAGCAAAACCTGAGATTATATCTTTTGGACGTTGATATATAATCTTAACTAAAGCTTCAGTATCTAGGGTCCCTATATAATCTTGTAACATACCAAGAAGAATCGTCTTCTTTCCTCTTCCATCATAGGACCTTAAAGCAGATATTATACCCATTCTTCCAACATCATAACTACTACCTTCATCTCCCAAGAGATAACCCCACCCTCCTGAACGCACCTCCCTGTTATCTCTTCGTCCATAACCTATAGAGCCTGTTCCAGAGATTACTATTATTCCTTCTCTGCCTAAAACTGCTCCTATTAATGCAATATGTGCGTCAGAGGTTACAACAACCCTTTTTGAGAATCCTAACGAAAAGAGAAAATTTTTTGCCTCTTCTTCTCTCTTCGATACCCCAGCTATCCCAGCTACAATTAGGTCAAGCTTTATATCTGAAACCTGACTGAGTGTAGACTCAATACCTTCTACAATGTTCTCTTCTGTAACCATCCTTGGTGTTGTAGTCCAATTGGATGGACCACTATAACCTTTAGCCAAAATAAATCCTTCTTCATTGGCAATGGCCAGTTCTGTTTTTGTTCCTCCCCCATCTATCCCTAATATATACCTACTCATCCTATCTATACAATAGATACCCTTCCCGTAAGGAGATAAACCTTTCTAGACCCTTCGTCCATAAGTTTACTATCTCTTTCACTGATAGTCCTCTCTCTATACTCAACCTAACCTTATCTGTTCCCATACTTAGATCAAAGAAGTATCTCCCTCCTGATTTATCTCCCCAGTTAAATCTATCTGGGTATAATCTATGGATAATCTCTATAATAGTAAGGCAGGTTTCTATAGGCTTAAATGCCTTCCTGTCTGTTATAAAGAATTCCACCCCATTACATACTTCTTTTTCGTACCTATCAAATTGAGGAATAAAGTGAGCCTTTCTAAAGAGTATTCCTGGCAGACTCTTCTTGTTCAATTCTTTCAGTAGCATAGAAGAATCGATATAGGGAGCTCCTACAAAATGGAATGGTTTCGTTGTTCCAATACCAACAGAGATATTTGTATCACCAATAGGACCTGTGCAAGGGTAAAGTAAGACTGATTCGAAATCTGGTATATTTGGGGAGGAGATAACCCAATTTAATCCTGTATCATCAAACCACATATCTCTTGTCCAATTCTTCATAGGCACTACTGTCAATCTGGCGCCTATCTTAAATTCCTTATTAAAGAGTTGAGCCAATTCTCCAATAGTCATTCCGTGTCTTAATGGTATAGGATACATACCTATAAACGAGGAAAACGGAGGTTCCAATACAGGGCCCTCTACACTTATGCCATTTAGAGGATTGGGCCTATCAAGGACTACAAAATCTATGCCATTTTCTTTAGCTGATTCCATAGCTAATGCCATAGTATATATATAGGTATAGTATCTTGTACCTACATCCTGGATATCAAAGAGAAGAACATCTATATCTTTTAACATATCCTTAGTTGGTTTCCTTGTGTCTCCATAGAGACTATAGACAGGAATACCAGTCTCCTTATCTATATAACTCTTTACATACGTTCCTCTAGGGATAGAACCATCTATCCCATGCTCTGGCCCAAATAAAGCCATCAATCTTATATCGGGAATCACAGAAAGTAGGTCTATATCAGTCCTTAGGTGACTATCTACACCGGTCTGATTAGTGATAAGACCTATCCTCTTACCCTTTATTAACTTTATATTTTCTTCAAGCAGTACCTCAATACCTAGTTTTATTCTAGGATTAGAAAAAACAGGATTAATTAACATAATTAGGCTTATAACTCCTAAAACCAAAAGGGTCCATCTCATACTTCAAATTATACCATAACTGTGGTATATTAGGTATATGGAGAACCTTGATAGGATCTTAGGAATGTTGAAAAGTATAGAAGAAGAGGCGAAGAGTCTTGTAGAAGAGAGGATAGAGGAGTTTAAGAACCTAGGGCTATTTGGTTCAGAATTGGAACTATTCTCAGAATTAAGCTTCTGCGTTCTTACTGCTAATTGGAGTGCATCTGGAGGGATGAGAGCTCAAAAAGAGATAGGACCTATCGGTTTTTTGGAGTTTACCCTTGAAGAGCTTTCTAAAGCCCTTTCAAGAAGAGGACATAGGTTTCCTAATAAGAGGGCAGAATTCATTATAGAAAATAGAAGACTGATAGGAAGTTTAAAAGATATCGTATCCCTTCCCACAAAAGAGGCAAGGAAAACACTGGTAAGAGAGGCTAAAGGTATAGGATGGAAAGAAGCTAGCCACTTTTTGAGGAATGTAGGAATACTAGACGTTGCAATCTTGGATCGCCATATTCTAAAGATACTATTCGATGAAGGATTGATAGTTAGAATCCCTAAGGGCTGGACAGAAGTAAGGTATAATTATATAGAAGAGGTCTTTAAGAAACTGTCTGATAGATTTAGAAAATCCCCTGGTGAGACAGACCTTTACCTTTGGTATCTCATCAAAGGGAAGGTAGAGAAGTAGGGTTGATTGTTGAATCAATAAGTTTTATAATTACTTTCAATAAATAATAATTCAACATAAAGGAGGAATATTTATGAGGAAGATGACAGAGGAGAATCTAAAGGCTGCTTTTGCTGGAGAGAGTCAAGCCCATATGAGGTATCTAATCTTTGCTGAGATTGCAGAGAAGGAAGGAAAACCTAATCTTGCTAGGCTTTTTAGAGCGATATCTGATGCAGAAAAGGTCCATGCCACTAACCACTTTAGGGCATTGGAAATGATTAAAGGGTCTTCCGAGAATATACAGGTATGCATAGACGGTGAGAACTACGAGATAGAGGAGATGTATCCTGCCTTCAATGCTGTAGCTCAATTGCAGGAAGAAAAAGAGGCTATAAGAAGTATTCATTATGCAATTGAGGCAGAAAAGATACACTCAGTTATGTATCAAAAAGCAAAGAGGGCGGTTGATGAAGGTAAAGATGCAGATGTAGGAAGCATATACATATGTCAGGTATGTGGGCACACGGTGGAGGGTGAAGCTCCTGAGAGATGCCCTATATGCGGAGCACCTAGAGAGAAATTCAAGAAATTTTAATGTAATCTAGGGGTAGCTTTGGCTACCCCTATCCCAAAGTCAGAGAGAAGATACTATGAAGAAAGGATTAATTTTTATAATAAAGTCTCTATTTGTTTGTGTAGTATTGCTTTCAGTTATAGGTATGGATGGGTGTAGCTGCACGTCTCCAGTTATAGAATGGATAAAGGTGTTTAGTGATATAAACGATGATGGAACTTTTTCACAAGAGGTCCTCCCTGACCCTACAACCTCAACCTACAATATCAGTACAAGTCATTCCTTTCAAATCAGGATAAAAACAAAGGAAGCACTGACTAGTAGTGACTTAAACCAATCTTACATCCAGATAGAAAATCAACCCTCCTTTAAGATCTCCGAGTTTTCCGGAGGAGGAAATACCTACTACCACCAGTTCACTCCAAATCAATTTTCTCCAGGTTCATATACTGCTAATATAATTATCTATCTAAATGGCACCCCTTCAATGGGATCTATTACTCTTAATATAGCACAATAAGGTTATACTATCGTAAGTTTGACACCCCAAAATTAAAAAATCTACATGGCTAGCGGTCTGGTTGGGGAGAATTTGGGTCTGTCAAGAAACTAGTGTAAATTCCTAATCGGTCTTTAAAATAAACAGCTAACTCCGCCAGTATCAAGTGCCAATCTTTATTATCTCTTCTGTTGGCGCTTGATAGATCTTCTTTAAAGCCTTGGATACCTTTTTGAGGTCTTTGTAGGAAACAAGCCTCATTATTCATAGTTAACTCTTAGATACTTAATCTCCTAGTTAGGACCTCTAAAAATTTCTTAGAATCTATATATGCCTTCTCTATTTCAGAGACATTTCCAATATCTATTGCCACATAACCTTGGTAATTGCGCTTTTTCAATGCAAGAAATATTCCCTCCCAGTCTATATTTCCCTTTCCTAATGGAAGGTGCTCATTAATTCTTCCATCATTATCAGATACATGAAGATAATAGATTTTATTTCCTAACTTTTCCACCGAGAGAGGCAAAATCTCTTTCTGTGCATTCTGATGCCCTGTGTCTAATACTGCTCCAAAGTTATCACTCTTTACATGGTCCATCAATCTAAGGAGTGCATCTGTATTACTGATAATTTCTCCGACCCTTGGTTCTAAACAGAACTTTAGTCCAGCTGATTTGGCAGCCTCGCTGGCAAACCTAAAGCTATCTACTAGCACATCCCATAGTACATCCCAACTAAAATTAGGGTCTATCTTTACTCTATAGTGTTTCCCATAACTTATGCTCTCTTTATATGGAGCCTCCCCTATAAACTCTAAAGGTGGCGTATAGCTATCTGTCTGAATGGTCTCACATTCAAAATATTTAGCCAATTCTATACCAAGTATGTATAAGTCTTTTGCCTTTTTCCTTTTATCTTCATCTAGGCTTACAATGTCAGGAATGATAGGACAGAAGTTTATTATCTTTACCCCAAGCGCTCTACAATGATCTTTAATTTTTTCTCTATTATGATAGACCTCTTTTAGATTTTCTTCTCCTACCCCTTCTAACTCTACGTATTCAAATCCCATATTAGCCATCTCTTTTAATGCTTTAAAGATGTTTTCCATACTTGGTGGGTACCCATATTTACTTATTGCATAAAGCCAACAACAACTGATCTTCATAGATTAGGCCTCCTTATCAATTGTATTATTTGAAAAATTGAGGTAAATACTTTTCATTTGCCTTCAACATTTCATCAAGCATTTTACTAGCATTCTCTAGATTTCTAACTAGGGGATCATTAAGTAGAGCCTGAAGAACAAGATTTCTATCTCCAGTAAGGGCAGCCTCTACGATCATTTCCTGGTTTGTTACATGTCTACCTGTTATATTTAGAATACCCTCTGGAAGATCACCGATAGCTATTCCATAAGCCCCAATGGGACCTACTATCCCAAAAGTCTCCACAACAGTGTTCTTTGGAAGATTGGCGATTTGTCCTATATTGGGCAAATTTATTATATCTATATGGTGTTTAGAGTCTAAAACTGCTGACATTATCTTAGAAGCTGCTTCTCGCGAAGGTTTCATATCTAAGAGGACTTTACCATTAATCATCTTTTCTACATCTGACTTTGCCTTAGATCTCCACGTTAGACGATGCTCTATAGTAGTAAGTTTAACTCCATATCTCTCCCCTTTATTATTCTCAGCTGTAAGGAAATACGGGAAAAATTCTGCTATGTGGCGATCACCAGCAGCTGGTAGCGCTCCAAATCTCATAAGTAACTCAAACTTAACTATTTTATTGTCAACTGTAGGACTTTGACTTTCTAGTTGGTTTAGAATTATGTCTTTAGAATCTAAATATTTCTTGGCGAATTTATAAAGCTTTGGAAATCCATCTTCACCCCTTATTTTAACATCCAATATCCATACAAGATGATTTATACCACCTGCTTTGACCTCAATTTCAGATTCATCCTGCACTTTAAATATCTGTTTTAACATATCAAGAGTCCCAAAAAGTTCATGACATAAACCTATAGTCTTTATATTAGTAGTACGAGTTACAGCTCTACAGAGAGTCGTCATAGGATTAGTATAGTTCAAGAGCCAGGCATTTGGGCATATTCTTTCCATTTCCTTTGCTATGCCTACTATAACAGGAATATTTCTTAAAGCTCTCGATAGGCCTCCAGGTCCAACAGTATCTCCTACAGATTGATAGACTTCATATTTCTCTGGAATCTCTAGATCATATCTCATTGCTTCAAGCCCACCAGTGCTGATAGTTAAGATTACAAAATCTGCATCTTTCAATGCCTTTTTAAGTTCAGTCGTTTTTTCTATCTCAAACTCTAAATGATTCTCCTCTAACATCTTCTTTCCTAGATTATAAGTAAGCGCAAGAGACTCATGATCAATATCATGTAAGACTACTTTACTCCCCTTTAATTCCTCCGTAGTAACAATATCTCTTATTAACGTAGGTCCCCAAGTGTAACTTCCACCGCCTATTATGGTAATTTTGACATTACCCATTTCTTCCGCCTCCAATCTTACAATGAAAATAATTTTTCAATATTTTCATGATTAACCTTCTCTATTAATTCTTTACAGGCTCCAACAGCTTCAAATAAAGCATCATAAAATTCAAAGTAAGGTCCAATCTCCAAACTATCCCCAAAATAAACGAGATCAGAAGCAAAACAAAGCTTCTCAAAACTTGGTAAAAACAACTTTCCATTAGGGGCAAATAATTCCTTCCACAAAAAACGTGAACGTAAATAAGCAGTTCCACCTGAAAGATCTGCATAGATATTAGGGTGAGAATAAGAAACCTTCCATGCCTCTTCCCACCAAGGGTTCCCATAGTGAGCCATAAGAATTTTCAACTTCGGAAATCTTCTAGCTATAGCATCAAGATGGGCCGGTTTCATATCAAGAATATTGATATTTGTATAAATACGATAGTTATCATGTGTTAGATATCCTGTATGAAACACAGCTACATCGCCATGTGAAGCAATACATTTGTATAAAGGGAAATATCTTGCATCGCTATACGGATGTTGGGGAGCAATAAACTTTATTCCTTTCGAGCCATACTTAAAGTAATTCTCAATTTGCTTTATTCTTGTATTGTCGCAGTCTATTCGAAATACAGGAATAATAAAATCTCCACATATATCCATTAGTTTTAGTACAATATCCGGGTCTTCTATGAGCACCACCTTATCTATTCCTAAATTTCTGTATTCCTCAACATATTTTCTAATCCTATTATTATCTAAGGTCCCATCATTAATAATCGCTTCATTGATGTGTGCGTGAGCATCTACTCTTAGAAATTTCATTATTAAAAGACCTCCTCGTTTAGTAAGTGATAATAACTTTAGCTAAGGCTATGAATCTTGTATTATATTCATAGCCTTAGCCTTTTGAAGTTATTTCTTATACCTATTTAATATCTCAGTAGTCTCTTTCTGCATTCTCTTAATAACATCATCAATAGAAGAACGACCATATTGAACTTCTTGCATCAATTCTATTACTTTATCTATTATCTCCTGCTCTCCAGGGGGAGACATTTCTGGTTTTGCATCTGTAAATTTAGCACATTCATTAGTCCAATTTATTATTTTCTTCTCTATAGGAGATAATATATCTGAATACATTAGGGCTAATCTCTGAGTTCGCGAAGGAGACACACCTCTTTGGAATATTGTAATTTTGGCTGCTTCTGGTGAAGTAAAGAGCCAAGAAACAAACTTTACTGCTTCCTCTGGATATTTTGTTTTCTTGTTTATCACTATCGCCTGAGATGGCTTTAAAAATGTACCTGTAAGGCCAGTTTCTACCGCCTTAGGCCATGGAATATTAACAAGTTCATCTTCCATAAGTGACTGTTCTAACTCTATAGTAGATAGCATAGAGGGCATCATTGCCACCTTCCCCTGGTTAAATGCATCCTGGGAACCAGTATATACTATGATATCTTGAGGGGAAGGGGCAACCTTAGAGTCTTGAAACTTCTTAGCCAATTCTAGATATTTCTTCATCGATCCACTATCAAAGTTAGTCTCAGAATAATTGTTTCTATACATCGTATTTCCCCATTGATATTGAATAACAGGAACTGCATCCGAAGAGGGAGTAAATAATGTATCAATTCCATATATATCTATCTTGCCATCGCCATTTATATCTCTAGTAGCCTTCTGTGCTATCTTAAATACATCATTCCAGGTTATTCCAGGTTTGGGATATCCTATTCCAAACTTTGTAAACATAGTCTTGTTATAGTATAAACTTACACAGTTAATTCCGGTAGGGATTGCCCAGATCCTGCCAGAGAGGTCTCTAAATAATCCCCAAAGAGATTCTTCAATGTCCCTGAAGTATTTAGTTTTATAATTGGTAAGGTCTAGGATCAGTCCTCTTGAAGCATACTCCATCACCATTGTATAATCAAGTTGAGAGATATCTGGAGCATTGCCTCCTGTATACTGAGTAGTTAATTTGTCATGGTAGCCATCCCAACCTGAGTATTCCGGTTTAATTTCTACGTTCGGGTGTAACTGCATATACCTTTCAATAGCAGCGACCGTAGCCTTATGTCTCGATTCGCCTCCCCACCACGAAAATCTCAGGACAATCTTCTCCTTTGCAGTACCTATAGAGGCAAAAGTTAAAAACATGCATAAAGAAATTATCAAAACAGCTCCTATCCTTTTCATACTATTTTACCTCCTCCTTTGTCAAGAGACTTCCTTTACTTTATCTTTTACGGGAAGGTTTCTCAGAAATCCTTTAAGATTATATTTCCTATCTGGATAGAG
>JBMFOH010000010.1:0-55752 GCA_049969715.1 bacterium | reverse complement strand
GCGTTTTCTTCATCTTTTACATCCTGCTCTAACATTTCCTTAAGAGCATTACCAACATTTATTGGAGTAGGTTTAGTAGTTGGAATACCACCAAGATAGAACAACCTCTCTCCTATAATTTCGGCATGTTTCATCTCTTCTATAGCGATACTCTTAAACTCTTCCTTAACAGCAAATGCTTTTACCCCTCTCCACTGTATATGCTGCCACATATACTGAATAGAAACTTGTATCTCTCTTGCTATGGCCTGGTTGAGTAGATCTAAAAGCTCTTGATTTACTTTTTGACAAGCCACCAAAAACACCTCCTATCTAAAAATCTTTATAAACTAATTTTACCATATCCTCTTTGTGAAGTCAAAGACGGTTATAAAAGAATCTAAGGCAGGCATCTTGCCTGCCTTAGATATCTACTAAAACTCTGGATTCGGAACCTTTTTCCAGTCTTCTAAGAATCTCTTAAGCCCTATATCGGTAAGAGGATGATGGAATAACTGCTCAAAGACTTTAAAAGGCGCAGTAACAATATGTGCACCTAATCTTGCTGCCTGTAAGATATGTATAGGATGCCTTACACTTGCCACTATTATCTCTGTTTTATAGCCATAGTTATCAAATATAGTTAGGATCTCTTCTACTACCTGCATTCCTTCCAAGGATATATCATCCCACCTTCCAATAAAAGGACTTACATAGCTTGCTCCAGCCTTCGCTGCAATAAGGGCTTGAGTAGAGGAAAATGTAAGAGTAACATTCGTTTTTACTCCCCTACTAGAAAGCTCCTTTACAGCCATAATTCCCTCTGTGGTCATAGGTATCTTTACTACTACATTGGGGGCAAGACTTGCAAGTTTTAGTGCCTCTCTAACCATCCCTTCAGCTTCTGTACTTATTACCTCTAGATTAACTGGTCCCTCTACTACCTGGAGTATCTCTGCCACTACCTCTTTAAATGGTTTATTCTCCCTAGAAACGATGGTAGGGTTTGTTGTCACCCCATCTAGTAATCCCCACTTTTTAATCTGTTTTATCTCTTCAATATTCGCTGTATCAGCAAAAAATTTCATATCAACCTCCTAAATAAGCTTTTCTTACCATCTCATTATTGAGTAATTCTTTTCCTGTTCCTTCTAATACTACCTTGCCAGTTTCTAAAACATAAGCTCTATGAGCTATCTGAAGTGCCATATACGCATTTTGTTCTACAAGAAGTATCGTTACCCCCTGTCTATTTATCTCTTTTATAGTCTCGAATATATTAAAAACTAATAAAGGGGCTAAACCTAATGAAGGCTCATCTAAAAGCATTAGCCTTGGCTTACTCATAAGGGCTCGAGAAATAGCTAACATCTGCTGTTCTCCACCACTTAGGGTTCCTGCATTCTGCTTCTGTCGTTCCTTTAATCTAGGGAATAGGTTAAACACCCATTCTAAATCATCTGAAATATCATCCTTTCTACGGTATGCTCCCATAAGAAGATTCTCCATAACTGTGAGATTACCAAATATCCTTCTCCCCTCCGGCACTTGAAGGATACCGAGATTAGCAATCTCGTGAGGAGCCATCTTAGTAAGGTCCTTACTATCGAGCAAGACCCTCCCCTTCCTAGGTCTTATTACTCCAGAGATTGTTTTTAAGGTGGTAGTCTTACCTGCCCCATTTGCCCCTATGAGTGTTACAATCTCCCCATCATTTACCTCTAAAGAAACCTCCTTTAAAGCCCTTATAACCCCATAATACACATCTATCTCTTCAATCTTTAACACTATCTAGTCACTCCCGTAAAATGGAATCTACCTATTTTTAATGCTGGGACAAGGGTTGAACCAATAAAGGACTCTCCAGCAATATAAAGCTTATTCCCTATCATCTCCACAGAACTGAGAGCATTTATTATACTTTGGGTAAATCTCATATTTTTGATAGGTTCAGCAATTTTCCCTTCTTCTATAAGGAAGGTCCCATCCCTTGTCATTCCTGTAATTATAGTCTGTACTGAGTCTACTATATTTGTATAATGGAATCTAGTAACAAGTATCCCTTTTTCTGTAGATGAGATCATCTCTTCTAAAGTAGTTTCTCCTGGCAATAACGTAATATTAAAAGGTAATGGTCCAGAACTATTAGGTTGAGGCAAACCATTACCAGTTGATATTTTATTCTCTTTGTTGGCTGTCTTTGTGTCATATACCAAATTTTTAGCTACCCCTTTATCAATAAGGACTACATCCTTCCTTTGGCAACCTTCAAAATCAAAAGGGAAACCTATAGACTTAGGATGAGAAGGATAATCCCATATAGAAATTTTCTCAGACGTTATCTTTTGTCCAAGTTTTCCTACAAGAAAACTCCTTCCCTCTTGGTACTGTTTTGCTCCAAAGCCCATCATCCCAAGAAAGGAAATGATTGTTCCAGTAGCCTGGGGCTCCAATATCACTGTATATTCTCCAGGAGGAATTTCTACAGGATTTTTCCCTCTTCTAGCTTTGTCAGAAGCTATCTCACTTAGAAGCACAAAGTCCACATCATTTATGTCCTTTTCCATTATGTAGGTATAACCACTGGACTCCTCGTTCTCTACTACTGCCTCTAAAGATACGTAAGAGAGTGTACTCTCTAAACTTATACCATTTGAATTCACTACTGATAAGGTAATATTATTTACCTCTAGGGCTCCTGAAGAACTTAATCCCCTTGTTGCTTTTATGAATTCAATTACCTTTTCAGCTAGTTCTTTAGGGCTAGCCATAATGGGAGAAATTTCTCTGTATAATATTGGACTCGGATTAGGGAGTCCACTATATTCTGGATCTGGAGGAGTCATCTTTGCCAACTCTAGCGCCTTCTCTAGTGCAGTATCTATCATATCATCTTTAAGCTGATTTATAGTTACCTTACCTATCCTATTACCTATCGCTACCCTTATGGATAGGGTTATATCATCTAGACTAGTATTCTGATGTATAGTAGAATTTGAAAATCTAGTAAGTACTCTGTTATTTGCTATAAGGAGACATTCAGTATCTGTTCCTTTGGACCTCTTTATAATATCTTCCAATATCTCCCTGTACATATCACCTCACCCCGATCTGTACATTTCTAAACCTAGCTGGACTTGTCCCGTGTCCAACATGAGCTATCTGACCAGGCTGTCCTTTTCCACAGTTTGGAACCCCCCAAATCTTCCACTCGCTAGGACCACAAACGGCATCTAAAGAGCTCCAAAAATCAGGAGTAATACCAGTATAGTTTGGATTCTTGAGGATTCTTGTTAATCTTCCATTCTTTATCTCCCATGCAATCTCAAGTCCAAACTGAAAGTTTAATCTTTTATCATCTATAGACCAACTCTTATTTGTACTCATAAATATACCACTCTGGGTATCTTTTATAAGATCCTCCAATGTCCCTTCCTTTGGCTCAAGGTTTATATTGGTCATCCTTATGATGGGGATATTCCTCCATCCATCAGCTCTACAAGTTCCATTGGACTGTTCATCGATTATATATGCTGTCTCTCTATTTGTCAAAAAACCTACCAGGATTCCCTCTCTTACTATGGCTACCCTCTGGCTAGGGATACCCTCGTCATCATAACCAAAGGAACCAAGCCCTCCTTCTAATGTGGCATCTGCAGTTATATCCATAAGTTTCGAGCCATACTTTAGTCGACCCCTATCATTTATAGAGATAAAACTTGTTCCTGCATAACTTGCCTCCATCCCTAGAATCCTGTCAAGTTCAGTAGGATGCCCTACCGATTCGTGGACCTGTAATGCCATCTGAGAACCATCCAAGATAAGGTATGTCTTACAAGAGGGGCATTCCGGAGCAACCAAAAGAGCAGATGCCTCTTCTGCAATCTTTTCTGCATAATCAAGAAGATTAAGACTTTCTATCAGTTCGTATCCTCTAGTTTCATATTGACCACCAAAAGAGTTTGGATAACTTCTCTTTTGGACATCCCCTTCTCTTATAGCGTATGCTTCTATTCCTCCACCACTCTCTATCATGTTCTGTAGGATCTCTGAACCTTCGCTATTTATAAAGAGCTTCTCTGTCTTCCAAAAATCCATATTCCCTTGAGCTACTCTTACATCTTTGACCTTAGACATAATCCTAGTAGCCTCTAAAAGGAGACTTACCTTATCATTTAAAAGGACATCAAATGGATCTATTTTAACATTGTTATACCACTCTGCGGTTATTCTCGGAGCCGGCGAAAGTACTACATTATAGGTTTTAGCCAAACTACTAGCCTTAGCTATCTCTACTGCTTTTTTTGCTGTCTCTATTACTTTATCTCTTTCTAAAAGGGATGTAGCAGAAAACCCCCAACTACCATTTACTAACACCCTAACTCCTATACCATAGCTGAAGTCATCACTGATGGATTCCACTAGTTCATTCTTTACCTCTATAGACTGATGCCTCCCCCTTACCACCCTTACTTCACAGAAATTGGCTCCTTCATCTAAGGCTATGTCTAAAGCCTCATAGGCTATATCTTTCATCCTTCATCCCCTTTTAAATTGGATTTACTATTAAGATATCACAAAAGGGATAAAAAATGCAAATGTTGTAATAGTATGGTATAATATTTTAAAGAAATATTAGAAGACGCAATTAAGGAGGAGCCATGAAAGAAAATATACATCCTACATATTATACTGATGCAATAGTGATCTGTGCATGTGGGAATACTTTTGTAACAGGTTCTACCAAGAAAGAGCTCAGGGTAGAGTCCTGTTCGAAGTGTCATCCCCTTTTTACCGGACAGCAGAAGATAGTAGATACAGAAGGAAGGGTAGAGAAGTTTAAGAGGAAGTTTAATATCGGTGAGAAGTAGTTGACTGAAGAGGAAAAGACTGTAACCGTAAATAGAAAGGCTTATCATGACTTTGATATAGAAGAGACGTTAGAGGCAGGTATTGTTCTATCGGGGACAGAGGTGAAGAGTTTAAGAAGAGGAAGCTGTAATCTAAAGGATAGTTATATCCAGCTAAAAGATGGTGAGGCTTGGATTATAAATATGCATATATCTCCCTATAAGGAGGGCGGAAGGTACAATGTGGACCCTGATAGAACAAGGAAGCTTCTCCTCCATAAGGACGAGATAGAGTATCTAGCCAGTAAGAGTTTATTGAGAGGGTATACCGTAATACCTCTAAAGGTGTATTTTAAAAGAGGAAACGCCAAATTAGAGATTGCCCTTGCAAAGGGGCGGAAGCTTTACGACAAGAAGAAGCTTCTAATAGAGAAGGATAGAGTTAGAGAGTTAGAAAGGACATTAAAAGAATATAAGGGGGCGTAAGGATTCGACGGGGATATGGAGGTCAAAAGGAGCAGGACGAGTCGCCGTAGGCTCGTAAAAATGCGGCAGAAAAAACTCGCCGACAATCAGTTGGCTTTAGCAGCCTAATTAATTAGGCTGCCGTCATTCCTGTCTGAGCCTGCAAGACAGGAAATGGTGTGACCATTGCAGGATTACCTTCTTCCTCCTTGCTCAAGGAGAGAGAAGGGAACCTTTTTTTGGGCTTGCCCTTATAGCCCTGTCTCTGGGGGACTATGAGGGGACATTTAAACAGAGACTAATCCTGTAGAGGCCTTTTGGCGGCCTATTCTCGGACGCGGGTTCGATTCCCGCCGCCTCCACCATTTAATAATGAAAAGATTGGTATATGTTTTTATTATAAACTTTTTTATCCTTTTCCCACTGGTTTCTTCTATCTTTGGAGAAGAAACCTCTTCTAGTTTCATCTCTTCGCTAACAAATATCTCCTGGACCCAGGGTGACGATGAAGATATCTTTAAAATTGATATAACCGGTGGATTTGACTTTTCCTATGCCTATCTTCAATCTCCATACAGATTTTTTATAGATATCTCTCCTGTGGAGTCAAAAATGCTAGATTCTGAGATCCCAGTAGAAAATGATGGAATAGAGAAGATAAGATTAGCAAGACAGGACGAAAAAAAGCTAAGGGTCGTATTTGACCTATCAGGTCCTATAAGATATAAAGACATAGTAAAGGATAGTTCAGGTATTACCGTCTCCTTTCCCCCCAGACTAAAGAAGGTCTCGATAGATGTTTCAGCTGGTAACAAGGGGTTTCTTAATATTATAACTGGGAGCAAGAAGGTATTATTGCCTGAAGTTTTCTCTCTAGTTAATCCTAATAGAATAGTAATAGATATTCCTAATACCACCCTTATGAACGATACCTACAGTATTCAGGTATCTCCTCCTATAACCGAGGTGAAGGTAAGTCAATTCAGTATATATCCTCCAACTGTAAGAGTAGTAATAAGTAGTGATAATACCTTATCGTGGAGCTTAGAAGAGATAGCTGTTCCCGGAGTGATTTCACTTTCCTTTCCAATGTCCTCTTTAACCCCTCCTGTTTTAAAGCCCATTATCATTATAGACCCAGGCCATGGAGGGAAGGACCCGGGAGCGATAGGACCAAGTGGATTAAAGGAGAAGGATGTTACCCTTGATGTAGCTTTATATATGAAGGGGTTATTAGAATCAAATGGCTATCAGGTAATCCTAACTAGGAGTACAGATAGTTCTGTAGCACCCAATGGGAATAGTGCTAGAGAAGAATTAGAGGCAAGGGTGGTACTTATAAATGGCAATAGGAAAGCCATATTAGTAAGTGTCCACTGTAACTCTGCAAACTCTCCTATACCTGGAGGGATAGAGGTATTCTATTGTAGGGATGAAGACAAGCCTTTCGCTGAATCGGTATGTAATAGTCTCTCTAATGCTACTGGAAGGTATAATAGAGGGGTGAAGAAGGGAGATTTTTTTATAATAAAGAATGTAAATATCCCAGCAATACTGGTAGAAGCACTTTTCATTTCTAATCCCACTGAGGAAAAATTTCTAATGGACTCTCTTTTTAGAAGGAAGATTGCAGGTGGGATAGTGTCAGGGATAATAGCTTTTCTAGAGGGGAAACAATGAGTAATAAGATAGGGATCTTTGATTCTGGTTTAGGAGGACTCACTGTTCTGAAGGAGTTGAGGAGGATACTTCCTTATGAGGATGTTATTTATGTGGCAGATACTATTCATATGCCATATGGAAATAGGTCTGTTACAGAGATTGTAGATTATATGAGGCAGATTGTCTCTTTTTTGGAAAGACATCAGGTAAAGGCAATACTAGTAGCCTGTAATACAAGTTCGGCACTAGCCTTAAAATATATAGAAAATATCATTTCTACCCCTATGATCGGTCTTATAGAGCCTACTGCTGAGGAAATATCAAAAATTCATAGTATCAGAAGAGTAGGAGTGATAGCGACTAGAGCAACTGCATCTTCTCTTGCCTATACTCTTACCATCAGACGATATAACCCAAATATTCAGGTAATAGAGAGATCTGCCCCCTTATTAGTGCCTTTTATAGAGAATAGGGTTAGGAAGGATGTATTAATAAAAGCCTTTTCTGTGTATCTTAGACCTCTTATTGAGGTATCTGTAGATACTCTTATATTAGGCTGTAGTCATTATCCCTTGTATTTGAAAGAGATTAGTAGTATGCTATTAGGAAAAGATATAAGGATAGTTGATCCGGCGATACCTGCGGTGGAAAGATTGAAGAAAAAACTAGGAGAAATGAATATATTAGGAGGAGGAAGAGGTATTATAGAGGTATATACTACCGGAGATGTCTATGATTTCAAAGAAAAGGCTGGTATATTTTTGGATATCCCTCTAAAGGTAAGACATATATCACTTAGAGAAGAAGGAGAGATAAGGTTATGGCAGAGATAGTCCCTTCTCTTCTCTCTGCGGATATAGTTGATATGAAAGAGATCCTCTTGGATTTTAAGAGTTCTGGAATCAGCTGGCTCCACATAGATGTAATGGATGGACATTTTGTACCGAATCTGAGCTTTGGCCCTCAATTTGTCAGTTCTCTGAAAAAATTTGGTGGTTTCTTGTTAGATACGCATCTTATGGTAGAAGAGCCAGAGAGATTTATCGAGCTATTTAGTAATGCTGGAGCGGATATCATTACTGTCCATATAGAAGCAACCTATCATATCCATAGGCTAGTCTCTTACATAAGATCTTTCGGATGTAAGGCTGGAGTAGCAATAAATCCCGGTACACCAATAACCCTTTTAGAAGATATAATTACAGATGTAGACCTAGTACTTGTTATGAGTGTAAATCCAGGCTTTGGTGGGCAGGAATTTATCCCTAACACATTTAAAAGGCTAATAGATTTGAAGGACCTATGCAAAACAGTAAAGGCTAATCCTATTATAGAGGTAGATGGTGGAATAAACAATGGAAACATAAAGAATTTACTAGAATATGGAGTTAATATGTTAGTGATTGGTTCTGCCATTACCAACAATAATAATAGGGAAAGGACCTTGATGGATATAAAGAATATCGTAGAAGGTCATAGTAGGGGGAATATATCTTTAGAGAAGGCAGGTGAAGGTTATGGGTAAGAAAGCACCAGCAAGATGCCCAAAGTGCGGCAGTACGAAGATTCTTCCTAAAAAGGGAGACCCTTCCAAATGGGAGTGTAAAAACTGTGGTGCTACATTCTCAGCCGCATAAACAAGAACGAAGGGCTACCAAAAACTATTGGTAGCCCTTCTACGAAAATTAATCTAACGTAGGTTCAACTTTTTAAAAACTCACTAACCTCTAATTATATCTTTCTAACTTTTAGGACTTACTATCGTACAGGAGTAACCTTTCCTCTATTATCTGCAGAGAGAATCTCTGCCTCGACTATCTCTATAGTTTCCTTGCTACTCTCGGGCGGAGCTATTGTGATAGGAGTATTATTTATCAGACTTTCGATGAAGTATCTTATCTCTCTATAGTAGCCCATTTCTTTTGGCAATTCTGGGGTAAAACTTTTTTCTCCATTAGGATTAACCTTTAAGACACCATGCTGATAGATAATATTTCCCCTTTCAAAATTTACCCTAAACATCATCTCAAATCCATAGTCCCCTTCTAATGTCCAATCATCCTGAGCATTTATCACCTTACCGTCTGTATATACATAGTTTGTAGAGACTATATCATAGCCACTTCCAGGGATTACATTCCTTGCTAATGTTGATACCGCTTCAGGTTTACCAAATAGCCAATTGATTGTGTCTACATCATGAATATGTTGATCTAGTATGCATCCTCCACTCTTTTCCTTTGTCAAAAGCCAGTTCTGATAGGACCACTTTGGAGAGCCACCGCCTCTATAGAAGAAACCTTCCAAAACATTTCCAAATCTACCACTCTCCACACACTCCTTTAAATACTCATATTCTGGCCAGAACCTGAGACAGTGTCCAATCATAAGCTTCTTATTGTTCTTTTTAGCAGCATCTATCATCTCAGTGCATTCCTTTGAATTTAAAGCCATAGGTTTCTCACATAGGACATTTAATCCTCTATTAAGAGCTTTCACTGTAGCGTCCTTGTGCAGATATGTAGGCAATGCGATGTCTACATAATCTAAAGCCTCTCTTTCTAACATTTCATCCATACTTGTATAGAGCCTATATTTACTGAAATCATACTTGCTTGTACCAACATCTATATTACCTTTTATAAATTTCCCTTCAAACTTTTCTGGATCTATATCACAGATAGCTACTAACTTCACAGGGAAGCCTTCTGCTTCAAGCCTTATATAGTTATCTAAGTGACCTCTTCCCATAAAACCTATACCTATAAGTCCTACCTTAATCATCTTTAGCCTCCTTATTCTCTACCTAGGATTCTATCCATAGATTTAGATGTGTTATATATGATTTGAATGGGATAATCTCTGTATGGAGACATCTCTGCATTTAGGTAGCCATCATATCCTACTTCCTTTAGTGTCTCTATAACCTTGGGATAATTTACATCCCCTGCTAGTAAATCTACAAAACCTGCAAGTCCACACCCCTGCCTTCGAAAATCTTTTACATGGACCTTTTTAATCCTCTTTCCAAGAATCCTAATCCAGTGTTCTGGATAACCTATATAAATAATATTTCCTACATCTACATAAGCTCCTACATAGTTGGAATCTAATCTATCAATAAAATCTCTCATCTCAAGGGGAGAAAGGAGAAACTTATTCCATACATTCTCTACTCCTATACAGACCTTCATCCTCTCTGCTTCGGTGACTAATTGAGAGAGCGCTTCTAATGCACGATCATATGCAACATCATATTCTACTATCTCAGCCTGAGGCATAAAGTCTACACCTACTGCCCCTGGAACAACAAGAATCGTATCTACCCCAAGTATTGAGGCAATCTCTAATTGTTTTTTACAGATACTCTTTGCCTTTTCTCTTATCTCTTTATCATTGCTTGTAAAAGGATACTTCCAATATAAACCTGCAGCAAATCCACTTATCT
The DNA here is from genome assembly GCA_049969715.1 of bacterium. Taxonomy (GTDB): domain Bacteria; phylum DUMJ01; class DUMJ01; order DUMJ01; family DUMJ01; genus JBMFOH01. Next base: position 45,348 of record JBMFOH010000010.1, on the reverse strand, counting down.
CTATCCCTATATCCTCAGCCATCTCTTTAAACCTTAGTATATCTTTCTCACTACTTGCCAGATTGATCTCCCCTTCTTCCGTTAAAGCCAATTCTATCCCTTCGAAGCCTGCATTCTTCGCTATCTTCATACATTCCTTTATACTCATCCCTCCAGAGAAGGACCAGATATTAATCCCCTTTTTCACCGCTTCATCCCTCCTTGTATAAATATTTTCTTTGCTATCTCATAGATAAGGATTCCTGCCGCTACCGAGGTATTTAGAGAGTTAAGCTTACCCCTCATAGGAATACCAGCAAGGATATTGCATCTTTTCTTTATGATAGGACGTAAGCCTTTATCCTCTCCCCCTATCACTAAAACGGTAGGGAAACCAAAGTCTATATTAAAGTAAGCCTCTCCTTCCGGGTCTGCCCCTACTATAGAGAAACCTGCCTGTATAAATCTATCTATACTTTGAGCAGTGTTGGTTACTACACTAAATGGAATATGAAAGATCGCCCCACTGGATGAACTTATAAGCCCTTTTGAAATAAGACTAGAACGGTGTTTAGGAAATACTATACCATCCACCCCTGCACACTCTGCAGTTCTTATTATGGCACCAAGGTTATAAGGGTCCTCTACTCCATCTGCAACTACTATAAAAGATTTGTCTATAAATTCTTCTATATCCCATGGCTGAACTGGAAATATATACGCTACAATACCCTGTTTTACATCTAAAGATGGAACCTCTTGTATAGGGACTCCCTTCTCCTTAGCCTCTCGGATAATCTCTCTATATCTAGGGACGACTCTTTTTTCTATCTGAAGCTTCTGAACAATTCCTCTCTTTATTGCTTCCTCTACCGAATTCCTCCCTTCAATCCTCAATTCATCTTCCATCTTGTCCCTTCTTTAGTGTCCTCTAGAATTATGCCTATACTATTGAGGTTATCCCTAATTCCATCTGTAAGATCAAATCTCTTCTCCTGCCTTAATTTATTCCTTAAAGATATTATAATATTCATTACCTGATTTAGTTTCTCAGAATCTAAAGAGAATGACCCCCCCTCTATAAATGGAAAACCTAATACATCTAACATCCTTAAGAGGTTAAACTTGAATATAGGAAGATTTGGATTCCATTCTCCCTCTAATAGTGGTCTGTTCTCTCTTATATAGGTAAATATTACGCCTAGAGCCTGAGGGGTATTGAGGTCATTAGAGAGTGCCTTTCTGAATTCTAAAAATGCTTGGTCATATACAGGTTCTGGCAGATCTGGAACCTGCACTAATAACTTCAATGTGTCTTCAATCCTTTCATACGCCCTTTGGGCATCTTCCAATGCCTGGATATCAAAATCTACAGGGCTCCTATAGTGAGTTCCAAGGAGATAGAGTCTAAGCGCTTCTGGTTTGTAGGAAGAAAGCACATTCCTAAGTGTTATAAAGTTTCCAGTAGATTTTGACATCTTTTCTGACCTTAGATTTACTAGTCCGTTATGAATCCAGTATCTTACAAACCTACCCTCCCCTAAAACTGCCTCTGCCTGGGCAAGTTCGTTCTCATGATGAGGAAATATCAGTTCTATAGCTCCACCATGGATATCTATATCCTCTCCCAGATAGAGAGAAGACATAACTGAACATTCTATATGCCATCCAGGTCTTCCACTTCCCCAAGGGCTCTCCCAACTTGGTTCCCCTGGCTTTGCACTCTTCCACAGGGCAAAATCCATAGGGTCTCTTTTATTTTCACTCGGTTCTACCCTTGCACCACTTTTCATCTCTTCAAGTGACCTTTTTGATAGCTTTCCGTATGGAGGATAGCTCCTTACTGAAAAGTATACGTCTCCTCCTGCCTCATAGGCGTATCCTTTCTCTATAATCCTCTCTATAAAGTCTACTATCTCTTCTATATGCTCTGTAACCCTAGGATATAAAGTAGCCCTCTTTATACCAAATCTATCCATATCTATAAAGTACTCCCTGATAAATCTATCTGCAAGTTCCCTTGGCTCTAGTTTTATCTCTTTAGCTCTGTTTATTATCTTATCATCTACATCAGTAAAATTCTGCACATAGAACACACCAAAACCTTCCGAAAGAAGGAATCTATGCAGGATATCATATACAAGGTATGCCCTTCCATGCCCTACGTGACAATAATCATAAGGAGTAACACCACATACATACATCCTTACAAGTTTTTTCTTCTTAGGATAAAATTCTTCTTCATCTCTAGTTAGCGTATTATAGAACTTCATTTTTCCCCTCCACATAATTTAGTGCATTTTGTAATCTCTCTATGCATCTTTCCTTTCCTAATATAGGAATCAATTCTATAAGCTCTGGACCTGAATCATAGCCAGTAATGGCTATCCTCACTGGATGATAGAATCTTCTCCCTTTAAGCCCTGACATAGACATTGCTTCTTTGAATATCTTATCTATAGATGAAAGATCGACACTTCTTTCTAATAGACTCAAAAGTGCCACAATAGCCTTTTTCCCCTCTTTTATCTCCTCTATATATCTAGACAAATCAGGTTCTTTTTTATAATATCTTTCTAACTGTTCTGGGATATCTCTTAATGTCTCTGCATATTCTCTTATAGAAAGTATAGCTTTTTCTAACCAATCTCTAGGATAACTCTCAAATCCTTCCAGAAAGGGTACTGCGTATCTTATCAGTCTCTCTATATCTATCCTTAGAATGTGCTGTCTATTAATCCATCTTAGCTTTGCCTCATCATATGCAGCAGGGCTCGGAGAAACCTCCTCAAGAGAGAACTCCTTTATAAGTTCTTCTCTAGTTTTTATCTCCTCCCCTTTCGGACTCCATCCTAACAGTGCTAGATAGTTTATTACCCCCTCAGGTATAAATCCTTGTTCTCTTAAGTCCTTTAAAGAGAAGGAGCCCTCTCTCTTAGAGAGCTTAGAGTGGTCACTCCCTACAATCATAGACAGATGGGCAAATCTTGGTGGTTCTGCACCAATAGCTCTATATATAAGGAGCTGTCTAGGTGTATTTGAGAGATGGTCTTCACCTCTTATAACATGAGTAATACTCATAAGGTAATCATCTATCACCACTGCAAAATTATAAGTAGGCATACCATCAGAACGTAGGATGATAAAGTCTCCTGTAATAGCATTTACATCAAAATCTATCCTTCCTCTAACTATATCATCAACTATAAAGTGGGTATCTGGGGGTATTTTAAATCTTATAGAGTATGGTCTTCCCTCTTTTTCTAATCTCTCTACTTCTCGAGGAGTAAGGGATGCACACCTTCCACTGTACCTAGGAGGTCTTCCCTCTTTTATCGCTTCCTCCCTCTCTTTTTCTAGTTCTTCGGGTGTACAGAAACATTTATAGGCAAGTCCTTTGTCTAAAAGTTCACCTGCGTATTTTCTATATATCTCTAATCTTTCGCTCTGCATATAGGGACCCTCATCCCATTCTAATCCTAACCATAAAAGGTCATCAAGGATCCCTTGGTATGCCTCCTGGAATGTCCTTTCTATGTCTGTATCTTCTATCCGTAAGATAAATCTTCCATTATTTTTTCTAGCAAATAGCCAATTGAAGAGGGCAGTTCTTACATTACCTATATGCAAGCTTCCACTTGGACTTGGGGCGAATCTAACCCTAATATCCATTGCTATCCTCCTTCAATTCCAATAGGACTACAGCTATTGCAGCTATCCCTTCTTTTCTTCCAATAGAACCTAGTCCTTCGCTGGTAGTTGCCTTTATCCCTATAGAATCTGAAGTTATTTCGAGAATCCTTGAGATCTTTTCCTTCATTTTTTCTATATATGGATTAAGTCTAGGCTCTTCCGCTATAACTACACTATCTATATTCACTATCCTATACCTTTTCTCAATCTTCTTTCTTACTTCTTCTAGTATAACACAGCTCGAAATGTCCTTATAGGCACTAGTATTTGGAAAGAAAAACCCAATATCAGACAAACCAGCAGCTCCAAGTATGGCATCAGAAATGGCATGTAAAAGCACATCGGCATCTGAGTGTCCAATCAAACCGAATCTTGATGGGATTTCTACTCCACCCAAGAAGAGCTTTCTCCCTTCCTTTATAGGATGGATATCATATCCTAAACCAATCCTCATAGATTTAAAAGTTTGATATATCGTTGTGCTATTTCTAAATCTTCTCTAGTAGTAATCTTTAGATTTGTATATTCTCCAGGTATTACCCTTACCTTATACCCAAACCTCTCTACTAGAGAGGCATCGTCTGTGCCATAGAATCCATTCTTAAATGCCTCTTCGTAGGCCTCCATTATCAACCTATACCTGAATACCTGAGGGGTTTGTACACTCCACAAGAATTCTCTAGGCAAAGTAGATTCTACATATCCTTCCCTTACTACCTTTATCGTTTCCTTTACCGGTGAAGCAGGTATTACCGCTCCGTACTTAATAGCCTCTTCTATCAATCTCTCTATAAGTTCATAGCTTATAAATGGTCTTGCTCCATCATGTATAGCCACTATATCACACATACCTAAAGCCTTCAATCCTGCATACACTGAATCTTGCCTCTCTTCTCCACCCACCACTATCTTAGTAGGAATTTTATATCCCTGTCTCTCAAGTATCTCTTTTACCTCTACCTCATCCTGAACTCTTACTACAATAACGATCTCATTTAATGAAGGAAGCTTTATGAACTGCTCTAATGAATAAAATAAAACAACCTTTCCTCCTAATTCCATAAGGACCTTATTATGGCCTAATCTTTTGGATTGTCCTGCTGCTGCAATTACAACTCCTATATTCACCTAACCCTTCCTAAATCAATAGGTCTAAATGGTAAAATCCCCTTACTCTGCTCTCTCAATCTTCTCAATCCGTCTTTTATATTTTTCGCCCTTATCTCACCGATACCTTCTACCTCATCTAATTGAGGAATATCTGCCTTTAATATATTCTGCAGGTTACCAAAATGGCTGATAAGTTTCTCGATAATATTAGAAGGGATACGAGCGATATAACTCAATAATCTGTAACCTCTACACTTTAAACTAGAGTCTGGCAGACTTACAGTATCAGAGATGCCCAGTAGGGTCGCCATTGATGATAAATTTAGAATCTCGGTAAGATTTTTGTTCCTTATCTCTTCCCTTACCACCTCTAGGGATATCCCTTCCCCTATATAATCCTTTAATAGCAAAGTCTCCTCATCTGAGACTCCCCCTATAAGTTCGTCTAACTGCATCTTAACAAGCCTTCCCTCTATTCCTAACTCAGTTACATATCTATCTATTTCTTGGGCTATACGCTGTACCATCTCTATTCTATATAAACTCCAGAGTATATCAAAAAGAGTAACACTATCCTCTAGTTCTAACATGGTCAGGTTAGACATTGCCTGGTCTAATATCAATCGATATCGCTCTAGAACCTGCAGTCCCTGGTTTGCCTTTACCAAGAGATTCCTTATGTCCTGGAGTATATACTTAGTATTCCCAATATAGAGGGTTATGATCTCTCTTCTCTCCGAGATTGCAATCACAAGACACCCTGTCTGCTTAGCAGTTCTCTCTGCAGTCTTATGCCTAGTTCCTGGTTCTGTAGTAGGAATTGAAATATCTGGAGAAAGCTGGACATTAGCATATAGTATCTTTTTTAGGTCTTCAGAGACAATAATTGCCCCGTCCATCTTCGCCAACTCATAAAGAGCCTCTGGCGAAAAGTCACAGTTAATAGAAAATCCTCCATTAGATATCGCTATTACATCCGGTGTCCCTCCAATCACAATAAGTCCACCCATACTAGCTCTTAATATCCTCTCTAAGCCATCCCTAAGAGGTGTTCCTGGAGCTGTAAGTTTTAATGCCCTATAAAGGTCTAAGATAGGGTCTGGCATCTCTTTATAAAATCATACACCTCCCTTAAAAATCTTACCTCTTTCAGTTTTCTATCTTCTCTTCTTTTCATTATAGGTACTATCCCTTCTCTGTATCCTAATCTCATTGCCTCATCTATTCTTTTTTCCTGCCACATTACTTGCCTTACCTCCCCAGTTAATCCCATCTCTCCAAAACTAAATGTATCCGATGGGATAGGGATATCTACAGCACTTGATATGATAGCTAGGGCTACAGGAAGGTCTATACCTGGGTCTTTTACGTTTACCCCACCAGGAATATTGAGGAATACATCCTTATTAAAAAGAGGTAATTGTAATAGCTTCTCTAGTACTGCAGTTATAATAGAGAATCTATTATAATCCATCCCCTGGACTATCCTTCTTGGCACACTATATATAGATCTAGTAACCAATGCCTGAACCTCTACCAATATAGGCCTAGTACCTTCCATTATAACACCAATAGTAGCCCCTGGTGTCTCCCCTAGTCCTTCCCTTATAAAGAATAGAGATGGATTAGAGATCTCCTTAAGACCTGAAGAACCCATCTCCATAAATGCTACCTCGTTTGTATCACCATACCTATTCTTTACTGCCCTTAAGATACGAACCATCCCATCCCTTTCTCCTTCAAAGTAGAAGACCCCATCCACCATATGCTCTAAGGTCTTAGGACCAGCCAACATCCCTTCCTTTGTCACATGGCCAGTAATAAAAGCTACAGTATTATCCCTCTTTGCTATATCTATAATCTTAGAGGTGCATAGTTTTATCTGACTCACAGTTCCTGCCTGAGTCTCAACCGATTCGTCCTTCACCGCCTGGATCGAGTCTGTAATAAAAACATCAGGCTTTATCTCATCGTATAGATTTATAGACGCATCAAGACTAGCTTCACTTAAAAGGATTAGATTTCTACCCTCTATACCAAGTCTCTTAGCCCTTAGCCCTACCTGATATACAGATTCTTCTGCACAGTTATAGAGGACCTTAAGTCCTTTTCTAGAAAAGGCATCAGAGAGTTGAAGCATAAGGGTAGACTTTCCTATTCCAGGTTCTCCACCTATCAAGAGTACAGAACCAGGTACTATACCTCCCCCCAAAAGTCTATCTATCTCAGGATACTCGGTAGATATCCTCTCTAAAGAGCTGTTTTCAATCTCTTCAAGCCTTGCTCCTTTAGGAACCCTATAAGTACTTAGGGTTTTCTTTGTCTCCTTTTCAGTAATAACCTCTTCTATACTGTTCCAAGCACCACACTGAGGACATCTACCTAACCAATGTGACGTCGTATATCCACACTCACTACATCTATAGACCTTGCCTGTCTTACTCACTCTGGCCTCTGGAGAGGAAATAGAATTACTTCTCTTATAGAATTTACATTACTTAAGAGCATAGTCAATCTGTCTATTCCTATACCCAAGCCCCCTGTGGGAGGCATTCCATATTCCAAAGCCTCAATAAAGTCCTCATCCATAGGATGGGTTTCCTCTTCTCCTTTTAATCTCTCTTGAAGTTGGGCTTCAAACCTCCTCTTCTGTTCTATCGGGTCATTCAACTCAGAGAATGCATTTGCTATCTCAAGTCCCCCTATAAAGAGTTCAAATCTATCTGTAAATCTAGGGTCTATCTCTCTCGCCTTTGCTAATGGAGATACTGCTACTGGATATCCAGTAATAAATGTTGGCTCCTTAAGACAAGGCTGTACTTCTTCATCAAAGAGCTCCATTAATACCTTTGCCCAAAGGGTTTCCTCTACTGTAACCTTTATCTCAAATCTATTAGCATACTCTAAGAGCTTTTCTCTCTCCATCTCTAGGGGATTTACCCCGGTATACTCTTTTACTATCTCTAGCAACTCGAATCTCCTCCAAGGAGGAGATATATCTATCCTCTCTTCCCCTATATGTATTACAGGCTCACCTAGTAATACCTTAGCAAGATGCACTATCAACTCTTCAGTAAGAGACATCATAGTATTATAATCTGCATAGGCTTGATATAACTCCAGCATAGTAAACTCAGGATTGTGAACAGTAGATATCCCTTCATTGCGGAAACATCTATTGATCTCATATACCCTATCATATCCCCCAACTATAAGTCGTTTCAAATATAGTTCTAGAGCAATCCTCAAATACAGGTCTATATTTAAGGCATTATGGTGAGTAATGAATGGCCTAGCTGCACCACCTCCAGGTATCTTATGGAGGATAGGTGTCTCTACCTCTATAAAACCACGACTATCAAGAAAATTTCTCAATTCCTTTATCATCCTAGAACGGAGAAGGAATATCTTTCTTGCCTCTTCATTGGCTATTAGATCAAGATATCTTCGCCGATATCTTGTCTCTACATCGGTAACACCATGCCACTTTTCTGGAAGAGGTCTATAACACTTACTAAGGACCAAAAGATTTCTCGCCTTTACAGACGGCTCTCCTGTATGGGTTTTAAACGGAACACCTTCTACTCCAATGAAGTCTCCAACATGACATTCCTCAAAGAGACTGTATAAAGAGCCAAGTTCGTCTGCTCTCCCATAGATCTGTATCTTATCTTTTATATTCCTTATATCTAAAAATATAGCCTTTCCATGCTTTCTTATCGCTGTAATCCTACCTGCTATCCTTACTGTTCCTTCTATATACGAATCAAAGTTTTCCTTCAATTCGTCGATAGAATGAGTGGGAATAAAGTTCACCTAATTTGACCTCCTTATCTCTAGGACTTTGAATTCAATCTCTCCTTTAGGGATCTTCACCTTCACAACATCGCCTATAGTAGCTCCTATTATTGCTTTTCCAACTGGAGATTCATCAGAGATCTTATTCTCCTTTACATTTACCTCTGGAGAACTTACAAGATAATATTCTACAATAGAGTTATCCAAAAGATTCAGCAGTTTTACCCTACAACCTAGCGAGACACTACCATCCTGACCATCTTCTTCTATTATCTTTGCATTATAGAGTATATGTTCAATAGTAAGGATTCTTCCCTCAATAAATGCTTGCTGATTCTTAGCCTCTGTATATTCTGCATTCTCAGAGAGGTCTCCGAATTCCTTTGCCTGTTTTATCTTTTCTGTTACCTCTTTTCTCTTATTTCTCTTTAAGTCTTCTAATTCTTTTACTAAAGCTTCATACCCTTCCTTTGTTAGAAAGATTTCTTTTTCTTTCATCATATCACCTCTTCACTTAACTTAACCTTTCTACTCTGGGATTAAAACCTATCCTCTTTAGAAATGCCTCGTCCGTCTCTTCAGGTTTCTTTTTATCCTTCATAGCCACAAGAAATCCTTCTAGGACATTGGTTCCAAATGACCTTCCCGAGAGCTCTGGTGTTGTAGTTATCAGCCACTTTACCTTTCTCTCTCTTAGCATTTCCTTATCGACAGGGGTAACAGTATTTGTAAGTATTATTTTATTCTCTAGATTCTCTGGCATATACTTCTTTATATATATAAAGTCTCCAGCTATTATATCTGCCCACATAAAATACCTTGTAAACTTTGGTGTAACCTCCTCTTGTTTTTCTCCTACTGGATAGAGCATGTAGAATGGCAGTCTTGTCAGTATAGGAAGAAGGATATACGCTAAAAATTTTAATGTCCTTATACTATGAATAGGGATTGAAATACCTAAAGCAAACATAAAGTCACCTATCACTATATTAGCCCCCTTGGTATAAAAGGCTTCTGCCATACCAAACCTGTCTACAGCTGAAGGAATAAGCACATTCTTCCCCTTAATCCCTCCAGGAACAAGACCCTCTAATAGAGTAATCACCTCCCTTTCTAGGGTCTCTTTCACTACACTTCCATCTGCTATAGGGGTTATCTTAGCTGCCCTTGCCATCTTCAAAGCATCCTTTACTATATAGCGCTTCTTACCAAGAGTAAAATAGAGGTCGATACCTCCTAACCCTATGGCATCAACCTTGCCATCTAACTCTTTTATCTTCTCTATGGCAGCACTCAGGTCTCCATCAGTGCCTATTCTTTCAATAATTACCTCTTCTCCTAAAATAGACAAAGAGACCCTATGGTCTCTTTTACTGGAGCCAAGACTTACACTAACTATTCTTTTCATATAAAGATTTTATCAAAAATATTTATACCTTACAAGTAATTTAAAAGAATCCATACTCATAACCTGTCTCATACATTGCCACGATATTCTCAGGTGGACTTACAGATTGTATATTATGACAGGGTGCAATTATATACCCCCCATCATAACCAAGTATCTTTATATTCTCTATAACCTCTTTCTTCACCTCTTCCTCCGAGCCAAACGCTAACGTATACTGATTGTCTACTCCTCCATGGAATATCAACTTGTCACCAAAATCCCGTTTTAAGCCTTCTCGTTCCATTCCTTTACATCTCCACTGGATAGGATTTAATATGTCTATCCCTATCCCTATTAGGTCAGGGAGGATCCTTCTTATTGCTCCATCGTTATGATGGAATGCATACACCCCAGCCTCATGAGCTAGATCAATCATCCTCTTCATACGTGGCAGTAAGAATCTTCTTATCTGTTCTGGAGAATACATAAGGTCAGTTTCCGCTCCCATATCCTCAGCTATATAAGAGAACGTAATCCTACCTGGAATCTGCTCATATATTCTTAAAGTATTTTCATAACAAAAATCGAACAATTTATCTAAACAGTAGTCTACTATCTCTGGATTTAATATGAGGTCCATAAATGCCTGTTCCTGCCCTCTAAGGTCCTTATAGATTAGAAATGGCTCCGAACCACCACCTTGGACAGGATACTCCTCTTTTCCTTTTAACTGATTGGGTATCACCCTATAATCAAACCAATCTACACTAGGCCATACATAATTCTTTTCTATCTCCTCTACTGTTTGATACTGGGCAAGAGGATGATAGATAGACTCGGAATAAACCCCTCCCCCATATTCAATATTTCTATATCGAATGCCATAGATATCAGTATTTTCCTCTAATTTTGGTCCTATATATACAGGAGACACACTAACAGGCCTATCTATATGGAGTCTCCTATATACCTCTTCTAAACTAGAACAACTTAAATACCTCATTAGTTTCTCGTTTGTCTCAGTGGTAGCCCAATAGTCCATAGGCAATCTATCAGGTTTCTTCCTCCTTAATACCGCTTCCCACCGTTCTTTTGGAGTCATCGATTCTTTTGGCATAGGTCCTCCTTCTCTAAAATTATCTATTTTATATTTTATCATAACCTCCCATTCAAATATATGAAGATTCCTTCTAAATTACTTATAAGAGTTAGGAAAAATATTCTGTTGACTTTAATAATCTAAAATGTTAAAATAATTCCGCTAAAGTAAGCGGTAGAAGATTGGAGGTAATATTAGAGAGCCTTCCAAAATGATTTCTATCTAGTTAGATTATTGAGGGGTGTTAGAAGAGGTTGAGGCTTTAGATACAAAAAATAAATTATAGGAGGTTATTGGGAATGAGTAAAAAAATTTTAGCAGGTTTAATCAGTATGATCCTAGTAGTTACTCTTGCTCCTTTTGCCTTTGCAGCAGGAGAGTTTCATGGTGCATGGCCATATTCTCCTCCTCCAGTAGGACACTATAATACCTATGCTACTAATAATATCAGCCTAGGAATGTATTGGGACCTTATGGAACAGCCCTTAGCTATGTATCTATGGGCAGAGGAAAAGTGGATGCCTCTTCTTGCCACAAAATGGAGTCTCAATAGAAATACAAATACCTTTAGGGTTTATCTAAGAAAGGGTGTAAAGTGGCAGGATGGAAAGACCTTTACAGCTAAGGATGTAGTAACTACATTCTATCTTGGATATCTCTATAATTGGGCAGTCTGGAGATACGTCGATAAGGTAACACCAGTAGATGACTATACTGTGGACTTTCATATGGGAAATCCAGCAGCCCCTATGGTAATAGAAAGGTATATACTTAGAACGGAGATTCGCTCTGATGCAGTGTATGGAAAGTATGCAAGTCAAGTGATAGCTCTCCTTGGTCAAGGTAAGACGAATGAGTCTGAAGAGATGAAAAAGCTTAGAGCAGAGTTTGACCAATTTAGACCAGAAAAAATTGTAGGAACCGGACCATTTATCCTAGACCCAAAGAACCTTACTGAATCAGAAGCAACGCTCACCAAGTTTAGTGGTTATTGGGATGCAGAAAAGATTAAGTTTGATACAATAAAGGTATACAATGGAGAGACTCCTGTTGTAACACCTCTAGTAATATCTAAAGAGGTAGACTATGCTACACACGGATTTCCTCCAGCCACAGAAAAGCAATTCGTCCAGTTGGGTATAAGGATTATAAGACCACCTATATATTCTGGTCCATCGATATACTTTAATCATAATATCTATCCTTTCAACCTAAAAGAGGTTAGACAAGCTATAGCATATGCAGTAAAGAAGGAAGAAAATGCATTTGTATCTCTTGGAGATTCTGCTAAGAGACAGCTTTATATGACTGGGCTCAGTGATAACCTAGTTCCTCAGTGGATCTCTGAACCAGTTTTAAAGAGACTAAACAAGTATGACTATAACCCAGATCTAGCAACAAAGATACTGACTAATCTTGGATTTAGGAAGGGTTCGGATGGTATCTGGGTGACAGATAAGGGTACAAAGATGGTATATGAACTTCTTGTTCCAGCTGAATATGCCGACTGGTCAGCAGCAGCAGAGAATGCAGCCGAACAATTGACTAAGTTTGGTATAAAGACAACAGTGCGTGGAATTACATATTCTCAATTCCCTACTGAGATATATCAAGGGAGATTCCAGATGGCTATCAATGGTTGGGGCGCAGCTCATCCCCATGCCCACTTCTCTTACTATGCAGACCTAATTACCTATAACTATCCAAGTGGGATGGGACCTGGAATGAATTTCCCACTAGTACAGACCACAAAATCTGCTGGTAAGGTTGACCTTAACCAACTTATCACCCAAAGTGCTGAAGGTTATGACCTCTTAAAACAGAAGAAAATAGTAGAAAAATTGGCTCTTGCATTCAATGAGCTGTTGCCAATAGTTCCTCTATGGGAAAGATACGGAAATAACCCAGCATTGGATGGAGTAAGAGTAACAGGATGGCCTAAAGAGGGAGATCCAATATATAAGAATAGTCCTTATGCTGATAACTTTGTTACTATTATGATCCTTAATGGCACATTGAAGCCTGTAAGTAAATAATCTTATTAGCCGGGGAATCTTCCCCGGCCTCATTCTGAATCTAGAATAGGAGGCTAAAGTTTGGTAAGACTCAAAAGATTATTCTCTAACTATATCTTTACTAGAATCATAAGGGCAATCCTCACTATCTTTATAGTGGCTACTCTTACATTCTTTATTGTAAGGCTTATGCCTGGAAATCCTGTAGAGATATATATAGGACAACTCATCTCTCAGTATGGAATGAGCTTCCAGGATGCAAAGAACCAGGCGGCTGCACTCTTTTCTATAAATCTAGATGCCCCGTTATATCAACAGTATCTATATTATATGAAAAATCTCCTAAGGGGAGATTTTGGAATGTCATTCCTTTCTCAAGGGACTCCTGTCTCTACGATGATTACCGCGTACCTCCCCTGGACAATATTTAGTGTTGGTATCTCTATTTTAATAAGTTTCAGCCTAGGGATAATGCTAGGTATGATTGCTGCTTATAGAAGAGGTGGGCTCTTTGACCATTTCGTCTCTACAGTAGCTGCTATCTTAAGTGCAATACCAAACTATCTAATAGGAATACTCTTACTCATCATTATAGGAGTACAATTAGGTTTAATTCCTGTGAGTGCGATGAGAGGAACTGTATCTCCAGGGGTTACACCAGGGTTTAATCTAGAGTTCATTAAAGACATATTTTCTCATGCCCTGCTTCCTATCTTAACCTATGTAGTTAGTACTGTAGGTGGGTGGACACTGAGTATGAAGAGTAGCACACTCAATACTCTAGGAGAGGACTATGTAACGGTAGCTAAGGCAAGAGGACTTCCTGAAATGAGAATAACATTTTCATATGTAGGAAGAAATGCATTATTACCACTCTTTACCAGTTTGACTATGCAGATGGGCTTTCTTATGGGTGGTTCGGCTTTAATAGAAAGCATATTCGTTTATAAGGGAATTGGATGGGCATTAGGAGCTAGCATAGCTCAGAGGGATTATCCAGTGATGCAGGCAGTTTTTCTCATCATTACTATTGCAGTTATAGTAGCTAATTTCATTGCAGACTTATTCTATTCTAAACTAGACCCTCGCATAAAAGTAGGAGGAGAATAATGAGCCTAAAACATATATTGAAAAGTATATTTGTAGAACCATTGGTATTGATATCTAGAGACAAGGCAGGATTGTTAGGATTTATAATACTCTTAGCTATCCTTCTTATGTCGTTTATAGGTCCATACTTTGTAAAGTTGGATACGGTAGTAAAGCTAGACCAGATATATCAATTTCCATCTAGAGAACATATCTTAGGCACAGATAACCAAGGAAGGGATATATTCTCTCAGATAGTAAATGGCGGTAAGGATGTTATTGTTGTTGCCTTTTTAGCGGGACTTATCTCTACATTAATTGCTGTAAGCTTAGGAGCTTTAAGTGCCTATGCTGGAGGATTCACCGATACAATAATTATGTTTATTACTGAGATAATCCTTACTATTCCGCAATTTCCCCTTCTAGCAGTGTTGTCTGCATTTATTAGACTCACCAACCCTACTATGCTAGCATTAATTATAGGTTTCCTGGGATGGCCTGCATTGGCAAGAGCGATTAGGGCACAGGTTCTTTCTATAAGAGAGAGGGATTATATAGAGGCAGCTAGAGTTTTAGATCTAGGGAGGATGCATATCATATTCTCAGAAATCCTACCGAATATGCTCAGTTATATAGTGATAAGTCTCATTATGGCTATGACTGGAGCTGTTTATAGTCAGGTAGGATTGATTATCCTTGGTCTTGTCCCATTTTATGGCCATAATTGGGGGCTTATGATTCAGCTTGCCTGGACAAGAGGGGCAATATTCTATAAGGGAAGCGTATTCTATATCCTTTCGCCTATAATTGCTATAGCCCTTTTCCAGTGGTCAGCAGTAACCTTTACAAGATCTCTAGAGGGTATTTTTAATCCTAGATTGAGGATAGGAGAATAGATTGGATAACGGGATACTTTCTATAGAAAATCTCTCTATTGAATATTCAAATATAAGGGGGAAGGTAAAAGCGGTAAGAAATGTGAAGCTTTCATTGTATCAGGGAGAAAGCCTGGCAGTGATTGGGGAGAGTGGCTCTGGCAAGACCACCTTAGGTACAGCTATTATAAGGTTACTTCCCAGTTCTGGCTATATAAAAGAAGGCAGGATCATTTACAAGGGAAATGGAAAGAATTATGATATAGCACAATTTAGTGAGTCTGAATTGAGACAATTCAGATGGAAAGAAATAGCTATGGTGTTTCAGTCTGCACTAAACTCTTTCAATCCTGTACTAAAGATATGGGACCAAGTTCTAGATACTGCCAGGGCTCATGGTCTAAACAATAAAACTATTATAAAAGAAAAGGCGATGGACCTCTTGAGATTTGTTCAACTCGATCCAGAAAGGGTAATCAACTCTTATCCTCATGAATTGAGTGGAGGTATGAGACAGAGGGTTCTAATAGCTCTTAGTCTAATACTTGAACCTAAGATACTTATACTTGATGAACCTACTACTGCTTTAGACATCTTGACCCAAAGAAATATCATAGAATTATTAAGAATAATAAAGAAGGATATGGGGCTCTCTATGATATTTATATCTCATGACCTCTCTCTAGCGGCAGAGCTTGCAGACAGAGTAGCCACCATGTATGCAGGAGCAATAGTAGAGCTTGGAAGTGTCAATGATATATTCTATCGACCTAAACATCCCTATACCCTGGGACTTATTAAAGCGGTTCCTACGGTAAGTTCTAGTTTTAAAGAGCTATACTCTATTCCAGGTTCACCCCCTGACCTTATCAATCTTACTTCTGGATGTAAATTTTATCCTAGATGTGAGTATAGGACAGAAGAATGTGAACGGAGTGAACCAAAACTGATAGAAATAGAGCCAGGTCACTTCGTAGCCTGTCTAAGGGAGGGAGGATATTAAATGGAAGATAATGTAATAGTCGGTCTAGACCATGTAAGTAAATTCTTCACCGTAAGAGGTGGAATATTTGGTGGGAGAAAGATTGCGCAGGTTATAGGAAATTTGTCCCTCTCTATAAAGAAAGGCGAAGTATTATGTCTGGTAGGAGAAAGTGGATGCGGTAAGACTACTACTGGTAAATTAATCGTAGGACTTATTAAGCCTACTTTTGGCAAGGTTCTATTCGAAGGACAAGACATCTGGACTATGAATGGCGAATCTTTCAAAACATACAGAAGGTCTGTCCAGATTATCCACCAAGACCCCTACTCTTCACTGAATCCTATGCATAGGATATATAACATTCTAAGTGCACCACTTTTCAGACACAAGATTGTAAGGAGTAAATCGGAGGCAGAGAAAAAAGTATCAGAGCTCTTAGAGAAGGTAGACCTTACTCCTCCTGAAGATTTTATATATAAATATCCACACCAGCTAAGTGGTGGACAGAGGCAAAGAGTAGTTATCGCCCGTTCACTTACTCTGGACCCTAAATTTATAGTGGCAGATGAAGCAGTTTCTATGTTAGATGTATCTATTAGGCTTAGTATTATAGATATACTTAGAAGACTTAAAAGTGAGGCAAATGTAACCTTTCTATTTATCACTCATGACCTTGCTATGGCTAAATACTTTGGTTGGGAGGGGAGAATAGCTGTAATGTATCTCGGACGTATAGTAGAGATAGGACCTACACCTCGCGTTATAGAGAATCCACTCCATCCATATACGAAGGCGCTACTTATGGCTATACCTGAAGCAGACCCTGAAGTAACAAGAAACAAAAAGGTAATGGAACTTAGAAGCCTGGATATACCAAACCTTCTCAATCTTCCACCGGGTTGTACATTCAATCCAAGGTGTCCATTCTGGATAGAAGGAGTATGTGAGAAGGAGGAACCATTTCTAACCGAAGTAGAAAAGGCCCACTATGTCTCCTGCCATTTATTTAGACAGAAATGATAGACCCTCATTTAGGATTAGGAATATTTAGGATAGCAGTCTTTATAATCTTAGTCTCGGCTACGTTACTTTTCTTTCTAAAATCAGGGACGTCTACCTTTGTGGTAGATGTCCTTGCCCTTATCATAGGAATTATCCTAGTAGGATTAGTAGCCCTTTTGGTAAAAAAAAGCAAGTCAGGATGAAAAAATCAAAAGAAGACTTAGTATTGACAGTAGACATAGGAACTGGTAGTGTCAGGGCAATGACATTTAATATCAGCGGCGATATTGCTGCCAAAGACTCCAGAAAAAGTCTTATATATCAAGAACATTTCAATTGGGCAACTCAAAAACCTGAGGAGATCTTCCAGAATCTTCTAGAGGTATGCAAAAATGTTGTTTATAAAAGTACCTCAAAGGGAGGCCACATTATAGGATGGACAATCTCTACATATTATCATAGTCTCGTCTTAATTGATAACTACGGAACGCCTATTTCAGATGTAATTACCTGGGCTGATTTAAGATCCTACAAACAGGTAGAGAGGATAAAAAAAGACTACGATGTAGTGAAGATTTATTCTAAAACAGGCTGTCCAGTTCATCCTATGTATCCTTTTTCAAAGCTTTTTTGGTTTAAAGAAAATACAGATATCCTAGAAGACAAGAGGGTCCATATTTGCAGTCTTAAGGACTATCTTATCTATAAACTCTTTAGAGAATTACTGATTGATGAGGCGGTAGCATCAACCCTAGGTCTTTTGAATATAAATAGCTTAAGTTGGGACAAAGATATACTAGAAATGGTTGGCATTCCAATAGAGAGGCTGTCTACTGTTGTCTCCTCTAATACTATTATAGATGGGCATAGATTAAAAAAGGAATATAGAGAATTTATGGGGTTGAAAGAAGAGACACCATTTATTATTGGAGCAGGAGATGGGGTACTATCTAATCTTGGAATGGGTATGATAGAAACTCAAGACCTTGGTATTATGATAGGGACCAGCGGGGCAATTAGGACATTCTCTCAGAATCCCATATTGGATGAAAAACAAAGGGTTTGGTGTTATTACTTTACCAATGGTCTTTGGGTTATAGGAGGAGCAATAAATAATGGTGGTATAGTTCTTAGGTGGTTAAGAGACAATCTTTTTCAAGACCTGAAAGAGAAAGCTGACAGATTAGGATTAGATTCTTACGAGATTATTTTAAATGAGATCTCTAAGGTTCCTCCTGGAGCGTATGGTATTATAGTACTTCCATTTTTAACTGGAGAGAGAAGTCCTTTCTGGAATGATAAGGCACAAGGAACAGTATTAGGACTGGGTCTTATCCATTCTAGGACAAGCTTAGCCAGAGCTATGATTGAAGGCGTATGTTACAGGATGTATAGCGTCTATAATGCTCTTAAGGATGCCACAAGGATAGAAAACTTTAGAGAAGTCAGAGCAGGAGGTGGCTTTTCTCGTTCTAGGATATGGGTACAGATGATGGCAGATATATTCAATGAAACCTTAAGAGTTCCCAATTTGGAAGAGAATACCTCTCTAGGAGCTATGATTCTTGCTTGCTGGTCCTTAGGAATAGTCCACTCACTTAGAGATGCTAAAAAGATAGTAAAAGTAAAGGAAACAATTTACCCTAACCACAAAAATCATTCTCTCTATAAGAAACTATATGAAATATATATGAAGGCTTATAACTCCCTGGGAGAGATATTTCTAGATATAGCTAGATTTAAAGAGGATTTATAAGTTCAAGATAGGGTAGGTAGTTCTACCTACCCCTATCTTAATACAAAACGTAGTATGTTTAGTACGTCTTCTTTCCCTAGTTTTACAAATTGCCCTAAAGGACCTTTCTCTGTACACTTTGTAGCCATTTCTTCAAGCCTATCTTCTCCTATATTAGCCTCAGTCAATGTTGTAGGCAATCCTATCTCCTTAAAGAATCTCTTTAATCTTTCTATTCCTTCTAAAGCGGTTCTCTCTAAGGATTCAAAATCTAGGTCTACATTCCATACCCTAGTGGCAAATTGGACAAATCTATCTATATCATGCTTATACACATATCTCATCCATCCAGGAAATATGATGGCTAAACCAGCTCCATGGGCTATATCATATATTCCACTTAGTTCATGTTCTATATTGTGGGATGCCCAATCCCCTATCCTGCCTGTACTAAGGAGGTCATTATGGGCGATAGTGCTAGCCCACATTATCTGGGCTCTGGCATTATAGTCATCTGGCTTTTGCAGTACGATAGGAACATTGTGGATTACAGTCTTAAGGGTCGCCTCACAGAGTCTATCTGTAAAATCTACCCCTTTTTCATTAGTAAAGTATCTCTCCATAATATGGGCCATTATATCTGCCGCCCCACTAGCTGTCTGATATGGAGGAAGAGTAAAAGTGAGCTCTGGATTCAGAATAGCAAACTTTGGTCTTATTATATCTACATTTATTGATCGTTTATACCAACCATCCTCATTTGTTATTACAGAACTCTTACTTGCCTCACTACCAGCAGCAGGGATTGTCAGTACAACCCCTATCGGCAATGCCTCTTTTACCTCTTCTTTCCCAGTATAAAAATCCCAGACGTCTCCTTTATAAGGCGCTCCCACAGCAATAGCCTTACCAGAATCTATTACACTACCTCCTCCAACCGCTAGAATAAAGTCTATATTATTCTTTCTACATAGTTCTATACCTTTCCTAACTAAGCTCAATCTTGGATTCGGCTGTACTCCACCAAGTTCTATATATTCAACCTGTGCATTCTTGAGAGACCTTACTATTCTATCATAAAGTCCAGTCTTAAAGATGCTACCCTTTCCATAATGGAGAAGTATCCTCTTTCCATACCCCTTTACCTCTTCACCTACCCTTTCTTCCATCCCTCTACCAAATATTATCTTGGTAGGGCTTAAGAATTCAAAATTCTGCATTTAAATCACCACTTTCTCTAGAAATATACAGGTTTACCTGTTTTAGCTGATTCATATATAGCCTCTAAGATCTGACTTACTACAAAGGACTCTTGAGGCTTCACTAAAGGCTCCTTATTATTTATAACAGCATCAATCCAAGTCCTTGCTTCAAGTAGAGAAGGGTCTTCCTTATTCGGATCATAAAAAGCTACTCCTTTGGCATCTGTGGCTACCTTCTTAGTATACAATCTTCCAAACTCCTCACCATTTATCCTTAATCCTTCCCACATATCTGCCCCACCCTTTGTTCCACAGAGTGTAGTTATAGCTTCCCCTTCCTGTAAGATATTTAATGCCCAGCTAGCTTCCAATATTATAGTGGCACCATTCTTCATCGTTATAAAGCCAAAAGCAGAATCCTCTACAGTAAATTTCTTAGGGTCCCAGGGTCCCCAGGCATTTGCTGCATTTTCAGTCTGAGAGAGTTTTTTATAGATATTACCCACTACATACTTAGGCTCATAGTTATTCATCATCCATAGGGTTAGATCTAAGGCATGTGTCCCAATATCAATCAATGGTCCACCACCTTGTTCTTCCTCATTCAGAAAGACTCCCCAAGTTGGTACTGCCCTCCTTCTAATTGCATGGGCTTTAGCAAAATATATCTCCCCAAGATCACCTCTCTCACATATCTTCTTTAAATGTTGTGAATCTGCCCTATACCTATTCTGATAACCAATAGTAAGCTTCTTACCCGTTCTCTTTGCAGCCTCAAGCATTGCTTTTGCTCCTTCTACATCCTTTGCCATCGGCTTTTCACACATAACATGTTTTCCTGCCTCGAGTGCAGCAACTGTTATCTCTGAATGTGACCTATTTGGCGTACATACATGGACTATATCTATTTTTTTGTCCTCTAGAAGTCTCCTGTAGTCTGTACATACAAGAGAATTTTTAATTCCATACTCTTTAGAAGCCCTCTGAGCTCTCTCTTCAATAAGGTCGCAGAAGGCTACCATCTCTACATTGTCTAACTTGGCAAGACTAGGCATATGCTTTCCAAAAGCTATGCCTCCACAACCGATGATCCCTACTCTAACTTTTTCCTTTTTAGGCATTATTCTCCCTCCTACAATTATAACTAATAAGTTACTCTATTATACTTTTTTATAATACTCTTGACAAGCTAATATAACTTATTAAGTACAGCTTGGGCAGTCCTTTCTGTATATCTTAGTGCCTGATCACCTAGTCTCATCGCTACTCCAGTGAACACAAGATCTAAAATATGAAGTTGGGCTATCTTAGACCTAATTGCTCCACTTGCCAGTGGAGACTCAGGTGAAGCAGTAAGGAGCACTATATCGGTAACTTCTGTTATTGGAGATCGAACAAAATTGGTAATACATATAGTCTTAGCCCCTACACTTTTGGCTACCCTTAAAGAATCGATAGTATCCTTTGTCGCTCCTGAGTGGGAGATTCCCACTGCTACATCCCTTGGTGTTAGGGTTGCGGCTGACATAGCCTGAAGATGAGGATCGGTTAAGGCATCACAGACTATTCCGATTCTTAAGAATTTATACTTTGCATCAAGGGCAGTAAAACCCGATGCCCCTACACCATAAAATTCTACCTTTCTAGCTTTAGATATCACATCTATAGCTTTCTTTAAAGAGTTTATATCTACCAGTTTTGTTGTATCTGTTATCGCCTTGAGATTCTTATTAGTGATCTTTCTCACTATATTATCTAAAGAATCTTCAGGAAGTACGTCTTCTAGGACATTCTCAAAAGGACTGACCAAGTCTCTAGAGAGTGTCAATTTTAATTCCTGATATCCGCTGAAACCTATATCCTGAGCAAATCTTACTATAGTGCCATCTCCAACTCCACACCTTTCAGCTAATTCTGTAACAGACATATATGTTACTTCTCTTGGATTATTTAATACAAAATCAGCTATCCTTTGTTCTGCAGGGGTAAGAGATGGATAATAACTACGAATCAGTCCTAGACAAGTAACCTTTTCCTGCATTTTCTCCTCCTTCATCGATATAAGGTAATCCCTTTGCCCCAAGGACGAATCTTCTAACGATAAGTTGTGGACGAGTTACTGCTGAACCTATTACTACTGCATAAGCCCCAAGGTCAAAAGCGTACTTAACTTCTTCTGGTCTCCAGATATTACCCTCCATAATTATTGGGATAGATATCCTCTTTACTAATTCTTTAAGAAGTTCAAAGTCAGGCTTCTTTCTATTTTCTGTATATGAAGTATAACCTGAAAGGGTAGTACTTACCAGATCCGCTCCTGCATTGTATGCTGATATTCCTTCTTCTATCGTAGATATATCAGCCATAACAGGTATGCTGAAGCGTTTCTTTATCATCTTTATATAACCATCACCTATGAATCCTTCTGGATGGACCCTGGCGGTAGCATCTACAGCGACTATATCCGCCCCTGCGGATATGACCATCTCTACATGCTTTAATGTAGGAGTAATGTATGTCTCATAACCAGATATGTTTTCTTTATATATTCCTATGACAGGGATTGGTACAGTTTTTTTTATCGCTCGAATGTCTTCTACTCCATTTGCCCTTATCCCTATTGCCCCAGCTTCAAAACTTGCCTTTGCAAATGCAGCCATTATATTAAAACCATACATCGCATCTCCCGGATATGCCTGACAGGAGATTATAATCCCATTTTTAAGTTTTTCAACAACTTCTTCCATCTACTTCTCCTCAGATATAATATCTATTTCAAATAATCTATTCCACGGTAAGTCTATTCTCCTAATCTTGAATGGAATAAGCCTTTTAGGTCTATTTTTTATATCTTCCTTTAATTTCTCCTCCACCATTATTCTAGCCTTTTCTACGTCCTCTAACCGCCATGGATTTATACCATGCTGTTTTAGTTCCTCTATAACATCTGTCCTTACCTTTGCCTGATATAGCCAGTCATCTATAAGCCTCACCGCAAGGAATTCTTTTAATGCCTTTTCAGATTCTTGCGTCTTTGGGGCAGAATTCCAAGCTGAGCCAACCGCTATTACTGTCCCTAGGGTATTTCCTGAGGTATTCCATCCTGCATAACCAGTAAGATGACCTATAAACCCTGTTTCTTCTAAAAGTTCCATTAACTCTAAATCTGCCCCGTTTGCATACGCCACATCTCCCAAGACTACTGGTATATCTAATACTTCAGTGCAATATCTTCCAGTCCTTTCTAGAGAAAGAAGATTCCTTCCTGGTCCTTCTACCTTATCCATATTATAAAATAGATATGCCTCCCCTTGTTCTATACTAGGGGTATTTACCAATAATGCTATATCAGCATCGTTCAGATTATCCACTAGAAAACCATCTACAGCATTTATTTGACCCTTTATACCCTCCATCAAGGGTCTATCTTCATATCTTGTGATTATATAAGGTCCGTTTACTGAACTAAATTCCACCTTAAATGAAGGCTCAATCTTCTTTTTAATATTTACCGCCCTTGCTATTAGAAGCATCCCTACCTCATCAGCTCCAGGATAGATAATTACTTTACTCTGTACTCTGTTTTCTCTTATCTTTGCTCTAAGAGCTTTCTGTTCCATTGCAGGGAAACCGTAAGGGCTTGCATCATCCTGTGTAAGAAGTGCAAAGTCAACTATTCCTTCTTTTACAAGGTCTACAAGAGCAAGGTTTACCTTATGATTCCTTTCTCTCCCCTTTAAATAGTCCTCAATAATTTCTCTTGGAATATTCTTTTCTACCTCTTCAAGCAATAGCTTATCCTCTTCTTTATTAAATACTCTAACTTTATGGGTAAGTTCTGAGTATTGAAATAACAACATACCATAGTCTTTCCAATACTCCTTTTCTTCTTCGTTGTTATTCGAATTGGATGTCCTCATAATAATATTAAAGGCATAAATAGCAAGATTCTTGTACCTTTGCCTTATATCTCTTATCTTGTTCAATCTACCTATAGCTTCTTCAGTAGAGATCTGGGAGGTCCTAGATGCTATAAGACCACCATATGTAAGCATATCGATAGAAATAATTAATGAATCAAGCTTACGAGCTTCTTCCTCTAGCCATTCATTTATACCTTTCAGGTCTGCTGGAGCTCTCTTTTTACTTAGGATCTCCTTAGGTGGAAGTGTTAATTCTACACCAGCTATTTTAGCTATATATTGAGGAAACTTAAAGTTACAAGGTCTTTCATCTAACGGTAAAAGTCCAATCCTCATTTTAACCTCCTATAATCCTGATATAGTTTTTCCTGTTTCTTTCCCATTCTAGGACTCATATAGTGAGTAAACTCAAAGGATACAATCTTCTCTACTAGAGGGCCTTCTACCTCTAGTCTCTCTTTGATGGATTCTATACTAGTTGGTTCTGCATCCCAATTAGGCCAGTCTTTTGTCTGATGATATATCTCCATATCTACCCACAGCTCGATATTATCTTTCCTAAGTTCCTCTTTAAACGCTCTAAAGTACTCATGAGTTTTTTCGTTACTGATTTTATAATTCATCCTTCCTGAGCCATCCTGGATAGCTACCATATCTATCCCCGCTAATTTAAATAATTTTGCCCATCTAGGGGCGAGCTCTTTTGGGGGTATGATACCTAAAAAATAAGGGGAGATAATAATTGGAAATTTAGGGGTAAGATTTTTTAATCCTTTTACTGTATCCTTTAAGAATTTAGTTAAGACATCCTCTCTTTCAGGATTAATCCATGCTCTATCTTCTATCTCAAAAGGAAGATACCAGCCTTTAATACATTTATACCTCCCATATTTGGAGAGGAGTTCTTTAGCTACCGCTATACTTCTCTCCTTCAATTGATTGAGAAACTTGATCTCACTCACCCCTTTCCACCATTTTGAGTCTAATGTTAATCCTAAATAGACAGATAGTTTTTCTTTCTGGCAGGCAGAGAGGATGTTTTCAATCTGATCTGTACGAGTTATCATCTTACCATATTTTGAAGGATAATAGGCATCGTTATCGTATATAGCGTATTGAATTATGAGTGTATCTATCTTTACCTCTTTCATATACCTAATCTCCTCTAACCAGTCTTTAGCGTTCCAATCTATGGGAGGTCTTGGATAGTTTATATTTTTAAAAAGCTGGATAAACGTACCTGTTATCTGATAGGACCAGCCTATAGAAGGGGATATACTAACGAGAAGTATTAAGATAATAACCCTTATAGTTCTCATAAAGTTTAGATTGTTTCTCTCCTGCTTGTGGACTCATATAGTGACTAAATTAATATAGTCATTGGTATGCTTAAGCCCTCCAATATCGATGCTAACTGCCATATCTCTCCAAGTCCAGCCTTATTTTCTTCCATCTCTTGCCAATTAATTCTTCTTGAAATAGGTATAAACACCTCTATAGGGGTTTTACTTGTATAAGAAAGTATAGTATCTACGGCCTCTTTAACATTTTTATAGAATCTTTTTTCTTTGGTTATGAGATAACTCCAATAAGCTTGTGCAGTATAAAGGGCGCTCCAACCTATCATTTTATCATCCATTCCATTGTAACCAGTAAGACCATCTTCAAAACGGGCATAATGTTCTATCCATTCTGTAGATGTTACTATCTGTCTATATCTTTCTTTCGACTTAGCAAGCATTATATCTCTGGAGATGAAGTACTGGCTATAGATAGTATGACTCTCATCACAATAAGTAGCATCCGTTCCTTCCCCATAGGTGATATGTCTAGGTCCAACTAACCATGCCGGGACATCTGGCTGAGAAGGAATGGTTTTAAAATTATTATCAAAGAACTTGAAGATGCCCTCATAATAATCTTTATAAATTTCTTTATTGGTGAGATTATAAAGTGCCCAAAAGCCAACAAGTATTTCTGAGTGATCCGCTAAGTATCTATTATCATCTAGAAGATTTTTTTGTGGGTTAAATCCATCGAGAAATGTCCCAGAGTTATCCTTATTTTTAGGGATTACTAACATTAGTTTTTCTGCTAACTCATTAAATGATGCATCACCTGTACCAAGATAGTACTGATATATGAGTAAGGCAAGAATCCCTAGATGGTTACTCTCTATCCATCCTGAGCTTTGAGTATAATCAGTACTCCACCAATCTTCTATTCCGATATTCTCTTTAAATTGTCTCTTACAGAAGGATAATCCCTTTTTAAAGTTATCTAGATATTCCTTATCTTTTGTCGCCTGATAGAGAAATATCTCCGCCTCCATAAGCTTAAGATGACCAAAGAGTCCTATATATTTATGCCCTCTATTATTATAAGTCCCTCCATCAGGGGATTTGAAATTTTCGCATATATACCTATAAATTGCCTTGCACTCTTTCTCAGGAAAAGGAAACTCTTTCATATTACCTCCTCATTAGTTATTTATATCTTCCCCAAACTTTTGCCGCTTTTACCATCGCTTTTACATTCTCCACTGGAGCTTCAGTAGGGATATCATCTCCTGAACCAAGTATATAACCTCCACCTCTTCCAGCCGATTCAATACAAGACTTAGCCTCTTTCATTACATCATCTGGGGTTCCTCTAAGAAGCGTAAGAGTATTTACTCCACCTTTAAGACAGACCTTATCTCCTACTCTCCTTTTTACCTCGGCAATATCTACCCCTCCCAATGGGTCTAATGGTTCGATAGCATCTACCCCTGTTTCAACCATATATTCTAGGATAGGCATAGAGTTTCCACATATATGGAGATAAACAGGAATCCCCTTTTTATGAAAAGCTTCGGTAGCTTTTTTATGATATGGAAGACAGAACTCCCTATACTGTTTTGGTGAGATGATAGTAGAGGATGCCCATGCATCCCCTATGTAGATAGCATCTACCCCTGCCTCTATTAGGGCATAACCTATCTGTATAGAGATCTCTGTTCCTAACTCCATAATCCTATGAGCTAATGATGGATTATCTATTAAGTCTAGCAGTGCCTGTTGTGAACCCCTCATAGAAACTAGAAAGTTCATAGATTGACTGGCTGCCGTTCCAGCTATAAAGGCATCCTCTCCTACTTCTTCAAGAACCTTTTTTACAGGGTTGATCTGTCCGTCTTGAATATATTCCTTACAAGTTTTTACCTTAATTTTTTCTATATCCTTTTCATCTTTGATTGGGATTTCGTTCTCTAATGATATTGGCATATCGTGTTCTTGAAGTCTTGCTAATAATCTTCCATTCTTCGCCAAAAACTGTTCCCCGTTTTTTTCTATTATAGAGATATCACTTTCTAACTTGGAAGCTAATCCTACTTCAAAACCATCAAAACTATATAGCCTCCATGCTCTTAATAATGCTTCATAGTTTAACCAAGGATTCAATACTATGTCCTTATATCTTATTCCAGTAACTCTTGCTGCATGTAGGGCGGTGATTACTGGAAATACAGGGACCCTATCAGGTTCCTTTCTCTCTAATGTTCTTTTAACTCGCTCCTTTGCTTTCATCTATCTAAAACCCTTTAAAATCTTCTTAGTATTCTTTATACTCTCTTCTGTCCCATACTTTGGGTCTTCTGACCCTTCAAACTCCAAAGAGAGATATCCTTTATATCCTGTATTATGAAGAATTTTAAGGACTTCTGTGAGATCTACCTCTCCTTCTCCTACAATTGTTCCAACAAGTCTTACCCCTCCAATACCTTTGTATGCCTGTCCCTGGTATTCCTCTCCAACTATTTTGAAATCTTTAAGATGTATATGACTAGCTAATGGAGCTAATTCTCTCACCGCTTCCACTGGGGATTGGTTTACAAGAAGAAAGTTCCCAATATCTATAGTCGCTCTTAAAGATTTAGAACCTACAGTTTCTATTATTTCTTTTACTTGACTACTTCTTCCTGCTAAGAGCCCATGGTTTTCCAGTGCAAGAATTACATTGTGCTTTTCTGCGTATTTTGCCCCTTCTGAAAGCCCTTCAATAATCCATTCTTTAGCCTGCTCATAGGGATATGGTTCTCTTAAGTTACCACTGAATACTCTGACAATATTTGTATTAAGCTTTAGTGCCATATCCACACCATTATAAATCTTCTCTAATTCCTTCTCTCTCTGTGTTCTGTCGTCAGAGACAAAATCATTACTTATAGCATATGCCCCTACCTCTAAGTTATATTTAGCTAATGCCTCCTTTACTTTGGAAAATTCTTCTTCTCTATTTTTCCAGAAAGAATCTAAAAGCTCTACTCCATCAATCTCAAGAGTCCCCGCGTATTCTATAAACTTTACCGTATCCATCTCTCCACTAAAGTAAAGTCTATGCAAACTCCATATACTTACACCTAATCTCATATCAAGTCCTCCTTTTAAAACTAGATATATTGCCCATACTCCTTTCCTGTGTCGTACATTACCTTCATATGTTCTATTGGGGTCAAGGGGGCTATATTATTACCCTCACATAATAAGAATTTTCCTCCCTCCATAACTCCAGACCTTAAAACTCTTATCACTTCTTCCTTTATATCCTCTATAGGACCATCTTTTAGTAGTATTGGACTTATATTCCCTCTAAGTGTCACTTCGAGCCCTAGGACCTTTCTCATCTTACCTAGGTCAGTTGGATATCCCGTATCAAAATCCATTACGTTGAGCTCATTCTTGATCGTAAGGAAATGATGAGAAGCTTTGCCACAGAGGTGTATCATATTTGGTCCACCAAGAGAGAAAGCATTAATAAGTTTCTTATGATAAGGAAGGACAAACTCCTTATAGACCTTTTCAGAGATAAGCTCTATACTGTCATCTGCAAAGCCCCAAGATTGGCTTGGATATCTTATCTCGAATCTATCCATCACATAGGTTATTCTCTTTATAGTAGTATCTGTTATAAAGGAAAGCAACCTGTGGACAAAATCTGGATCTTCATAGATATCTATACACAGTTGGCTTGCTCCTCTTATCTGAGCAGCTACGGTAAATGGACCATCTGTACCTAGAAGAGGGGTTTGAGGTCTTCCCATAGGTATCCCTTCGAATAGCTCGTCAGAAAAGTTCAGAAAGTATTCATAGTAATCTAGGACCTTTTTAAGAAAACGGTTATCTTCTGGCTCTGGATTTATATCCTTTAGGTATTCCTTGTTATCCTTTAGGAGAGGCTCTATATCTGGGAGAGAGTCTTCCCAGTAAAAGAGCCTACAACCAAAGTATAAAGCCTCATATGAATTTTGAAAATCTACCCAACATCCTCCCCAATCATTCTCAGGATACCCCATCTCCCTATCTTGTAGGACATTAAACCTTACCCATTTTTTAAATCTCAGTTGAACCTTACTCATCACTTCAGGTGATTCAAAATAGTCTTTAAACGTAAATCCTTCACTATTTAACTGAGGATTTAAAAGGACCATCCTTGGATTCATATTGAAGTATATAGGGACCCTTATAGGTCTACCTGAATTGTAGGCATCCCAAACCTCTTTAATCTCTCTATTATGGGCCGAAAAATCCATAATCATCTCTTATTATCCTTTTATTCCCGTGAAGGTTATTCCCTGGATAAATGTCCTCTGTGCTAGGAAGAATGCTACTATCATAGGTACAGAAACTACAGTAGACGCTGCCATTAGATAGGACCATTCTGCTCCATGCTGTGTTAAAAAGTATCTTAAACCGATAGCCAACGTATATTGTCTTTCATCCTGTAGATATATAAGCGGTCCAAGAAAGTCTCTCCAACTCCCAATAAATGCAAATACTCCTAGGGTTGCTATGGCAGGTTTAGACAATGGAAGCATTATCCTCCAGTATATATACAGATGTGAACATCCATCTACCTTTGCTGCATCGACTAATTCTTGAGGTATAGTCATAAAGAATTGGCGCATCAAGAATATTGCAAACGCTCCTCCTCCAAAAAATGCCGGGATAATAAGTGGCTTAAAAGTTCCAACCCAACCCAAATTTTTGAACATCACAAAAACAGGAATCATAGTTACCTGCCCTGGCACCATCATAGTACTAAGTAATATGAGAAATAAAATATCACGTCCTGGCCACTTTATTCTGGCAAATCCATAGGCAACGAAGGAAGGAGCTAATATTGCCGCTATAACATTAAATGTAGTTATATATAGAGTATTTCCAAGAAACCTAAAGAATGGAAAATATTCTAGAGCTTTTTTGTAATTAGACCAGACTACTGGATTGGGAATCCAAACTGGAGGAAAGGTAAAAATTTGTTCATTAGATTTTAAAGATGTACTTACCAACCATAGAAATGGGAGTAAAAATGAAAATCCTAAGAATATTAATATAAACTGTAAAACAACTTCTCTTATTATAGTTCTTCTTTTTAATGTTCCTCTCCAATTTTCGCTAATTTTATCTTCCATCTTGCTCTCCTCCGTCACCTTGACTCCGTATGATAGTATACCCATCCTGCAGATGTCTTAAATATAAGAATAGTCATTAACAAGGTTATTAAAAACAGTATCCAAGCCATAGCTGAAGCATATCCCATCTTCCACCACTGGAAGGCATTATAATAAAGATAGAGGCCATAGAACATAGTTGAATAGGCCGGGCCTCCGCCAGTAGCAACAAATGTTTGGACAGAAAATTGAAATGTACCAATTACTCCCATTATCAGATTAAAAAATATTACAGGGCTTATCATTGGCAATGTAATGTGCACCATCTTCTGCCAACCCCTTGCTCCATCTAACTCAGCAGCCTCATAAAGTTCTTGAGGGACGTCTTGGAGACTCGCTAGATATATAATCATCCCTCCTCCAACCCCCCATAATCCCATAAGTATCAGGGATGGTTTAGCCCATGCCGGATCTGCTAACCATCCTGGTCCTTCTATCCCAAACCATGCCAATATAGCGTTAATTAATCCATATTGTGGATTAAAAAGCCATACCCAAAGTATAGCGGTTGCTACTTCAGGGAGGATGGATGGCAGATAGAATATCGTTCTATGTATAGCCATCCCTTTAACTTTCGTATTTAAAAGTAATGCCAAAAGTAATCCTGCTACCAGGCTTAGAGGTAATCCTAGCCCAAGCATATAAAAAGTATTCCCTAACGATTTCCAAAATATAGTATCTGTCTTAATTAGTGTTTTATAATTGTCTAGTCCTATCCAGAATGGCTCTTGAACAATACTATAATCGGTAAAACTATAATAAAAAGACATAACTATAGGATAAGCAGTAAATATTATAAGCCCTAAAAGCCATGGAAAAATAAAGAATATTCCCCATCTTAGCTCTCCTTTTTCTAGTCTTGTCATTTTCTCCTCCAGTGTTGATGGGGGAGGCTATTACTCCTCCCCCCCATCGTTATAGAAATTTTACCTTTTCTGTTGTCTAGCTAAGAAAGTATCAAGCTCTTGTTGCATCCTTGTGGTAACATCATCAAGTGCCTCTTTGGGTTTCTTCTGTCCATTAATTACCATACTTTCAGCTGCACTAAGCTCTGTCATATACTGCTGCCATACTGGCATAGAGACAGAAGTAAATGCATTGCCCTTTTCCATTAAAGGTATAGTAAGCTTTAAGACAGGTATAGCCTCTAAGACCTCTGGGTCTTTTGCTACCGCAACTCTAGGTGGCATATTGGTAAATGCTATTGCAATCTTCTTCATCGGTTCAGGACTTGTAATCCATTTTATAAATTCCCATGCTTCATCCTTATGTTTAGAGCCTACTGGGATACAGAACATACTTCCACCAAACTGGGTCGAATTTCTAATCCCAGTCGGAGTTACGTATGGGAATATGTCGTATTTAAGTTTTGGATTGTACTTCTTGCCAAATTGCACAATCCATTCCCCATAATCTTGCATTGCTATCTTTCCAGCAAAAAATGGGTTCTCTGGACTCCAATAGTTACCTAGTGCTGATGTGAATGCTGCATATTTCGTAGGATCAAGAAATTTATTGTAAGATAGTAGGTATTCCATAGCTTCTACCACTTTGGGATCGTTTGCGGTAATCTTCTTGTTCTTTTCGTCATAAAGTTTTCCGCCAAAGAGTCTTCCCCATAGGGATATTCCACCTGGCCTATATCCGAGAATTTGAATATTCCCTCTGTCATCAAATTTTGTAAGTTTTTGAGCCCATTCGTATAGCTCTTTAGTATTCTTAGGTGGTGTCTTTGGATTTAATCCCGCCGCTTGGACCATATCTATATTAAAGGCAGTAAATTGACAATTTGTCGTAGCCGCTAAGGCATAGACTTTACCATCATACTGGAAAGATTGCCAGAGTCTTGGCCAAAAGTCACTACTATGGATCTTGTCTTTTTTGATGTAATTATCAAGAGGAATAATAGCTCCTCTAGCTGCCAATGAAGCTAATTGAGAATCCCAAACAGCTGAAACTATATCTGGAGGAGTTCCTCCTGCTATAGCAGCAAGAAGTTTTTCATAAGCTCCTAAGATTGTTACTGTTTCTACTTCTATATCTGTCCTCTTTTTGTTGAACCCTTCATCTATAATCTTTTTGAGGTCTTCTAATTCTGAACCGCCCCAACCTGTCCAATATACAATCTTTACCTTTTCTGCATAAGCTAAAGTCGAAAATGTACTAATTATAAACACTAAAGTCAGTACTAATACTAAAATCCTCTTACTCATTTAATACACCTCCTAATTAGTTTTTAAAAATAAATCTTCAACCCTCATCCTTCCCCTTTAGATATTCTAAATAAAGCATTAAACTTTCTCCCTTCTCTCACCTTCTTTCTTTAGATATCTCTTCTTATTTGTAGCATACATTTCCATTCTTGTCAATATATTTTTGAAATTTATTCCAATGCCTCCCCTTTACCTTTTTCTATATTATACCTATAATAGTAGGATAATAAATTGATTAAGTATTAAGGAGGGAATATCATGTTTCAAGTAAAAGAAGTCCTGAAAGATAAACTGGTAGTGTCAGGAGAAGATTATTTTGTTGAGATTTCCTTTCCAAAAGAAGATGTTGTTAGACTAAAGGTAAAAGAGAGAGATTACGATGAAACAAGTGAATTTAAGATTGCTCAAGAGAATAGTCCTATAGAATTCCAAACCAAGTTTGTCTCTGAGAAACAGTTGGAACTCTATACGAATAAGCTAGATGTAAATGTAAATCTTAGTCCATTATCTGTAGTTATATCTAAAGATGGGAAAATTATCTTTCAGTCAAAAGATATAAGTTTTATAGAGGATAGGGATAAAGAATTAGTGGTTCGCTTTAAACTTGGAGATGATGAAAAGATATATGGTCTAGGTCAGGATTGTATGGCAAATCTTGACCAGAGAGGGCAAGAGAGACGCTGTTGGCACCAATGGAATGGATTTAGAAGAAGTGGAAATGATTCTGTACCATTTCTCATTTCATCAAAAGGTTATGGATTGTTTTTAGATACGACTTGGCCTGTAAGGTTTGCTATAGGAGGAGATAAGATACCAGAGAAGAATCTGGGAGAGGATTGGGCTCCTTCTCCATGGGATTGGAACCTTTCTAGCGGAGAAAAAGATCCAAACGGACTTTCTGTCCTTTTATATGGTTCCAAAGGGGCTGACTTTTATATAATGATGGGGAATAACTTTGATGAAATTATATCTAATTACTATCAAATTACTGGTATACCTAAACTTCTTCCTAAATGGGCTTATGGCTTTATTCAGTGCAAAAATAGATATAGGAGTGAAGAGGAATTACTCTATCTGGGTAAAAGGTTTAGAGAAAAAGGTATCCCTTGTGATGTATTAGTTATAGATTGGCTTTGGTTTAAAGAGTTTGGAGATCTAGAATGGAATGAGAGATGCTGGAAGGACCCAAAGGAGACATTTGAAGAATTATCTAAACTTGGATTTAAGATTATGCAAGCACAGCACCCCTTTGTAGATAGAAAATCTCTCAAGTATGAATTTTTCAAAGAAAATGGATATTTGAATAATGTTCCTCCTGATGCTAGACCTACTTTTGACCACTCTAATCCTAATGCTAGAAAGGCATGGTGGGATGAAATAAAGAGGCTATATGAGACTGGAATAAGAGGGTACTGGACAGATATGGGAGAGTTGGAGGAACATAAACCAGGAACAATAAGTTTTCTTGGTCCTAGAGAAAAGGTCCACAATATTTATACATTACTTTGGACCAAGGGCTTATACGAGAACCAGAGAAAAGACTTTGGAACAAGAAGTTTTTCTCTTGCCCGCACATTCTGGTGTGGCATTCAGCGGTATGGAGTAGCTATGTGGTCTGGAGATATAAGTTCTAGTTGGGAGGTCTTGAAAGACCAGGTAGTAATAGCTCAGAACGTAAGTCTAAGTGGAATGCCTTATTGGACTACAGATATAGGTGGATTTTTCCCTCACCCTGACCTTACCCCAGAGCTCTATATAAGATGGTTTCAATGGGGGGTATTCTGCCCTATATTTAGAACACATGGAACTAGACCAGAGAACGAACCTTGGTCCTTTGGAGAAGATACAGAAGAAATCATAGTAGATTTTATAAAACTTAGATATAAACTTATACCTTATATCTATAGCCTCGCATATAATACTACTAAAGGAAGACAGATGTTAAGACCTATGGCGATAGACTATCCTGATGACGAAAAAGCCTGCGGGATGAAACATCAATTTATGTTTGGAGATATTTTAGTCTCTCCAGTACTAGAGAAAGGAGCAAGAATAAAGAGCACATATCTCCCAAAAGGTTATTGGTATGATTTTTGGACAGGAAGAAGATATTTAGGTGAGAATACTGTTATCTCTAAAGCACCGATAGATAAAATTCCACTTTTTGTAAGATCTGGTGCGATAATTCCAACTCAGGAGATTCAGATGTATGTAGATGAGAAACCCTTAAAGAACCTAGAGATAAACATATATTCTGGGAGTAATGGAGAGTTTGATCTGTATGAAGATGATGGTATCACTTATGAATATGAAGATGGGAAGTTTGTAAAAACAAGATTTTCTGTAGAAGAGGATAGAGACGACCTTAGAATCTATATCTCAAGCTATGGTAAAGAATTTGATGGCTTTGAAAGAGAAAAAACTCTTACCTTTAATATATATGGAATTAATACAGAGAAGGTAGAGATAAAAGGTCAGAGTATTTCTTTTGAAAATAGTCCAAGGTATGTAAAACTAGAAAAGATAAGTTATAGATTTGGAGATACTCTTGAAATTAAAATAAAAAAGACTCTGGTAAAAGCTAAAGATGAGGATTTTCTCGTATCTGCTGATACGTTTGATAGAAGGCTAGATGGGACAACTAGATTAAAAATTTTAGTAACAAATGGTAAAGATGCCCCACTTTCTAAGATATATTTTAGACTAAGAAAGAATGAAAATTGGGCAATCCTCTCTTCAAACCTACCAGAGGGAAATCCTACGTTGTCTTATCCTCAAGGGAAATTAGTACTTAAATCAGGTGAATTTTTTGACAGTGAAGTTTTACTATCTCCATATGGGGATCTCTACTATCCGTACGATGAATTGATACTAGGGGTAATAAGAGAAGTAGAAGACAGTGTAGAAGAAAAAGAGTTAAAGATTCCTCTTAATCGAGGAGTTATCAACAACTGGAGAGTGATAGGAATATTTAAAGATGGGATAGAGGAAATAGAAAGAGACTCTGATAGAATAGAGTATAATGTGGATGGAAAGATATATAGATGGTCTAAGATTGATAGGGTCATTAATAATCCTTCAGGTTATATAGACCTTCTTAGTTATGCAAAGTTAAGTGCTCCAGTAGAGAACCTAACTGAAAATATAACACAGGGAACTGGCTATGCTAAGACAGAAATAATTTCAGACGATGACAGAGATATCAATCTCCTACTCTATGGCGAAGAGAAGTTAAGTATATTTCTAAATGGGGAGCCGATCTACTTTAGAGATAAAGAGACTATTGAGGATAAGATTCAATTGAATTTAAAAAGAGGTATTAATAAGATACTTGTGAAGGCCTCATTTGACTTTCCAAAGCCTTATAGTGGAAGAGAATTTGGCTTTAAAATGAAAATTGAAGACCCTAAACCTGGAATATTAATAGTTAGATAATCTGGAATAAATTTTATATGTTTTACGTCTAACTTTAGTAGAGGTTAAAAGATGGAAGAATTGATAGTTTTAGAAGACGTAAAAAAGACTTATAAAATGGATGGGGTAGATACTGTTGCCCTAAATGGAGTGGATTTTACTGTTAAAAGAGGGGATTTTATAGCCATAATGGGTCCTTCAGGCTCAGGAAAGTCTACTATGATGCATATAATGGGATGCCTAGACAAACCTACCTCGGGGAGACTTTTCTGGGAGGGAAAAGATGTGTCTAAATTTTCAGATGACGAACTAGCTGAGATGAGAAACAAAAAGATTGGATTCGTCTTTCAGAGCTTCTATCTACTCAATACCTACACTGCACTTCAGAATGTAGAGCTTCCCCTTATATATATGGGGTTATCAGCCAAAGAGAGAAGAGAAAGGGCAAAAAAACTTTTAGAAAGAATGGGACTTGAAGATAGGCTTGACCATAGACCCACCCAACTCTCAGGTGGGCAACAGCAGAGGGTTGCAGTAGCAAGGGCTTTGGCTGTAAACCCAATTGTCCTTTTAGGTGATGAACCTACTGGTAACTTAGATAGTAAGGCAAGTCGTGAGATTATGGAGCTTATAACTAACCTCCATAAAGAAGGTTTAACTATAGTAATAGTAACACATGAAAGAGATATAGCTGAGTATGCTCATAAGATAGTCCATTTTGCCGATGGGAAGATACAAAGCATAGAAGAGAAATCTTAGATGAAGGGAGGAATATAATGACTAAAAAAGTAATGTGGATCATCGTAATAGTTGTAGTTCTAGTCTCAGGATGGTATTTCTTCTTCCAAAGACCTAAGAAAAATGGTACGACTGCTACCAAGATAGAGACATATACTGTCCAACGGGGAGATTTTCTCCTTTCTGTGTCTGCAGATGGTACACTTACTCCAGCACAGAGTTTAGATATCACAAGTGAAGTAAGTGGAAATGTTATCTGGATTATAAATAATGGGATTAATGGGATCAAGGTAAAGAAAGGAGATATCCTTGTTAAGATAGATCCAACTGACTATCAGAATGCTTTCAGTCAGGCACAACTAAATTACAGAAATGCAGAATTAAAACTCCAACAATCTATCTCTGCCCTCGAATCACAGAGGAAACAGAGTGCACAGGATATAAATTCAGCTCAGGCCAGTAGAGACAATGCATTCCTTCAATATCAAAGGGCAAAGACACAGTATGAGAACTCTCGAAGATTATATAAGTCAGGAGGAATCACCTTAGATCAGCTGGAAACAGATAGAACAACCTATGAGACGGCACTAAATTCTTACAACCAGGCAGAGGCTAACCTAAAAACAGTAAGGTCTACCTCGGAGATGAAGCTCCAGCAGATGGAAAAAGACGTAGAGTTGGCAAAGGTTGCGGTAGATCAGGCTAAACTAAATATGGAAACCGCCAAACAAAATCTAGATAATACCCAGATTCGAGCCCCATTTTCTGGTGTTGTGGCAAATGTAAATATATCAGTAGGCCAGAGGGTAGTAGCAAACAACACAGTCCTACTATCAGTGTTAGATCCAAGTAATTTAGAATTGGACCTCGAGGTAGATGAAACAGATATCCCCAAGGTCTCTGTAGGCCTTCCTGTGAGAATAACCACTGACGCATTCCCTAATGATGAATTCTCTGGTAAGGTAAAGAGCATATCTCCAAATGCCAAGATAGTAAATAATATCCCTATCTTTGATGTATTAATTGGTATCCCAAATACCTCTGGAAAATTAAGATCTGGAATGAGCGCTACTGGAGAGATCATCCTAACTGAGAAGAAAAATGTATTACTAGTTCCATTAAAGGCAGTAAAAAGGGTAGGACGGAGAGCGTATGTAGAGGTACTAAAGGATGGAAAAGTGAGCCTAACAAGAGTAACCCTAGGAGAAGATGATGGAACCAATGTGATAGTAAAGAATGGATTAGAAGAGGGTATGCAAGTGGTTTTAACCCCTAATTCTACTGTTGCAAGGTCTATAAGAGCTCCTAATATGTTCCTCTTTGGGAGGTAAAATAGAGATGCTTCTCTTTGAAATAATAAAAATGGCTTTATATAATTTTAAGATGAATAAACTCAGGACATTTCTCACTGCACTAGGTGTAATTATAGGTGTTGCCGCCGTAGTAACCCTTATGGCTTTGGGAGAGGGAACAAAGGTTAGTATAGAAAAACGACTTACGTCTCTAGGCTCAAATCTACTCACTGTGAACGGTAGAGGTAGACCTGGAGTAGGATTAGTAAGACCTGGAGCCTTTTCTTCTCTAAAAAATGAGGACTATGAATCTTTAGTAAAGGAATTAGATAAAAGTAAGATAGCAGTTATCGTTCCTGTGAGTTCAACACGTCAGCAGGTAAAGTATCTCTCAATGAATGCCAATACATCTATAGAGGGAACTACTCCTGATTTTCCTATACTGAGGAATTGGGATGTAGATAAAGGTACATTCTTTACAGAGAAGGATTATAAGGCTAGAGCTAGGGTAGTGGTGTTAGGTTCCTACGTAGCAGATGAGCTCTTTCAAGGAGAAGACCCTGTAGGTAGGATAATAAAGATTGGAGGTAAGAGCTTTAGAGTGATAGGCGTTATGAAATCTCAGGGACAAGCAGGGGGATTCCAAAATATGGATGATATAGCCATTGTACCTCTAACTACCTTTCAAACTAAGCTCTCAGGTGGAGACACGTTAAACTCTATATATGTGTCTACTGTAAGTGCCGATGTAATGGATAGTATACAATCGCAGATAGAAGATATCATTCGTAAGAATCATAAAATAACAGACCAGAGCGGGAACAGTGACGACTTCTTTGTGCAAAACCAACTTTCAGTCCTTGAGGTGGTATCATCTTCTACCCAGACACTAACACTATTTCTAGCTGGTATTGCTGCTATCTCACTGCTTGTAGGAGGAATTGGTATTATGAATATTATGTTAGTAAATGTTACAGAGAGGATAAGAGAGATAGGTATTAGAAAGGCAGTTGGAGCAAGGTCAGGACATATACTATTACAATTTCTTATTGAAGCAGTAATTGTCTCTATAGCAGGAGGAATAGTTGGTATAATTGTAGGAATTTTACTTGCTCAATTGGTAAAGAATATGGCTAAGATGGAGGTTGTAATAACCTCAACCCCTATGTTTTTAGCCTTTGGTGTATCTGCACTTGTAGGTATATTTTTTGGTTACTATCCAGCAAAGAGAGCTGCCGGGTTAAATCCTATCGAAGCACTACGATACGAATAAGGAGGAAAGGATGAAATTGACAAATAAACCTTTTATATCTATTTTAGTTGTTATATTTACCAGTTCTATCTTAATATCTAATCTTCTTGCTCAACAGGTACCCCAGATGAGGCATTTCTTAGCACAAGAGATAACAGACCTATCAGCTCTTTTAAGGGACCTTCAAACCCTTGAAAAGGATAAAAAACTTACTATTACAAAAAAGCAGGCTGAAAAACTAATTCCTATATTACAAGAAATAGGAAAGAAGAATCTGCTTCCTGCAAATGATGCAGAAAAGTATATAGAAAGGATAGAAAATGTATTAACAGACGACCAACTGACATTCCTTGACAAACTAGCTATAGAAAGGGAAAAGGAAAGAGAAGAAAGAATCAAAGAATTCCAACAGAGAATGCAGTCAGGGAATATACCTAATATCCAGCAACAGCAAAACCCTCAGAGGCAGATTGAGAAAGAGATGCGAGATGTAATTAATGCATGGCAGAATGGTAACTATCTCAATCCATTCTATTATGTCCCTTCTTGGAAAAAGCTTATCAATAGTCTGATTGATATCATTAAGAAAAAATAGCCCTCCTCCTTTTTAAGGTTTATATAAAAAGGGGCACTAATGTGCCCCTTAATATCAGTGCCATTGAGGAAAATAGAATTACATGCTAAAATTTTAACTATGGAAAGAATAGATAAAAAGTTATTAGAAAGAATAATCTTATACGAGAGGAACGAAATTACTGAACATTATATATATGAGAAGCTCTCAGAAAAGACACTAGACCATCATAATAAGAAGATTCTATATGATATCTCTAGAGAGGAGTATAAACACTATGAATCTCTAAAGGATATAACAAAGAGGGATGTTTCCCCTAATAGATTTAAAATAGTTTTCTACACCGTTCTTTCTAGTATATTTGGTATCACATTTACACTAAAGCTTATGGAGACTGGAGAAAATATAGCCCAGAGAAATTATACAGAAGTCTTAAATGCTATGCCCAATCTAAATGAGATCATAAATGATGAAGATAGACATGAGAAGGAGATACTTTCTCTTTTAGATGAAGAAAACCTAAGATATATAAGTTCGATGATACTCGGACTGAGTGATGCGTTAGTAGAGCTTACTGGCACATTAGCAGGACTTACTTTTGCCTTAAGAAATACTGCTCTAGTAGCCTTATCTGGTCTAATCACCGGTATTGCAGCAGCACTCTCTATGGCTGCATCAGAGTATCTTTCTACTAAGGCAGAAGAAGGAGAGAAAAATCCAGTTAAAGCATCTATATTTACTGGAATTACCTATATCATAGCAGTTCTATGCCTTGTATTTCCTTACTTCTTATTTAAAAACTATACAATCTCCTTTCTCTTTACCCTCTTATTAGCGATTCTATTAGTCATTGTCTTCAATTTCTATATATCTGTAACAAAAGAACTAGACTTTAAGAAAAGGTTTTTAGAGATGCTTTTTATCATCCTCATTGTCTCGATAATTACATTCGGAATTGGCATTTTGATAAAACTCCTCATAGGTGTTCAAGTATAATATACGATATTCAGTTGACATTCTTCTTGATTTCTATTATCATCTTCCAACAATAAAAATCTTTCTCAGTATTGAAAGGAGTTGTCTACAATGAGTACACCTTTAGAAAAGTGGGTAGAAGAACAGGCAAGACTTGCAAAGCCAGACAGAATCTACTGGTGTGATGGTTCAGAAGAAGAAGCAGAAAGAATAATAGAGTTAGGAATTAAAGAGGAGAAGATTGAAGGAAAGCCAGTATTCTATAAACTGAATCACTCCAGATGGCCCAGTTCATATCTTCATAGAAGTCATCCTACTGATGTAGCTAGAACAGAGCATCTTACCTATGTGTGTCATCCTAACAGAGAGACCTCTGGTCCAAATAATAACTGGATGGACCCTAAAGAGGCAAAAGAGATGCTATCAAAATTATCTGATGGATGTATGAGAGGGAAAACAATGTATGTCCTTCCATATATGATGGGCCATCCAGATTCGCCTTACTCTAAGGCATGTGTCCAACTGACAGATATATCTTATGTAGCAGTTAGTATGAGGATAATGACCAGAATGGGGAAATGGGTCTTAGACAAGATAGGTAATAAAGATGACTTTGTAAAGGGTTTCCATTCGGTAGGGGATTTTAATCCAGAGAGAAGATTTATAATGCATTTTCCAGATGAAAACTTCGTCTGGAGTATAGGTTCTGGTTATGGAGGAAATGCATTACTTGGAAAGAAGTGTTTCTCTCTAAGGATTGCATCCTGGCAGGGTTATAATTCTAGATGGCTAGCAGAGCATATGATTATTATAGGAATAGAAGACCCAGATGGTAGTATCACATATATTGCTGCCGCCTTGCCAAGCGCCAGTGGGAAGACAAATCTAGCAATGTTAGAATCTAGATTACCTGGGTATAAGGTCTGGACACTTGGAGATGATATCGCCTGGCTGAATGTAGGACCAGATGGAAGACTCTATGCCATAAATCCAGAGATAGGTTTTTTCGGAGTAGCTCCAGGAACATCTATGAGAACCAATCCTAATATGATAAGAACGCTAAAGGCTGATAAATTCTATCCCACCCTATTTACCAATACCGCTTTGGATATGGACACAAATGAACCCTGGTGGGAAGGTCTAGATGGTCCTATACCTAAGAACCTACTAGATTGGCAGGGGAGAGTATGGGATAGTTCTTCAAACTCTACCGCAGCACATCCAAATTCTAGATTTACAGTGTCTATATATAATGCTCCCACTCTCTCTAGAGAATTTGATAATCCCCAAGGGGTACCTATCTCAGCTATTATCTTTGGTAGCAGAAGATCCCATCTGGCACCTTTAGTATTGGAAAGTTTCAACTGGAATCATGGAGTATTCCTAGGGTCAAGCATGGGAACAGAGACCACTGCGGCAGCTATCCATCAGATAGGAGCTATAAGAAGAGATCCCATGGCAATGATACCATTCTGTGGATACAATATGGGATACTACTTTAGCCATTGGTTAGACATGAAAGGAAGGTTATCCCATCTCCCGAGGATCTTTACAGTAAACTGGTTTAGAGTAGATGAGGAAGGTAGATTTATTTGGCCTGGATTTGGAGAGAATATCAGGGTATTAAAGTGGATAGTAGATAGGGTCAACAATAGAGTTCAAGCTAAAGAGACTCCTATAGGACTAGTCCCATATCTAAAGGACCTGAATCTTGAAGGTCTAGATATACAAGAAGAAAAACTGTCAAGACTCTTTGATATTAATAAAGAGGAGTGGGAACTAGAGGCAACTGAGATCAAAAAATTCTATGAAAGATTTGGTGACAAATTGCCTAAGGAAATATGGGATGAATACAACTCACTTCTTAACAGATTATGATATATATTTATTCAAAGAGGGTACCCACTATAGACTGTGGGAGAAATTAGGAGCCCATATAGTAGAGCTAGACGGAGTTAGAGGTGTCTTATTTGCAGTATGGGCTCCTAACGCCAGTTCTGTAAGTGTTGTAGGAGATTTTAATAACTGGGATATAAAGGCACATCCTATGAAGATGGTTGATAATTCAGGAATCTGGGAGAGATTTATTGCTGGGATAGAAGAAGGTGCCCTTTACAAATTTGCGATTGAGTCTAAATATTCAAATTATACAGAGCTTAAGGCTGATCCATTTGGGTTCCTCTTCGAGGTAAGACCTAACAATGCATGCGTAGTTTATGATATAGATAATACCAAATTTACCTGGCAAGATGAGGAATGGCTAAGAAAGAGAGGTATAAAAAACTGGTTTGAATCACCCATCTCTATATATGAGGTCCATCTTGGTTCTTGGATGCGTATTCCAGAAGAGAATAACAGATTTCTAACATATAGAGAATTCGCTGATAAATTAGTCCCCTATGTAAGAGACCTTGGGTTTACACATATAGAGTTTATGCCTATAACAGAACATCTCCTTGATGCTTCTTGGGGATACCAAACTATAGGATACTTTGCCCCTACCAGTAGATTTGGAAAGCCAGAGGATTTTATGTATCTAGTAGATAGGTGTCATAAGGAAGGGATAGGAGTGATAATGGACTGGGTCCCTGCCCATTTTCCAAAAGATGCCTGTGGATTACGTCTCTTTGACGGAACCCCTTTATATGAATATAGAGATCCAAGAAAAGGAGAGCATAAGGATTGGGGAACACTGGTATTTGACTATGGAAAGAATGAAATAAGGAATTATCTCATCTCTAATGCCCTTTTTTGGTTAGAAAAATACCATATTGATGGTTTAAGGGTGGATGCAGTAGCTTCTATGCTATATCTAGATTATTCTAGAGGCCCTGGAGAATGGGTGCCAAATATATATGGAGGAAACGAAAATCTAGAGGCAATTTCATTTTTAAAAAGATTCAATGAGGTGACACATAAATACTTCTCTGGCATATTAACTATAGCTGAAGAATCTACCGCCTGGCAGAATGTATCAAAGCCAACATACCTGGGAGGACTTGGGTTTAGTATGAAGTGGAATATGGGCTGGATGCATGATACTCTTGAGTATTTTTCTTTAGACCCTATCTATCGAAGATACCATACAGATAAACTTACCTTTAGCTTACTCTACGCCTACTCAGAGAATTTTGTGCTTCCTTTTTCTCACGATGAGGTGGTCTATGGTAAAGGGTCTATGCTGAATAAGATGCCTGGTGATGAGTGGCAGAAGTTCGCAAATCTTAGAGCCCTCTATGG
The DNA here is from genome assembly GCA_049969715.1 of bacterium. Classification (GTDB taxonomy): domain Bacteria; phylum DUMJ01; class DUMJ01; order DUMJ01; family DUMJ01; genus JBMFOH01. The sequence goes on along the minus strand of JBMFOH010000010.1, from coordinate 1,262 downwards.
ATATATGTATGGACATCCTGGGAAAAAGCTTCTGTTTATGGGTTCTGAGTTTGGACAATGGAATGAATGGAACTTTGATACGAGTCTAGACTGGCACCTACTTCAGTATGAGCCACACAAAAAACTCCAGAGATTTATTGAAGACCTAAACGAAATTTATAGAAAAGAGCCTGCTCTTTATGATCTCGACTATGACTGGCATGGTTTTGAGTGGATAGACTTTCATGATTATGAGAAAAGTATCATCTCATTTATCAGAAGAGCAAAAGACCCGAATAATTTTCTTGTATTTGTTTTTAATCTAACCCCAATTCCAAGATTTGGCTATAGGGTAGGTGTACCTAAACCTGGCTTTTATAGAGAGATCTTAAACAGTGATTCTGAAGTTTACTGGGGAAGTAACCTTGGAAACCTTGGCGGAGTTATGGCAGATAATATCCCTTGTCATAGAAGAGACTTCTCTTTAAGTCTTACCCTACCCCCATTGAGTGTCTTGATATTCAAGCCCGAATAACGTTTTATCCTTTTCCACTTCACTTATCTCCATGGAGGGCTGGCACTACGCCAAACATTTACTTCATCTATTACTCCATTTTGAGCCAACATAGTAGCTATTGTGTATGAGTTACATACATTGGTATTACTTTTGCACTAAAGTTTATGGAATTTGGAGAAGATATAGCTCAGGGAAACTATGAAAAGAGAAAAACCCTGTGAAGGCTTCTATCTTTACTGGGATAACATATATCGTAGCTGTCCTATTCCTTATCTTTCCCTATTTTATCTTCAAGGACTATACAGCTTCCTTTTTATTTACTCTCCTTGTGGCAGTTTTATTAGTCCTTGCATTTAATTTCTATATATCTGTAGCAAAAGAGTTAGATTTTAAGAAGAGATTTTTTTGAAGTGATTTTGATTATTCTTATTGTCTCAGTAATAACCTTTGGCATTGGGATTCTGATAAGAGTCTTTCTAGGTGTCCAAGTGTAATAAGGGATCTCAAAAAAAGCATACTGAACCGAAGTTCAGTATGACAGGGTAGGAGCTTGATACCTTCATAGACTTATAAAATTGTTTTCTATTTTTCATTTTTTATCCTCCACTTTCAAATTTTTATACTTGATATTGTATTTTTATGAAATTATTTTGTCAATATTTAATTCTAACTCTGATTTTAGAACAGAGCAGAAATTACTCAAATTAGAATTACTCCCCCCTCTGGAGGGTAATCCTGGTAAAAGTTAGTATACAACATTTTATAC
>JBMFOH010000009.1:0-66634 GCA_049969715.1 bacterium | reverse complement strand
TGAGAGGGATTAGAAGGAGTATTGTGCTGCTATTAGAAGCTAAATTTTTCATTTTTTAATCCCTTACAGTCTGAAATGAGTAATTTCTGCTGACCATTATAAGCCTTCCCTACAACAACCACATCCTTCTCTCCCTCTAAAAGCCTTATTATTCCATCGCATATGAGCGGATGGTCATCGCATATGAGTAATCTTATAGGCTTAGATTCCATACTCGCCTCTAAAGAGGAATATTAACATCTATCCTTGTTCCATTATTGGGAGAACTTTCTATCCTAAACTGACCTCCAAACAGTTCCGCTCTTTCCTCCATAATCTTTATCCCAAAGCCCTCACTCTTTTTCTTCTCATACTGCTCCATATCAAAACCTTTTCCATCGTCTGAGATAATTAAATCTATACCCTCATCCCCTATACTAAGCTCTACAACTGCATTCGATGCATTGCTATGACGCCTTATATTGGCTAGAGCCTCTCTAACTATATAGAAGATGATCTCTTTCTTTTTCTGAGAAATGAATTTTTCATCCCCACTCAATATAAGTTTATACCTTATATTACCGCCCTTATTTAATTCATCTATATATCTTCTAAGCTGGTCGAATAGTCTCTTTTCTACTTTCAGCGGTCTTTCCTCAAAAATCACAGATCTTATCTCGTTTAACACTCCTCCCAACATAGTTTCCAGAGAAGAGGCTTCTTTATAAGCTTCTCCTTTATCTTCCCTCTCAATAAACCTTTTTATAAGTTGAATCTTTATTATCCCTTCAGCGATCCCTTGAGCTACTATATCATGTAATTCTCTACTAATCCTAGTACGCTCTTCTATTCTTGCATACTCCTTCGTACTAAAATAATCTAAACTATTCTTTATATAAAATCTTGCCTCTTCTAACAAGAATTCTATAGCCTCTGTCAATTTTAAATCATATCTATCAGTATCCGGATGTTCCAGATATAAAACCCCAACGATTTCACCACCATTTAAGATGGGAAGATACAAAAAGGCTTCATCAAAGACTTTCTCTCTATTACCTACCATTCTATTCAAAATCAGCTCTAAACGAAGGAGTTCTTCTTTATCCTTAGGAGGCTTACTATAGATAGTCTTCAATCTTCCATTTTCTCCTTCATAGAGAAGGAACATACCCAAATCGCTGTCTGTAAGTTTAATCATCCCTTCTGTAACAATTCGAGCAAGACAGGTTAATTTCTTGTGCTCTCGCAATTCTCTAGAAACATTGTATACCACCTTAAGATAAGATAGCTCTCGTCTCATCCTATTGGAGATTATAAGGTTCATCAAAAAGGCAAAGATATACCTACTAAGAAGGATAGCAAAATCAAGGTCACTGGTAGAAAACTCCTCATTCTGAGTTATCCTGTTTACACTTATAACCCCTATCCTCTCTCCATTAGATATAATAGGGAGTACGATAGAAGACCTGATATCATCCCTCGGAAGTCTTTTACCTAAAAATTTGTCCCCTTTATTAAGTATTAGAGGAATTCCCTCTTTAATAACATATCCAGAGATCCCATTTTCTAGAGAGACCTCTCTCATCTTTGCAATCTCTTCTTTAAGTCCTTTATAACTTAGAAGATTCAATACATTTCTCTCTGGGTCTAAAAGCATAATAGAGCCGCTTTCACCATTTAGGAGATTCAATAGCATATCCAAGGAATTTTTTAAGAGCTTTCTAATCTCAGGGGACTCTCTCATCTCTTCCTGTAAAATATTATAGATAGGCTTTTTCACGCCCATTTTATACCTCCCCTTTCTAGAAAATCAACATCTTTATTGTATCATCATAAAATGATATCTGTCAATAGTCAGAATTTCCGATCAATTCTTAAATAAACCCCTTTGCCATAAGAATTATCTAATAGATTATCCTGATAGATAGATTCTCTTATATCGTACCCTATAGTAAATCGAGAGGAAGAGTTCAACTTCATACTCAGCTCCAACCTTATCGATGACAATATCGCCTTTTGGTAAGCTCTAAAGTATTCAAGGCTTAAGTCTATATCTTTTGATACCTTATACTGAGATGATATACCTACGCCAACAGTTCCTTTTAAACTATCCTCTCTGCTATCGTTTAATAATAACCAAAATAGTTTCCCATTTAAAGAAAGGCTATCTACTGGATACGTCTTACCATCAATCGCCATATAGAGGCAGTTCAGAGAGGTAGGGTCTAATATAGCTACCCTGTATCCAAGTCCTATATACCCATCTAAGCTATTGATAGAAGAATCTATCTCTATCTTACCTGTCTTCATTCCATCAGGAATATATATACCAGAAAGAGAAAGGGTACTACTTACATCTATGGGAAATGTTCCCTTTAGCTCTAGCCCTGATTTTACAGTGGTATGTAGAGGGTCTCTAATGTCAAAATCAACTATCGAGACAGGATAAACCGAAAGGTCTAACTCCTTTGATGGATGATTAACAACTTTAGTATTCATATCTTTTTTATATATATCAAGCTGAGTAGCAACAATCATACTGGCATCATCATACTCTGGAATGGTTTTGGCAGAGAGAAGTATAATAAAGGAGTCCTTACTCTCTTTTCCAGTGGGGATAACAGGTAAAAAGGCTCCTTCCCTAGTAAGGGACCCCCTTTCCTCTACAATTCCTCCTATTACTGCAATCTTATCCTCAGTTAACTCTACATTTGTAGTAGCTACACCACTTCTTTTTGTAGATGCATCAGTTATATAGTCTGAATTTATCTTTATCTCTACATCTATCCTCTTGTCCTTCATTATAGGTCGCACATTAACACTGAGTACAGAAGAAATAGGAGAATAATAAGAGATATTATATCCTTCAAAGATTCTAAAGAGGTCTTCCTCAAAACTTACCACTGCAGACTCCCCTTCGAGGACTATAGATTTAGAATGGGCAAGTTGAACAAGTCCTTCTTTCTTCTCAAGTATAGTAAGGAGTAGATTTATATTAGTATTATCTTTATTATATATGTAGCCAAGTTTTAGGTCCTTAAAAGATACACTAGAACCTTCTATAATCTCATTGGTACCAATCTTCCATCCTACATCCCAGACAGATTTGTTGCAGTATCCTCCTGTAGCATCTCCTATTGTCTCTACTGAACCATATTCATTTGGCTCTGGAAGCTTTACCCATTGTCCTCTATCATATCTATATAGGTCTACCCCTAAAGAACTTCCAGTTACTACCAAAAGTAGGAGGATCAAAAGATAGGTTTTCATTTTGCACCTTCCTTACTAGGCTCTACCAAAAAACTGGTAGATGCCTCCAAGGGTTTATGCCCCTCATAATTTAGCCTTACATTTCCAACAAACTCTCCTTCACAGGCTTCTTCCCATACACTCTGAATTAATCTTTTCCCATAAGGAAGAATCAAGTAGTCGTCTTTGATAGGGATACTTCTTACTATCCTCCCTAGAGAGTCCTTTATCAGGATATCTCCTTCTATCTTCATATAGGTATTCCCTGTATTCTCTACAAGGATAGAGAATACTACATTCCCAGATAGGTCCTTTTTACTAGAAAAGGATTCAATAGAAGCACTCTTTTTCTCGGTAAAAGGTATAGACACAAATATTAATGTCCCGCTCTTTATCCTTACACCCATTCCCTCTTTAGCCTCTCTACTACTTACCTCAAAGACTACTGCAGCATGTCTCCCCCCTGTCATTCCCCATGGGACAGTAACCTTACCTTTAACTGGGATAGTACTATTCTCTGGTATCTCGAATCGATCCCTTTCAAGCTTTATCCAATCCGTACAGCTCCATTCATCAGGTTTTTCCAATAGGATGAGGGTTCCAAACTCATCCAACGTAAATGGAAGAACTTTAGATACTATACTTAAAGGGGTACCTCCTAGGTTAGTCAAGAAGATAGTAAAATCATAACTTGTGCCAGGTTTTAAGGATATCTCTAATACAGGTGGAGAAATAGACATCCTTATCTCTCCTAAGACATCTTCTGCCAAGAAGGCAGATGTTGCTAATGCTGTGCATATAACTATCTTTCCCATTAAGCCAATCCTTCCTCTCATCTCGGTGTTCCAAAGAAAGTAAACTCAAGGTTACCTGTATAATCTCCAGCTCTAGTCTCTGGAGTCACTTTAAGTTTGAATTCTATTGGACCTACCGTTATTTGTGCCCCACTGCTCCCTGAAGATACTATTACTGGATTGGCTAGGTTCTTATCCTGATTCCCTATCCTCACAGACAGGTCCTTGGAATCAATTACACTATTCTGAAACTTCTCATGGACCAGAGGATTTGCCGTTAGCTGTAAGTTCCAAGAGTTATAGTTTGTACCTATGGAGAGCCAAAGCTTCTCCCTTGACTTCCATTCCCCTGGTGAAGGTACCCTAAAAGATATCTCTAAATCCTCACTATATCTAGGCTCTGTCCATACTATAATCACTAGAACAGGTTGGATATTTATCACTATAGGAATGGTTGCACCTAAGATAGTATTATTAGAACCTTCCCTATAGAGAATACTAATCCTTCCCTCGTATCTTCCAGGTTTATCCTGCCAAGATGGTATAAACTTTATACTTATAGGGAATAAGAATCTTCCCTTCCCATTAGTAAGTCGGACATCTTTTTTGACCGGAGAAAAGTTTACATCCATCGGATTTGGTCCAAATGCTACAAGTATTCTATCCTTTGGAATACCCTGAAGGTCTATCTGACAAAATGTCTCTACATTATCTAGTCCTTCAGATATTCCTATGTCAACACTCTGTATATAGGACTTCGTTATATCATTAATATTAAATTCTACCTGAGTTCTAGAGAATGAAAATGTAATTAAGGATTGCTTACTAGGTTCTCCTCCCCACGCTACCTTCTGTACTATTAAGATGATTAAAATTACTAAAAATAATCTTTTCATTTTCATCTTCATCTCCTGTATATAGGATATTACCCTGCAGATGCTATTACTATTGGGCATATAGGTAAAGGACCTCATCACTTTGGTTAGAGAGTTTGTCCTTTAGTATTAGATATGGTAGAATGTATCTCTTAGAAGAGAGATTAAAAAAGGAGGCCTATAAATGTTACAGTATACCTTTAATTTCGACCTTACAGAGAAGGATACAAAGAAACATTACCCCATAACTTTTGAAGTAAAAGAGGGGATAGAAGAGATAATAATAAGAGGGTCTTATAAACCTGATGCCGCCGATGAAACTTTATCTAAAGAATTAGCCAGGAATGCATTGAGGACCTATCTAAATCAAGGGGATACACCTCTAGATGTAGATGCCCTTCCTACCCCTATTTTAGAAAAAACTATGGAGGAGTTTATCCCAGTACGAAACCTTATAAATTTTAGAATCTTTGACCCTCTAGGAAACTTTAGAGGAACAGGTGACAGTAGAATCTCTAATGGGATTCCTATAAAGATAGGTAGTACTATTAGTTCCTTTGGTTGTGTCTCTGGCAAGGTCCATCCTGGCATATGGAGACTGGTAGTTGAAACCCATGCCGTTATAGATAGGTGTAACTTAGAATTAAGGATTGAGCTCAATGAAAAGGAGTCTAGCTCTGATATCCCAGAACTAGATGGTCCATATCATCCTATATGGCGGGAGAATAAACCTAAGAGGGGTTGGGTTAAAGGGGACTTTCACTCCCACTCTAAACACAGTGATGGAAGTCTATCGATAGAGGAGTTAGTAAAAAATGCTATTGACAGAGGACTTGATTTCATCTTCCTTACTGACCACAATAAGATTTCTGGTTGGGAAACCGCTAGAAACGAAAAATTTCCCCTCTTACCTGGGATAGAATTTACTACATTCTGGGGGCATTTTACAGCATTCAACACAACAAGATATATAGAATGGGATAAAATAAACCCGCAAAAAGGAATAGTTGAGGTCTCTAAAGAGGTCCATTCCCAAGGCGGACTCTTCTGTGTTGCCCATCCATTTACTATAGGAGACCCTGTCTGTACAGGTTGTAGATGTATTATGGATATAGACTGGAGATATGTAGATGCCTTAGAGGTATGGGCAGGGACATTCAGCCAGAGAAGGCATGAGAATACTGAATGTCTAAAATTATGGCGAAATCTACTAAATAGTGGTTACAGGATAGTAGGATTAGGTTCTACAGATATACATTCATTGGGGGATATCCATCCTGATGTCCCTATTACATATGTGTTAGTAGAAGAATTGACACTGTCTAATCTATTAGACTCTATAAAGAGGGGAAGGGTTTACGTTACTAGAGGTCCAGAGGTTGGCTTTAGTATTGGTAACGCTCAGATAGGAGATACCATAAAAACATCTAATCTGCCTATAAATTTGAATTATTCCATCTCTATAGAATCAGACCTTAAGGTTATCTATAATGGTAAAGAGATTAATTCTATAAGGAATACATCTATAGGGAGGACAGATCTTATACTACAAGAGCCAGGTTATGTGTATCTTGAATTCTGGAAGAATGGAGAGCTAGTAGCTCTCACCAATCCAATATTCATAGGATAAAATGTCCTATAGAGTTGGCTATTATAAACCATTGACAGGGCCTCCTATTTGTTGTATTCTTTTAGCCGTAGCTTTTATTCTTGGAGGTGATTATATTGGCTTTTAAGATTACTGCTGATTGTATAGAATGTGGAGCTTGTGTAGCAGTGTGCCCTAATGAGGCGATAACAGAGGGGTCTCCCTATGTCATTGACCCTGAAAAGTGCACAGAGTGTGTTCCAGTTTATGACACTCAACAGTGTGCATCAGTGTGTGCAGTAGGTGCACCACAACCTGACCCTGACCGTGCAGAGACTAGAGAGCAACTGGAAGCAAAGTATAAGAGATTACATCCATAAGAAAAGATAGAAGGAAGAGGTGATATTGGGAGATTCCAATATCACCTCTTCCTTATTACCATATTCACTAGCTTCTCAGGGGAGAGGTCTCCTACGAGTATAAAGTGTATCCCAGAGTCTTCCCACTCTATTACCTCTTTCTCTTCAGGAGGGGTATTTTCTCTCGCCCACCACGGGACCTTGATCTGATAGAGAGATATAAAGCCTATTCCATCTGTAAATACTAACTGACCTATCCCTTCCTGAGGGATATCTGCCCCTATAAGCTGATATCCAGAGGGGAGGTTATTGGGAATAACTAAGTTAAATCCTAACTCTTTACTTACATATAGTGGTGAAAGAAGTGTCTCCCTTTCTGGAATCTTTATCCCCTTATTGAATAAAGACTCTATTACCTTCTTCTTTTCAGAAGAAGGATTGAACTTTATATCCATCATCTCCTTTGTTCGTATAAGGTTTCCATTGTAGTCTCTATCCTCAAGTTTTACAAGAATCCTTGGCGATTCACTAATCCAGACAGTTCTTTTTATCCCAGTCTCATATTTTGGGTTAAAGGATATCTTCATAGTTTTCATCTTGTCTATTGTCTCATATGAATCAAATATCACATCATAGTTTTTTAGTATAAGAGAGACATCTTTAGAAAATCTATAAGCCCATAGGAGTGCCCCTATATTTACCGGGACATCTGAAACTATTGAATACTCTTCACCCTTCTTTATTACATATATCTTAGAGTTATTATACTTCAATGAAAGGCTTGTATAGCTTCCTATCTTTAATACATCCACCTTATCTGAGGAGTTCCCTACCCTAATCTCCATTGTGGCAGAATAGTCAATCGGAGGTTCTATACTAGATATATACTCGTCTAAAAGGGTTTTACTCGGCTTATCAACCAATCCTAGAAGGAGTAGTAAGATTGAAATGAGTAAAAGTTTTTTCATTTCTTTTCCGATATAAATATAATCCCCATATCTCCGGATGAGATAATCTGATGCTGAGTTATGAGTTGATATTTCTCTCTATCTAGATTCTCTCTGTATAATACCCTTATATTGGTAAATGCAAAGCCAAATATTATAGAAGCAGCTATCCCTATGGTAGCAATCTTAAGAGCAAAATTGTATATTCTTCTAGGGGAATGGACCCTTTCCATCACCTCAGAGGCAAACCTTTCTACATCCCATTCCTTTTGTGTCTTCCTTATCATTTTATCTAAGGCGCGGAGAAAATCCACCCTCTCTCTACATTCTTTACAGACACCTATATGCTCTTGGAGCTCCCTCATCCTTTCTTCTGGAAGCTCTCTATCTATAAATGCTGATATCTCCTCAAACCGAGGATGTTTCATCTTTTTCCTCCATATACAATGATAACTTTTCTTTCATCAGCTTCCTTGCCATATTTATCCTAGACTTTACTGTCCCTATATTTATATCTAACTGCTCGGCTATCTCCTCATAGCTTAGGTCTTCTACTACCCTTAGCCATAGGGTAACCCTATAGTGTTCTGGGAGAGTATTCATAAGGGTAGCGAGGACTTTGTTTATCTCTTTCTTATCAAATATCTCCTCTGGAGAATACGTCACATCAGGTAGGTCTATACTCGGCTCATCATCTTCTACATCATCGAGGGAGATAGTCCTTTCTCTCTTCCTCCTTCTTAATTCCTCATAGCAGGCATTTATTGTAATCTTTCTTATCCAGGGATAAAAACTCCTACTTCTATCAAAACTTTTTATATTCTTCCATACTGATATAAATACCTCCTGCGCCATATCCCAACCCTCATCAGAAGAACCCATTATCTGAGAGCTGAGATTTATCACCTGGTTTGAATATCTCTTTATGAGTTCTTCAAACGCCTTCTCATCTCCTTCTTGAGCCCACAATATAAGAGTCTTTTCCTCTTGTCCTTCATATCTTCTTAACTTCATATACCTTTCCTTATTAGCTATAATTATACCAAGAAAATGATGAAAGATATATGAAGCTAACTTCTTTATAGATATATGAGTATAACAATCAAAAGTTCGATGATTGTCACTGGTTACATCAAATGTTATAATCTATTCAATGGATAATCTCTATGCTATAGAGGCTTATAATCTAGTTAAAAGATTCGGAGAGATCTCTGCCGTAGAGGATTTAAACCTTAAGATAAAGACGGGAGAGATATATGGTTTTTTAGGTCCCAATGGTGCTGGAAAAACAACTACGATAAGAATGCTTACTGGGACACTCAAACCTACATCAGGGAGGGTAAGAATCCTCGGGTTTGATATGAGTTTAAAGGAGATGGAGATAAAGAGGAATATTGGTGTAGTTCCAGATGAACCCAAGCTCTATGAAAATCTAAAGGGAAAAGAGTTTATAGAGTTTATAATAGATATCTACAGACTGGATAGAAAAAAGATTTTAGAGAAAGCTAGAGAGCTCCTTTCTGCCTTTGGAATAGATTATCTGGATGGTTATATAGGCGATTATTCACATGGGATGAAACAGAAGCTTATGGTAGTCTCTATCCTTTTGAGAAGTCCCAAGGTTATATTCCTAGATGAACCTACCATAGGACTTGATGCCAGATCAGTGAAGCTTCTTAAGATGCTACTAAAGAGGTATTCTCAGGATGGCTCCACCATCTTTATGACTACCCATATCCTAGAGATAGCAGAAAAGATGTGTGACAGGATCGGAATAATAAATCAGGGCAGACTCATAGCAGAAGGAGCACTTGAAGAGCTAAGGAGATTAAGTGCAGAAGGACATTTCAGTTTAGAGGATGTGTTTCTTGAGCTCACTGGAGGAGAGGATGTCTCTTCCATCCTAGAGGGATTGCAGTGAAGGAAATCTTTATATTACTCAGATATATGTCTCTATCAAAAAGAAGGAGGAGGTCAGATCAGAAAATAAACCTTTCCTGGCTAGGTTTTATAATACCAGTTATAGCATTTGGACTACCAATAGGTCTTATTGTATATGCACCTCTAAAGAGCCTACCCATACAATCATCCAGTATATTCTTTTCTGTGTTTATAATCTCTACAAGTTTTCTCTTTGTCTTAAGCTATACCCCTACTACAGTTTTTAATCTATATGGAAGTAGTGATGTGTATTTCTTACTTACACTTCCTATAAAAAGAAGTAGCATATTTCTCTTTAAGGCTATAGATAGCCTCTTATACTCTGTTCCAGCTTTAGGATTTATCCTCCCTCTTTGCATAGCATACTCAGTAGCCATCGGAAAAGGATGGTTCTTTGGGTTTATAACCAGCGTACTATTTATCCTTTTTCTTATAGAAATCTCCATTCTATTTGGGGCTTTAGTCTCAAGGGTTATGTCTAGAACATCCGCTAAGATTCTATCAAATCTTATCTATCTATTAACCGCCTTATTATATGTAGTGATATTGAATATCATAAGACCCGATACCTCTTTTATAGAAGGAGTAAAAGATCTTACCTATACTAGTAGGATACCTATAGGCAAAACCTTATCTTATATCTCTCCTATAGGTTGGGTAATATCTCTAATAAGAGGAGAGATCATTGGAGGATTTCTTCTCTTAGGGGCATTACTATTTTTTGGGCTTCTCATATACAAGGTCACTGACACATTAGTAATTGAATCATATAGTTCTAGGAGTAGTAAAAAGACGAGGTTCCCGAAAGGTTCATCTGGGTCTCCTTTTCTTTCAAAGGATATAAGATTACTATACCGAGATCCTCAGAGCATATATATGCTTCTCTGCTCTATCATATTTCCATTAATGATACTAATAGGGAATAAAAATTATATTGGAGCAAGTCTAGTGATGGCTACAATAGCCAGTTTTTACTGTAGCTATATAACAATTCATCTCTTGGTGATTGAAAAAAAGGTCTGGCCCTTACCTAGACTTTTCCCTGTAAAACTTAAGAGTGTATTCATATGGAAGGTCTTGATTCCATCCTCTATATACTCCCTCATCTATCTAGGAGTTACAGTTATCTCTATGTGCCTATTTAAGCTTAATAGGATTATTCTAATTACTGTGCCTATGATATCTATTGCCTTTTTTTACTCTGGAATACTGGCAACAAGACTCTTCCTTAAAGACCCGACTAGAGATGTAACTTCTAGGAATATATTTAAGATATCTGAGGTCTTTATTATAGAGATAACTACTATAGGTATAGTGGCTGGTATCATAGGACCATTCACTATATATCTAAACCCTTTGATAACAGAATGGACATATAAAAACGTCATTGGCATAGGGATACCGGCTATTGTATCAGCGATTATACTCTGGCTTTCTATATGGATGTCAAAAGGTATAATAGAAGCAATAGCCCTCTGGGAGTAACTATAACCTAAATATCCTTCTCAATAGATAGGAATAACTAGTCCTTTCATTCAACAGGTTTGCCAAGACCTCTCCCATATTGTATCTATCTAGTCTATGATATATCCTTTCTTGAAATCTGTAGAATATCCCACTTATAATCCAGGAGAGAAAGAGCTCCCTAGCCATAGCTCTATAGACCCTTTCTGTATAAACCCTTAAAGATGTTTTTTTATTTAAGCCTTCTAGTACTACTTCGCTAGCTATCTTGGCGCTCTTTATCCCATTCCTTATCCCTTCTCCGCTGAAAGGATCAACTAACTTGGCAGAGTCTCCAACCAATACGATATTGTCATCTGCTATCCTTCTTCTTCCCCTATAAAAAGGAATAGGATGTGCTAAAAGGCTAGAATTTCCAGAAGAGAACCTTTCTACAATAGACTCTAATATCTTAGGCATCTCCCTTGGAGGGAATCTATATGCCCCTAGACCTATAGATAGTGTTCCACTTTTAGGAAATACCCATCCATAACCCATTGGGACAAGGCCCATAACTAATCTCAGCACGGGTAGAGGGTTCTTCTCTGGAACATCCTTCTGAACTGCCAATGGCATTGGATATCTAAAATCTTCCCCCACAAATCTTGCCACTATAGAACCCACACCATCAGCTCCTACTATATATCTAGAACTAAATGTATGACCAAGACGAGTCTTTACCGTTAAACTATCTCCATCCTTTTCTATCCCTATTACCTCTTCTCCGTCTATAAGACTAGCACCATTCTTACACGCTAATCTCGTAAGTTTATAATCAAATTGTTCTCTAAGGAGGGTAAATATGCTATTAGAAGGAACAGGAAAGGTCTTGCTATCATCACCATAAATAATCTCAATGCTTCCTATTGGAAATGCATCAAAGTAGGTAGGGGGAACATCCAATAGGTCAAATGTAAACCTTGCCGTCCCCCCCGCACATACCTTATATCTCGGAAGCTTCCTCTTTTCCAGTATTAAGACTTTTACTCCTCTTCTGGCAAGAAAGAGTGCACTGCTTGCCCCACTAGGACCTGCACCAACTACTATGACATCATACAACTACTTCCACCCTCTTACCAAGAAGTAAAGTCCAAATACTACCAGAATAATCCCCAAGAATATTCCAGGACTCATATGGATCCAAGGAACACCCCAGGACCACAAGACTGCAACTATTCCTAATATTACAAGGATGAGCCCTAGCAGTACTGGGTTTCTAGTATCCCGTGGAAATTCTCCCACATCTCTAGAAACTTCCTTCTCTTCTGGATTTTCTGGAATAATAATAGCAGCTATAATATAGAAGAGTATCCCCAGACCATTAGCAAAAATAAGGAGTATCATAATAAGTCTTATTATTACTGGGTCTACATTGAAATACTCTGCTATCCCACCGCATACTCCAGCAAGGATCCTCTGCTTCCTCGATCTATAAAGTTTCTTTTCCATCTTCTCCCTCCACCTTGTTAGAATTTTCTAGATACTCTACTGCCCCTTTCATCTTTGAGATTATCTGTTTACACTCTGTATAGGCGTTATTTGCCATAGTAATTGACCTTGCAATACTATTCTCTAGAACAGTCTCTAATCTATTCAATGAAGAACTCATCTCGCTCAGATAGTTATGCAAGGACTGTATGTCTACATTCTTAGAATAACTTCTATGTAGAGAGTATAGGGCAAGGATATATGGGATAGTCATACTATACGGCATAATGAGAACCCTATTCTCTCTATAAGCCTTTATATGTGCCTGTTTACACATAGAGAAGATACTGTCGGGAACTGCAGCTATAGCTAAAGGGATAGTAGTAGTTGGGTCTATATACTGCATCACCTCTTTAGCCTTACGCGATATTACCCTTTCGATGTCAATCTCAGAGACATCCTTTTCTCCATCTACCCCAACCCATTTAGAATCTATAGGGAGTCTCTTACCATCACTTAAGACTATTGCATATTCAACAGGCTTTCCATTTACCTTGAAGTTTATATCTATCATATCTGGAGGAAACTGTTTCAATGCCTCATATATTATATTCTCTCCCATCTCTCCCCGAGATTTACTCCCTAACAGGGCATTCTCTATCTTTCTGGTAGTCCTCTGGAGTTCCTCGTCTAAGATTCTTTGAGTCTCCAATTTCATATACGTCTCCTGAAGTATATGCAAGATGTGTTCAGTCTGAGCTTTTATAGCACCAATATCTTCTAGTGGCACCTTACCAGGCCTTCTAATAAAGAGATAAACTATGACAGCACAGAGTATAACTACTAATACTTCTAAGAAAACTACCATCTTCCCTCCTTGAAATTGCCTCTATTCTATCATTAGATTAATAGAGAGGTCAAGGGAGATCCTCTTGACTTTGAACACGTTTTCATATATTATATTGTTAACAATAATCTTATAGAGGGAGGTTCAAAAATGAGAATCTATTTAAAACTGGTTTCACTGGTATTAGTACTGAGCCTAAGTATAATGTTTCTTGTTCCTCTATCTGCCCAAGAGTTTAAATTCCATAAACAATACAATACTCCAACAGACTACCTAAAGGCGACAGGTAAGAGGATAACCAAATTCAATGAGTCTCCGATATTGATAGAACTTGTAAAACAGGGAAAACTTCCTCCTGTTAAGGAAAGACTCCCTAAGGAGCCAATAGTGATAGACCCAGTAGAAGAGATAGGACAGTATGGAGGAACAGCCAGGGTAATAGGCCCTATAAACGGATATGGAGATACAGAGGCGCTCCGACCCCACGAAGGGATCCTCAGGGTAGGTCCAGATGGCTTTTCTGTGGTGCCCAATATTGCCAAAGGATGGAGGTTTTCTCAGGACGGTAAGGTCTTAACTATATACCTACGAGAGGGAATGAAGTGGTCAGATGGTGAGCCATTTACAGCAGACGATATTATGTTCTGGTATGAGGATGTACTCCAGAATAATGAGCTTACACCAACCAAACCTGTAGAATGGTCTCCGGGTGGAAAACTTATGAAGCTAGAAAAGGTAAATAACTATACGGTAAGGGCACATTTTGCAGTGCCATATCCAGTAGCCATTATACATCTAGCTCACTCTGCAGGTGTGGCTGGTAGGTTCTTTCTACCAAAGCATTACCTTATGAAATTTCATCCTAAATATACGCCTATGGATAAGATTATAGAACAGGCTAAGAAGGAAGGATTTGATACCTGGTATAAATATTTTCAGAAGTATGCAGATTATTACTCCGGAGGAGGAATGGCAATACAGCCTGGAGCTCCTACCCTACAGACCTTCTACATAGAGAAAAGGGAATTAGACCATGTGATATTAAAGAGAAATCCATACTACTGGAAGGTAGATACCGCTGGCAACCAACTTCCCTATATAGATGAGATATCTGTGACAGATATCTCAAATCCAGAGGTGGCAAATGTAAAGATAGCTTCTGGTGAGGTAGATATAGCAGAGTTAAACACCACTATGGAGAACTATCCCTTCTATGTAGAGAATAAGGAGAAGGGTAACTATAGGGTCCTTCTCTGGCAGTCGATAATAGGTGCCGATGTTGCCTATCAATTAAATCTCACATACAAAGAGGACCCTGTTCTAAGAGATATATTTAGAGATGCGAGATTTAGAAAGGCTCTCTCTCTAGGGCTAAATAGAGATGAGATAAATCAACTTCTTTACCTTGGTAGGGCTACTCCAAGGCAGGCAACTGTAATACCTCAATCTCCATACTTTGATGAATCATTTGCCAAGGCTTATACAGAATATAACCCAAAGGAGGCAAATAGATTATTGGACGAGATGGGTCTTAGGAGGGGACCAGATGGATATCGTCTAAGACCTGATGGTAAAAAGCTAGAGATACTTCTAGAATATGAAGAGGGGGAAACCCCTAAGGGAAAAACTACAGAGATGGCAGTGCATTATTGGGATGCATTAGGAATAAAGGTAACCGCTAAAGAGATATCTGGAAGTCTGAAGAGTCAAAGGACCTCAGCAAATCTTATACAATTTGGTCTATGGCATGCAGATAGGGCTGGCTTCCTCTTTACAGTTGAACCGTACTATTGGGTGCCAACAGAGGTAAGAAGTGAAGCTCCTTGGTGTGTTGAATGGGCAAGATGGTTTGCCTCGGGAGGAAAATCTGGAGAAGAACCCCCACCTGAGATAAAAAAGATAAGAGAAAACTGGGATAAAATGAAGACCACTATGGATGAGAAGGAGAGGATAAGACTGGCCAAAGAGATCCTAAAGTCCAACGCTGAAAATCTATGGACTATTGGTACGGTTGGACTTGCTCCCCATCCAGTTATAGTGAAAAATAATCTAAGAAATGTCCCAGAAAAAGGTCTATGGGGATGGGACCTAAGAAGGTTCACATCCTATGCCCCAGAGACATTCTTCTTTAGGCAAAAATAAAGCTCAAAAGATTATAAAGGGGGCAAGGTCTAAATGACCTTGCCCCCTATTATTTATTATGATGGAGGAGAGACAATGAAGATAATGGCAATTCTTTTCGATCTAGGTGATACTCTAATGGATGAGGCAACAGAGATAAAGGATATATTTGGAGTTACCTTAGATGCCAATCTTATAGATGGGGTAGAAGAGGTAATAAGGTCTCTAAGAAAGTCAGGTTATAGACTTGCCCTTGTAGCTGATACAAGGATAGGGACATATAAAAATGTCCTCTCAAAGTATGGATTAATAGATTATTTCGACTGTTTTGCTATATCAGAAGAGCTTGGATATGAAAAACCTGACCCAAGAATATTTTTATCTGCCCTCAATTCATTAGGAATAGAAAAGGCTGAATATAAAAATACATTAATGGTAGGAAATAATCTCAAAAGAGATATAGTTGGGGCAAACGGACTTGGTCTTATATCTGTATGGTTTCACTGGAATGATAGATACCCATCTAATCCACAATCTAAAGAGGAGACCCCAAGGTATGAGATAAAAGATATAATAGAACTTCTCTCTTTAATAGAGATGATAGAAAAAGATAAAGGGGGCTAGAAACCCCCCTAAAATCTAAAACTGATTAACGTCCACCAGCAAAGATTTGTAACGTATTACTACTTGCCCCATAAGGAATCAGGGTATAGGAATTACCATCGGTAATATACTCGATTACTCCAGGAGCTGTTGCAGATGTGCCTCCCAGATAGAACATAGTAGGATCACTAGTTGTGTTAACAGCAGTCAAATACCCTGTACTACTAAATGGATTATTAGGTGCTGGTGAAACCAAAGTAGTAAGACTTTGGATTGAAGTCGACGAATTAGGGTACCATGGATACACAGTCTGATTTGATGCATACATCTCAAGGCCTGTCTGAATTGCCCGTGCTGCATTCAAGACACCAGTCTCTCTAGCCCTACTCTGTGCCCTAAATGTATAGGGAATCAATACCGCTGCCAAGATGCCTATAACTGCTATAACAATCATAAGCTCTATCAAAGTAAAACCTTCCTTTCCCTTCGTTTTCATAAATACTCCTCCTATCTGTAAGATTTTATTTAATTCTATCATATCATCAAGGTATGTCAAGTCAACCCTGTCACTCGGATTCAATTTGCCCTCTGGAATAGATTGGAATATACTATAATGAAATCATCAAAGATAGGAGGAATTGGAATAGTGAATCTTCTTCTAAGATACGAACTTACTCAAGAAGAGAAGGAAAGGATTTTAAAAGCCAAGGAGGGTATCCATCTAGTAGAGAAGATAGAGGAGGCAGAGATAATATTTGGAGGCATTACACAGGAGGAATTTAAAAGAGCCAAGATGTTAAGATGGATCCAAACAGGAGGGGCAGGAGTAGACAATATACTCTTTCCAGAACTAATAGAAAGTGACATTATTATCACAAATGCAAGCGGAATCCACGGGGTTCCTATGGCAGAACATACCTTTGCCCTCATATTGGCTTGGGCTAGAGGGCTCTGTACGGCATTTGATGGAAAGAAGAATAGAAAATGGCTCCACAGTGAAATCTCTCCTGGAGAGATACATAACAAGACGATTGGTATCATAGGATATGGACATATTGGAGAAGAGATAGCCAGGATAGCTCGAGGTTTTAATATGAAAGTCATTGCAGTAAAAAGAGACATCTCTAAGGGGGTAAATATAAAACCAGATGAACTGCTTGGAACGGATAGACTTGATAAACTCCTAAAGGAATCAGATATTGTGGTTATTACGGTGCCACTTACTAAAGAGACATATCATCTCATTGGAGAAAGAGAATTAAGACTTATGAAACCCACGTCGTTTCTTGTGAATATAGCCAGAGGTAAGGTAATAGATGAAGGAGCTATCATAAAGGCAATAAAAGAAAACTGGATTGCCGGCGTAGGGCTCGACGTATTTGAAAAAGAACCTCTCCCAGAGGATAGTGAACTATGGGGTCTAGAAAACGTGATAATTACCCCTCATATAGCAGGTTTAAACCCATACTATACAGAGAGGCTCTTAAAGATATTTATCAAAAATCTTCTTGCCTATCCAGAGATATCTAAGATGGTTAACGTGGTAGATAAAAGACTGGGATATTAGTAAGAGATACAAGGATAAATGAACCTATAAGAAAGGGACCAAATGGAACCTTTGTCCTTAATTGAGCCCTTCCTTTCTTTATGAGATACAGTCCGTAGATACTTCCCACTAGGGATGAAATGATTACCACCAGAAGGGTATGATAGAATCCTAGCATCAGAGAGATTATAGTTATAAGTTCTATATCTCCTAAGCCTAACCCATCTTTAAAAAGGACCCTAAGAGAATAGAAGATGATGACAAAGATACCTCCGGCTATAAAATTATAGGGGAAATCATATAAAAAAGCATTTATACATCCTAATATGATACCAGGGATCATCAATGAGTCAGGTAAAAGCATATACCTTAGGTCTATAAACATAGAGACAAACAATAAAGAGGAGATACTTGTATAGAGAAAAAAACTTACACCAAATCCAAACTTAAGATAGAAGAGAAAGAATATAATGCCTGTAGTAAATTCTACTATCGGATACTGAGAGGAGATTCTAGCCCTACAATACCTACATCTCCCTTTTAAAAAGAAAAAACTCAGTATGGGGATATTATCCTTCCAAGAGAGAGGATGTTTACATATAGGGCAGAACGAACCAGGACTTAATATAGAGAGTCCTATTGGTATACGATATATACATACATTCAAGAAACTCCCTATAACTACTCCAAAAATAAATACTATAAAGCTCAGGGTCAAAGGGCATCCACTATGTTCTTTCCTGAACTAGTTCCAATCCTACTAGCACCGGCTTCTATCATCCTAAGGGCATCCTCTAATGTCCTAATGCCTCCACTAGCCTTTACACCAAGCTTATCTTGGACTACCTCTCTCATTAATCTTACATCCTCTACAGTAGCTCCCCCTGGACCAAAGCCAGTAGAGGTTTTAACAAAACTTGCACCAGCGTTCATAGCAAGTTTACAGGCAGTGATCTTCTCTTCTTCACTTAGATAACAGGTCTCTATGATTACCTTTACTATCTTATCCCTTGCCAGTGCTACAATCTTTTTTATCTCGTTCTCAACATACTCGTAGTCTTTACTCTTTAACCGACCTATATTTATTACCATATCTAGTTCATCTGCACCATTCTCTAATGCCTCACTTGCTTCATAGATCTTAGTAGAAGTGGTGGTAGCTCCAAGAGGAAAACCAATAGCTATCCCTACCTTTACCCCAGAATTCTTCATCTCTTCTACTGCCAGTTTTGTATGGCAGGGATTTATACATACAGCAAAGAATCTATACTGTTTAGCCTCCTCTAGAAATCTCTCCACCTCCTCTATAGTAGCATTCGGCTTTAAAAGTGTTTGGTCTATATATTTCAAAAGCTCTTCTCTTGTCATAAACTTCCTCCCATCGTAATAGAATATGTTCTCTCTACCTCTTCTATGATACCTTTTAACACTTCCTCTTGTTCTGAAGAAACCCTTCCAAGAGGAAGTCTCGGGTCTCCTACCTCTATTCCCCTAGATCTTAACAAAACCTTGAGACTAGAGATAGAAGACATCTGTTTTGTAATTGTTCTTATCCTATTTAAAAATAACTGTTTAGCTTTTGCCCCCTCAAAATTCTGATTTAAAAAATCTCTATAGATGCCTACACATAGTTCTGGAAATGGATTTGCCAATGCAGAGATAGCCCCTTTAGCCCCAACTGCAAGAGCAGGAAAGATAAAGCTATCTGTGCCAACTAGGACATCAGAGCTAGAAGGGAGAATAGATATAAAATCCTCTAATACCTGCAAATCCTTACTACTATCCTTTACTCCTTTCACATTGTTTGCTTCATCCATTATAGCTTTTGCCAATTCTGGTTTTATAATATTCCCGGTACTGCCTGGAAGATTATAGAGATACACTGGAGTAGAAGCTAAAGCTTTAGCTACTTTTACAAAGTGAGTTTTAAGAGAATTATCATCTAACTTGAAGTAATAAGGACTTACTATAGCCACAGCATCTACACCAGCGTCTACTGCCTTCTTCCCAACAAGTATCGTCTCCTTCGTAGAAATTTCACCTATCTGAGCAATCACAGAGATTCTCTTGTTAACTATTCTAACTGTCTCTTTAAAGAGATTCTCTTTCTCTTCTTTCAAGAGAAGAGGACCTTCCCCGTTTGTCCCAGAAACAAAGACCCCATAAATCCCCTTTTCTATAAGGAACTCCAAAAGCTTCTCTAACGCAGAAAAATCTATTGCCTCATTCCTAAAAGGCGTTATAAGAGCAGCGATGATTCCTTTAAGCATCCTTTTTACCTACCTTCGCAGATCCGCTTTCTACCCTAACTTTTAAGACCTCTTCCTTTATGATTCTTTTAAGCTCTTCTATATTCTCTCCAGTTAATGCTGACACAAACACATTTATACCCTCTGAAAGCGGTACAAATTCATCAATATCTATAAGGTCTATCTTATTATACACTCTTATAACTGGCTTGTCATTTATTGCCAGTTTAATAAGCATATCATCTACTACCTTGATATGCTCATCATAGAAAGGGTCGCTAGCATCTATAATATGGAGGATCAAGTCTGTATATCTTATCTCCTCTAAGGTGGCAGAAAATGCCTCAATCAAATGATGTGGTAGTTTGTGTATAAAACCAACGGTATCGGTTAAAAGAACTTTTAAGTCATTGAGCCATAAGAGCCTCGTAGTAGGATCAAGGGTAGCAAAAAGCTTATCAGCTACAAGCACACTAGAATGAGTAAGGGTATTCATAAGGGTAGATTTTCCTGCATTTGTATATCCTACTAGAGAAACCACTGGAAGGTTATTCCTTTCTCTTGTATGCCTAACTAATGCCCTATGCCTCTTTACATCTTCAAGCTCTCGTTCTAATAGGTTTATTCTCTTAAGAATGTGTCTTCTATCTACTTCTAATTTTCTTTCCCCAGGTCCTCTAGTCCCTATACCTCCCCCGAGACGTGAAAGCTCCTTACCTTTTCCTGTAAGCCTAGGAAGCATATATCTTAACTGAGCAAGCTCTACTTGAAGCTTTCCCTCTCTAGACTGGGCGTGCTTAGCAAATATATCGAGGATAAGGTCTGTCCTGTCTATCACTCTTACCCCTAGAACCGATTCTAGATTTGCTATCTGTGATGGAGAGAGGTCTCCATTAAATATGACAAGATTTCCCGATACCCTTTGAACTATATCAGCTAATTCTCTTACTTTCCCCTCTCCTATATAATACTTGGGATCAGGAGAATCCTTTCTTTGGGATAACTTATATATAACTTCCCCGCCTGCAGTAATAGTCAACCTTTCTAGTTCTTCAAAAAGGTAATCTTCTAATGCCTTATCCTTTCCATTTCTTACATCAACCAATACAACCCTTTCTCTCTCTTCTCCAGTATCATAAGCTTTTGTCTCGCCTTTCTTTTCTATCTCTGATATCTTTCCAAGAAAGTCGAATGTAAAAAAGTAATCATATGGATAAGGTCCAACTGTTTCAAAGGTATCAAGTTTTCTCCCATCAAGAAAAGCAACCTGCATATCTTTAGGCCTTCCATCTTTAGATATAGAAAGGACTGCATAGAAATCTAACCTTAGATTTTTAAGTGTAGCAAGCTCTATACCGTTTACTATAGCCTCTCTACCCAACTTTGTAGTTATACAAAAGACTTTAGATAGAGAATCTCTCTTCTCAGAGACAGAAAGGTTACTTAATCCAGAATCTACAATGACATCTATAATCTGTTTCTTCCTGGTTAGATAGACAGAGACCCCCTTATGTATCCTTACTGAAGAAGAGACAAGCTCCTCTATAAAGTTTCTACCTACAAAACCTTCACTGTTGGCATCCCTTTTTAGGGATGCAGTTAATAGTTTTTTTATTTCTTCCGAAGTTTTCATTTACCTCTTACATAAGGACCAAAGATTATACAGAGGATCAAACCCTCCTCACAGTAATTTTCCACTCTTTGTAAGATAAAATTGATCATATCTCTAGAATTCTCTCTGATTACAGTAAAATTATATCACAATATCTATATTCTGTCCAAGCCAGGAAAATAGGTCTTTTTCTGGCTCCTTATCAATATTCTTGTTACTCCCATCTGTTTTTTGTAGTGTCTTCTGTATTAATATCTTACTAGTATCTTCTTCTATTTTTTGAGCTTTCTTAAAGGCATAAAATGCTACAGCAATCTGAATAGTATCAACACTGTTAATATTATCCAAATCTAGAAACCTCCTCTCGTTTGAATCTCTAGATTAGATATTATCACAAGATATTCAAAAGGGCAACACCTAAAAGGATGAGATTCATTAATTTGCCTATCAATTTTGGAATAGTTATAGTATGATATAATAGGAATTGAATAACACAGGAGGCAAGGAAGATGGAGGCTATAGAAAGAGAAGAAATATATAGGATAGCTTAGAGAGGTTTTAAAGCAGGAACTGGAGATATTGCTTCCTATAGATAGAGAAGTGAGTAACTTAAAAGAAACTATAAAAGAATTGATCCAGGCACAGGCAAAAACAGAGACAAGACTAGAAAGGCTTATACTGGTAGTAGAGGAGATGCAGAGAGAGATGGTAGATATAAAGAGACAGCTTGGTGGCCTTGCTCATGCTTTTGGTTTTCAATTAGAAGATAGAGCTTACATTTCTCTTCCTAAACTCTTAGAAGAAGAGTTTGGCATAAAGGTAAAAGAAAGGTTAGTAAGGAAGATGATAAGAACTTATAAAGGGAAAGTTATGGAGATAAACATAATAGGAAAGGCAGAGAAAGATGGTAAAGAGATATACATAATAGGAGAAGCCAAGGCTAACCTTTCTATTAGGCATATAGTAGATTTTATAGATAGACTTAAAGATATAAGAGAGACTCTTAAAGAAGACATCTTCCCTATTCTAGTTACCTATATGACCGATCTAGAAACGGAAGAATATGCTAAGAGTAAAAATATAAGGTTCTACTATTCTTACGAGTTCCAACCGATATTTTAAGGGGACTAAAATGAAAGGGATAATCTTGGCAGGTGGAACAGGCTCAAGACTAAGGCCTCTTACAAAAGTTACAAATAAACATCTTTTACCTGTAGGCAAATATCCTATGATCTTTTATCCTATATATAGACTTAAGCAGGCTGGTATAGAAGATATCCTTATAGTAACTGGACGTGAACATATGGGCGATGTTATAGAACTTCTAGGAAGTGGAAGAGACTTTGGAGTAGAATTTACATATAAAGTACAGGATGAGGCAGGAGGTATAGCACAAGCTCTAGGTCTAGCTGAACATTTTATAAATGGCGGTAGATGTGTGGTAATCTTAGGAGACAATGTCTTTGAGGATGATATAACTCCGTATGTAAAAAGTTTTAAAAAACAAATTGAAGGTGCTAAGATTCTTTTAAAAGAAGTCCCAGACCCTCAAAGATTTGGGGTTCCAGAAATTAGAGATGGTAAAGTTATCGCGATAGAAGAAAAACCTAAAGAGCCAAAAAGTAATTTTGCAGTAACAGGAATATATATGTATGACTCAGAGGTATTTGATATTATTAAAAAATTGAAACCCTCGGAAAGAGGTGAACTAGAGATCACAGATGTAAATAATACTTATCTAAGAAAGGGTTCTTTGACTTATGATACACTTAAAGGTTGGTGGACAGATGCAGGAACACCGGAATCCTTATTTAGGGCAAATGAACTCTGTAAGGACTTGATCCTGGATTTCGAAAATGGGTAAGTTTAGAATTATTGAAACTCCAATTAAAGGACTTCTATTAATAGAAACCAAAGTATTTAAAGATACTAGAGGTTTTTTTATAGAAAGTTATAACCAAAGAGAATTGAAAGAGATAGGATTTGACTTGAATTTTGTCCAGGATAATCATTCTTTCTCTAAAAAAGGAGTGATACGTGGGTTACACTTTCAATTAAAGTATCCTCAAGGGAAATTAGTAAGGGTAATCTCTGGAAAGGTTTTCGATGTTGCTGTTGACTTGAGAGTAGATTCACCTACCTTTGGTAAGTGGTTCGGAATTGAACTTATAGAAGGGGATGGCGTACAGTTTTATATCCCTCCAGGATTTGCCCATGGGTTCATTTCTCTAGAAGAGAATACTCACTTCTTTTATAAATGTACTGAATTTTATCATCCAGAAGATGACTTTGGAATTATATGGAATGACCCAGAGCTCAATATTACCTGGCACCTCGATAAAGTAGAAAATATTATTGTTTCAGAGAAAGATAGTAAGTTGCCGCCTTTTAAAGAGATAAAGGATACTTTATTTAAAGAAAATTATGAGAGGGGATTATGAGTAGAGTAATACTCGTTACAGGTGGAGCAGGTTTTATTGGTTCAAATTATATACATTATCTCTTTAAAGAACATCCTGATTATACAGTGGTTAATCTTGACAAATTAACCTATGCTGGTAATCTAAGGAATCTCAAAGAGGTGAGTACAAAACCTAATTATTATTTTGTAAAAGGCGATATATCTAATAGAGAATTAGTTGAATATGTATTCGAGACATTTAGACCCAACTATGTAGTGAATTTTGCCGCAGAATCCCATGTAGATAGAAGTATCGAGGGACCAGAAATATTTGTAAAAACGAATGTGTATGGGACTCAAGTATTATTAGATGTCGCTAAAGACTTTTGGACAAAGAATAGTATGGTAGAATATTGCAGATTTCTCCAGATTAGTACAGATGAAGTCTATGGTGCTTTACCATTGGAGAGTAAAGATAAATTTACAGAAGAGTCTACACTTAAACCTAACAGCCCTTATTCTGCCTCAAAGGCTGGTGCAGACCTTTTGTGCAGGTCATACTATGTCACCTATGGTATGCCAGTTATTATGACTCGTTCCTCTAATAACTTTGGACCTAGACAATATCCTGAAAAGTTGATTCCGCTAACTATTAAAAATGCGATTCAAGGTAAGCCTCTTCCAGTTTATGGGGATGGACAGAATGTTAGAGACTGGCTATATGTTGAAGATAACTGTAGAGGCATTGATCTAGTCTTACATAGAGGGGAGATAGGTGAGATTTACAACATAGGAGGAGGTAATGAGTGGAAAAATATAGACCTAGTCAACTTAATCTGTGAACTTTTGGGAGAGGTCACAAATAAACCATCTGACGACTACAAAAGGCTTATAACCTTTGTAAAAGATAGACCTGGTCATGATAGAAGATACGCCTTAAATAGTGACAAGATAAGAGAAAAACTTCAATGGAAACCAACATGGCACTTTAGGGAAGCGCTAAGATATACGATAGAGTGGTACCTAAAGTAATAAGATTACACATCTATTATCTCTTTATCGAGTTTTCTTGCCCATTCAACCCATTCTTCATTAATCTGAGAAGTATTTATTATTCCATCCACACTGGCTATAAGTCTTGGTTCTTCAAATTTTGAAAGTTTATTAGAGTATATAATTATATCTGGAACATTCTCGGAATTATAGCCAAGCTTTTCTATTACTTCTAGGAGTTTGTTATAAGCAGAGTCCGAATTCTCTTCGTAAAGTATTAGTGCTACATCATCTTCAAGTTTATAGGTATCTAAGAACCACTTAACTGTAGCTAGATTGAGTCTTGCTAGAAAGTTTTTAGCCCTCATACCTTCTATTTTTATTGGAGTAATATCTATAGGCACGTAAAACTTGTTTTTGTCGAATCCACCTCTTACAAGATCTAATATTGGAATTCCCTTTTCTAAAGTCCAACTGGAAGGGATCCCCCACTTTCTCTTAAATCTCTCCCAGTTTTTAAGCATAGATTCTGTATAATTTATCTTTTCACTAGTAAATGTCTTACTCCCATAGTGATGTATAAATACATCGTGAGCTATCTTTATCTTAAAGCCAGCCCTTATAGCCCTTATACAGAAATCATCATCCTCAAAGTTCCCACTCTCATATAAAGGGTCAAATCCGCCTATCTTTTCTATAACCTCTCTTTTTACTAACATACAAAAACCTATAACTCTAACGGTTTCATCATATTTACCAGAGTTTTCTAGACTCCATTTTCTAGCAAATTCTTGCATAGCATCTATATCGTTTCCATATGAGACGTTTTTTATCAATTGAGCTCCAGCTACATAGTTTGAACGAGGACCAACTATCCCAACAGATGGATCTGACTCTGCACAAGCTATGAATCTTGTAAGCCAACCCTGAGTAACAATCGTATCATTATTTAAAATAACTACATAATCTCCTTTGGCTAACTTCATCCCCATATTATTCCCCATAGCAAATCCCACATTAGTAGGGTTCTTTACTAGCTTTATATCCGGTTGATTCTCTAGATATTCAACTGTCCCATCTTTAGAACCATTATCTACAACTATCAACTCATATGGCTCTGGTGTATATTTTCTTATACTCTCTATACACTTTTTAGTATATTCAAGATTATTTAGGGTAAGGATGATGATAGAGGTAAGGGAGGTCTTAATGACTCTCTCATTAGACCCTTCTTTCTTGGCAACTGCTATAAAGAATAGGTCATCAGGCTTAACACCTTCATGAACTTCCCAGGGGTAAGAGGCATATTGACCTATTAGTCTACTATTTGGGAAATAGTAATCGATTAACTTTTTGAACTGCTCTAGAGTCCATTCCTCCTTATGAAACTTATTTAAGGGGATAGGGCTTCCTAATGAGGCTAGATCCCTATTTGGGGTAGAAACTATAAAAAG
Organism: bacterium; assembly: GCA_049969715.1. Lineage (GTDB taxonomy): Bacteria > DUMJ01 > DUMJ01 > DUMJ01 > DUMJ01 > JBMFOH01. The sequence goes on along the minus strand of JBMFOH010000009.1, from coordinate 40,145 downwards.
ACCCCCGTCTTTTAATACCCTTTTTATTTCTTTTAAAAATTTGTATGGTCTTTCCAAGTGTTCTATAGTCTCAAACGATACAACTATATCAAAATAGCTATCTTCAAAAGATAACTCTTCCGCATTCATCACCTTAAAACACAGGTTCTTTTTTACATATTTTCTACGAGCCTGTTCTATAGTCTCTTTGCTGATATCTACCCCAATCACCTCTTTTGCTGTTTCTGCAAGCATATTAGAGCCATACCCTTCTCCACAAGCTACGTCTAAAACACTCATCCCCTTTACTAATTCCTTTGCAAATTTATATCTATTGATATGCTGTAACTCTGTAGCACTATCTGCTTTCCCTGGTACCATTCTTTCCCCAGTAAAATCTAGATCTTCTTGGATAAGAGAATTCTGTTTTTCTCTAGAACCATTAAATTGAGACGTATCTATAGAAAAGGCAACTCTTAAAAAGGGTGGATGGTGATCAAATTCTTCGATCTTATTAATTTCGTAGTTTAGTATTTCAAATATTTTTGAGGGTAAATTATGTATGTTAAACATCGTACTTATCCAAGTTCCAGTATAACAAAAATATTCTTTGTTAAACTTTATTAATCCTATACTATTTAAATATCCTTCTATTTCATCTTCACTTGGTATGCCATTTATAAGATGTTCTTCTAGCCATCTATTTTTAGTATAAGAATAAACGAATTCTTGTGCCTCTCTATTATGGGGGAAAGTTATGTACAACCTCTTACGGGCTAATCGAGCTAAGATTTCTATACTTTCCCTTCTAAGACGGGCTGGTACATGCTCAATAACATCTAAACATGTTACTATATCAAAGAATTTTGCTGGAAGGTCCAATGTCTCTATCTTACCACCAGTAGTTCTTTCGTCGATTAAAAAGATGTTATGCCCTGGTAGAAATGCAGCAAAGAGACCATCATCACCACCTGCATCTAGTATTGTAAACTTATTTCCCTCCGGGAAATCTTTTTTTATCAATTCCGCTATCCTCTTAAATCTTCTATATCTTTCCCACTCTACGTTATATAGGTCTAGATTCTTAAAGTTATCATATGGTACATAGACAATTCCTTTCTTTGGAAGATAAGCGGTTTTCAAATTAAGCTTTATACTTTCTTCCTCTAGTCTCTCATCAATTACATAGGAGACATTGTTTTTTATAGAGTTTAAATCTACATTATTTTCATATTCTTTTATAGATATCTGAGACATGTCATATTTATCTATAATCTTAGAAACTTTTGTTAAGTATTTCTCTACAGTTTCTCTTGGAACAGCTAATAATAGTGATACATCTTGTACATTTAGAAACGTATCGAAGAATAACTTTAATATCTTTTCTAAACTTTCTATTCTTGATATTTGGGGATTAAATATATAAGCAAAATCAGCTAATTTATCCTCCATTTTCTCCTCCATTATCCTACATAAACTATATTATAAATTCATCCTAAAGTTTTTTCTAGTGGTTCCGATTTATCTCTATTAGAGGAAGGTGATTAGAAATGCCTATAAAGGTGGTCAAAAATAAGAGGCCAACAGAACAAAAAGAAAGTGTAACAGAAATAAATAATAGAGGAATGTTATATTTAAGTAAAGACCTACTTAATGAGGCAGAGGAGGCATTCAAAAGCGCTATAGAGAAGGATAACAATTATTCTATTTCTCACAATAATCTAGCAGTAGTCTATCTAAGACGTGGATTCTATAAAGAAGCGATAAAGGAACTCCTTATAGCAACAAGACTTAAGCCAGACTATGCAGAAGCTTTTAATAATCTTGGAGTAGCGTACTTTCAATTACAGAAATATACAGAGGCCAGATGGGCGTTCAAAAAAGCACTAAAGATAAATCCAAACTACAGAGAGCCAGAGAAGAACTTAGAAATCCTCGAACAAAGGCTTATCGTATCAAAATCTAAGACCTCCTCTAATTTAAAATTAGTAGGAAGAAGGAAGAGAGAACTTCCTACTATAACTCTCTGTATGATTGTAAAGAATGAAGAGGAACATCTACCTAATGCTTTAAATTCTGTAAAAGATGTGGTAGACGAGATTATTATAGTAGATACAGGTTCTACAGATAACACAGTTGAGATAGCTAAGTCTTTTGGGGCAAAGGTCTATTATTACGAATGGAACGATGATTTTGCTTCTGCAAGGAATGAAGCATTAAAGCATGCTACCTGTGACTGGATTCTCTCTATGGATGCAGATGATGAAATGAATGCAGAGGATATAAAAAGGCTCAAAGAGGTACTATCTGAAACAGATGCATTAGGATTTGCTATTCCCATTTTTAGTGATGTTTATGATCGACAGGCAAATATAAAGAATACAACAATCAACTATTTGGTAAGGATATTTAAGAATGACCCTAGAATAAGGTTTTCTAGAAGGATTCATGAATTTGTAGACCAATCCATATATGATATTGGAGGAGAGATAGGAAGATTAGAAGTTCCAGTGTTTCATAGAGGTTATACGGATATAGAAACTCTCAATAAGAAGTTAGAAAGGAATAAAAAGCTCTTAGAGGTCGCGTTAGAAGAGAACCCAGAAGATCATTCTATTCTGGTATACTTGGGAAAGACCTATATAGGAGAAAATGACCTAGATAAGGCAGAAGAATACTATAGAAAGGCTATAGAGATAGTAGAAAGTAGTAATAAAAAGTATACCTCTCTATTTTTTCTTCAGACAGCATATATAGATATGGGGAACCTGCTAGTTCAGAAGGAAAAATTTGAAGAGGCTATAGAATATTTTAATAAGGCGATAATGATTGATCCAAATTTTCCTGATACCTACTATCATATAGGTGTAGCATACTACAATAAAGAAAGATTCAAAGAAGCTTATGATATGTTTAGAAAGGTATTTGAGGTAGATATAGAAAAGAGTACTGCCAAGATATCCCATCTAGGGATAAGAGGAGAGCTCACCCTCTCTATGCTCCAGGCAACTGCCTTACAGTTAGAAATGTATAAAGAGGCAATTACCTATGGGAAAAAAGTGTTGGATATAAATCCTAAGAATGCGGTAGCCCTAAATAATATGGGGATAGCCTATATAGGATTAGGAGAAAGGGAATTAGGAAAACAATATTTTGAGAAGGCTCTTTCAGTAGCACCAGGATTTATAAAGGCATTGGATAATCTAGAAAGATACTTCAAAGAAGAATTAGGGATTGTAAATTAAAGTTTTCTAACTTATATCCGATTATAAGTTTTGGAGGTGATACAAAGAGAAAAGATAAATTATTAGTAAAAATTTTAAGGGTGGTAGAGATGGGGAAGATTAGGCAAGGAAGCCTAAAAATTACATATACAAGGAGGGATTATAGATGCGTATTAACCAAAATATCTATGCATTGAATGCAGAGAGAAACCTACAGGTTACTAACAATAGATTAGCAGTTTCTCTCGAGAGATTATCTTCGGGTTTGAGGATAAATAGGGCGTCAGATGATGCAGCTGGACTAGCTATCTCTGAAAAGTTGAGAGCCCAGATAAGTGGACTTGGTGTTTCTACAGATAATGCCAATGATGGCATCTCTCTTATAAGGACAGCAGAAGGGGCTCTCGATAGAGTAAATGCTATCCTTGGTAGAATGAGAGATCTAGTAGGATGGGCAGCAAACGGTGATAAGACAGATGCAGATCGTCAGAAGTATCAGGATGAGATAAACCAGCTCATAGCAGAAATAAACAGGATCTCCACAACAACAGAGTATAACACCAAAAAACTCCTAAACGGAAACATAGGGGGTAAGGTAGCAATAGGAGGAAGCGGGGTAGAAACCGCAGGAATAGCAGGAGAAATTCTAAGAGCAGGGACATATACTATTAGCGTATTAACCGCAGGTGTAGCCGCAGTAGAAGGACTTGCAGTAAGTGGTGGTAGTGGATATACATCTAGTTTATATTCTGCTTTAGGTGCATCAGGAGATTATACTAAGACCGTAGTAATTTCCACTGCAGATGGAAAGAGTGCCAGTGTAACTTTGAATGTATTTAGCGCCGGCGGAGATACTATCGAAACTGCTATCCAGAAAATAAATACCTCTTTACAGAATGCAGGAATGGTGGTAACTGCTACTTGGGATAATAGTGGTGGTCAGATTAAGCTTACGTCTAGTGAGGTTGGAAGCAAGTATGCAATTAGTGTAGTCCAGAGCAATAATGTAGCGGGTATGGCTAATTTCACAGTATCTCAAGTAGTAACAGCAGTAGATGTAACAGTGAGTATAACCGATCCTGCAAGTGGAAGCAGTAAGTTAGTAACCTCTACAAGTAGATACTTCGCAGCTGGAACATCTACTAGTTCTCCGGTTGATTCTAGCGGTATTGCAGGTGTAACATTTACATTAACCAGTTCTGCCGCTGCAACTACTGCCACAGTAGTAACACTAGATGTCCAAAAGGGCTCACTTACACTTCAGATTGGACCTAATGCTGGCTCTGACCATAGAATGGAGATCTCTATAAATGATATGGGGGCTACTGCATTAGGAGTAAACGCTATAGATGTAACTAATCAGGCTAGTGCTCAGTCAATTATAGATAACCAAACTATTGATAAGGCTATCGAAAAGGTTGTTACTGAACGTGGTAAGCTTGGTGCATATGAGAACAGATTGAATCACACAATCCAGAATCTTGGAGTAGCAAAAGAAAACCTTACATCCGCAGAGTCCAGACTAAGAGATGCAGATATTGCACAAGAGATGACAGAATTCACGAGGAACCAGATTATGCTCCAGGCTGGTACAGCAATGCTAGCCCAAGCAAACACCGTGCCTCAGACTGTGCTACAGCTCTTAAGATAAGAGGCATTTTCCACCTTTCTCTTAGGGGGGGGTAGGAAATCCTACCCCCCCTACATTTTTGTCCCTTCACCCGGACCCTCTCTCATAAGAGAGATAGAAGGAATGGATTAGCTCTTTGGAAGTTTTATGTATTTTTTCAAAATCCCGTATACAAGAAGAAATATCAGTGTGTTTATTCCACCTTGGGCTATATTGAATGGGATAACTGCTATTTTAACTAACTCCCAAACTTTTTCTACTGGAAGTCCAGTATAGATAGGAGTGAAGATAAGATTTGCTGGTATCATAATCAATGTCTTTGCCGCTATCCCAGATATAAGGGCTGGAATGAGAAGGTCCTTTTTGTATTTTAAGATTAAAGATGGAACCACAACGAAACTTCCTGTAGCTATAGTATTCATTAGTATCCCTATAGGGCCACCTGCACCCTTTACAATAAAATATAATATATTCTTTACAACTACAGACAAAAATCCTACAAAGGGACCGTACATAACCCCAGCCAAAAGAACTGCAACATCTCCCGCATCATAGAGTAAAAAGTTAGCCTCTGGTAAAAGTGGCACCTGAAAGAGCATAAACACAAATCCAATAGCAGCTAAAAATGATCCTCCAACATAAATCTTTGTTGCTCTCCGCATTCTCTTAAACCTCCTTAATAAAATTTTAAGCCCCGAATTCCTTCGGGGCTTATTATCCAATAAAAAACACCTTCTTCCATCCGGACTTTACCGTCGGCACTGGAATTTCACCAGTTCTGCCATCTAAGGCTTGTGGGCTTTACCACCGATAAGGAATTGAAGCTATAAAGCTTCTCACCTGTCCCCGAAGGTTAATATCCAATATTCAATTATAAATAAGTATACACCTATTATTTTATTTTGTAAATCTTACTACGGTCTCACTAATACCCTTATTGCTTCTCCAGAATCTGCTATCTCTACCCCTCTATGTATCTCATTCAATGTTACTATCTCGCTTATCAATGGATAAAGGTTTATCCTTCTATTTGAGATGAGAGATACTGCCCTCTCCATAGTAAAGGGATTTACAAATGAACCAAGGAGTGTAAGCTCTCTTCTATAGATTTCAAAAGGCGAAATATCTATTTTTACATCTTCTGGTGCCACACCAAAAAATAAGACCCTTCCCCCATCATTAACTGTACTGATCGCTTGAAGAATAGTCTTAGAAGAACCTACCGCCTCTATTGCTACATCTACTCCCCTAGCTATATCTAAGATGTCTTCGCTGGTTGGGTCTATAACTACTGTTGCACCAAAACCAAGGGCAAGCTCCCTCTTACCCTTTCGAGGCTCACTTACAAGGACCTCTGAAGCACCAGCATTGATAGCTAATTGAGTAAGAATAAGCCCAAGGGCACCTCCACCTATTATCAGGACCCTCTCACCTTCCCTTATATTTACCCTATCTATTCCATGGAGTGCACAAGCCAATGGTTCAGCTAAAGCTCCAACTATCGGGTCAACAGAATCTGAAATCCTATAACCCTGTTTCTCTGGGATTGCACAGTACTGAGCAAAACCACCGTCCCTATCTACTCCTATAGCATTAAGATTCTGACATAAGTGCACCCTCCCATTTCTACACTGATGACAATTCATACAAGGGATGTTAGGGTCTACCACCACCTTATCTCCCTTTTTGAATCTAGTAACATTAGGACCTAATTCTATTACCTCTCCTACAAACTCATGGCCCCTTATTACATTGGATTTTCCTTTATTAATGCCTTTAAAGACATGTAGGTCTGTTCCACAGATACCACAGGCTATAACCTTTATAAGTATCTCATCTGGACCTATCTTTGGATACTCTTTTTCTCCTAAGACAAGTCGATTGTTCTCATCAAGATAAGCTGAAAGCATATAAACCTCCTATTTTAGGATTATATTCAGATTATTATTATACTCTATATCCAGGCTCCTGTAGCCCCAATCAGCTCCAAATACAACCGTCTGAGGATTTATATATCCAAGCCTTAAGTTTAGCGATGGCTGAAAATGATATATAATAGCTATATTATCTATACCTACGCTAGAGAGACAAACATTTAGGGTCAAATCTTTAGAAATATCTGTTTTATAGCCAATATAAGGTTTAAAAATGATACCTCCAGTACCTGTATCTATAGAAAATTCTCCCTTTAGAATCAATCTATCCCATTTGGATGCTTCTATAGAAAAAAGAACCTTAGGGAAAGCCTTCCAATCTATAGTACCCTTCTCTATATATCTCCATAGACCATCTCGGACCTCTTTTTTAAATCCAGTATAAAAGAAACCATTATATCCCAGGGTAAAACCTAAGGAGTTATCATCAAAATAAAAGGTATACTCTCCAAACAAGACTATATCACTATCAATGTGTGCCTTCAAGCCTATAAAGTAATAATCTTCTTTCTGATACAGGATATCCATCCCTGTTTGATTTAATACCTCTGTAAATATTCCACCCTCATAGGGGAGATTAATGAGGATGTAAGGAGAACTTGTATCAAGAGATATGGTCTCATCTTTAGAAAAAGCAAAATTCACCCCAGAGCTATATGGACCAAAAGGCATAGAAAGAACGGGAAGGATAATATCCTGAGATATCCTTACATCTTTCAACGTTATAGTAGTTGTTCTCCAATCTATGTCTATCTCCTTTGCCGATATATATGGAATAACAGGTCCCTCAATTATATTTAGATTCAAGCCCTTCATTGAAAAGACATCATAGTATTCCTTTCTATTATCATTTTCTACTGTAACATTCCCAAATGCCACAACATTACCTGTAACCAAATCTACTATGATTACATCCCCATAGATAATTAAATCCTCATCCTCCCATATAGCATTACCAACACCTCTTATCTCTAAATTGGAAGGATAAAAATCTACTGTATCTCCTCTAATACTGCTAGCAAGAACTAGCAAAGGAAACACCGTAAGGAGAATAGGCAAATACACTATATAAAGGTATAATCTCATTATGGATTTACAGTGAATGTCCTCGTTTCACTCTCTACCTTAGTGCCATCTCCTCTATAACCCACCACCTTCCAGGAATATGAGGTCGATGTTAACACAACTGGAGCAGTATAATTATAATATTTATCAGTTATAGGAAAATTATGGTTTCCATCTATTACTAGGTCATACTGTTGGATAGTGGTATCATTTGTAATCCATGTGAACTTTATCTGGTCTCCTGAGTGAAAAGAACTGCTATTATCTGGAGATATGAGGTCTATCCACGGTGTAGCTGCCTTGGCTGAGTTATAAAGGACAACAAGTCCAGCTAGAATTGCTATCCCTACCATAGCATTTAGAATAGGGATAACCTGATTAACAAAGGAAACCTCAGGCGAAGGAGGTACATAGGCAACCCTTACCGTATCTCCAAGCTGTGGAGGATATCCATCACCTTTATAAACAACCTCTGCCTTGCTTACCTTATTGTCTAGGCTCGTTACCTTGCCTTTAGCCACCAGTCTATCGTTTCTAAAGACACTCAATATACTTCCTTCTAAGATTCCAGAGGACCTTCCTATATCACATTCAAAGGCGTTATCCTCGTAGTAAGTAATTACCTTATTACTCTTCCATAGGTCATCTAACCTTTGGGAGAGGTTAGAAATTCCATTAAGGAAAGCCTCCTTTTCTAAAGGCTCCCAGGTTGTAATAGGCTCTGAAGATACAGAACTTATTCCAGAGGATTCCAATACAAACATCTCTACGTTAGATAAGGGGTCTACTATAGAGACCTTAAAACTTCCAGTAACATTAGCTTTGTTGTGAATAAACTTTGCGTTAACCCTTGCTATGCCCCAGAAGTTAGAGAAAGGAATATCTGGGCTAACCTTTTCCCAAGCAAAGAACTTACTGGTAGAAAATATAGGGATAACTAAATTACTAAAAGAAACCAGCTCTTTCTCATCTGAGAATACACCGATAAGTCCAATCTTCAATCTTCCCTGAGCATTAATAACATTACCTGGGAACAATTCAAGCAAAAAGGAAGCTATTATAATAAGACTTGATATCCTTCTCATTTCCCCTCCTTAAATATTCTTTCTATACCCTTTATTATACCATTCTCTACCTGGTTAGAGGAATATCCGCCCTGAATAAATGCAATGTAGGGGGGTTTTAATATTCCATCTGCGCTAAACTCTCCAGTAGAACCCTGGACAAATCCTCCTCCCGCTAAAATGACCGGAGCATCATACCCTGGGAGGTCTTGAGGTTCAGGTATATAATGTGAATTTATAGGACAAGCTCTCTGTATCCCTTGTAGAAATCTAATAAGAGTATTCTCATCTTTTAGAATAACCCTCTGGACACCATCCCCTCGCTTCTCGTTCCATCTAGGTAGAACATCGAAACCAAGCCTTTCCAATATATAGGCGCCTATTGTTAATCCTTTCAATGATTCTGCCACAAAATGAGGAGCAAACAATAAACCTTGTAGGATCTCTCTCTGAATGCCTAACGTAGGACCTATATCTATGCCTTGACCTGGAGCAGTAAGACATTCTCCTATAAGCTCTATAATACTCTTCTTTCCCCCAATATAAGCACCGGTAGGGGCAATATTCCCTCCAATTCCCTTTATCAAAGACCCTACAATTACATCCGCTCCTACCTCTAATGGCTCACTATCTTCCACAAACTCTCCATAACAGTTATCTACTAAAACTATACTTTCTTTAAAGATCCTCTTTATATTATAGATTAAACTCCCTATCTCATCTATAGTGAGAGAACTTCTAGACCAATTATATCCACAGGAACGTTGGATAAATATAACCCTTGGAACCTCATCTAAGAGGGAATCAATATATCTTACATCAGCTCTCTTCTCGAATGGAACCTCATAATATCTTATCCCCCACTCTCTTAAGGTATCTATCACCTCAACTAAGGTGTCATATACAGGTCCTGTGAGAGAAAGGATTATGTCCTTTGGTCTCAAGAGAGAAAAAAATATACTAGATATAGCATGAGTCCCAGAAATGATCTGGGGTAACACTATGGCATCCTCAGCTCCTAAAGAGAGAGAAAAAACCCTCGAAAGGATTTCTCTTCCCCTATCGTTATATCCATATCCTGTTCCTCTAAATGAGACTGTATACTCATCTACCTCGGCAGTCCTAAATGCATCAAGGACCTTAAGTTCATTCCTCTTAGATATCTTTTCGATCTCATCAAGCCTTGGTCTACAGACGTACTCAGCCTCTTTTACAATCTCATCAAGGTCCATCAATCTCCTCTTATTCCTGCCTCTTCCATTCTCTTCAAAGCTTCTCTCAGTACAGACTCTTCTACTGTAAGGGCTATGCGGAAATATCCCTCTCCATTCTCTCCATATCCTATTCCAGGAGGAACAACTATCCCAGTCTTATCTAATAAAAACCCTGCAAAATCTATAGAGGAGCTAAAATTTTTAGGGATAGATACCCAAAGATAGAATGTTCCCTTGGTAGGACTTATATTCCATCCTAATCTCTTTAAGCCCTCTATAAATATATCTCTTCTTTTAGATATAACTCTTTTATTCTCTTCTACTACATTTTGAGGTCCTTTAAGGGCAGTAACACCTGCAGATTGAATAGCCATAAACACACCAGAATCAACATTTGTCTTTACTATAGAGAGACCCTCTATTATCTCTCTATTTCCTACTGCATAACCTATCCTCCAACCTGTCATATTGTAGGTCTTAGAGAGAGAATGAAATTCTATAGCAATATCCTTTGCCCCTTTCACCTCAAGGATACTCGGAGCAACAAATCCGTCAAAAGTTACCTCTGAATAGGCATTATCATGGCAGATGATAATATCATATCTCTTTGCAAATTCCACCGCCTCTTCAAATACAGAGAGATCTGCCACCCCTGCTGTAGGGTTGTTTGGATAGTTCAAAAAGAGCAACCTAGCTTTTCTAGCTACCTCTTCAGGGATCTTTGAAAAATCAGGTAGGTATGTACCTGGCTTTAGAGGGAAGGTATAAGGTATACCACCAGCTAGAATAGTAGCCACCTTATATACAGGGTATCCAGGATCAGGGATGAGGGTAATATCTCCAGGGTCTACAAAGGAAAGAAAGATGTGGGCGATGCCTTCTTTTGAACCTATAAGAGCAATTACCTCCTTTTCCGGGTCAAGTGACACATTAAATCTTCTCTCAAACCATTCTACAACAGCCTTTCTAAACTCTTTCGTTCCCTCATAGGGAGGATACTTCTGGTTACTAGTAATCTTTGCTGCCTCATAGAGGGCATCAACTATATGGGGAGGCGTTGGTAGATCTGGATCCCCTATCCCTAAATTTAGCACCTTTACCCCTCTCTTTATAGCCTCTTCCTTCTTTTTGTCTATCTCAGCAAAAAGATATGGGGGTATATTATCTAATCTCTTCGCTTTTCTTATCATCCTTACCTCCGTAGTTTAGTCTCCAAATAATCATTATCCATCTCTCCTCTAAATATCTCCTCAGTAGGACCCTCCATAAATATAAAATCACCCCTCCACTCTATATTTAATCTTCCCCCTGGTAAAGTAACCTCTACTAAATTTTCAGTAAATCCATTTGTTATACTAGCCACAACAGAAGCACAGGCACCCGTTCCACAGGCTAGCGTTTCTCCTGCCCCCCTCTCCCATACCTTTACCAATAGATGGGTTTTATCTTTTACCTCTACAAACTCTACATTGGTCCTCTCAGGGAAATCGGGGTGATTCTCTATCCTTGGGCCTAGTTCTTTTGTACAAACACTTGAAACATCATCTGTAAATCTTACAGCATGAGGATTCCCCATAGAGACTAAAGTCAGATCCAAATATTCTCCGCTTAAATTCAATTGATGTCTCTTTATATCTCTAGGTCTACCCATATTTACCTTCACCATAAATGGGTCTGTTAAAGTAACCTCACAATCTAATACACCAGCCTTAGTCTCTACCTTATAGAATCTCTTAGGAGATTTCTTATATGCATACTGTGTTATACATCTTATCCCGTTTCCACACATCTCTGCTTCTGAACCGTCAGGATTAAAGATACGCATTTTAAAATCCCCAATCTCCGAAGGACCATACACAAGGATTCCATCAGAACCTATGCCAAAATGTCTATCACAGAGGAACCTACTAAGTTCTCTAAGGTCAAAACCCTCCACACCTTCTAATATCACAAAGTCATTTCCTATACCGTGAGATTTCACAAAATACATCCTTTACCTCCTCGTATGAGACTAGTCTTACTCTTACTTCATTTCTAAACCAGGTAAGCTGTCTCTTTGCATAATGTCTAGTTTCTTTCTTTATCTCATCTATAGCCTCATCTAGACTGTATATACCCTTAAGATATTTTATTATCTCTCTATACCCAAGAGTTTGCAAGGAGGGAAGCTCTGGACTAAACCCCATATCTAGTATATCCTTCGTCTCCTCTATAAGTCCTAATTCTATCATCCTATCTACCCTCTCTTCAATTCTTCTATAAAGAACATCTCTTGGAGGGTTTAAAACTATATATGTTATCTCATATTCAGGATAATCTTTCTCTATACCCTTATGATATGAGGACATAGTTCTACCTGTACCATAGTATACCTCTAAAGCTCTAGTTATCCTTACCTCATCAGTTGGCATTATCTTAGCGGCTGATATAGGGTCTATATGGTAAAGTTCCTTATAAAGAACATCCAATCCTCTCTCTCTTATCATCTCCCTTATCTTGCTTCTAATAATCTCGTCTACCTTTGGAGGGAACTCTATGTCTCTTATTGTAGCCCTGATATATAGACCTGTTCCTCCTACTATAAATGGAATCTTTCCTCTGTTATAGACCCCTTTAATTGTATTTCTTGCCAACTTCTGATATTCTCCTGCTGACATCGTTTGATCAGGATATATGATATCTAGAAGATGGTGGGGAACATATGCCCTCTCTTCTAAGGTAGGTTTGGCTGTACCTATATCCATAAATTTATACACCTGTCTAGAATCACTAGAAACAATCTCTCCTTCCAATCTAGAAGCCCACTCAAGGGCTAATTGAGACTTACCAGAGGCAGTGGGTCCACCTATCACTATGACTGGAATCTTCATAGGAGACTCTTGTATATCTCGTTAGTTCTTTCTACCATCCTACTTATTGAGAATCCCTCTTTAAACCTCTTATATCCATTCTCGCCTATCCTCTCCCTTAAACCACTATCTACTATAAGTGCCTCTATAGCCTCTGCTAAGACCCTACTATCTCTAGCAGGTACTAATATCCCGCTCTTACCATCCTCTATTATCTCAGGTATTCCACCTACCTTTGTGGCTACTACTGCCCTGCCTGTGGAAAGCGCTTCTATTATTGAGATTGGCAAAAAATCCATTAGAGATGGTAGGACAAATATATCAAAATTTGGAAAATAACTCTTGGCATTTGGTATGCCACCTAAAAAATGAACACTATCTTTTATTCCCAATTTTTCTGTTAAACATTCTAAACTTCTCTTTTCCTCACCCTCTCCTAATATTGCTAGATTTAAATCCTTATACTTCTTTACTAGAAAATTAAACGCCCCTATAAGATAGTTTATTCCTTTTATCTTTGTCAGCCTTGCTGCTGTGCCTATTACTAATCCCTTTAGTGAAATAGGTAAAGGTTTTTTTTCGTTTACCTCTGAGATACCATTATAGATAACCGAAATCTTATTCTGGTCTAGCCCCCTTCTCACAAGGAAGTCCCTATCATAATTTGATACTGCAATCACTCTATCTGCCCATCTATTACCTATGTAGGCAGAGAAGCTATAGTCTATCCAAGGATAATTTGTCCCATAGCCATGACAGGTAAATATCACGGGTGTTGATGGGGATATGTATTTCGAGGCAAAAACAGGTTCATATCTTCCATGGGTATGGATAATATCAGGAGACACCTCTTTTAAAACCTTATCTAGATTCTTCCAATAACTTCTTACAGTAAACGGGGTAAGCTCTGGAATCTCTATATATTGAATCTCAAGCTCTTTAAAAAGAGGTACTGCTTTACCCCTTGGTCCTACTAGAAATACCTCGTACTGAGGCATCACGCCCTTAGCTAGTTCTAAAACATGTGCCTCTGTCCCCCCCAGATTTAAATAAGGCATCAGATATAGAATCTTATATCTTTTCATATAGGTTCAAGATCAAAGCCCCCATAAACCAGAATCCTATTCCTATGTGCAATGACCACATAGTCCCATCAAACAATTGATGAACCATATAGGCAGTAAAGCTAGCAATGATAGCAAGGATAATCTCCCTGTTACCAGCCCTTTTCAAAAGGGCTATTCCTCTCTTATATATGTCAAATAAAAAGAGGAAAAAGGCAAAGAAACCCAATGTGCCTGTTTCTACTAGTAGGTTTAGTGGGAGGTCATGAGCGAAAGCTATATTTAGTTCATGTGCTTGTGGCAACCTATATCTAGGATATATGAGAGAGAATGACCCTATTCCTACCCCAAATATAGGGTGGTCTTTAAAGATCCTCCAGCTTGCCTCCCATATATAGATCCTCTCTATCTTAGAAGATGAATCCAGACTAATCCTGGAAGACAAAAAAGGAAGGAGGCTATTTTGGGTAAGAATTGAATGAAAGGAAAAAATGCTCAAGGATACAGCTACAACGAGGATAACGGCCAAGACACTATGTTTTATCCTCTTGTTGCCAGAGAAAAGAAATATACACTCAGCAACACATAAACCTATCCATGCCCCTTCACTCATAGAAAGTAATAACCCAGAAACCAAGATAATAAAGCTCAGATAATAAAATAACTCCCTCTTTCTAATAAGTTCTATCTGACTAATAGGGATAATGGTAGCCAGTAAAGTCCCCAATCCATTCTTGCCTACAAATGGAATGTTAGCATAATTTCCATTGTATAGATATCCTACAAACCCTCCAAAGGCAGTAAGTAATCCTCCCAATATCAAATAGTCCATAACAGTAGAAATCGTTCTTTGAGAAAATCTTTCTCTCCTTAGGAATAGATAGGTAATATACAGAGATAAAACTACCAGAAAATTTCTTAAAGAAAAACCTCTAAAGGGGGAGAATATAGCAGAGACAAAAAATGTTAATATAAGAAATGTAGGGATAATATCAATCTTGAAATGCCAATCCCTTGTAGAAAATATACTAAAGAAGAAATAGAGAATAAAACTTAATAGACCACCTCCTATTCCAAAGAAGAAGGCAAAAAGTCTCAAGATATTCTCTCTTAAAGTATCTCCCCTCTCCATACCTATATTATTTTACTCCCCTATTCAAGAGGAGTCAATTCAACAGTTACATTATACTATATAATTAATAGTAATATTAATCTATAAGAAGGAGGATAGAATGAGAGAGTTTAGACCATTAAAACCATTTGAGGAATTGTACGGCATCCCAAGGGTCTTTGAGTTTAAAGCAAAGAACCTAGATGAGTGGAAGGAGTGGCGGGAAACCTTCAAAGAGAAGCTTATAGAACTTCTCGGTGGATTTCCAGAGAGGACAGACCTTTTTCCAGAGATCACAGAGAGAAAGGATTTTAGTGAATATACAAGAGAAAAGGTAATCTTTGAGAGCGCTCCCTATGTAAGTGTTGTTGGATATCTTCTAATACCTAAAAATATACATTTCCCCGCCCCAGCAGTGGTTGCCCTCCATGGACATGGCTATGGAAAGGATGATATTGTAGGTATATGGGAGGATGGAACAGAGAGGTCTATCCCTGATGGGTATCATAAGGATTTCGGAGTAACACTAGCCAAAAATGGATTTATAACATTTGCTATAGAACAGGCTTGTTTTGGAGAGAGAAGAGAGCCAGAAGATATAGCTGCAGGTAAATATCAATCCTCCTGCAGGAAGGTCTCATTCTGGGCACTCTTATTGGGAAAGACAGTATTAGGGATGCGTGTATGGGATATCATTAGGGCTATAGACTATTTAGAGACAAGAACAGAAGTAAAAAGTGATTCTATAGGGACGATGGGAATATCAGGTGGAGGGATGACGACTCTATTCTCTAGCGCTATAGATGAAAGGATAAAGGCAGCAGTTGTAAGCGGTTATCTAAATACGTTTAAGACGAGTATACTTTCTATAAAACACTGTGAGTGCAACTATGTGCCTGGGATACTCAAATATGGAGAAATGTATGACATAGCATCACTTATAGCCCCTAGGGCACTACTCATCGAAAGTGGAACCAAGGACGACATATTCCCTGTTGAGGCTACAGAATTTGCTATATCAAAGGTGAGGAAAGCCTATGAGCTCCTCAACGCCAAAGATAAACTAGACTCAGATATCTTTGAGGGCAGACATCAGATAAGTGGGAGAAAGGCTTATGCATGGCTAAAAGAGCATCTTAGATAAGCTAATCAAAAGGGACTGCCTTTTTCTCTCTTATACTCTTAAGCCCTCTATCTAATATCTTCTGGGTCTCAAGGGCTAAATCTGGTGAAGAAAGCCCTTCTGGAGATATATTATTCTCTATACAGTGTAAGAAATAGGTAGGGGCATTCTTCTCACCATGTGGGAGCTCTCTAGGCTTTATTAACTGGGGCTCCTTCTTGTCAGAATATAGTATTACTCCTTCTTTCACTACAGCAATAGTCCCTTCACTTCCATATATTACAGGATTCTCTGATGGGACTGGTCCTATCTGACTCCATGTAGCTTCAGCTATTGCTATTGCCTTTTCATACTCCATAATAAGAATGGCATTGTCTTCGGCAGATATGTAATCCCTAACCAGATTCTTACCCACACCCACAATACTCTGAGGCTTTCCTAAGAGATATCCTGCCATATGAGCACCGTATCCACAGAAATCCATAAATGCACCAGCCCCATTCTTCTCTGGGTCATAAAGCCAGCTATAAAAGTAGATAGAACATCCTATCTCTTTTGGACCTTTATGTCCTGCTCTATATTTAAACTGAAATACCTTTCCTATATATCCCTCTTTAGCCATATCTAATGCGTAGCGGATACCTGGATTCCAGTTCGTAGGCCAGTTTATCATAAGTTTTATATTATTTGATCTAGCTAAGGCTAACATCTTCACTGCACTATCATAATTAGATGCCATCGGCTTTTCTACTATAACATTTATTCCCTTTGATGCTGCATATTCAGTAATCTCAAGATGCTTATTGTTCTGGCAGGTAACCTGAACGATATCTAATCTCTCTCTATCTATAAGTTCCCTATAGGTGTCATAGAATCTATCAATTCCAAATTCTTTCTTTGCTCTTTCCCTTAAAGGCTCATATGATTCTGCCACTCCTACTACCTTTATATTGGCTAGACTAAGCCAATCCTTTAAAAGCCCCCAGATATGGTCATGAGAGAGGCCAACTATCCCAACATTATAGACCTTGGCCATTAAACTCACCTCTTTCTTCTAAGATAAGTATATTATATCAGAAGTTAATGATATAATCATTTAAGGTAAAAATATCAATACAAGGAGGTTATAAAGTTTGAGGATTAGAGATATCACCTATATAGCGTTTTTGACAGGAATGAGTATTATACTTACAAGGGTCTTATCTATAAGGATTCCTATACTCGGTATTGAGGGGATAAGGATAGGTTTTGGTCCATTACCAATCATTATTGCCTCCTTCTTGCTAGGACCGGTTGAAGGGGCAATATGTGGGGCATTAGCAGATGTAGTTGGCTACTTTATAAACCCTATGGGTCCTTTTATACCTATATTTACTATCATCTCTACTCTAAGAGGACTTCTCCCCGGACTTTTAAGTCTTCCATTAAAGAAGAGAGGGGATTCTTTTTTCTACTATTTCTTCCCCATAATGATATCTCAGATTATAACATCTATCATCTTGACGCCATTTTCTCTCCATCTTATATTTGGAATGCCTCTAGGTGTAATATTGATACCTGCAGTAATATCTCAGATAATTCTTATCCCTATATATAGTTTTCTTGTAAGAGAGATAACTCTCTTAGTAAGGAGGTCTGATCTAAATGAAGCAGGTTAAGCTGTTAATACATGGTGGTGCAGGAGATATATCAGATAAAACCCTAGAGATATATCAGAAGAATCTCAAGAATATATGGGAGGATGGTTATAAACTTTTAGAAGACGGATGGGATGCCCTTTCAGTAGTAGAAAGGGTAATAATGTCTATGGAAGACAGTGGGGTATTTGATGCCGGAAAAGGGTCCTTTCCAAACAGGAAAGGTTATATAGAGATGGATGCTGCCATTATGATTTCAGATGGAAAGGCAGGAGCGGTAGGGGGGGTAAGAACGGTAAGAAACCCGATAAAATTAGCCAGATTAGTAATGGAAGAATCCCCACATATAATTCTGGTAGGAGAAGGGGCTGAGAAATTTGGAGAGAGATTCAATCTACCTCCTTTTATTCCAAAAAACAATCCGGGAAGAGTTTCTGCTGATACAGTAGGGGCAGTAGCCTTAGATAAAAGAGGAAAGATATCAGCGGGCACATCTACTGGTGGGATAAAGGGAAAGCTGCCAGGTAGAATTGGTGATAGCCCAATTATAGGGGCAGGAACCTATGCCTCCTTTTGGGGTGGAATATCTGCTACTGGGCTGGGAGAGGATATTATGAGGTTTGGATTAGCTAAAAAAATAGATATATTTTTAAGAGAATACACAGCACAAGAAGCGGTAGATATGGTAATAGAAGAGGCAAGATCAAAGGGTATTGAATGTGGTGTTATAGTAATAGATAGAAAAGGTAACCAGGGTATAGGATATACTACCAAGGCAATGGCGTGGTATCCAAGATGAAAAGATATTATATCTCAGACCTTAAGGAAGGAACTATATTAGAAAAGGTTCCATTTTTGGTAACAAAGAAGTCTACTCTGTTAGACAAAAATGGAAAGTCCTATATTAGTCTTACAATCGGAGATAAAACTGGTTGTATCTTGGCAAAAATGTGGGATTACGACGGAAGAGAGATATCAATAGGACTGGTATACGAGATAACAGGAAGGGTAAGAGAATTTAACAATAATCTAGAGATATCTTTAGAGAGTTTAGAACCTACCAATCATTTCGATCCTAAAGATTTTATCCCTCAAGGAGAGAGGGACCCTCTTTTACTCCTAAAAGAGCTAAAAAAATACACAGAAGAGATAACTAATGAAGGGATAAAAGGACTGGTAAATTCATTCTTAAACGATGAAAACCTTATAAGAAAATTTCTTATAGCACCTGCTGGGAAGATCATACATCATGCCTATATAGGAGGCCTCATAGAGCACACTTGGGAGGTCTGCAAGATATGCCTTTTAACAAGTGAGCTCTATCCAGAGATAAATAGAGACTTAGTGATTGCCGGCTCTATCTTGCATGATATAGGTAAGATAGACGAACTCATATACAATACTCAGATAGACTATTCTACGAAGGGAAGACTTCTTGGACATATATTTATAGGGGCGATGGGAGTAAAGGAAAGGGCAAGAGGGGTACCAGATCTTAATCCAGGAGACCTTCAGCAGATCATCCATATAATACTTAGTCACCATGGAGACTACTCCACTGGTTCGCCCGTTTTACCAATGACCTTAGAGGCAGAGACTGTTCACAGGGCGGATTATCTAAGTGCCCAGGTAAATAGGTTCTATAACATTCTAAAGGATAAGCCCGAGGATCGATGGATAAAAGGTGACAATCTCCTTGGTAGACAACTATACAAAAATAAGGTAAGGAATCTCACTATAGAGGAGGTATTGATATCTCAGATAGAAAGGTTCGAAGAGGAGGAATAATTGGTAAAGAGAACACTAGGCAACATAGGTATAAAGGTATTCCCTATAACTTTCGGAGGAATCCCAATAGAGAGGTATTATAAATGGCAAGGATTATAGAGGGAAAGAGGATATCAGAAGAAATATATAGAGAGTTAGAAGCTGAGATTGCTCCACATAGGGGAAGGATAGGTTTGGCAGTAATACTGGTAGGAGACGACCCAGCATCAGCCACATATGTAAGAAATAAAGAAAAGGCATGCAAGAGATTAGGGATAGACTTTACATTAGTAAGATTTCCTGAGTCTGCCACAAAAGAAGAGGTCCTCAAGAGCATATTGCAGCTAAACGAGGATAACAGGATAAGTGGAATCATAGTGCAACTCCCTCTACCTGAACACATGGATGAGATCGAAATAACAAGAAGTGTACTTCCCATAAAGGATGTGGATGGACTCCATCCAGAGAATCTAGGGAATCTATTGAGTGGAAAACCGACAATAGTACCTTGTACCCCTCTAGGGATAGTAGAGTTAATAAGGAGAGAGAACATAGAGGTAAGAGGTAAGAAGGCAGTGATTGTAGGGAGGAGTAATCTGGTCGGAAAACCCCTTTTTCACCTCTTGCTCTCTATGGATGCAACTGTCACTGTATGTCACTCTAAAACTAAAGACCTCAAGGAAGAGACATCTCAAGCAGATATACTGGTAGTAGCTGTAGGGGTACCAAGACTTATAAAGAAAGATATGGTAAAGCCTGGGGCAGTAGTAATAGATGTAGGAATAAATAAAGTAGAAAATAAGCTCGTGGGAGATGTAGATTTTGAGGAGGTAGAAGAGATAGCATCTTACATAACCCCTGTTCCAGGCGGAGTGGGACTAATGACAGTAGCAATGTTAATGAGTAACGTCTTAAAGGCATACAAAATGAGGAACAATCTATGAATACAACAAAGAGTAGACTGAGAGATATGGTAAAGAGGAGCTTTGAGTTCTATCCTAGAGAGATTTTAGATAGTTGGAGTGAGATAATACAGGATGTGATACTTGAGACTATAAGGCCATATAAGACCATAATGAGCTATGTAAGCACTCCTAGAGAAGTCTCTACATTTAAGATATTAAAAGAGGTATTAAAAGACGGGAAGATACTGGTAGTTCCTAAAGTAGTTTGCAATAGCATAGTCCCTGTAAGGATAAAAAGCCTAGAAGAATTATCTATAGGTGCCTTTAAAGTTTTAGAGCCAGAAGATTCTTCTTTCTTTGACATCTCTATGCTCGAAGTCATTATAGTTCCAGGCATTGCATTTAATACAAACCTGCATAGGATAGGACATGGAGGAGGACACTTTGACAAGTTCTTAAAATCCTTGCCTCCCTATGTATTAAAAATTGGTCTTGCTTATGATTTCCAGGTAGTGGAGGAAGAGTTTGAAGACCATTGGGATGAAAAGGTAGATATAGTAATAACAGAGAAAAGGAGGATAGAATGCACGTTATTATAATTGGTGGTGGTCCTGGCGGATATGTATCTGCACTGAGAGGCTCCCAATTGGGATTAAACATCACACTAATAGAAGAGGAAAGGGTAGGAGGGGTATGCCTCAACAAAGGATGTATCCCAACGAAGGCATTACTTGCAGCTACAGAGAGGATAAGTGATATAAAATCAGCCAAGGATTTTGGGATCGATATAAAGGATTATTCTGTTGATATAGATAGAATCTTTAAAAGAAAAGAACAAGTAGTAGACCAACTAGTAAAAGGGGTAGAATTTCTCCTCTCAAAGCGTAAGGTAAATCTGATAAAGGGAAAGGCAAGACTTGTAAGCCAAAAAGAGGTCTTGTTATCTAATGGAGAAAGGCTTGAAGGTGATATTATTATATTAGCTACTGGCTCTCTTCCTATCACTAATATAGGACCACTTAAGATAGACAATACCCATATCATCACAAGCGATTCTGCGCTCTCAGACCCATATATACCAAAGAGTGTGGTAATAATTGGTGCAGGAGCTATAGGAGTAGAGTTTGCAACATTCTATAGTGATCTAGGGGTAGATGTAAGTATCGTAGAGATGATGGATAGGGTGGTGCCTACAGAGGATGAAGAGGTTTCCAGGATACTTGAGAGAAATCTCAAGAGAAAAGGCATAAAATTATACCTAAAGACAATAGTAAAGGATGTCACTGAGGATGGAGTAATACTTGAGAGTGGAGAACATATAAAGGGAGAGAAGGTTCTAGTAGCAGTTGGGAGAAAAGCAAATACAGAAGAATTAGGAATAGAAGATATCGGCATCAAGGTAAATGGTAAAGGATATATCCTAGTGGATGATTACCTTCAGACAAATATCCCTAATGTCTATGCAATAGGTGATGTAACGGGTATATCATTATTTGCTCACACTGCATCCCATCAGGGACTTGTAGCAATAGACAACATCATGGGTAAGAGAGAAAGGATGGACTATACTGCTGTGCCAAGAGCAACATTCTGTGAACCTCAGATAGGAAGTGTTGGGCTTACTGAGGCACAGGCAAAGAATCAAGGAATTAACCCTATTGTGGGGAGATTCCCATTTAGAGCATCTGGATATGCGCTAGCTATTGGAAAGTGGGACGGGTTAGTAAAACTTGTAGCAAATGAAAAAAGAGAGCTTATAGGAGCTCATATAATAGGTCCATCTGCATCAATCCTTCTAGGAGAAATAACCTTAGCAGTAAAGGAAAGGTTGACATTAGACGAGATTGGAGAGACGATCCATGCCCATCCAACCCTTCCAGAGGTAATAATGGAAGCAAGTTTTGCAGGACTAGATTTACCGCTACATACTGTAGTATAATGTATTGCTATGAAGAGTACTAGAATCATAAAAGAGATAAAAGAGAGAGGATTTAAGATAACTCCTCAGAGACAGCTTGTAGCTGAGGCGCTAGAGGGTAACAAGACCCATCCTACAGTAGAGGACCTGTATAGAGAAGTAGCCAAGGTTGCACCAACCATATCAATAGCCACCATCTATAAGACCCTGAATGAGCTAGTAGAGATTGGAACCATTCAGAGGTTAGACGTAGGCGATGGGAAGGCACACTTCGATCCCAATATTACACCCCATAATCACTTTGTATGTTTAAGGTGCGGGGGTATATATGATATACCAACAAAGGAAGAGGTAAAGGAGACCTCTGAACTATCAGACTTTAAGGTCCTAAGAGCTCAAACTGTATACTACGGCTACTGTAAAAAGTGTAAGGACAAGGTATAAAAAGCTCGACTCTTACACCTCATAGATAAGTCTTCCGTCTATGTATGTTCTTATCACATTGAAGGACTTATCTATGATTGTTATGTCTGCTTTCTTGCCGTAGGAGAATTCGCCTATATCAAATTCCCCTACACTCTCTGCAGGAACCTTAGATGCCATTCTAGAGACAAGTGGGAGAGGGATGAATACCTTGTTTACCATATTTCTTACTGCTATATCTAAAGTGAGGGTACTACCTGCAAGACTTCCATTGGGAAGTCTTGGGGCACCGCTTTTCACTGAAACCTTAAGCCCACCTATCTCGTAATTTCCATCTGAAAGGCCAGTAGCGCTCATACTATCACTTATGAGGATGAGATTTTTATATCCTTTTGCCTTATATACCATCCTTATGGTTCCAAAATGTAGATGTATACCATCTGCTATAATCTGACATCTTACAGTATCTTCTCCAAGCGCTGCACCTATTATTCCAGGTTCTCTATGGTGAAATGGTCTCATTCCATTGAAGAGATGAGTAACCTGGGTTGCTCCCGAGATTACTCCCTTCATAGTATCCTCATAGGTAGCATCAGAGTGTCCCATAGAGACATATATTCCTTTATCTTTCAATATCTTTATAGCCTCTTTAGAGCCAGAAAGCTCTGGGGCAATAGTAACAAGCCTTATAATGTCTTCTTCAGTGAGTTTGTTAATCATCTCTCTCGTTGGTTCAACTATAAACTGTTCATTCTGGGCACCTTTATACTTCGGATTTATAAATGGACCTTCAAGATGGACACCAATAATCTTAGCCCCTTTACTATCTATCTCTTTTGCTCTTTTAACAGCTAATATCGCTTTTCTCGTAGTTTCTATATCAAGAGTAGTGGTAGTTGGTAAAAATGAGGTAACACCATGGGCAGCCAAAAATTCAGCCATCTTTACTATCCCTTGAGGGTCACCATCCATCACATCTACACCCACTGCTCCATGGGTATGAATATCCACAAAGCCTGGCATAATATAACAATCTTTAAATATCTCAATAGGGATATTGTCTAATTCTGGGCTAATGTCATAAATGTGGTCGTCTTCTACTATCAGAACCCAGTTCTCTATTATACTGTCTCCTACTACAATATTCCCTTTTAGGCCAAACATCTCATTCCTCCAAAGGAAGTGATACCGGTTCTTTCAGCTCTATCGACCTATAACTAGCTAAAGCAACCTCCATTGCCTTTAGTCCATCGTAGCCTGTAACCTCTACTGGCTTATTGCCCCTTATAGCATCTATGAAGCCCTTGACCATAAGGAGGTCTATATTGGACCCCCAGCTTATCCAAGAGATACTTCTAGACCTATCGGAATAAAGAATATCATTTTGATTGAATACCTCTAACTCTACTACACCATTCTCAGCTACAAGCTCTATATTTACATCCCCCCAAATAGGAAACACCTCAGGCCTAGACCAACTTGTATCTATCGCAGCAAACACTCCATTTTCAAAAGCAATATTTACTAAGCCTACATCATCTATAGAGATATTATGGAGGAGGGTACCGCCTTCTGCATACACATAAGAGGCTTCACAGCCCAGATACCACCTGAGTATATCCATCACATGAACGGTATGGTCCATTATTGCTCCACCACCTGAGAGGGCTCTATCTATAAACCATCCTCCAGGCATCTTTCCATGGTTTGTACAGTTAAAGGCAAGAATCTTACCAAGGTCTCCCTTCTCTATCATACCCTTTACCCTTCTAATCACAGGAGAAAATCTTACAGGGAATGCAATCTGAAGCTGGACCCCATAATCCTGAGCTGCCTTTATCATTTCCTTAGCGCTAAAAATATCAGTAGATATAGGCTTCTCACAGAGAATATGCTTCTTAGCCTGGGCACTAGCTATTACCATATTCCTATGCTTGATATTCTCAGAGCATACAACTACAAAGTCTATCTCTTCTTTTTTCAACAGGTCCTCGTAATCTCTGTAGAACCTAGTACTATACCTATCGGATAAAGCCTTTCCTCTATCGACGTCTTCATCTGCTATCGCTACTATCTCCACATCCGGTATCTCTCTTAGACATTCTATATAACTATAGGCATGCATATGAGCAAAACTCAGTATTGCACCTTTCATTATATATCACCTCCAATGGATATAGCCCTATTTACCCTTGCCGATTCAAGGGCGGCTAAGGCGATCTCTAGCGCCCGATAAGCATCCTCGGGGGTTACTAGAGGGTCTCTGTTTTCTTCTACACAGGATAGGAAGTGCCTTATCTCTGTCAAGTAAGGACTCTCAGCCAATGGACTTTCATAAAAGATATACGGTCTATCGTCCTTAGAAGTAAGTACCTTCATAGCACTAGATTCCAGATTATCGTTACTTACTAACCCATCTGTCCCTATAATCTCAAAACTTGTCCTGAATGGAGTTCCCAATGGCTGAGCCCAAGTAATCTCACACTGAGCCATAGCCTTAGACCTAAATCTCAATGTTACCAGGGCATAATCCTTCCTATCTATACTCTTCCAGGTTAATGCATAGGCAAACACCCTTTCTACCTCTCCAAATATCCAACGTAGATAATCAAAGTCATGGATTCCAGTATCTACAATACAGCCTCCACTCATCTCTACATCTCTATACCAGTCACTCCACCTCTTAGGGGGAAATTGTCCACCCCTCTTCGTCCTAGCCATCCTAGCTATCCCCAGTGCACCATTATCAACTAATCTCTTTGCCGCAACATACTCCGGGAAAAATCTAACCACGTGGGCAACCATAAATTTTGCATCTCCCTGTTTTGCCACCTCTACGATCTCTCTTGCATCCTTCAGAGTTCTAGCGATAGGCTTTTCTAAGAGGGTATGTTTCCCTCTCTTTAAGGAGTCAATAGCCATATCTTTATGTAATGGAGTAGGAGTACATATGTCTATAATATCTATATCCGAATTCTTTACAATACTATCAAAGGATGAATAGCTATCAGTATTGTAATCTCTGGCAAGAGCCTCAGCCTTATTTGTATCAATATCGCATACTGCCTGGACCTTGACATTACCTATCTGGCTCCAACACCAAGTGTGGGTACTTCCCATTACTCCTGCACCAATTACTGCTACCTTCAGCATTATACTCACTTCCTTTCCTATCTAATCTTTCGATTCTAATTCCCTAGCCCTTTCACTACTAAATCTTACCATATCATACAAGGCACCCTTTACCCCCATCTTCTCTAGAGCGTATATGCCTTTAGCAGTAGTCCCCCCAGAGGAAGTAACATTGGACCTAAAAGAATTCGGAGTCACCATATTCTTTTTAATCAATTCTGCAGTTCCCTCAAAGATACTCAAGGTCAATTTTAATGCAGTATCATATGGGAGTCCTTCACAAACAGCCCCATCAATGAATCCTTCCATTAAATAGGCAACAAAACCAGGACCACTTCCATTTAGGGCAGTCATCACACTCATATATGATTCAGGGATATCACTTACGGGGCCAAAATCACTGAACCAATCAATAAAGAGTCTCTTCTTATCATCATCTACCATCTCATTGGTAGTAAACGGAATGAAGCTTTTATTTATACCACAAAGGAGATTCGGCATAATCCTTACTATTGCCCTATCAGGAAATATAGATTCTAATCTTTTAATTGAAATCCCAGCCATTATAGAAACGATAAGACTCTCCTTAGGGATAAAAAGATTAATCTTTTTAGCATCTTGTGGCTTTACAGCAATAACAATAATATCACTTTCAGACACCTCAGAGATATCTTTGGCTATCTTAATCTTAAATCTCTCTTCTATAAAAAGGCACCTTTCCTTCCTTATATCAAATCCAATAGATTCATCCAACGGCCTATTCTTATTGTTCCACCCTTCAAGGAGGCCAGTAGCCATATTTCCTAGACCTATAAGACCTATTCGATATCTCATCCTCTTACCTGCCCTTCCCCATAGATGATATACTTAGTGGTAGTAATTTCCTCTAATCCCATAGGACCTCTAGCGTGTAACTTCTGAGTACTTATCCCTATCTCTGCCCCTAGACCGAATTCATAGCCATCGGTAAATCTAGTAGAAGCATTCACATATACACAGGCAGCGTCAACCTCTAAGAGGAACCTCCTTGCATTAAAATAGTCCCTAGTAACGATACTTTCCGAATGATGACTTCCATACCTGTTTATATGTGCTATTGCCTCACCTACATCCTTTACAACCTTAACCGCTA
The DNA here is from genome assembly GCA_049969715.1 of bacterium. GTDB lineage: Bacteria > DUMJ01 > DUMJ01 > DUMJ01 > DUMJ01 > JBMFOH01. Next base: position 12,974 of record JBMFOH010000009.1, on the reverse strand, counting down.
TGATAAGGTCTAAGTATTCTGTATACCAATCCTCCTCAGTGGCAGGAATAACCCAAGGGACAACCTCTCTCGTCCTCTCACATCCCCTTATCTCTACTCCGACACTCTTCAATCTTTCTAGCATTACCGGCAAGAACTCCACCATTACCTTCTCACTTACAAGCAATGACTCTATGGCATTACACACCCCAGGTCTTTGCACCTTTGCATTAAAGACAATCTCCTCTGCCATCTTTAGGTCTGCGGTATCATCTACATATACATGACAGTTACCAACCCCTGTCTCTATTACAGGAACTGTAGATTCCTTCCTCACTGTTTTTATAAGGTTAGCACCACCCCTTGGGATGAGAAGGTCTACATATTCATCACAGTGCATAAGTTCTACTGTTGCTTCCCTACGGGTATCATCTATAAATGAGATAACCTCTGGCGGTAGTCCAACCTCTTTTACAGCTTCTTGAAGGACCTCTACTATCTTTCTATTAGAATTTATAGCTTCAGACCCCCCCTTTAGTATCACTGCATTTCCTGCTTTTAAACATAATCCCGCTGCATCTGCAGTAACATTTGGCCTTGCCTCATAGATGATACCAATGAGTCCTATCGGTACCCTTATCTTTTGAATCTCTAAGCCATTAGGTCTCTTCCAGGCAGAAACCACCTTACCAATAGGGTCATCGAGACGAGACACCTCTCGTAAGGATTCAGCCATAGAATCTATCCTCTTTTCATTCAACGTGAGCCTATCTATAAGGGCAGAAGAAAGTCCCTTGGCGCTTTCAAGGTCTATACTATTGGCTCTAATGATATCCTCTATCTTTTCCTCTAACTTATCAGCCATAAGAACTAGTGCCTTATTCTTTATAGAAGTATTGGCTTTAGCCAACAGAAAAGAAGCTAGCTTTGCCCTTTTAGCCAATTCTTTCACTTCCATATCCCATTTCCCCTTTCCAAAAATAGATTGATTTATTTGATTATACCACCTTTAACAATTTCATAAAGATATCTTAATCCAATTTTAAATCATTCTTATCTAATCCTTAAACCTAATAGAATATAATATCTCTAGAAGATAAAAGAAAGGGGTGAGTAAGATGTTAAAGAATATCATAATAACCTTTATAGCTTTAAGTGCCGTCCTCGTAATATCATCTGTTGGATACCTTTTAAGCATATTCTAAGATAACTATGAAATATAGAGAATTCAATCTTCTACCCCCATACCTAAAGAAATAAATTTAGGATATGGGGGTAAATTTTTTATGCTATAATTTAATTGGGACCATTTATGAATAAAGGATTTAAATTAGTATCGAATTTCGAGCCTACAGGAGACCAACCACAGGCAATAGAAAAGCTTGTGGAAGGGTTAAATAAGGGTTATAAATTCCAGACACTCCTAGGAGTTACAGGTAGTGGGAAGACCTTTACTATGGCAAATATTATAGAGAAGGTCCAAAGGCCTACCCTGGTAATTGCTCACAATAAAACATTAGCAGCACAGCTCTATAGCGAGTTTAGAACATTCTTCCCTTATAACGCAGTAGAATATTTTATCAGTTATTACGATTACTACCAGCCTGAGGCATATATACCACAGACAGATACATATATAGAGAAAGATGCCTCCATAAACGATGAGATAGATAGGATGAGACATTCTGCTACCCAATCCCTTATGGAGAGAAGGGATGTAATAGTAGTTGCCAGTGTCTCCTGCATATACGGCCTAGGTTCCCCCGAAGATTATCAAGAGATTACAGCGCAGGTAAGGGTGGGAGATACTATAGATAGAGAATCCCTTTTAGATAAGCTTGTAGACCTCCAATATGAGAGAAATGATACCGAGCTCTCTAGAGGAATGTTTAGGGCGAGAGGAGATATAATAGAGATATTTCCGTCCTCTGAAGAGGTAATCTACAGGATAGATTCCTTTGGGGATACAGTAGAAAGGATTATAGAATTTGACCCTGTTACTGGCGAGGTCTTTGGAACACTAAGCTCTATAGTAATCTATCCAGCTAAACATTTCGTTACCACAAGGAGCAAACTACTAAAGGCAGTAGAAAGTATAAAACTAGAATTAGAGGAAAGGGTGAGAGAGCTTAGAGAAAAGGGGAAATTATTAGAAGCTCAAAGACTTGAATCTAGAACTATGTATGATATAGAGATGCTGTTAGAGATAGGTTATTGCCCTGGAATAGAAAACTACTCTAGACATCTAAGTGGCCGTAAACCGGGAGAAAGGCCGTATACCCTTATAGACTACTTTCCAAAGGATTTTCTCCTTTTTATAGACGAATCTCATGTGACTGTCCCACAGTTAAATGGTATGTATGAAGGAGACAGGTCTAGAAAGGAAACCCTTGTAGAATATGGTTTCAGGCTACCCTCCGCTCTAGATAACAGACCCCTTAAGTTCGATGAGTTTATTAGCATAGTAGGGCAGACCATATTTGTATCTGCTACCCCAGGACCTTATGAATTGGATGTATCTGCACAGATCGCAGAACAACTGATAAGACCAACAGGGGTTCCTGACCCTGAGATACAGATAAAACCTACTGAAGGACAGATAGATGACCTGATAAAAGAGATACAGCGGACAGTAGAGAGTAGAGGAAGAGTTCTTGTAACTACACTTACCAAAAGAATGGCAGAAGACTTGAGTCAGTTCTTGAAAGAACTGAATATAAAGGTTACCTATATACATTCAGAGATAGATGCAATAGAAAGGGTAAAGATTATTAAAGGGTTAAGAAGTGGAAGATTTGATGTAGTTGTAGGTATAAATCTTCTAAGAGAAGGTTTGGACCTACCAGAGGTAGAATTGGTAGCAATCCTAGATGCAGATAAGGAGGGTTTTTTAAGGTCAGAGAGGTCTCTTATTCAGGTAATGGGAAGGGCAGCTAGAAATATCAATGGAAGGGTAATAATGTATGCAGACCTTGTTACCTCTTCTATGAAGAGGGCTATTGAGGAGACAAATAGAAGAAGACTGGCACAACTAGAGTATAATAAGGCTCATAATATAACTCCTACTACAATAAAAAAAGAGATTAGAGACCTCATTCAAGTAGCCGAAGAAGAGGCTAGATATGAAACGGAAGAGCTATCAAAAAAGGATATTGCAAGAAGACTGAAGGAGTTAGAAAAAGAGATGCGTAGGGCAGCAGAAAACCTAGAGTTTGAAAGAGCAGCCAATATAAGGGATGAAATTATAAGACTAAGAGAGATATTAGGACAGCCGGTGAAGAGATAGATGGCATTAGATAAGATCATTATAAAAGGGGCAAGACAGCATAACCTTAAGAATATAGACCTCGAGATCCCTAGAGATAAGCTTATTGTATTTACAGGTGTAAGTGGTTCAGGAAAGTCTTCTCTTGCCTTCGACACTATATATGCCGAAGGACAGCGAAGATATGTAGAATCCCTTTCTGCTTATGCCAGACAGTTTCTAGGACTAATGGATAAACCAGAAGTAGATTTCATAGATGGGCTCTCCCCTGCTATCTCTATAGACCAGAAGAGTGTGTCACATAATCCTAGGTCAATAGTAGGGACAGTTACTGAGATCTATGATTATCTAAGAGTGCTATTTGCACGTATAGGGCATCCACACTGCTGGAAATGTGGTAGACCTATAACCCAACAAACTATAGACCAGATGGTAGACCAGATCCTCTCCTTGCCAGGAGGAACAAAGATCCAGTTACTGGCACCTATAGTAAGGGGAAGAAAGGGGGAGTATAAAAATGTTTTAGAAGAGGTTAGGAGGTCAGGGTTCTTAAGAGCAAGGATAGACGGGAGATTAATAGAGTTGGAAGAGGATATCTCTCTAGATAAGAATAAAAAACATAACATAGAGGTAGTGGTAGATAGAATCGTTGTAAAACCAGAGATAAGAAGCAGATTGGCAGAGTCTCTAGAGACAACATTAAAGATGGGTGAAGGAATTGCCATAGTTGTAATAGATGAGAAAGAGGAACTACTTCTTAGTGAAAAATTTGCCTGTCCATACTGTGGAGTAAGTATGGAAGAGCTAAGTCCAAGGGTCTTTTCATTTAACAGTCCCTATGGGGCATGCCCTGAATGTTCAGGTTTAGGGTTTAAGATGGAAGTAGACCCTGACCTAGTGATTCCAGACAAAAACCTTCCCATTATGGACGCGATAGCTCCTTGGGTCCCATTAGGAAGCTACCATGCCAATATGCTAGAGGCATTAGGTGAAGAGATAGGATTCTACCTAGATACCCCTGTAAGGGAATTAACAGAGGAACAGTTAAAGATACTCCTCTATGGAGATACAAATATAATGTTAAGGTTTAGTTATTGGGGATTCGCCGGACAAAAGAGGTACGCAAATCTTTACTATAAAGGTATCATACCAATGTTAGAGGAAAGATATAAAGAGACAGATTCAGACCTCTCTAGGGAAGAACTCGAACAGTATATGAGACCGTATCCCTGCCCCTCCTGCAATGGTAAGAGGTTAAAACCAGAAAGTCTGGCAGTAAAAGTCCAAGACAAGTCTATTGCAGACCTCATAGGTATGGAACCTAGAGAACTCATAACATTTATAAATAACCTCAATCTTACTGAAAGGGAAGGTTATATAGCCCATCAACTCCTCAAGGAGATAAAGGCAAGGCTTCAATTCTTAATAGATGTTGGACTTGATTATATATCACTGGAGAGACCTACAGCAACCCTGTCTGGTGGAGAGGCACAGAGGATAAGGCTTGCCACACAGATAGGTTCTGGACTTATGGGCGTCCTCTATATATTAGATGAACCAAGTATTGGTTTACACGCAAGGGATGAGGCAAAGCTCATAGATACATTGAAAAGACTTAGAGACCTAGGGAATACGGTAATAGTTGTAGAACATGACGAATCTATGATGAGGTCCGCAGACTACATAGTGGATATAGGTCCAGGGGCTGGAGAAAATGGTGGATATCTAGTTGCTACTGGAACATTAGAAGAGATCATCGAGAACGAAAATTCTATTACAGGTCAATACCTCTCAGGTAAGAGGTTTATCCCTATACCTCAAAAGAGAAGGAGCATCAATAATAAGTATCTTACTGTTGTAGGTGCTAGAGAACATAACCTAAAGAATATAACAGTAAATATCCCTCTTGGGCTTTTTGTTCTGGTAACAGGAGTTTCAGGTTCGGGAAAGAGCACTCTAGTAAATGACATACTCTATAAAGCCCTAGCTAGAGAGCTTCACAGAGCAAGGTTACAACCTGGTAAATATGATAAGATCGTAGGATTAGAGCATATAGACAAGGTGATAAATATAGATCAGTCTCCTATAGGAAGGACTCCAAGGTCTAATCCTGCCACTTATACAGGGGTATTTGATGATATAAGAAAGGTCTTCGCAGAAACACATGATGCAAGAATAAGAGGATATAAGCCAGGAAGATTTAGCTTTAATGTAAAGGGAGGAAGATGCGAAGCCTGTCACGGAGATGGGGTAATCCAGATAGAGATGCATTTTCTACCAGATGTGTATGTGCCTTGCGAGGTATGCAATGGTAAGAGATACAATAGAGAGACATTGGAAGTTAGATATAGGGGAGCCAATATAGCAGATGTATTGGATATGACAGTAGATCAGGCTTTAGTACATTTTGAGAATATCCCAGCTATAAAACAGAAACTTCAGACACTACAGGATGTAGGTCTTGGATATATAAAGCTTGGACAACCTGCCCCTACCCTCTCTGGAGGAGAAGCTCAAAGGGTCAAGTTGGCATCAGAACTGTCTAGAAAGAGCACAGGAAGGACACTTTATATCCTAGATGAGCCTACTACCGGGCTTCATTTTGCAGATATAGAGAAGCTCATAAATGTCCTCCAGAGGCTGGTAGATATGGGAAATACTGTGATAGTTATAGAGCATAATCTAGATGTAATAAAGGTGGCAGATTATATAATCGACCTAGGACCAGAGGGCGGAGATATGGGAGGGTATATAGTGGCAGAAGGAACCCCAGAAGAGATAGCCAAGAATCTAAACTCCTATACAGGTATGTTCCTAAAGAATATACTAAAGATAGAGGAGAAGGTATATGCCTAAGCTAACTGATATATTCCCAGAAGAACCCGGGGTATATATTATGAGAAATAGGAATAATGACGTATTGTATGTAGGTAAGGCAAGGTCCCTTCTAAATAGACTTAGATCGTATCTAAATCCAGATGATCCCCGGATAATAGAGATGGTAAATCAGATAGAGGATATAGACTACATAGTAACATCTTCCGAACTAGAGGCACTCATACTAGAGAATAATCTTATAAAAGAGTATAAGCCACCATATAATATAAGACTCAAGGATGATAAGACCTATCCATACATACTAATCACGAATGAAAGATACCCTACACTCACTATAACCAGAAGGATAGAGGACAGAGGAGAATACTTCGGACCCTATACAAGCACACAAGCCCTACGAGCAACAATACATATGATCCGTAAAAGATTTAAGATAAGAAGTTGTCTAGGAGACCTCTCTAGATATAAAAATGCCTGTCTAAATTATCATCTAGGGTTATGCCTAGCTCCTTGTACAAATGATAGCCCCTCTCTCTATAGAGAGTATCAAGAGAATGTAAAAGAGGTAATAAGACTCTTAAATGGTAATGGAAAAGAGATTATAGCTTCACTGAAAGAGGAGATGTTTAAAAGAGTAGCTGAGTTAGACTTTGAGAAGGCTATTGTATTAAGAGACCAGATAAAGGCGCTAGAGAAGACCATAGAAAAACAACGAGTAGTAAGTAAGAATGGAGTAGAGGCAGACGTATTTGCCCTCTTTAATACAAAGTCATCAAGTACTGTAGCAGTACTATTCATAAGGAGAGGGAATCTTATAGGAGAAGAAGATTTCGAACTTGACCATACAGGAGAAGAGGATATATTAGGTGCATTTATCACTGCTTTCTATAGGAACGGAAACTATGTCCCACCTCTCATAGTAATAAACCAGGAGATAAAAGGATACCCTCTTCTTGAAGAGTGGCTTTCTTCAAGACGCAACGGAAAGGTCTCTATAAGATTTCCAAAGAGTGGAGAGCTGAAAGACTTTTTGGAGATAGCGAAAAAGAATGCAATAGAAAGGTTCAATCAAAAGGTCTTAAAGATAGAAGACCCATTGGTAAGTCTTCAGGAATTATTAGGACTTCCAAAGATTCCAGAGATAATAGAAGGTTATGATATATCCAATATAAGAGGTAAAGAGGCAGTGGGGTCTATGGTGGTATTCAGAAATGGCGAGCCTGATAAAAGTAGTTACAGAAGATTCAAGATAAAGACGGTGGAAGGACCTAACGACTTTGGTATGATGCAAGAAGTTCTCTGGAGAAGGTTAAATAATGAAAAATGGGCATTGCCAGACCTGATACTTATAGATGGAGGTTTAGGACAGGTAACTGCAGTAAAAGAGGTAATAGAGAGTAAAGGATACGATGTTCCATTGATAGGACTTGCAAAGAGAGAAGAGGTAATATGGCTTCCTGATGGAAATAAATTCAAGCTTCCAAGGCGTTCAGAGGCGCTTAAACTTCTTCAAAGAATAAGGGATGAGGCACATAGATTTGCTGTAAGGTATCATCACAAACTTAGAGAAACCGCTTTAAAGCCAGAGTTACTTGAGGTTCCAGGGATAGGGGAAAAGAGAATGAAGAAGATCCTCTCATCCTATCCTGACATCTCTAAACTTAAGGATGTTTCAATAGAAGAGATTGTTAAGAGATGTAGTATTCCGAAGAATATTGCTGAAAGGATAAAAGAGTGGGTGGAGAATACAGCATAACTATAAAACCATACGGAACGTTTTTATATAGGATAAACAGGGATATTTTAATGGGGTTTGACTGGAGAGAACCTTTAGAAGAAGTTGAAGAGAAGAACGACCCTCTTGGTATAGGAGGATTGGTAAAGAGATATTTTAATGGGGAAAGGGTAGACTTTAGCGTAGTCCCTATAGATGAAAGTTCTCTGAGTCCAACATATAGAGAGATAATAGACTTTGTAAAGAAGATACCTTATGGTAAGATATATACGTATAAAGAAGTAGCAGAAAGGATAGAAAAACCAAGATGGGTAAGGGTAGTGGGAAATGCTATGAGGAATAATCCTTATCCAATTATAGTTCCATGCCACAGAGTTGTAGGTAAAGGTACACTTGGAGGATACAGTTTAGGGATTGAGAAAAAGATATTATTACTTAAGATAGAAGGGGTTATATAATGATAAAAAGATGGCTTATCCTTACAATAGCAATATGTTTATTGCCATATGTAATCAAGGGGATCTCGGTAAGTAACATTGGTTATGCTCTATTGGCCGGACTTATATTAGGTATATTAAATCTTATAATAAAACCTATCCTTCAAATCATCACGCTCCCAATAAATATCATAACCCTTGGGTTATTTACCTTGATAATAAATGCAATCCTCTTAGAGATGGTGGCTTGGATTGTACCTGGATTCTATGTGGCAACCTTTTGGTCTGCCATATGGGGCGGACTTGTAATAAGTCTAGTTTCAGGCATCCTAAGTTGGATCCTATGAAACCAGAAGTAATAGTAGCACTAGATACAACAGATAGGGATAGAATTAATAAATTAATAGAAAGCTTGGGGGATAGGGTTTCATACTATAAAATAGGCTATATCCCGTTCTATACCTTTGGTTGGGAGATAGTAGATTATCTCAATAATATAGGGAAAAAGGTAATGTTAGACTTAAAGCTTGATGATATTCCTAATACAGTGGAAGGAGCAATTAGAATAATACTAACCCATAATCCAGAATTTGTTACCATACACTCTAGTGTCGGGAAGAACGCATTAATAAAGGCACGGGAGATAGCTAATAAGAAGACCAAGCTCCTGGGGATTACCATTCTCACCAGTCTAAATGAAGAGGATCTTAAGGTTACTGGAATCCTAGGAGATTTAAGAGAGAGTGTGTTGAAAAGGGCAAGATTGTGTAAAGAAGCAGGGCTATCTGGAGTAGTAGCTTCTGTAGATGAGACAGGACTAATAAAAGAAGAACTGGGCAAAGATTTTATTGTTATCACCCCTGGGATAAGGATAGAAAAGACAGAAGATGACCAGAAAAGAGCTGCCACATATAGAGAGGCAAAGAGTAAGGGGGTAGACTTTGTAGTAATAGGTAGACCTATCTATAATGCCCAAGATCCATTAGGGGTGATAGAAAGACTAATGGAGGAGTAGATTATGAAAGAGGTCTCTTCTGGTTGTATTGTGTATAGAAAGAATAAAAAGACATATCTACTTATGATTCTAGACCGTTTTGGGTATTGGACCTTTCCAAAAGGAAAGGTGGAAAAGAGCGAAGACTTAGAATCTACTGCAATAAGGGAGGTAAGAGAGGAGACAGGGGTAGACGTAGTAATCGAAAGATATATTGGAGAGACCCATTATAGCTACACCCACCCAGAAAAGGGTCCAATAGAAAAGACAGTCCATTGGTATCTGGCAAAGGCTATATCCTATGATGTTTCATCTGCTTATGGGGAGATAACTAGGGCAGAATGGATAGAGCTAGAAAAGGCAAAGGCATTAGCTAGCTACGAAACAGACAGGAGAATACTAGAAGAGCTCTAACCAGGAAATTATGTCTAAGCCAGAACATTTCGATCCAAAGATTCTAGAACTATTCAAAAAGTATCATAAGAGCTTTGCTGAAATCTACGAAAGATTCTCGGAACCAAAAATATCTTAGTAATATAGGGGATCCATACTTATTTTAATTTATTATAGTATTGTGATATAATCACCTTATCAACTACTAAAGGGAAGGAGTGATCTTATGTCTAAAAAGATAACCTTTATTGGAGCAGGAAGTCTCGGATTCACCAGAGGTCTAGTGAGGGACCTTCTTACATTTCCGGCATTTCAGGATGCCACCATAGCCCTTATGGATATAGACGAGGAGAGATTAGAATTTGCCAAGACCGCAGTTCAAAAGATTATATCTACCGGGAAATATCCTGCCAAGATAATAGCCACAAAAAACAGAGCAGAAGCCCTAGATGGTGCAGATGGAGTAGTTTGCACGATACTGGTAGGAAGTGTTCACGTATGGAGATATGATATAGAGATACCTAAAAAGTATGGAGTAGATATAAATGTAGGAGATACCAGGGGACCTGCAGGTATATTTAGGGCATTAAGAACTATACCAGTAATGCTCGATATATGTAGAGATATCGAAAAATACTGTCCTGATGCTATATTTTTAAATTATACAAATCCTATGGCTATGCTCTGCAGGGCAATGCAGGGAGAAACCAAGGCAAAGGTAGTAGGTCTATGTCACAGTGTCCAAGGAACAGCAGAGATGTTAGCCCATTGGATAGGTGCCCCTATGGAAGAGATAACATACTTTTCTGCTGGAATAAATCATCAAGCTTGGTTTCTCAAGTTTGAATGGAATGGAAAAGATGCATATCCTCTGATAAGAGAGGCTGTAACAACAAGACCCGAAATATATAACGAAGAACAAGTGAGGAATGAGATGTTTCTACATCTAGGGTACTATGTAACCGAATCAAGTGGACACAATTCTGAATATAATCCATGGTTTAGGAAGAGACCTGACCTTATAGAGAAGTACTGCACGCATGGAACTGGTTGGAACCCAGGAGAATATGCATATATCCTAAAGGAATATTTAAGAAGAGAAGATACTTGGAAAGAAGATGTAAAGGATTGGATCGAAAATGCACCTGTAGAGTTAAAAAGGGGTAAAGAGTACGCTGCCTATATATTTAACGCAGTATTAGGCGATGGCACTATGTTTGAGTTCAATGGGAACGTAAGGAACTTTGGACTCATAGATAATCTACCACAGGGTGCCTGTGTAGAGGTTCCTATCCTTGCATCTAAGCGTGGGTTAGACCCTCTTAAGGTTGGTTCACTACCACCTCAACTTGCCCTCCTTAACTACATAAATTCTTCCTGTGAAGAATTAGCTGTAGAAGGGGCACTAACCGGTAATCCTCAGAAGATATATCATGCCATATGTTATGACCCTCTTACCTCTAGTGTGTTAAGCCTGGAAGAGATAAAGGAAATGGTTAAGGAGATGTTTGAGGCAAACAAAGATTGGCTACCTCAATTTAAGAGTTTCAATTTCTAGAAGAGAAATAATATGACGAGTAATGGGTGTGACGGATAGAGAATTTGCGTCTCTCATTACTCGTCACTTATAAGATGGGTCTACCAAATCTAGGCAATAGTATCTATAAAGACCCCTTTAATTGATGCCTTTACTCTCAAAAGGTCAAGCCTTTTTTCTATTGTTTCCAATTTCTCTCTTAAAAATGAGTTATTAGGGTCAAAGGTAAACTCTAGGTACTGCTTCTCTCTTACTAGTTCCTTTACTTCTTTTTTGAGTTCTTCAGGAGTTTCTTCTAGAATAGTCAAGTTCTTATCTTTCTTAGGCTTAAACGTAACCCTAGATTCTCCACCAACTACTACTACTCTTTTGGTAACTGGGTCTACAGCAAATTTTATCTTAATCTCAGGGTTAACTATATCTGTATCAGACTGAATAGCATGTCTCTCGAAGACACGCATATTTAGAGCCTCATGAGCAGCTACACCAGTAATTGCTTCTAAGCCCTGGGCAAAACGATATGTTGCTCCCTCTCCACTAAAGGTAGTTACCTGCATATTCACCTCTAGCTAAATATATAAGATTTTCTCCAAACTCTAAAACTTCTTGTAGTCTCTCATGTTTAGTAACTTTTGCAGGGGAGTTTCCGAGGACCTACCAATAATTTTCATCCTCCTATTGTATCTACTATCTCTTTTTGCCATTTCTTTATCTCTGAAGTAAACTTATTCTGAATTTCTATGATATCTTCTCTATTGGATATATTCTTTTCTTCTCCAGGGTCCTCTTCTAAATTGTAAAATTCATGTTTGCTCTCATCTTCATAGTGTAATATTAGTTTCTGTTCCTCTGTCCTTAACATTCTCATATGCGCCTCAGCTCCATGATGCATATCATATAAAAGATAAATCTTTTTATGTAGCTTAACCGTCTTCCCTTGAAGAAGTGGCATTATACTTACACCGTCAAGCCCTAAATCTTCCGATATTTCTACTCCTGCTAACTTTAGTATCTCTATAAAGGCAGGAAAGAAGTCTAGAGATGATATCATTTCATTACATATACTCCCTTTTTCTATAACCTCAGGCCATCTGACAATGAGAGGAACTAATATAGAATATTCAAACATATTTGGTCTCCTTATATTAGTTCCTATATACCATGCATTGCCCTTTGTCTCTAAACCATGGTGTCCTATCATGTAACCATTGTCCCCCATAAATATAACTATAGTATTATTCCTTAAGCCAAGATTATCTAGTTCTTCTAATAGGTATCCTATATTCCTGTCTATTGAGCTTATACTAGCATAGTACCCTCTATATCGTTCCTGTAATTCTTCTATAGGAAAATTCTCCACCTCTGGGACCTTTAGTTTCTTATTTATGTAATGAGCTATATCTTCCTGTGGGGTAGGAATATATGGCATATGCGGTTCTCTAGTATGAAAAAATAAAGCAAATGATCTATCCCACATTCCGCAGGTGTCATTTTCAATTATAATATTTTTCACATTCCTTACCCATTAACATTAGAATTTTCTTAGGTACTTCCTTTACTTTGGTCAACTTTACCATCTCTTTCCCTTCTAACTCCATCCTAACTTCACTTATCCCCCTGAATAATTAGAAACCTGAATCCTCCTTCTATATACTTCTGATCCTTGTAGTAGTTCAGTATCTCCTCCCCACTTATTTCTGTATCTATATCATTGGTTGCTACTATAAATCTACCCAGCTAGCTCTAGCTCACCTTCTATTACGTAGTATTTATCTAATTCTTCTCCTTTCTTTGGT
>JBMFOH010000008.1:54055-74723 GCA_049969715.1 bacterium | reverse complement strand
ATTCTGTATATCTGACAAATTCCGTGCGTCACCTACAGATACTTCTGGCTCTGAGAAAGAGTATTCCTCAAAGAGCGTTACAGGCGGCTTAAAGTTTAAATTCTCCCTGGTTAAACCTATACAAGCAGGATTGATATCTCTTGCAATACATCTACGTGCCAACAACTTTGCTTCTACTGCTGTTGTACCTCCTCCGACAAAGTAATCTAAAACTACATCTCCGGGCTTGGAGTATTTTAATATTACATTTCGAGGAATATACGGGGACCAATTCCCCCTATATCTTCCATCATGCGTTGTCCAATCCCCTCTCTGTTTGAAACTCCACACTGTCGTAGTCTCTTCCTTGAAATCTTTAGGCATCCAATATTTAATCTTCTTAGCTTTCTTAAGTATAGAAATATTCATACCATATGCTTCTGTTATTATCCGTTCCAATTTCTTGAAAGTTATTCCAAATATTTCGCCTATCTCTGAATCAGGGGCCCCATCTTCTTTCATCTTTAAGATAGCCCTCTTGAGATCTTCCTTACCGTGAACTTTTTCAATATGTTCACTAAGAACCCCCTGGATAGCTAATTTACATATAGGACATTCCTCTAAAGTATTCAATTTAGACATTGTAGTATTCTCTCCTTAATTTCCTATAAAACATCAGATAGAATTTCTTGCCCTTTCTCAAAAGATGCATTTGTCTAGGTCTCCAAGAATTGGTAGGAAAGAAGAGTAGAGACTGCCATCTTTAGGGCACTGATACCAAAATAGCTTATGCTGCTATTTCTTGGAAGTTTATAATTAAGACTTCTGCCTTATTCTTTTTTAGCTCTTCTATTACTTTTTCTAATCTTAGGGCTATATCATTTTCTAGAAAGTACTCCCCACATTGCTTACAGATATTCGCTGGAACTTCTTTAATTATAATAATATGTCCTTCCAGATCTACTATATGATTCACCCTCCCTGGTACTAAGTTAGATCTACAAAAGATGCATTCCATAGGTGCTATTTCCTCCTCATTTTTAGATCTTCACACCATTCGTCTAAAGATGGATAATAGGCTGTTATCATCCACACATATCCTTGTCCTAGGGCACATACGGTATGAAGACCTTTATTCTCTTCAATAAAACCTAATATCAGACAACTAGGGAATGGATAATCTTCTTCGTAATATTCTATTATCTCTCCACTCATGATAGAAGTTACCACATCTTTTATCTTTATCCCCCTTTGATGCATCCTTATGAGGATATGTCCAGGCCACTGAATCTTTTCTTCTCTTATTAATTGCCTTATTGTAGCTATATCTAAAAATTTTGATCCTTTCTCCATCATGCTAACTCTTTTTAATTATATCAAAGATAGATAGCAAGTTAAAGACGGACAGAGTCATTTAAGCTTTTGTAACTGCTGCAGTTTATTTACCATATACTCCATACTCTAACGCAGTCTTGTATAAGGTCAAAATGTTTTCTACTGATGTATCGGGCTGGATAGAATGGCAAGGAGAAATAATAAATCCTCCACCAGGAGCCATATAGGAAATACGTTCTAAGACTTCAGCCTTTACATCCTCAGGTTTTCCATAAGGAAGGGTCTCCTGTTCATCTATTGTTCCATAAAAAGTGAGCTTATCTCCGAAATCTTTTTTCAACCCTCTTGGTTCCATTCCAGCCGCCTTAGGCTGGACAGGATTTAATATCTCTACTCCTATTTCTATAAGGTCTGGTATTATTGCCCTTACTGAGCCACAGGAATGATACATAATCCTTGCTCCATAACTGTGAGCTACATCAATCATCTCTTTCATACGAGGTTTTATATATTCTCTCCACATATCTGGACTTATCAATAGCCCATTCTGTCCTCCCACATCATCATTTAGTTCTACAAAGTCTATCTTTCCTTTTCCAGCCTCTAGGATATTTATTAACTTAGCTACTAAATAATCTTTCACTTTACCCATAAGTATACATGCCAATTCGGGATTTAAGGAAAGGTCCACCATAAAATTATCCATCCCTCGCATAAACCAACTGATCTCGAAAAATCCTCTACTATGGGCAAATATTGGGTAACCCTCTAACCTTTCTATCTGATTAGGGATATCACTGTAATCCCAAATATCAGCTTGAGGCCAAGGGTATGATTCTAAATCTTCGACACTCTTTATAGAGTAAAGGGGGTGATAAGTCAACTGAATATAAGTTCCTATCTGTGTCCTCTTTTCTATAAATCCAACACCCCATATATCTTTGAGAATTCCTTCGGGAGTAACCTCTATTGTAGGATCGGCATAACAAATATCTAAAGCCTTATATTTGATTTTAGGGGATACATACCGTAAGTCTACTCCAAGATATTCAAGCAAATCTTCATCATCTTTTATGCCAAGAAACTCCTTAAGAGCCCTATGCACCTCAGGGGCGGCTGAATAACCTATCCCAATCCTATCAGGCTCTTCATGGTTAACTAATGCTAATATCCTATCCCTATGCGTCCACATATCTTCCTCCTACTAACTTTTCAAAAATCTCTCCCATTAATTCTATCCTCTCTATGGGAATATAACCATGGTCTATCCCTTCGTCACAACACGCTATAAATCCTCCATTAAACTTGCCTAATGCATTAATTAAATGTTTAGCCTCATTTAACATCTCCTCATAAGTCCCCTGTATAAGAGTACGTTGCATATCTAGTGGACATATAAAGCAAGCCTTGCCTCCAAAATCCCTACTTAGTCTATCTATACCTGATTCCTCATCTTTACCAAAGATGAGAGGCTGATTAAAATTAAAAGCATCCACGCCTATCTCTATAAAGTCAATGATAATATCCCACACATAACCACAAGAATGGAATATTACATCTTTACCGTAGGAATGGATAAAATCAAACTGTCTCTTATATTCAGGCTTAAAGATCTCTTTCCAGAGTGAAGGTGCTATCATTAAACTTCTCTGCATCCCCCAATCATCACCAAACCATATACCATCAATATCAAACCTTAGGTACTGCTTTATTATCTCTATCTGCCAGTCTACTAACTTTCTAAGGAATTCGATCACAATGTCTTTATTAAAAATCAGATCTTCAAATAGGTCTTCCATACCTCTAAGGAACATCAATCTGTTAAAGTCATGGAATCCCATACCACCAGCAATATATTTATCCCTATACCTTTCTATTTCTTCTTGGATATGATCAAATCTCCCCGAGGCATAAGGGTTTGGGAATTCATAAGTCTTGTAATCCTTTAATGTTTTTATAGGATGCTCCTTTACCTGCCCAAAGGATGAAACTACTCTTCCTCCTAGTTTATCCCAAATACAACCCCACTCGTCTTCCCCTTCTTTTTTAGGTTGCCAATAATTAGCTGATCTATAACCTACACCTACAATATCAGACTTCTCTGGATCGAAGGCATACCTTAGAGGTATCCTGTCTGGACCTTGAAAGTGTATAGCTCTCTTAACCCTCTCCTTACTCGTCATAATTTATTCCTCCTGAGTTAATAAATCTTTATTATTAATTAAAAAACAAATACTTTATAATGTCAATATACTCTTGACATTGAAATTATACTGGTATATAATCTTGCCAAGTTTAAATTATTTGGTATATAATTTTTATATAAAAATAAATAGAGGAAGGTTAAATGAGAAGACTTTTAGAGAAGGTAAATAATATAGCAGTCAAATCCAGGTATTTAGGGGTTAATATATTAAACCTAATTGGAGAGGTAATGTATATGAGAGTAGATTAAGATAAGTTAACATTTTAAGAAATCTCAGCTCAGTAACCCTCAAAAGGGAGGAAGTTAAAAAATTTTAGAAAGGAGTATCATTTATGTTTCTCTGGTCCTTGGAGGCTCTATTCTGCCTCTAAAGAAAAGCTTTCCAGGAGATAGAATAGGTAAAAAGGAAAAATTTTTAATAGAGGAATTAGAAAAATGAGAGCTAAATTCCTAATAAAAGATTGGAACGCAATAGTTGGAGGCTAAAGATGACTTCAAGAGAAAGAGTTATAAGAACATTAAGATTTGAAAATCCTGATAGAGTTCCTAGAGACTTGTGGTATCTGCCGGGGGTAGAAATGTTTAGGAAAAACGAGTTAGAAGAAGTCTTAAAGAAATATCCACCTGACTTTACAGCACCAAGATATAGATATGGAGTTAGTAGAAGAGCAAGAGGGATTCCTTATACGGTAGGAGAATACATTGATGCTTGGGGATGTGTATGGAAGGTTGCAGAACCAGGAGTTGTAGGTGAAGTGAAAGATCCGCCTTTAGCGGATTGGTCCTCATTAAAAAGTTACAAGTTACCATGGGAATTATTAGAAGAGGCGGACCTTTCTGAAGTAAATAAGAGTTGCGCGGAAACAGATAAATTTGTTAAGGTAGGAACAGAAACACGTCCTTTTGAAAGGATGCAGTTCCTAAGAGGTAGTGAAAATCTCTTTTTAGACCTTGCCTATAGTGTAAAAGAAGTATTTATATTAAGGGATATGCTACATGAATTTTTTATTAAAGAGATAGAGATGTGGGCAAAAACAGATGTAGATGGAGTTTCATTTATGGACGACTGGGGTGCTCAAAACTCACTTCTTATCTCCCCTAAACTTTGGAGAGAATTCTTTAAGCCTCTGTATAAAGATTACTGTGACATATTGCACTCCCATAACAAGTTTATATTCTTCCATTCAGATGGGCACATAGAGGCAATATACCCTGACCTTATAGAGATTGGAATAGATGCTATAAATTCTCAACTATTCTGTATGAACATAGAAGAATTAGGTAGAAAATATAAAGGTAAGATTACCTTTTGGGGAGAGATAGACAGACAATATATACTTCCCTTTGGAACAGTAGAAGAGGTAAGATCAGCAGTAAGAAGGATAAGAAAGGCTCTCGACACAGGTAGAGGTGGAGTGATAGCCCAGTGTGAATGGGGTGTAAAGGATCCAAAAGAAAACATCGAAGCTGTATTTGAAGAGTGGAATAAACCCTTAGAAGAAATATTTTAGGAGGCGAATTTCTATGCCAAAATTAAGTTTAAGAGGCACTTGGACTCTTTATTTTGGACCGCAAGGGGAGGCAAAGAGTATAGATGAGGCTAAGGAGAAGTTTCAGTGTATTTCCGCTACTGTTCCAGGTGATGTCTATCTTGACCTATTAAAGGCAGGGCTTATAGAGGACCCATTCTTTGGAAGGAACTATCTAGCCCTAAGAAAGTTTGAATTTTACCAGTGGTGGTATGAAAAGGAGTTTACTATTCCAAAAGAGCTTCTTTGTAAGAAGTTCAAGCTCGTCTTCTACGGCATAGATACTATTAGTACTATCTGGCTTAATGGTAAGTTCCTCGGCGAAACGAATAATATGTTTGTCGAGCATTCTTTTGATGTAACAGAGCTTCTAAAAGAGAATAATACTCTTGTAGTAAAGATAGATTCTCCTATACTTTGGGCAAAAGAGAAAAATTATGAGGCTATTAATATCTCTTGGGAAGGAAGAGATGAAGCCCTGTGGCTTAGAAAGGCTCAACACTCCTTTGGGTGGGATATAGCACCTAGGATAGTCTCATCTGGAATATGGAAGGACGTAGAATTAAGCGAGATTAAAGACACAGAGATAGAAGAACTCTATTATGCTACCTCTAAGATAGAAGATAATCTTGCATACCTAGATGTCTTTTTTAAATTTAGGACCAATCTTAAATACTTTGAAGAATTCCTCTTAAGATTTACCTTCACTGACAAGAATGATAATAAGCAGGTCTTTGAGTTTCCTGTAGAATTTATCACTGGTCATCTTTCAATAAAATTAGATAGTCCCCTACTCTGGTGGCCTAAAGGATATGGTGACCCAAATCTCTATGATGTAAAATGTGAGCTCATCTATAATAAAGAGGTCCTAGATGAAAAGAGAGATAAAATCGGTATAAGAACCGTTCACTTAGAAAGAACAGAAACCGCTGAAGAGGATGGTATCTTTAGATTTATAATAAATGGCATTCCGGTAAGATTAAGAGGTTCTAATTGGGTGCCATTAGATGCGTTACACTCAAGGGATAAAGAACGAACAATACCTGTTCTTGAATTATTTGATGACCTAGGTTGCAATATTATTAGATGTTGGGGTGGAGGAGTCTACGAATCTAGCGAATTCTTTGACTTCTGTGATACACATGGGATAACGGTCTGGCAAGACTTTGCTCTTGCCTGTGCAAGATATCCTCAAGATAAAGATTTTCAAAAAGAGATAGAGGAGGAAGCTAAAAAGGTCATAAAGAGATTGAGGAACCATCCGAGCTTAATATTATGGGCAGGAGATAATGAATGTGACTATGCATATAATCTAGAGAATCTCCTCCCATCAGATAATATCCTTACTAGGAAGGTCCTACCATCAGTATGTAAACAACTAGACCCTTATAGACCATATCTACCTTCTTCCCCTTATCTTTCTGATAAAGTTGTAAAATCAAAAGGGAAGCTTTCTCCACCTGAACAACATCTCTGGGGACCAAGAGACTACTATAAGAGTAGATTCTATACAGAGAATAAGGCATCTTTTATAAGCGAGATAGGTTATCATGGATGTCCAAATCTAGAAAGCCTGAAGAAGTTTATCCCCAAGGAGTATCTGTGGCCATGGGATAATGATTATTGGAGGGCTCATTCTGTAGAACATTGGAAGACAAGGAAAAGAGGCTATAATAGGAATGAACTTATGGCTAACCAGATAAAAGAATTATTTGGAATTATTCCAGAAAGAATAGAAGATTTTATCTTGGCAAGTCAAATCACTCAGGCTGAGGCGAAAAAGTTTTTTATAGAAAGGGCAAGACTCTCAGATAATATCTGGGGGATCATATGGTGGAACGTGATAGATTGCTGGCCTCAAATTTCTGATGCTATAGTAGATTACTATTTTAGTAAGAAACTTGCCTATTATTATATAAAGAGAGTCCAGGAACCATTCTGCATAATGATAACAGAACCAGAGGCATGGTACGTGAAGATAGTAGGGAGTAAATGATACTCCTACAGAAAAGAAAGGAACCTACAGAGTATATGATGCTGATACTAAAGAAGAATCTAGCTCTAGAGAATTTTCAGTTTCTCCTTTTAGCAAAAAGGTCTTAGATAAAATTAGGGTAAGTAGAGGAGAACAGAAACTATTTATTATAGAGTGGGAGGTAGATGG
The DNA here is from genome assembly GCA_049969715.1 of bacterium. Classification (GTDB taxonomy): domain Bacteria; phylum DUMJ01; class DUMJ01; order DUMJ01; family DUMJ01; genus JBMFOH01. The sequence goes on along the minus strand of JBMFOH010000008.1, from coordinate 67,510 downwards.
CAAGAAGTTTTTTAATCATTATCTACTAGGAAATCCACCATTTAATCTAGTAAAATATAAGGAGTGGCTGAAGACGATAGTAAAAGAGGTGAATTCAATATAAAAGTGAGGAAAAAACGTGGCAGAAATCTTCCCTATGTAAGGGAATTTAATAGAAGTTTGGTCTTACAGACTATACGAGCATATAGCCCTATTTCTCGGATAGAATTAACTGAGCTTACATCTCTAACCCCTACTACTATCACTAATCTAGTAGATGAATTTATAAAAAGAGGACTTGTCAAAGAGGTAGGGAATGTAAAAGGAGAGATAGGACGGAGTAGAACATTACTCAGTATAAATAGCGGAGCCTACTATGTTTTAGGGATAGACTTAGCAAGAACATCTATATCCTGTGGTATAGTGGACCTTGTTGGGAATTTACTGATTACAAAGAGAGTAATTTCTGATTTAACTCAACATTTTCCTATAACTTTAAATACTCTGAAAGACACCATATATTCCCTCTTAGAAGAGATTGATCCTCAAATAAAAGAAAAGATTATTGCCATAGGGATAGGTTCACCAGGACCTTTAAGTTCAAGTAAAGGGATTATCATCTCTCCTCCAAATTTTATAGGGTGGAAGGACATCCCATTAAAGGATATTATAGAAGAAGAATTTAAGATTCCTACCTTTATAGAGAATGATGCCAAAGCCTGTGCCTTAGGAGAGAAATGGTTTGGATGTTGCAGAGATATAGATAACTTCGTCTATCTCGCTGTAGGTACAGGGGTTGGAGCAGGGATAATTATCAATGGAGAAATATATAGAGGTGCTGGAGAACTGGCAGGGGAACTAGGGCATACTACTGTAAATGTAGGTGGACCTCAATGTAGTTGTGGAAATTACGGGTGCCTTGAACTTTATACATCAGTAGGTTCTCTTATAAGAAGAATTGAAGAGAAGTTGCCTAACTTATTAAAAGAGGACCCCTTAGAAACCCTGTCTCTTTTTTACAGAACCGCAAGAGAGGGGGATATCAGGGCGGTAGAGATTCTTAATGAGTATTGCTTCTGGCTTGGGGTAGGGGTGGTAAATGCAATAAACATCTTCAGCCCTGCAGCTATCGTATTAGGTAGAGAGGCACTTATAAATGGATCGGACCTTATTATCCCTAGGGTAGAGAAGATAGTAAGAGAGAGAAGTTTTTCTATAGCTTCTCAGCAAACAAAAATATTGACTTCAAGTATAGGGCAGAATACAGGTATTATAGGAGCAGCTACAATTGCCCTTTGGGAGTTCTATAAGGACCCATACAAGATAATAAAGAAGGAGGCAAATGCACAATGAAGAAGTCTTATAAGCTTCATATGATTGGTAATGCACATATTGATCCTGTGTGGTTATGGACATGGAAAGAAGGATTAGAAACTACAAGAGCAACATTTAAGTCTGCTATTGATAGGATAGAAGAGTATCCCGAATTTGTCTTTACTGCATCTAGCGCCTGTCTTTATCAATGGATAGAAGAAACTGATCCAGAATTATTTGAAAAAATCAAGGAAAAAGTAAAAGAGGGACGTTGGTGCATTGTAGGTGGATGGTGGATAGAGCCTGACTGTAATATTCCCGGAGGAGAAGCCCTAGTAAGACAAGGACTTTATGGGCAGAAATATTTTTTAGAAAAGTTTGGTGTAAAGGCAAAGGTTGGTTATAACCCTGATTCTTTTGGTCATAACTGGATGATTCCTCAAGTTTTAAAGAAGATGGGAATAGATTACTATGTATTTATGCGACCAGGACCTCACGAAAAGGAGTTACCAGGAGATATATTTTATTGGGAAAGTCCAGATGGCTCTAAGGTACTTACCTATAGGATTCCATTCTCTTATGCCACTTGGGGTAAAGAGGTAGAAACCCAAGTAAGGAGAGTAGCAGAAAAGCTCAATGAAACAATTAATTCTCTTATGTGCTTCTATGGTATAGGAGACCACGGAGGAGGGCCAACGAAAGAGAATATAGAAAACATAAAAGAGCTAAATACAAGAGAAGATATACCAATGCTTATCTTTAGTTCACCTAATAAATTCTTCGAAGAGATATCTAACAAAAACATAGACCTTCCTGTAGTCAAAGATGATTTGCAGCACCATGCAAGTGGCTGTTATTCAGTATTATCTTGGATAAAAAAGAGTAACAGAAAACTAGAGCACCTCTTATTAGATGGAGAGAAGATTGCAACTTTAGCTAACTATATAGAAAATACCCCATATCCTAAAGAAGAATTCACATCAAGCTGGCAAAATCTACTCTTTACCCAATTCCACGATATATTAGCAGGAACAAGTATACCTGAAGCATACGAGGAGATAAAGGCTATGCATGGAGCTATAGAAGACACTGTAAATAAGATAATAGTGTATAGTACCCAACTGATAGCCAGCGACATTGACACCCAAGGGAAAGGAGAACCAATAGTGATATTTAATACAACATCATTTGAGAGAAAAGTTCCTGTAGAGATTGAAATCCCTTGGAGAGAAGAAAACTTAAGCATCTTAGAAGATAATACTCCGATAGCTACCCAATGCTCCAAGCCATCTGCCACAACAACTGGCGGAAGGATTAATGCTATATTCATTGCCAAGCTTCCTCCGTATGGATACAAAGTCTACAGGGCAGTGCCAGAAAAATATAATATAAACTTTTCTCACTCTCTAACTGTAGGAGAAAATACTCTAGAGAACGACTGGCTATATTTAGAGATAGATAGAGAAACAGGATATATAAAGAGGCTCTACGATAAGGAGAATAAGAAGGAGGTTTTCACAAAGGATTCAGCTGTTCCTACAGTTATAGATGACCCAAGCGATACCTGGAGTCACAATGTATTTAGATTTAAGAATGAAATAGATAAGTTCACAGAGGCAGAAATAAAAGTTTTAGAGAAAGGACCTGTAAGAGGGGTCTTGAGAGTAAAAAGTAAGTTCAATAATTCTACCCTAACTCAAGATTTCATCATCTACAGAGATTTAAAATTTATTGAGGTTCGAGTAAAAGTAGATTGGCATGAACATCTTAAGATGTTAAAGCTAAAGTTTCCAGTTAATATAAATAATCCAACTGCTACTTATCAGATTCCATATGGCTTTATCACTAGACCCTGTAATGGAGAAGAGGAACCAGGAGGAGAATGGATAGATGTAGGTGATGATAATTACGGTCTAAGTCTTATTAATAACGCCAAGTACAGTTATGATGTAGAAGATAATGTCCTCTCCCTTACTGTATTGAGAAGTCCTGTATATGCCCACCACATACCAAGAGAACTAGACCCCAATGAAGATTATAGATATATAGATCAGGGAGAGCAAGGATTCACATACATACTTCTACCACATAAAGGGGATTGGAGAGAGAGTGATATAATAGCCTTAGCAGAATATTTAAATAATCCACCCACAGCGTTTGTGGAATATAACCACAAAGGTACACTACCGTCAGAAAAGAAATTCATAGAGGTAGATAAAGAGAACATTATAGTCAGCACTATAAAGGAGGCAGAAGATAGCGAAGACATTATAGTTAGGGCATATGAGACTAGAGGAAACTCTACACAGGCAAGTTTTATATTATTTAATAGGAATTGGAAGGTATCCTTTTCCCCCTATGAGATAAAGACCTTTCTCATTCCAAAAAACAGCTCCTTACCAATTAAGGAGGTAAATCTATTAGAAGAGGTGAAAGAGTAAATGAAATTAAAGGAGATATTCAAAGAAGCTATAGATGCTAGGGATGTACTCTTAGATGAGAGATTAAATAGGGATATAGAGAACGCTATAGAGGTTATAGTAAGTTCTTTAAAGACTGGTAACAAGGTATTAGTAGCTGGAAATGGAGGTTCAGCCAGTGATGCTCAACACCTTACAGGAGAGCTGGTTGGAAGATTTCTAAAGGAGAGAAGAGCTCTACCTGCGATAGCTCTCTCTACTAATACGTCGATCCTCACCGCTATAGGCAACGATTATTCCTTTGAAAAGATATTCTCTAGGCAGGTAGAAGCCATAGGAATAAAAGGTGATGTATTTATAGCAATCTCTACTAGTGGAAATGCCAAAAATCTTATAGAAGCGGTTGAAGTAGCAAAAAAACTTTCTATTAAGACGATTGGACTTCTTGGGAATGATGGAGGAAAACTTGGCAAGCTTGTAGATATTCCTATAATAGTTCCCCTATCTAAAACCCCAAGGGTCCAAGAGATACATGAGGTGATAATCCATAGTATATGTGAGATAATAGAAGAAGAGATGAGTAAAGAGTGATAGTATGGTATAATTTAATAAGGATTTGACAATAGAATTTTAGAGGTGACATATGGAAGGACCGAGAGGGGCAAGAAGAGAAGAACTCTCTGAGATTATCGACCTTTCTAATAGGGTCTTTAGAACAGAAGTAACTGGAGATATGAAAAAAGAGTTTCCTCTACTCTTTTCCCCTGAAAATTGTGAAAATCTAAGGATTATAAAAGAGGATGGAAAGGTAGTTTCTCTAGTTGGGATACTCTTTACTGACCTAGTTATTCTTGGGAATAGAATAAAGGCAAGTCTAATAGGGTCGGTTGCTACCGATCCAGATTACAGGGGGAAAGGATTTGCTACTACCCTTATGCAGGATAGTATAGTAAGGTCTCTACAAGAAGGTGTAGACTTGATGCTTATATCCGGAGGCAGAGGACTCTACAGAAGATTAGGAGCAGTACAAGCAGGTCTCTACCAGACATTCTTCATTCCAAAGGCAAAGCTTTCTTATAGTGATCTAACTGTAAGAAGAATAAGAGAAGAGGATATACCAAAGGTCCTTTATCTTATGGCTCTTGAACCAGTAAGATTTGAAAGGTCATATGATGAGCTCAAAAAACTCATAAGTACAAGGATGGTAGTGAATGAACCAGGAGAAGTGTTAGTTGTAGAAAGGAAGGACACAATTATCTCTTACTTTGCCATTCAGATACAGTCCAGATTCGGAAAATCTATCCATATAAAAGAAATAGGAGGCTCTAGAGAGGCAATAGTAGATGCCCTATTACCTACTTTAGATGCACATCAGATGGATTTCATACTTATAGATGCCTTATCAAATGATGAAGCCATCAAATATATTATGGAGAAAAGAGGTATAAAACCAGATGGAAGAGGATTCCAAGGTACAGTAAAGATATTAAATCTAAAAGGGCTTTTCAAGAAATTAGAGCCATACTTTATAAGTCTTTTAGGAGGAGAATACAGAAAGCTTACTATAAAATTTGAGCCCTCTTTATCTTTGACATATGACGAAGAGACATTGGATATCCCTAAGGATGATGCCCCTATTCTCATATTCGGTTCTGTAGAAAAGAAGATAGAGATACCAGAAAAACTTAATAAGATAAAAAGAATTATAGATTCAATATTCCCAATCCCATTGGTAGATTACGGACTAAACTATACATGACAAGAATAATCTTGGCAACAGCTAACAAGGATAAAGTAAGAGAGTTTCAGAGGATATTGGATAAATATGGTATAAAAATAGAGCCTGCTCCATATAGTATAAAGGTTGTAGAAACAGGAAGAGACTTTATAGAGAATGCCATCCTAAAGGCTAGAGCTTACTATAAAGAATTCTCTCTTCCCACCCTTTCTGATGACTCTGGCTTAGAGGTAGACATCCTAGGGAAAGCCCCTGGAATATTCTCGGCAAGATTCTCTGAAGGGGACTATATGGACAATATAAAAAAGGTCCTGAAGCAGATATATGCGTTTCCAGAAGAGAGGTTTACTGCCAGATTCGTCTGTGCCGTCTGTCTTATAGATAAGAATGGAATCCTCCATATAGCTCAGGAGAGCTGTGAAGGATACATTATAAAGGAGATAAGGGGCGACAATGGATTTGGATATGACCCTATATTCTACTACCCTGAGTTAGAGAAGACATTTGGAGAGATTAATTCTGAAGTAAAAGATAAAGTAAGCCATAGGGGAAGGGCTCTCAGGAAGCTTTTTGATAACCTTCCTTGGGAAGAGTAAAGTAAAAAGTGCTTCCCTTCCCTAGTTCACTCTCTACACCAACCTTGCCACCGTGTGCCTCTACTATATGTTTTACTATAGACAAACCCAAGCCTACTCCTCCAAGGCTTGGGTTTCTAGATTTATCCCCTCTATAGAACCTTTCAAATATCCTTGGCAGGTCTTCTCTAGGAATTCCTATCCCTGTATCTGAGACAGATACCTTTACAAATCTTCCCATATCCTCCACCTTAACGTCTATCCTCCCGCCAGAAGGGGTATACTTTATAGCATTATCTATAAGATTACTTATCACCTGGTCCATATAGTTTACATCTATATTCAACTTAGGGATATCTCCTTCTATATGAAGATTAAGGTTTAGACCTTCTTTCATAGCCCTAGGATGGAACCTTGAGACTATCCCTGTAACGATATCTACAAAATCGGTGGGGACAGGATTTAAAAACTCCTTATCTGATTCAAGTCTCGATAGCAAAAGTAAATCACTTACTAGCCTATTTAACCTATCTATCTCCTGATTTATACTATCCAAAAATTCCCTTCTAATATTAATATCATCTGCTCCCCCTTCTATCAGAACCTCTACCATAGCCTTCATAGATGCAAGAGGTGTCTTAAGCTCATGAGATATGTTACCAATAAAGTCTTGTCTTACCCTTTCAAGTCTCTTCCTCTCAGAGATATCATAGAACACACTAATAGCACCTCTTATCTGCTGTCTCTCATTGAAAAGGGGAGAGACCATCACATCAAGCACCTTATTATTTAGATGTTGGAGTGTAATCTCCTTGGCAATAACCTTTTCAGTAAGAATACTCCTTCTCATAATATCATCTAACGTATAGTTGGGGATTACCTCTATAAGAGGCCTCCCCTCTAAATTATTAGTAGATTCTATTCCTAAGAGTCTTGCTCCGGAAGGATTTATTCTGATAATATTATTGTCCTTATCTACTACTATTACTCCTTCCTGCATACTCTGAAATACCCTATTAAATAACTTGTTCTCATCCTTAAATCTATTTATATATACATTGATCTGGTTGATACTATCATCTATCTCCCTTATCCCAACAGGAGAGAGCTGACTCGAGGAAGAGAGTTCTTTTATATTAAATAAAATTCTAGATAAAAGGTTTTGTATCTTCTTTAGTATATAATAATAAGAGAGGATTATAAAAGTTAATATACCTATTCCTATAAAATACTTATATGGAATACTAGAAGTTATAATCAGAAAGAAGAGTATATATAATATTAAAGCTGGCAATAGAAAAGATAGACCAAGTCTTTTCAAGTCCTTAAGATATACCCTATCCCCCTTACCGTTTGAATATATTTGGGATTACTAGAATCACCCTCTAACTTTTCCCTAAGCCACCTTATATGGACATCAACCGTCCTCTCATCTCCATAATAATCATCGCCCCAAACGTGACTCAATAGGTATTCCCTACTCATTACCCTTCCTTCATTCTCTGCTAGAGTAACTAGGAGGTCAAACTCCTTGGGTGAAAGTTCTATAGGAATACCATTTTTAGTAACAATTCTTCCCTTTATATCTACTACTATATCTCCAAATTCTATCCTTTCTATCGCTTTTGGGGTTACTGAAATCTTGGCCCGTCTCAAAACCGCCTTTATCCTGGCTACAAGCTCCCTCATACTAAATGGTTTTGAGATATAATCGTCAGCACCTAATTCTAAGCCAACAACCCTATCCATATCCTCCCCTTTGGCTGTAAGCATTATAATGGGGACATTAGAGGTTCGCCGTATTATACGGCAAACCTCTAGACCACTCAGTTTAGGGAGCATAATATCCAGGATGATAAGGTCAGGATTCTCCTTCTTTGCCTTTTCCAAAGCATCCTCACCATCATAAGAGGTTATTACATCAAAACCCTCTTTATGAAGAGTGATCTTTATAGAATCCACTATCGGCTTCTCATCATCTACTACTAGTATCTTTTCCGCCACCTTCATCCTTCTCCTTAGGTAAGGGTTTCCTGTAATCAGTAGAATAGAAACCCGTCCCCTTAAAGATTACTGTGGGTGGATAGATAACTCTTTTAAGCGCTCCACCACATTCACTACATCGTGAAAGAGGTCTCTCGTTTATCCCTTGATATACTTCAAACTCTTTTCCACAACCTTCGCATCTATATACATAAAAGGGCATATAGTATCACCTCCACCCTTTCTTAATATCCTTAGATAATATTTTACCATAATTTCTCATACAGATATCTATCTATAGAGATAGCTGACTTCTTAGCTGCACCCATAGCCTCTATTACTGTGGCTGAGCCACTTACAATGTCTCCCCCAGCAAATACCCCTACCTTTGAGGTCTTGCCAGTCTCTGGATCTACGATTATCTCTCCATATCTTCCCACCTTTAATCCAGGGGTAGAAAGAGAAATGATAGGATTAGGCCTATTACCTATAGCCACAATTGCTGAACCCACCTTCAGAGAAAAGAATGATCCCTTCTTAGGAACAGGACTCCTACGCCCAGAGGCATCCGGTTCTCCCAATTCCATCTCCTGGCACTCTATACTATCTATCCACCCATCTTTTCCATGAAATTCTACTGGAGCTGAGAGGAATATGAACTTGATCCCTTCTTCTTCAGCACGTTTTATCTCCTCTAATCTAGCAGGTAGCTCCTCTTTTGACCTCCTATATAGAATAGTAACTTCTGCGCCAAGTCGCCTTGCCACTCTTGCTGAATCCATAGCCACATTCCCTCCACCTATTACAGCCACATTCTTTCCTATCTTAACAGGGGTATCATACTCAGGAAAATGATGAGCACGCATAAGATTTATCCTTGCCAAAAATTCATTTGCTGAGTATACGCCAAGGAGGTTTTCCCCAGGAATATTAAGTAATATTGGAGCACCTGCACCTGATCCAAGAAAGACAGCATAAAAATCTCTTAACAACTCATCTATAAGAAGGGTCTTTCCTATAACTACATTGGGAATAAACTCAACCCCCAATTGACTTACATACTCTACCTCTCTCTTTAAGATATTTTTGGGAAGTCTAAAATCCGGAATCCCATAGGCTAAAACCCCCCCTGGAAGGTGTAATGCTTCAAATAGAGTGACAGAATGTCCAAGTTTTGCTAACTCTGCACTTATTGTAAGTCCAGCAGGACCTGAACCGACGACAGCTATACGTTTACCTGTAGGCGGTTGCTTATTCAAATCCTGAGGTTCATAGAGAGAATAATCAGCTACAAATCTCTCTAGTCTTCCTATCGCTATAGGCTCACCTATTTTAGCCAAGACACACTTTGCCTCACATTGATCCTCTTGAGGGCACACTCTTCCAGTAATGGCTGGAAGACTATTCTTCTCCTTTATCTTTCTATTCGCCTCAGAGTATTTCTTCTCCTTTATAAGGGCAATAAAGGCAGGTATATCTATACCTACAGGACATCCCTCTATACAGGTAGGCTTTGTGCACTGTAAACATCGTCTTGCTTCAATCAAAGCTTCCTCTTCACTATAACCAAGAGCAACCTCTTCAAAGTTAGTCACCCTTTCATTTACATCTCTTTCTCTCATAGGGACTCTAGGTCTTACTGGCATATCCTTCCTCCATAAGCTTACAAGAGAGTTTTTCTTCTTGAGTATAGAATCTTTGGCGCATCATAAGTTCATCAAAATTGACCTTGTGTCCATCGAATTCAGGACCATCAACACAGACAAACTTTGTCTCTCCGCCGACTGTAACCCTGCATCCGCCACACATACCTGTCCCATCAACCATTATAGGATTCAAACTCACATATGTCTTTACATTATAGCTCTCAGTAAGATTAGAGACCGCCTTCATCATAATGGTAGGTCCAACAGCCATTACCATATCTATATGCTTAGAGTTTAATATTTCTGCAAGTGGTACTGTAACTAAACCTTTTATTCCAAAAGAACCATCATCAGTAGTTATATAAAGCTTTTTGCTTACAGAAGCTAAGATATCGGTAAAGAATAATAGTTCTTTAGTCCTTGCCCCTATTATAGTAGTTATAATGTTATTAGCTTCTTTCAATCCCTTGGCTATAGGAACAACCTCAGCAACTCCTACTCCTCCAGCAACAAGGACTACATTTCCATAGTACTGAACAGGAAAAGGTCTCCCGTTTGGACCCATTATAGCAAATGCAGAATCTCCTATTTCCTTTTTACCAAGAAGTCTCGTAGTCTTACCTACCTCCTGAAATACTACAGTTATATAACCCTTCTCTGGTTCAGCTTCCACTACAGTAAGAGGAATCCTCTCCCCTTTTTCATGGACCATTATTATTATAAACTGCCCAGGTTTTATAGCTCGGGCAACCAAAGGAGCATCAAACGTCATTTTTACGACATTAGAAGCCAACCTTATCTTATCTACTATCTGATACATCTATCTACTCCTTTCCACATAAATATTATGATATATAATATCACAAAAATAACCTAGAAGGAATAAAAACTATGAGCTTTGACTTTGGTAGGATTGCTTCACAGTATGCCAAGTATAGAACGGTACATCCAGGAGTGCTAGAGAAACTCTTAAATAGTGGGATCAATAGCAATTCAAGGGTCCTAGAGATTGGCTGCGGTACGGGTAACTATATAATCTCTATAGAGTCTATCATTGGTTGTAAATGCTGGGGGATCGATATCTCAAAGGAGATGCTAGAAAAAGCTAAAGAACAGAATAAAGGAGTAAATTTTCTCCTTGGAAAAGGGGAAGAGCTTGAATTCCCGGGAAAATTCTTTGACCTTGTATTCTCTGTAAATGTTATCCACCATATAACTAAAAGGGCAGAATATTTTAAAGAAGCATACAGAGTATTGAAAAATAACGGCAAGATATGTACAGCTACAGATTCAGAGTGGATACTCCGAAACCGTCGGCCTCTCACATTATATTTTCCAGAGACGCTAGAAGTAGACCTAAAGAGATATCCTAAGATAGAAGAGCTCAAGGAGATTATGACTACAATAGGATTTAAAAATATAAATGAAGATATGGTTGAATACTACTATAAGTTAGAAGATATCCAGGCATACAAAAATAAGGTATTCTCTTCTCTAAATCTAATAAGTGAAGAGGCTTTTCAAAGAGGGATTAATCGTATGGAAGAAGATTTAAAAAAAGGACCAATCCAATGTGTATCTAGATTTTCTCTGGTATGGGGAGAAAGGATTGAGTAAAAGGTCAAGAGCGGTATTATTTCTAATCCTTACTGCAATCCTGTGGAGTTTAGGGGGGATGTTGATAAAACTTGTAGACTGGAATCCAATAGCAATTGCCGGGGGAAGAAGTGCTATAGCTTCTCTACTGATATTTATGTATATTAGGCATCCTAAGATATCTTGGAGCTCTAATCAGATCTTGGGAGCAATATTCTATTCAGCTACAGTTATACTCTTTGTAACAGCCAATAAACTTACAACTGCAGCTAATGCTATACTTTTACAGTATGGAGCTCCAGTATATGTAGCTATCCTAAGTGCACCTATTTTAGGAGAGAAAACAGCAAAGGCTGATTGGATAACAATATTCATAGTATTATTAGGTATGGGGATCTTCTTTTTCGATAAGCTCAAACCTGGGAATCTTCTTGGCAATATTATAGCTATTTTAAGTGGAATAGCATTTGCCCTTTTCATTATCTTTATGAGAAAACAGAAGGATGGCTCTCCTATAGAATCGGTTCTTTTGGGCAATATACTAACTGCCCTGATTGGACTACCATTTATGTTTAGATCTATGCCGAATAGGTTAAGCTTGATAGGATTAATTCTGCTAGGGACAGTCCAACTAGGTCTATCATATATCCTCTACTCCATAGCCATAAAAGAGGTAACGGCACTTGAAGCGATTCTTATCCCTGTAATAGAGCCTGTCCTTAATCCGATATGGGTGTTTCTTGCAATAGGAGAGACCCCAGGGAGGTATGCCCTGATAGGTGGGAGTATAATACTAGTATCTGTAACTCTAAGATATACAATACCACTAAGAAAAAGTAAAAGCTAGCTACCCGTATGATTATAGAATTCTTTTAGAAATCCCACATAATTTTTTATAATATTTTTCATAATCTCTTCTCCTGTCTCTTTCGAAGCAACAGTTGGATCCCCATAAATACCTGTCTTACTTTCCTGAATTCCCCATGTAGACCAGAAGACTTTCATACCTCCTACGAAGTTATCTCCTGGATAAAATTTAGAGTGATATCTCATAATGTCTTCATTAGTAGCTAGTTCCATATGAACTAATTCCGGTTTTAGATAGAGCATAAGGCTAGTTTCGTATTCTCCGCCATGAATAGACCCCCCCTGAATAGATTTCCTTACTTTTGGAACAACTTCTGAAGCCATAACACCTACATCGGTTATAGCAATAAATACATCATATGAGTCAGCAATCTTCCTTGCTACTACTCTTAGGGCTTCTGCATTGTGCCCATGTCCATTTATGATTACAATTTTTCTGAAACCCATCTCAATAAGTGAACCACAAAGGTCAAAACACAAGTTCATAAAGGTATCTATAGAAATCCTACATGTTCCTGGCCATTTCATCATCTTCTTTTCTGAATATCCCGTCCATACTGTAGGCATAACAAGAATAGGAATTTCATTCCTTATTACTTCTGCTACTCTCTTAGTCACTTCCTCTGCTATTATACAATCCGTATTAACAGGAAGATGTTTCCCATGTTCTTCAATAGTACCAACAGGAATTAAAACTAAAGTATTATCTTCTATAGCCTTTTGCAACTCAATCCAACTTTTCTCGGCAAAATATATGGACATAGTTCCTCCTCCTATAAAAGTTTGCTTTGGATCTCTAGATATTCCATATAGAGTTCACCGTAGATCTCTATCTTCCTAATTTCAGGTTCTATAAGAGATGCTTTCTTTCTTATTAAAGGAATAATTTCCTTATAGTCTCTAAATATCCCCGTAACTATTCCTGCTAATAAAGAAACCCCTATAAGAGGCATATCAGGATAGGGAAACACAAATAAAGGTTTTGCTAGCACGTTAACAAAGATTTCTCTTATAAGTTTCCCCTTCGCACCTCCACCAAATAGGACTAAATCTTCTACCTCCCCAGATAATTCCTCTATCACCTCTATATTTTTCTTTACCTGAAAAGCTAATCCCTCAATTACTGACCAGATGATATCAGATTTAGTAGTTGAAAGAGTAATTCCATAAAACGTCCCAGGTAGTTCTTCCTTCCAGTAAGGTGATGTAGCACCAGCAAGATGAGGAAAAAAGAATAGCTTATTAAACTTATCTTTACTTTTTTTACCCTCTTCCATCATATCGTTAAAGGACTCAATTGAAAATATATCTTTAAGCCAATTAAGACTACTTCCTCC
>JBMFOH010000008.1:0-53956 GCA_049969715.1 bacterium | reverse complement strand
AGTACCAATTACTCCTTCTAGGATATACTGATGGGGAATTAAATAGGAAAAGCAAGGAATCCTCATAAGAGGATCTAGTATAGGGGTGCCTATAACTCTACTTACAGCTATAGCTGTTCCAAAGGAGATCGAAACAGTAGAGTCCTCTTTAATAAGTCCTGCTCCAAATACCCCACATTTTTGATCTTGTCCTCCTAAGACTACTAGTGTATCGCTTTCTAAGTTTAGTTCTTGAGTTATGTCGTTTCTAATATATCCTATTACTTCTCCTCCCCATGAAAGACTAGGGAGTTTCTCTATAGGGATTCCAAAGGTCTCTAATAATTCCATACACCAATCCTGTCTTTCGATATCATAGAGGAGGGTTCCAGATGCCATAGAGTGATCAGTCACAGGAATTCCAGTAAGTTTCGCTATTATGAAATCTTCTCCCATTAGAAATTTATAAGCTTTATCATAAATATCAGGTCTATTCTTTTTAAGCCATATAAGCTTAGGTAATACATAAGCAGGATTTAACCTTTTCCCAGTTTTCTTAAAGATCTCGGTAAAGGAGAACTTTTCTTCTATTGTTTTGGTCTCTATTATTGCCCTAGTATCAAGCCAACTTATAGCATTGTATATGGGATTAAAGCCTCTATCTACAGGGACAAATGATATCCCCTGAGAGGATATACCTAGTGCTCTTATCTCTTTTGGTTCTATCCTCGCATTTTTAATTACCTCTTTTATTAACGTTTTCACAAGATCCCACCAAAGAGTTGCATCCTGTTCTATCTCTTTAGAAGAGATCACTATAAGTGGATATTCTCTATAAGCTTCTTCTATAAGTGTAAGCCTTTCTGGGTCAAAAATACCTACTTTACATCCTGTAGTACCTAAATCAATCGCTAGAATTTTCATATAGACCAAGCTCCATACAGTATATAACTCTCTTTACTTTAAAACCCATCTTTTGATAAAGATGAAAAGCTTTCTTATTATCCTCATAAACTGTTAAAGCTATCCCCTTTTTATTTAATTTTTTAGCAGTTTCTATAAGGTATTCCATCAAAATATGCCCTAGTTTCTTATTCTGATAGCCGTTACGAATGTATATTCCAAGACTCGGTACTTCAGTATTCAAATCCCAAAGGAATCCATATCCAATGGCTAATTCTCTTTCTCCAGAGGGAAGAATTACAAGTACTCTAAGAACATTAGAATTCCCTACCTCTTCAATAAGCTTCTTAGCTGTTTCTTTGTCGAAAGGATGAGGATGGAAAAAATATCTATCAGTATCAGTAATAGCTGTAAAGAGTTCATAGAGAATTTCAAAATCATCTTTAGATAGTGGCCTAATCTTAACTTTCCCTATAGGAGTTTCTCTTTCTATCACTTCATTCATCTCAATCTCCCTCTTAATGTAACTATTTCGTATGGTTTTATCTCGAAAGAGATCTCCTTATCTTTCAATCTGATAGAAGGTTCTTCTAGGTGATTACCTATAAAGTCTTCTGGGAATACTTCTTTAAAATTAAAGTATGTATGTAATCTTACTTCTCGTTTCTTCCCCACAGGCTCAAATAACCTTATAATTATATCTTCTCCCTCTCTATAAATTGCTGAAACCACAATATCTTCTGGTATAAGAGAAAGAAAACTATAATAGGGCGGAAGTGCTTTGTCTAATCCCCTTTGAGGATCAAGTACTACAGGATTATTCTTTAGTTTAAGAGATGTTTTTACCGTTTCAGATTCGTCTATTTCGTCCCTACTTACTTTTATAGAGTAAGAAAACAGATGTCTCCCTATCCCTTCTATGAAGGAATTTACATGCTCCTCCCAAGTTCCTTGTGGTCTAACAATACTATTTATTAAAATATGTCCTAAGGTATTTAATTTTTTGTCATATATAAAGTATCTATCACCATTAATATTCCAGAAAACAGTGGAATAATTCTTCCCCTTATGGATAACAAAACTCTTTGCAAAGAACATCCCTTCTCTCTGCCTATGTATATTATCCCAACCTTTACCAGGTAACTTACCATAAGGCTCACTTTCAATAGGCTTTCTCTCTATACCAAATGGGATATCCCCTAATAATTCTCCCTGACTATCGAGAGGGATCATAGCTAATAAAAATCCATTTCCACCCTTCCAATCAACCTCGGTCAAAAATTCTATCCTATCCTCCTTATCAAATAGCATTATATCTTGGACTACATTATGACCCCCTATGTTACCCCATAATCTATAAGCCCATCTTAGAGGTCCTTCCTCTATAACTTCATACTTATGCCACTGAACATCACAACAACCCGTAATGGGTCCTACATGTAGTACTCCACCTTCTGTATCAACCCCATAATAGCGAAGATGATTCCAAGGAGTATTTCCAGAAGCTTTGTATGTATTCTTTGTCTTATTATCTATGATTTCAACAACTCTACCTGCTTCTAGTTTTATATCTAGCCTTGGAGACCCTTTTAATATGTGACTCTTTTCAGACTCTTCTATCTTTATTATGTTATATCCTAGAGAAGGAAGGTCTATCCGAGCTAATACATCCCATTCCCATACTTTTTCTGGCCAGATATAATTCTTAAGAACCTGAAAAGGAATAATATTGTTATTGCCATCTTTTAGTTGGACCTTATCTATATTTGATACTGGGAGAGTAATTTTTACTAAAGGGTCATACTTAAAACTTAACGAATTGAATATTACCGCGGAACAATTCTCTGGAATATCTATATGGAACATTATATCTCTTAACGCCTTGTTTCTTGAATAAACTCCTTCAGATACAACTCTAGAAGCTAACGAGTAGATTTCTTGGAAGTCTTCTTCGAAAAGCCACTGAGTAGCATGAGCAGAGGAGGTTAATAGGTCTTCCCACAAGCTTTGGTAATTAGTGTTATCTCTAGTGAACATACTAGAAATAGTGTTCCACTTCTCTGCTTCTACAAGAGCACAATCTCCTTTATATCTCAGTGCCCACAAACCTTTCTCTCCATTCCATGCTGCATTATAACAGACATCACATGGATCTATTGTTCCTTCTATCGTAGGCAATGCTTCTCTAATATTTTCTAACGCTTTATAGAACTCTAAAGGAGTAGCAAAAATCATCGGTGTTTTCTCTTGCCTATTCCATTCTTCTACTATACCAATAAGGTCTATTGGAAGCTCATCTTGTCCAGGATATGTTCTCAATGGAAGCATATCGTCCATTCCATGACTTACCCAAAGAAGTTTTGTTTTAGAGGTAGAAAGTATATACTCTAATTCTAACTCATACAGAGTATAAAGAGTCTTTTCCCAATCCTTTTTGTAATCTAGTTCTGCCAATTCTTTCTGTCCTAAGCCAGCATAGCTACCTCTACTCACTAGGATCTCACTTCCATCTAGCCCTTTCCATATGAATTCGTTAGGGATTCCTTTCACTGTCATTACCTCATGTGGCCTCCAGCATCTAAAATATTTATATCCAGCCTTTCTTAAAATCTGAGGCATTTGAGGATGTCCGAGAGCTACATCTACCGCATCTGCATGAACAGAAAGATCAGCATCAGGGAAAAGATTCTTAAAATATTTCCTCCCAATAACAAGGTTTCTTATGAATGTCTCCTCTCCTACCATATTAGGTCTTACGTTAGCGTATCCTCCACAGACACCAATCTTACCTTCTTTAACAAATTCCTTAAGTCTTTCAATCTTTCCTGGATATTTTTCTAAGAATGGGGTTAATTCCATCTTATAATTATCCATATACCATCTAAATTGGGGATAATTTTCAAGAATCTCTAGAATAGAATTTATTATGCTGGCATATCTTTCTCTATGCCATTTTCTTGTATGAGTCCACGCCCAATCACAATGGGCGTATGGAATAATGAAAATCTTAGTATCTTTTAATGCTTTTCTGATTTCTTCCATACTGTTCATCTTAACACTTCCTTTCCTATCCCCATAAATTTACACAGTTCTTCTAGATCTCTTATCCAATCTCCGTACGCTATACAATAATGTTGGCTCGGGATATATTCTAGAAATTCTTCTTCAGTAAAGTTTACTTTTATATTTAATGCAGGGAACCTACCCATACGAGGTTTAGTATCTATGCCTTCTCCCTTTACTATACTCATCTTATAACTTCCTATCCCTTCATAAAGTCTTACCATAGTAATTTCTCCTTCTTTAAGTACCCCAGAATTTATCAACCCTTTAAATCCAGGATATCCAAGCTCTCTTATGGTAGGTTTATACTTAGAGAGCGAGAAAGGCATAAACCCACAGGAAGATAATAAAATCCTTCCGTCCTCCCAATCTAGTATATCACCATAATATATGACTTGATTAGTAATTAGATGCATTATTACTGCACTTACAGTAGTCATTACATCTCCCTCACAGGTAGTGACTATCCCTGAATCTGCTAGAAGAGAACAGGGGATACAAGCTACAGCTCCATACTCTTGGGATAATTCATACTGGCATTTTACGTTCACTGCATCTAAGTAATACTCATTAGATAGTTCTTTCAGGGCCTTATACATCCTGGCTACTTTTTCTAGCTTTTCTTCTGTAGCATCCTGATGTATATGTGCCTTTTCCTTTAATACTCCAATGGTCTGTTTTGTTTCCTTTATCCTTTCTATCCTATTTATCAAAGTATAGGTATCAAACTGGATAACCTCTGGACCTATAAACCTTCTTAACAAGGCATGATCAAATGTCCCTGGATACATCCCCATAGACGCATAACCTATAAGTCCTATCCTTACTCTCTTTAATGTCTTCATTGTATATGCTATTCTAGAAAAAATAGTAGCTCTCTCCAATGCTCTCTTATCATCAGGGAATCCTACTATCCAGAAGTATCTATATCCCATTCTATCAAGGGTTCCTTTTAATACAGTCAATGCTACGTAAGAACCAGTAGAATCTTTTTCTCCTTTTTTAACAAAGGGAGTGTCCTCCCCCCTTATAAATTGAGGATATCCCCATAGAGCAAATGGAAGGTGTTCGATCTCCCTTATAGCACTTATAGCCACAGGACATTCGATCCATGTACCTAAAAAGATTATTACCCCATCTAAGTCTTCCTTTACTAATTCTAAGGCTAAGTTCCTTGCTGTAATAGGGTCTACAATAGGCATATCTTTATAGCTAACTTCTATTCCTACCTTTCTTAGATTTTCTACCGCCTTATCAGCTATCATTCTGGCTATATCGTTAGGATAATCTCTATGACCTATGTTTAAGAAACCCAATTTAGAAGACATAGACTTCCTCTACTTGATCTCCTTCAAAGCTTCTTCAACAGAGGCATCATCATGGACAATTCGACAGATAGCCCTAGTTATTGCCACCGGATCTCTATATGCCCATACATTTCTTCCCACCGATACTCCTTTTGCTCCACAGTCCATAGCTTCTCTGATAAATCTCAAGAATATCTCAGGGTCTTCTGAGGAGGGTCCCCCAAGAACAACATAGGGAACAGGACAATACTTAATTACCCCTTTAAAGCTTTCTGAATCTCCAGTATAATAGCCTTTGACTATATCTGCTCCCAATTCAGCAGCTACTCTTGCGCTATATTTAACTATCTCTGGATCTTTAGGCCATTTACGTTCTGCCCTATCTTTGAATTGATGTGCTAACATCTCTTCTGGTATCATTTCTACCATCATCGGCATACCCCATCTCTCACAGGCATCGTTTACCTGCCCAATTTTTTGAGAAAGCTCTGCTTCTCTAGGTACCCCAATAACTCCAAATGTAGCTACTGCATCTGCACCCATAGCTAATGCCCCTTCTACAGAATAGATAAGCCTATCATTTGTTAGATCTGGTCCAATAGAAGTCGCAGTTCCATCTATACGTAACATAAGAGAAATCTTACCAACCAGTTCTTCTTTTACAATACGAGCAATCCCTGGGGTTAATAAAATTGCGTCCGCTCCTCCTTGGGCTATCTTTCTTACTACTTCTTTAGGATTCTCAATCTCCTTCATAGGATTTATGCATATCCCATGGTCAGCAGTTACCAACACCATCCTTCCGCTTTTAGCATTGAATAATCTTGCCATCCTAATCTCTTTTCCTAAACTCATTTTACATCTCCTCCTTTTCGAACTTTAACAAAATATTCTTGATTTCACTAGGTTTAAATACTAAATGAATGCTTTTATCCTCTGCTTGGAGTCTCTCCATAGGTTCCTCCAACATATTTGAATCCCATGCTTCAGTTAGTTTAAATGGAAACAGTATATTGACCTCTCCTCCTCTACCTTCTGCATCAAAACATCTCAAGAGCCAAAAGTTGTTCTTGTAAGATTTTTTAATAGTGGTAATTACAATACTGGGATTATCCACCTCACATAGAGTAAAATCTTCTGGTAGTATAGATTTGAGAGATTTTATTGGTTCAATAACATTTGGGTTAAACATCTCAAGAGGGTTGTTGAATTCCCATCCTACTCTCCAGCTATGACTCTCTCTCCAATCTCTGTCATGAGCTACTAGAGAAAAGCTGAATGTATGAAGCCCCTTATTAAGACTCCAAGTAAATGGATCTCCGCAACTATAAGTAGATCTGAGAATAATCGCTTCTATAGTAGTATCACTGAGAAGATGGGTACAATTCTGAGTACCAAAAGTAACTCCGAAATCTTCATTGTTTATATCTATCCACTTTTGGACAAACCTTCCTCCACTACCTCTATAGGTATTGGGCATCTCATCTTTGTCAAGTTCAACTCCATAGAAGGGAGTCTCATAGGTGATTTTACCATTAGGAATATCGAATGGGAATCTCACCCTTACTTGTGTATTCTTCTCACCTTCCCAATCTATAGTTACTTTAAAATCAATTCTGGGTATATGTTGATACAGAATAATATCTTCTTCTACAAGTGAATTCAAGACCTTACCTTTAATCCTTACTATAGTTCTAAGTAATCCACTTTCTATAATCTCTATCTCATCTCTAGAGAAAGTCCATTTTATACCGGTGAAGTTACTTCTTCCATCTCTATAATATTCTTCTGGTTCATACTCTAATTCCTCCTTAATTACTCTTGGAACTGCCTCCTTTTGGGCTTGTTCTTCTAGGGCATCTTCAAGATCCCATCTCAGATCTTCTACTACTATAACATCCCCCAATTCATGGCTTAATTCTCTTTCTCTGGTTTTCCACCAAAGTTTGACTTTATTTTTCTCTGTAACTTCAATCCTATAGAAGGGACTTTCAACCGATATAGTTTCAATTTTTATACTACTCTTATATTCTTCCTTAATAGGATACACATAGAAGACTTTATAGCCTATAGGGGGTATATCTTTAGCTAGAAATAAGAAGTCTACTCTAGTAAGATTAGTATTAGAGAAATCAACCCTTCCCTCCCTAGCTTGTTCTATACTTAAAACCTGAACAGGTATTTCATTTCCTTGGTTATCTTTTATCATCACTCCTTTTATATCTTCCCCAGGGAGTTTTACATAACTACAGACAATATCACTTCTTTCCCAGGAGAGTGGATTAAATACCACTATGGGGTCACCTTTTTGAGAGTAGTCAATATTTACTCCGATAGATAACATTACCTCTCTTAATATCTCTTCTCCCTCTATTCTTGCCCAGATAGCTCTTTGAGTTCTTACCTCATTATTTAATTCTCCTCTTCGTCCACTTACATTGTGGTCATGACAATAGAAGAGATTTCCCCATGCCTGCTCTATCTTTTCCCTAGGATAGGCACCAAAGTTTAAAATCTCTCTTAAAGATGCAAATTTCTCAACTGATGTTAATCTATTTTCCGCAATTCGAGCTTCTCTATAGGTAACAGGCTGAGTTGCAGGAAGGCTATAAAATCCATAAGGAGCTTCTCCTCTATAACTGGGTAAGTTACATTCTTCTTCTCTGACTGCATCAAAAAATTCGTCCAAGATAGATATTTTCAATTCTATATCCTGCAATTCTTTATTAAGTTTAGATACTCTTTCTACTATTTCTGGCTCTGGAGGAAGTAAATCGCTTTCTTGTACCATTAATATATTTTTAGAAGGCCAAATTGAAGTTAACTCTTCTATCTCTTTGAGTAACCTTTCTTTTCCCTCCCTCTCATCTAAGAGAATAAATCCCCATCCATATCCATGGATATGGTTACAAGCCAATACTTTTGAGCCGTCTGGAGCTTCCCACCAGTGTAAAGGGATTGGAGGATGAAATCTAGAATATGAGATATTCTCTATCCCTAATTTCTGTAATATCTGAGGTAATTGAATAGTATGTCCTGGTAGATCTGAATGTTGAACGGTCTTGACATCTATCCCTAGTTCTTCCTTTATCCACCTTTTTGCATTAATTATCTCCCTGATGAGAATTTCTCCATCTAGTATCTGTTCCATAGCCCCAACCATAGTACTACAAACTTGAATCTTTTTCTCTGAGATAAGTCTTTTTACTATTTCTTTATACTCTGGATACGTCTCTAGAAAGTGCTTAAGAAACAGTGTATACTCTATAGTAAATTTATACTGAGGGAATTTATTTAAGATATTATCTATAGCATCCTTTATTATCTCATCACCCCAAGATAAACATTCTCCTATTGTTGCACACCATCCAAGGTCAAAGTGTGAACCTGGCACTACAAACACCTGATAGTTCAAATTCATAACTCTCCTCCAATCTATCCTTTTATTCCTGTAAGCGTTATTCCCTGGATAAAAGTTCTTTGAGTAAGGAAGAATAGAACTATAATTGGAAAAACAGTTAGACTTGAAGCTGCCATTAAAAGTGCCCACTCCGCTCCATGTTCACTCAGAAAACTTTGTAATCCAATAGCTAGTGTATATTTACTCTCATCATGAAGGTATATTAGTGGTCCTAAGAAGTCATTCCAGTTTCCTATAAATGTAAACAGTCCTACGGTTGCCAGAGCTGGTTTCGATAGGGGTAAAATTATACTTCTATATATAAAGAGTTCACTTCCCCCATCTACTTTAGCAGCCTCCGAAAGTTCAAAGGGTATTGTAAGAAAGAACTGCCTCAGTAAGAAAGTATAGTATGCTGGGGCAAAAAAGCTTCCAATTATGAGCGGCTTAAAAGTATTTGTCCATCCTATCCTTTGAAATATTATAAAAAGAGGAATCATAGTAACCTGGTAAGGAAGCATTATGGTTGAAAGCATAAGAAAGAAGGAAAAATCACGCCCAGGCCATTTAATACGAGAAAAACTATAAGCTACAAGAGAACAAGAAATAATAACTCCGAAGACATTTGTCCCGCATATAATGAGAGTATTAACAAGGTATCTGAAGAATGGGAAATAGTTTACTGCCTTTATATAATTTTCCCATTTCACAGGGTGAGGTATTAATATTGGAGGAAATACAAATAGTTGTTCATCCGGTTTTAGTGCTGAGGAGACAAGCCAGTACAGCGGAAATATGAAAATTATACTCAGTGAAATTAAAATTATGTATGAGAAAATATTCCTTAATTTAATTTGAAAAGACTTTCTCATATTAACGTTCACCTCTATAATATACCCATTTGGAAGAGCTCTTAAACATAAGAATTGTTCCTAATAAGACTATGACAAACAGTATCCAAGCCATACTTGAAGCATATCCCATATCAAGATATACAAATGCATTTCTATAAAGATAGAATGCATACATAGTAGTAGAATTAACAGGACCTCCATTTGTCATTACATAAATTGGGGCAAAAAATTGTAAGGTACCAATCATCCCCATAATCAAGGTAAAAAGGATAGCAGGGCTTATAGAAGGAATAGTAATAGCCCATAACTTATTCCACCAATTCGCTCCATCAAGCTCAGCTGACTCATAAAGTTCTTGAGGAACATCTTGTAAGGCAGCTAAGAATATAATTATCCCTCCCCCAATACCCCATAAACTCATAAGTATTAATGCTGGCTTAGACCATTTAGGGTCAGCTAACCACCCCGGACCATTAATTCCCAACTTTTCTAAAAATGCGTTTAAGATCCCATACTGAGGGTTAAGTATCCATACCCATAAAATAGAAGAAGCAACTACCGGGGTAATAGATGGCAAGTAGAAAATAGTTCTAAATATTGGTTGCCCCTTTATAGGTATATTTAGCAATAAGGCAGAAATTATAGCGGCAGCAATAGTCAAAGGAATAGTGAAAATAGCATAGTATAAAGAATTATAAAGAGAAACTCCAAACAATTCATCTTCGGTAAATAGTTTTATGTAATTTTTGAGTCCAATCCAATGAGGAGTAGAAACTATAGTATATTTGCAAAAACTATAGTATAAGGAGCTAATTACAGGATACATAGTAAAGCATGTAAAACCTATAAAAAATGGAAGAGCAAATAGTACTCCATTCCTCAGATTAACTAATTCTAATTTGCTATATTTCTTTATTCTCATCTTCCTCCTCCATTATATTAGAGGGAATTGCCCTACTTTCTAGGACAATTCCCTACCAAAGGTCTATTTACCAAAAAATTCTTTGAAAGCTTGTTCTAATCTTGTCTGCATATCATCCAATGCTTGCTTAGGAGTTTTCTTCCCATAGATAGCCTCATCTACTACTGTAAGACATTCATTGAATATCCTAACCCATAAAGGAGGTCTGCCATGGGATACTAGAAATTGAGCATAGAACTTCCTCTCTTTTGGATCCACCATCAGTCTAACTTTATCTAAGGCTTTCTTATTAGTAGGAATATGTTCAAGGAGTCTATATACATCTAACTGGGCCTCTTCTTGTCCTAGCCATTTTATAAATTCAGCTGCCTCTTTTGGATGTTTAGAACCCTTAGGAATTACATTACAGAAGCCTCCACACCATGTTCCGTTAGCTCCTCCAGGTGGATGAGGAACAGGAGCAACATCATAGTTGAGTTTGGGAGCATATCGTTTAATTTGTCCTACCATCCATACCCCGTTAGCCTCCATTCCTTCCTTACCCATAAAGAAAGGATTATTAACTCCTCCAGTAAATCCGGCACCAAAACTAGTTATTGCTTGTACGCCATATTTCTTAGCATAAGAAGTTACCCACTCTAAAGCCTGAATATTCTTTGGGTCATTAGCCGTTATTTTGAGAGTCTTTCTATCGGCTATATTTCCTCCAAATGTCCAGCTCCAAGCAGGGAAGAACCAGTTGCCCCACCAAGGGACAAAACCTATAGTTTGGACCTTTCCTTTTTCGTCAAATTTTGTAAGTTTCTCAGCAAATTTATCTAGTTCTGCTAAAGTCTTTGGAGCACGGTCTGGAAGACCTGCAGCCTCAAAGAGGTCTCTATTCCAAAGTAAACCTCTTATGTCGGTATCTAATGGAATAGCATATACCTTCCCTTTATAAACTACTTCATCCCAAGTAAACGGTAAAAAGTCCTTTCCGGTTCTTTCTTCGGTGGTAAGATACTCATCAAGAGGAAGAAACAATCCTTTAGCTGCCCACTGATCAACGAATGACCTTTCAAAGTGTGCCGCATCTGGAGGGGAACCGGCAGCAATAGCGGTCTGAAGTTTCTCATATGTTTCCCATGCCCCAGTCTCTACGAAGGTCATTTTTACTTCGATATCAGGATGAGTCTTATTAAACTTATCTACCATCTTCTGCATTGCATCAACCATAGGTCCACTCCATGACCACCAATAAGTTATAGTTACCTTTTCGGCTAAAGCTAAATTATCTCCTAGTGAGACTAGGAACAGCAAAATAGTAAATATACTTACTATTTTCTCATTTCTCTCACACTCCTTTTAAATTTTTACTCGCTATTTATACACACTTATTACCCCTTACCTCTTCTTCCCCCCTTCTAATTTACTTAATAAATCCTCTCATTTATAAGCCCTTTCCATCACCTCCTGAACGTAAAGCCCATCCTCAAACGAAGGCGAAGCTTCTCTATCTTGAACTATGCAAGAGATAAAATTAAATTGACTTGCTATATGAAACCTCTCCCAGCCTATAGAAAACTTTGGTCCTGGTAGGCTAGAAGGTGCTGGATATCTATTTACACATTCCACTGCTTTAAAACCTCTTCTACCTCCAATGGGCTCTCCTGGCTCTGTCGCATCATAGATATATAGCCAGTTTGGTTCCATAAGGTGAAACCTCATAGAACCCTTCTCTCCATAGATCTCAAAACTTAAGTCATCATTTGTCCCTGTGGCTACTCTAGACGCCTCTAATGTTCCTAGTGCACCATTAGTCATTCTTACCTGAAGAATGATATAATCATCTACTTTTACTTCTCTTTTCTCTCTCGGATTTTCTAATAGAGGTCTTTCCTTTATAAATGTTTCCTTAAACCCATGAATATCTTCGTATTCTCCTAAGAGGTAATGTATCAGGTCTATAATATGGGAACCCAGATCATAGAGGGCCCCTCCTCCACCCTTTTCCTTATCCAATCTCCAGGTGATAGGTCTATTTGGATCAGTATAACCAGAATGAAGATATGAAGCCCTAAAGTGAAAGACTCTGCCAAGAAATCCTTCCTCTATAAGCTGTTTTGCTCTCATAACAGCAGGAACAAATCTATACTGGAATGCCATTTGGTTTATGATCTTTGTCTCTTTTGCTACTTTTACAATCTCTTTTGCCTCTTCTACATTCATAGCCAAAGGCTTCTCACAGTAGACAAACTTACCAGTTCTCATAGCGTCAATTAGTATATCCTTATGGAGATAATTTGGAGTGCAACAATCGATAATATGGATATCCTCACGTTCTAAGAGCTTATGATAATCAGTAGTAGCAAAGAGATACCCTCCCTGTTCTACTCCTTTTTCAGCTGTTTCTCTATGACCAGAACAAACCCCTACAAGTCTTATCTTTACTGGCATAGGGTCATAATAGAGATTTAAGACTCTATATGCTAGAGTATGAATCTTACCTATAAATCCATAGCCTACTAAACCTATCCCTAATTCCTTCATTGATATCCGTACTCCTTTTCTACCTCATAAATTGCTTCTTCTATAAGATCAAGAGCCTTACTAGCTACCTCCTCTGGCATAATAAGTGGAGGAGAGAGTCTTAATATGTGTCTTGCAGGTATCCATGCTACTCCTTTTTCAAATGCCTTCTGATAGACCTTTTGGCCCGCTTCGATGAATGGCTCTTTAGTTTCTCTATCCTTTACTAGTTCTATCCCTAAAAGGCATCCCTTCCCTCTTACATCCCCTATTATGGGATGCGATTCTTTCATCTTATATAATCTTCTGAGAATAAATTCTCCTAACTTGGCTGATTTTTCTATAAGATTCTCCTCTTCTATCACCTCTATAGAAGCCAAAGCAGATGCACAAGCCATTGGATTTCCTCCATAGCTAGTAGATGCACTTATCTTCTCTAATTTGTCTAGATACTCCTCTTTTATTGCTATAGCTGTAACTGGAAATCCATTACCAAAGCCCTTACCCAATGTCATTACATCTGGAATTACATTATAATGCTCCACACAGAACATCTTCCCTGTGCGAGCAAAACTAGTAAGAATCTCATCAACTAACAATAAAATACCTAACTCATCACACAATGCCCTAAGTCTTGGTAGGTAATCATCAGGTGGAACGATAGAACCTGCCCATCCTTGGATAGGTTCTATAACGATACCAGCAACCTGTCCAATAGTCTCCTGTTGTATTACCTCTTTTATGTAGTCCACACAGTATAAGTTACATTCTGGATAATGCATCTTAAAACTGCATCTGTAACAATATGGGTAAGGAACCCTATGGAATCCTACCGCTCTAGGTCCAGTAGTTATATTCATATCTGCCAAACTTACTGCACCCATCGTCTTACCATGGAAATCGTTAAAGAAGGAAATAAACTCAAACCTATTTGTCTGAGCACGAATTACTCTCATTCCAGCTTCTATTGCCTCTGTTCCTGAAGAATAAAATTGAAAACCATTGAGATTTCCTGGGGTTATAGAGGCAAGCTTTTCTAAAAGCTTTACTTTCACTTCTGACACATAATCATGGGCATTCATAAGATTAGCTACCTGTTTCTGAAGAGCTTCTACCACCTTTGGATGGCAATGCCCAGCATTTGTCACATATATCCCTGAGCTAAAATCAATATATGTATTCCCATCTACATCTGTTAATGTATAACCATTACCAGATTCGAAAGCTACTGGAAAAAGTCTTGCCTGTGAAGAGAATCCTTTCATATACCGATTTGCTCTCTCCCAAAGCTCTAAAGATCTTGGCCCTGGTGGTTTCACTTTAATATTAGGAACTGTTTCTACTAATTTTACTTCCATCTTCCATCCTTCCTTTCTATATCTGACATACTATTACTTCTACCCCTTCTTCTTTTAATGCCTCTATATATTCTTGGGGTATTCCACTATCAGTTATAAGCTTATTTAATACTTTTGTATGTGCAACAAAGGCAAAGGCTTCTTTTCCAAATTTACTATGGTCAGCTAATCCTATAATTTCTCTACCCATCTGAATTATTAGTCGCTTTATCTGAGCTTCTACAATACTAGCTGTACTCATTCCCTTACCTGGGATGATAGCGCTTATACCAAGAAAAGCTTTATCTACCTTCAACTCACTAAGGACCCTTTCTGTTAAAGGTCCTACCAGAGCAACAGTTTCTTTCCTAAGGTCTCCCCCTGTAATAATCACATGAACCCCTTTAGCATTGAGTAACTCACTGGCTATATCTATGGAATTGGTAACAACAGTAAGATTATGGCGACCTTTTATATTTTTAGCGATCTGGAAATTGGTAGTTCCCGATTCGATAAAAATAGTATCTCCATCGTTAATCAGTTCTGCCGCCCTTTTACCAATAGCTATCTTTTCTTTTAAATTTTTTCTTTTCTGAGAGGAGTAGAGAGGTTCATACGAGATACTCTGGGGAAGAACAGCTCCTCCATGAGTACGTCTCAAGAGCCCCTCTTTTTCCAATACCTCAAGATCTCGCCTTATGGTAGCTCCTGTAACATTAAATATCTTTACCAGAGCAGGAACTTCTACTGCCTTTTCCTGCTCTAACAGTTCCAATATTTTACTTCTTCTTTCTTCAGCTAGCATAATCTTATGTCCTTATATGTTTATTTATTTCTCTTTATTATTTTTATTTATGTTCATATGTTATCATTTAAAGAAAAAAATGTCAAGAGATGTGTGACCCTGTAAACTTTTGCATGGAATTATAAAGGAATAGATGTATTCATTTCCTGGTAGTGAAGATGTCTTATAAATGTAATTGAACCGTCTCGGTTCGTAAATAATCGAAGCATTGTCTCTGCCTGTGTTATTAAAAATAATTATTACACAGGCAAGGACGCCTGTGCTACTAACATTTTATAGATAGAAACTTACCTATCACCATATTTTCGCAGGTATAGTATAATAGCCCACATTCCCCTGAATAAGCGTAGGTTTTAGCATAGGGGGAGGTTCTTAAAATTCCATCAACCAGTTTTGCAACAATTACATAGGTCTCAAGATAGCAAATGGGTCTTAGCCGAGTAAGTAAGATTATTCAACATATATCATCTTTATAGTCATTCCACCATCTACCGTTAGATTTGTTCCTGTAATGAAGCCTGCTTTTTGAGATGTCAAGAAAAGACAAGCATATGCTATATCTTCAGGGAAGCCCACTCTTCCTGCAGGATGCTGTAGATGATCTATCTCTCTAAGCTGAGGTATAGTCCTTTTTACCCTTTTCTTATAATTAGAAGTCTCTATCCAACCTGGACTTATACAATTTACCCTAATCTTATATGATGAGAGCGATATAGCTAATGAATGAGTTAATGCTACCAGTCCTCCTTTTGATGCAGAGTATGGTTCAGTATTTGGTTCGGACATAAATGCCCTAGTTGATGCTATATTGATAATACAGCCACCTTCATTCATACTTCGGGCTAGATATTTAGTCATAAGATAGGGAGCTCTAAGGTTCACATTTATTACTCTATCCCACTCGGAAGTATCTCTTTCAAAGATACTCTTTGTTGAGCCAATTCCAGCATTATTGATAAGTATATCAATTTTTCTAAATCTTTCAACTATTATATTGCAGGCTCTTATTATCTCCTCTTCATTTGCTAAATCACATTCTATGTATATAGTTCTATCGCTGTAATCTCTAAAATCCATCTCCTTAACTTCATTAAGAGCTTCTTCGTCTATATCTAATATGCAAACATAAGCCCCCTCTTTTAGATATGTTTTAGAGATGGCATACCCTATTCCCTGTGCTCCACCGGTTACAACTACAATTTTATCTTTGTACTCATTAAACATTAGTTTACACCTCCAAATAGTCATAATATTTTAAACATATTCAGTTTCTGTATAATTCTTCATTCTTCCCTTTCAAGTTTTCACAAAGCTTTTCTATCTCCTCTCTATGTTCAAATAGGGCGCACGCATAATCCTTTCTTCTTAAAAGTTCCTGATGTTCTCTTATAGTTTTGAGGAACTTAGATTTACAGGCTAATTCTAAGCCGCCATTCCTCACATTATCACAAGAATATGGAGAAAAGGGACAGGGTTCTACATCACCTTTTGAGTTTATATGAAAAGAGGCCTTTCCTGCTGCTGAACATATATTATCCTTCCCATATTCATCGTGAGGAAACTGTATAATGACTATTGGCTTAGTTTTACGAAGCTTTATAACAGTTCTTCTTAATTCTTCTCTTTGGGATTGACTCATTAACCAATCATATCTTGGATTATTTCCACATGGAACATATTCGGTGAAAAACCCTAAAGTACAACCCAACGAGATCATTTTATCGATAAATTCATCAGAGGAGAGTGTACCGAAGTTTCTACAAGTATTAGTAGCCGCAAAACCATATACTACCTCTTCAGTGCTCATTAATCTCATAGCTTTAACAGCAGTATTATATGCCCCCATCTTTCTTCTATTGTCAGTGTCTTCTTCAAATCCTTCTATGCTTATTAGGACTATTATATTTCCACTATTAGCAATTCTTCTTACAAGCATAGGAGAAAAGAAAGAACCATTTGTAATAACTACAAATAATAGAGTTTTATACTTCTCCATAAGTCCTATAAGGTCCCTTCTTAAGAATGGTTCTCCTCCAGTAACTACAACAGAGGAGATACCCAGATGTTCTGCTTCAGTAAAGAGTTTATCAAGTTCCTCAGTAGAGAGTTCCTCATCTGTAAGTCTGTCTCTAGAATAACAGCCAATGCAATTGTAGTTACAATTCATAGTTGGACTTATAGCTAAAACTCCTGGAATTTGTCCTTCAATGTGCTTTGATAATCTGCTCCTTCTGACATTAGCAATAACAAATCGAGAGATGATCCTTGGAAAGAAAATGATTCTTCTAGGCTTTTTGAAACTCCATCTTAAGATAGCAAAAATAATCCAAAATCCTATTCCAAACACTTCTTGTATATGATAAATCAACGTTATACCTCCATATAAGTACTTTTTATTTCAAATTTAAGGTCTGATATGTAGCCAAAAATTACCTTCTAGAAGTTTGCAGGATAATTCTATAAAAACTTTTACTCCAATACTCCCTAAAATAAAATAATATTAGGCAAAATAATTACGAATCGGCATCTACTACCTTCTGCGAAATCCTTCTTCTCATCTAAGAAGGACGAGGTTGTCTCTATGTATCACCTCATGATACCCCTTTTTCCCTTTTAAAGTCTCTAGTTCTTTGCTTGAATAGTAGACTATTCCCCTAGCAAATTCTTCTCCATCCGGAGAGATAAGAGATACCGTATCTCCAGAATAAAACATTCCTTCTATATCCCTTATCCCCTGAGAGAGAAGACTTTTATTTCTATTCACTAAAGCATCATAGGCTCCTTGGTCTAGATAGAGCTTTCCTTTAGGATTTACACCGTATGCAATCCAAACCTTACGTTTTGGAAGCCTACCTCTCTCTATATGAAATAATGTCCCTACAGGCTCTCCTTCTACTGCCTTTAATATAACCTTTTCTACCCTTCCAGATGCGATTATCACTGGGATATTTCTTGTAGTAGCAATCTCTACTGCCAATATTTTAGTAATCATTCCCCCTGAGCCCTTTTCAGAGGGACCACCTATACCCTTAGGGATTTCATCAAAACTGTGTATCTCTCTTATTAAATGGGCATCTTCATAGAAGTGAGGGTCTTTATCGTATAGACCTTCTACATCAGAAAGTATAAGTAGCATGTCTCCATCTATAAGGGTAGCTACAAGAGCGGACAACTGGTCATTATCTCCTAACCTTATCTCTTCAGTAGCTACTGTATCATTTTCATTTACAATCGGAATGACATCCCACCTTATTAACTCCTCTAATGTATTTTTAGCATTAAGAAACCTCTTTCTATTTGCCAAGTCTTCTCGGGTAAGTAAAATCTGAGCAACAAGAAGCCCATACCTCTCAAATATTGAGCTATAATAATTCATAAGCCTACCCTGGCCTATAGCAGCTAATGCCTGTTTTTGGGTAATATCTAACCGTTTACCCCTATTTACATCTGACACTAGAGACCTCCCTAAA
Source organism: bacterium (assembly GCA_049969715.1). Lineage (GTDB taxonomy): Bacteria > DUMJ01 > DUMJ01 > DUMJ01 > DUMJ01 > JBMFOH01. The sequence continues at coordinate 35,408 of JBMFOH010000008.1, read as the reverse complement.
CCAATCGCCCCTGAAGTAACTATCACGGTAGAAATTCCCTTCTCTTTTAGAGTATTTATCTGAAAGGCAATATCCTCTAGAAATCCTATATCCAGCCCATTATTAGGACATAAAGTAGCAGTTCCTATCTTTACTACAAGCTTTCTCATAGTTGAAACCTCTCCCCTAGATATATCTGTCTAACGCTTTCATTATAAGCTATTTCCTGAGGACTTCCAGTGGCAATAACCTCACCCTCATTTATTATGTATGCTCTATCAACTATAGAAAGTGTATCTCGTACATTATGGTCCGTAATAAGAATACCCAGTTCCTTCCGCTTAAGATGAAATATAATAGACTGAATATCAGATACAGTAATAGGGTCTATCCCTAAAAATGGCTCATCAAGAAGAATAATCTTTGGAGAGGTTATTAAAGTTCTAACTACCTCTAATCTTCTGGCTTCTCCACCAGAAAGAGAAGAAGCAATAGAACTTCTTAGATGTATTATTCCAAACTCTCTCATAAGTTCCTCTGCTATCTCTTTTCTCTCCTGTTTATTTAAAGAAGGCAAAAACTGTAGGATAACCCACAAATTTTCTTCTACTGTGAGCCTCTTAAAAACAGAAGGCTCTTGAGGGAGGTATCCTATCCCTCTTTTAGCCCTTTCATGAATTGGCATATGGGTAATATCCTCTCCATCTAGATATATCTTACCCTTATTAGGTCTCAGTAGGCCAGTAATCATATAGAACGTTGTAGTCTTTCCCGCACCATTTGGCCCTAGGAGTCCTACAATCTCACCACTCCTCAGCTCTATGGAGATTCCTTTCACCACTATTCTCTGTCCAAACCTCTTCACCAAACCCTCTGTTTTTAGAATCATTTAAATAGTTCTCCTAAAACTGCCAATTCGATAGAACTTTGACTCCAATTATAATCCCTTATCACCTCTAGGGTATTCTTTCTAAGATGCCCGATACCTATAGCAATACCTTTCTCCTTTGCAGTCATAATCAATTTATCTATCTGATTAGATATATAGCTCCTGTCATCATTGTTATCAAGAAAGATGTCTCGTTTTAAAAAACGAGAAAAGTTTATCTCTCTTGCTACATCTTCTCCAACAGAGTTAGGGATGGTCAGACTATCTATAAAGTATAAATTCTTCTCTTTTATCGTCTCTAGTACTATCTTCATAGTTCTCCTATCTTGAGTAGCAGCCGATCCCATATGGTTATTTACACCTTCAACATAGGGAAGTTCACCTAAAAAATCATTTATCTTATTCTTAATTTCTTCTTCATTCATACCAATCCTTATAAATGTTCCATCTATCCATCTTTTCTCTTTAGGCTCCATTGGTAAGTGTAAAAGGACATCCCAACCTTCAAGTTCTCCCATTAGGCTCATCTCAGTAGTCTTTTTCTGCTTAGGCAATACAGAGATGTTTAGAGGGAGCTTTATTCCCTTTAGTAGGTTATTTAGGCTTGTATCTCTTCCTGTATCGTCTATGATGATAGCGACCTTACCTTGGGTTAATGACATCTTCTTCATATTAAGAGTAAAAAGCTTATCTTGGGTATCCTTACTATAGACAACATCATCTCTTAGATACATACCCAAAGGATCTAGATATTTACTTAATCTACGGTCTACCCAAGTAAGAGAATAATAGGAAGGTATCTCAACTGTCCAATTATCCTTTACTATGGCTCCTATATCTTTAAAAAAGGCTTTTATTTCTTCTTCTCTGGTATTAAAAGGAGTACTAAGGGGTTCTCCCCTTTTAGGGATAGTTACCTCTATCCTCTGAGGAGTTCTTTTAGACTCTTCTGGAATCTTTTCGCTAGGTTTTGATTTAGCGTTATGATTTGAGTAATCATTATAACCTTTGACCTCAGGAGTAACTTCTACATTAGGATGGGATTTATTCTCCAAAATCCCATCCCTTAATATCCATACTCCAATAATACATATAATACTGAATACTATAGAAATAATTAAGGTAGTTCTTGAACCTTTATTTCTTTTCAAGTAAGAAGCTTTTAGCCCTTTCTAATTGGATATCGTTCCCTTTTTGGTCCCATTCAACCACAATATCTGGGGTTATCCCTTCTTTATGGATATATCTCTTATTCGGAGTAAGCCATCTCTGAATGGTAAGACTTATAGCTGAACCATCTGCTAAGGCAAATACACTTTGAACAAGCCCCTTACCAAAAGTCTTAGTTCCTATCAGTGTAGCTCTTTTATAATCCTGAAGAGCCCCTGCAACAATCTCCGATGCACTGGCACTACCTTTATTAACAAGCACCACTAGAGGAACCTTCACCTTGTATAGATTGGGTATAACACTGTACTCCTCTCTATTATTATCTCTATCCTCTGCGTAAACTACTGGTCCCTTTGGGACAAAATAGCTCACTACTTCTATAGCAGAACCTAACAGTCCCCCAGGGTTATTCCTTAGGTCTAAAATTATACCATTCTTAGCCTTCGGCAATATTGCATCTAACGCCTTACTAAGCTCCTCTCCGGTAGGCTCTCTAAAGGCTTTTATCTTTATATATCCAATATTACTATCTAACATCTTACTCGAAACAGTAACAAGTTTCACTACTGCTCTTGTAAGAGTAAATTCTAGAGGTTTTGATTCTCCCTCTCTTTGGATAATAATCTTTACCTTTGTCCCTGCGGGTCCACGGATTAATTTGCTCACATCATCTGCATTCATCCCGTTAGTAGATTTCTCATCTACCTTTATGATAATGTCTCCAGGCTTTATTCCTGCTTTCTGAGCAGGAGTATCATCTATAGGGGAGATAACCACTACTTGCTTATTATCATTTACCCCTATCTCCATACCTACACCTTCAAAACTACCTTGAAATTCTTCTTCCATAGCCTTATAATCCTCAGGTTTCATAAAGTATGAGTAGGGGTCATTAAGGCTAGAAATCATACCCTCAATTCCTTTATAGGTAAGATTTACTTTATCCAGGTTCTTATCTACATAGTTATTTGTAATAAAATAGTAAGCCCGAGATAATATCTGTAGATTCTTATCTATTACTCCATTCTGAGCAGATAGATAACCACTATAGTTCATTCCAGCTATAAAGGAAAGCCCAATAATAACAACAAATACTAATACATACACAACTCGCTTCATAAATCAACACTCCTCCAGTCTTTTTTTACATTCCTACCAATTATTTTATCACAGATAATGGGTCTATAGGTGTCCCATTCCTTCTTATTTCAAAATGTAAGTGTGGGCCAGTAGCCCATCCAGTAGCTCCTATCTTCCCTATCACCTCTCCCCTCTTAACAACGTCTCCTACGTTAACTAAAAGCTGTGAACAGTGGGCATATACTGTAGACATCCCATTACCATGGTCTACTATGATTACCTTGCCATAACCACTTTGCCATCCGGAGTATATAACCCTTCCCTCATTCACTGCATATATGTTATCACCGTAATTACCAGCTATATCTACACCAGTATGAAACATCCTTGTCCCAAATATTGGATGATTCCTCCATCCAAATGGAGAAGTAATAAGATGACTATCTGCAGGCCAAAAAAGACTTCCTATAAGTCCTGGCCCTTGGGTAGTCTCCTGGAGGCGTCTTATTAGTGATTCCAAGACTCTAGAGCTCTCTTCTAACTCTCTTAGTGCCCTTTCGTACTCCTCTCTCTGACTTACTGTCTGTGCGAGGATTCTATTTCTCTCATCCTTTTTATATGCAAGAGACTTCTGTTGCGCCAAGAGCTCATCTCTTGTTGTCTTTATATCTTTTTCTCTCTTATCTAGTTCTTCACGCCAGGTCCTTACATTTTCTACCTCTTCTTGAACCGACTTAAGAAGCAAGGCGTCTTCTTTAGCTATCTGTGATAAAAACCTATATCTAGTTAAGAAATCATAAGGATTATCAGCTCCTAATAAGAGTTCTATATAACTGGCGTTTCCATATCTATATATAAGATAGAGTCTTTCTGAAAGCCTACTCCTAGAGGACTTTAGATTTTTCTGCGATATAAACAGTCTTCTCTCTGCCTCCTTTTTCAATATCAGGATCTGATTTAGATGCTTTTCTAGCTCATCCACCTTCCGTGAAATCTCCTCTATTTCCTGGTCTAGATTATTTATCTCCCATACTAAATTACGCTCTTTCTTCTTGGTCTGTTCGACAAGAGACTTCTGTAAATTCAATTTTTCCTTTACACTCTTAAGCTCTTCCTGTTTCTGGGTAATTACGTTCTCCCCAAATATAACAGAAGAAGAAACAGTTAAGAAAACTATGATAAATGCTCCACATAAATATCTAATAAAAGATCTAACCTTTAAAATGTCTCTCCAAGAAGAGAACACTTCCTATCCCTCCCATTATCATACCAAATATAATCAGAATAAAACTAGACCTCAAAGAATAGACAGATATATCTACTGAAAAGAGGGGAAAGCTAGAGATTACATAAGTATTGAGACAATAGAGTAGAATAGCAAGAAGTATAGTTCCAATTACTCCTCCTAAAAACCCACATATTATTCCCTCTAAGATAAATGGACCCTTAATAAAGAGACTACCTGCGCCAACAAGGCGCATAATCTCCAACTCTCTTAGTCTAGATACAAAGCTCAATCTGATTACATTAGAGATTATAAATAGTGCCACAATAATGAATACAAGAGTTATTATCCCTCCTGCATATTCTATCCACCATATAAACCTACTGAATTTATTTACTGCCTCTAAAGGGAAATCTACATCTTTAACACCAGGGAGGTCTTTAAATACTCCAGCCATCTTACTTGATTTCAGTGGATCAACTAACTTTACTTCAAATGAATCTGGTAGAGGATTTTTACCAACTATATCTAGTGCTAGTTTATTCCCCTTAAAAGATTCTTTAAACCTCTTCCAAGCCTCCTCTTTAGATACATATATTACCTCCTTTATTCCATCTATTTTAGAAAGTCTCTCTTGTAGGAGAGCCTTCTCACTTTCCTTTAATCCATCCTGAAGATATACTACTATTTCAAATTGATGACTCACCTGAGTAAATAGGTTATCTAAAATATTAAAGACATATCCTACCATCCCTAGTAGGATTAAGGTAAACGCAATGATCCCTATAGCAGCCATAGAAGAAAGCCTTGCCCTAGTAAGACCTCTCCATGCCTCTCTAAAAATAAAATGAATAGAGTAGGCTCTTATCATTCGTAACTCCCATTAGGCTCATCTTTTATAATCCTTCCCTTATATAAGGCTATCACCCTCTGCCTCATTGTATTCACTATCTCTTTATTATGTGTGGCCATTATTATTGTAGTTCCTCTTGCATTTATTCTTTTGAGAAAGTCCATAATCTCCCAAGAAGTGCCTATATCAAGATTTCCTGTCGGTTCATCGGCTATAAGGATAGGAGGATTATTTACTAGTGCCCTGGCTATAGAGGTTCGCTGCTGTTCTCCTCCGGAGAGTTCTGCTGGATAGCAATTACTTTTATGTAGTAATCCAACCACGTCTAGAACACGGCCAACCCTTGTTCTAATTTCTCTTCTATTTAATCCTATAACCTCTAGGGCAAAGGCTACATTTTCATAAACAGTACGATTGGGTAAAAGCTTAAAATCCTGGAAGACTATCCCTAATCTACGTCTTAAAAGGGCTATCTGGTAAGATTTCAGACGGGCAACATTCATCCCTCCAACAAATACCTCTCCTTTCGTAGGGACCTCCTCACGATAGATTAACTTAAGGAGAGTAGACTTTCCCATCCCGGTAGGTCCAACCACAAAAACAAATTCTCCTTTTTCTATCCTAAAAGAGACGTCTTCTAATGCCAGTACTTCGTTATTATAATATTTAGTTACATTCTTAAACTCTATCACTTACTATCACTTCTTTTATCTTCTGAGTGATAGAGAGAGGGTCTAATTTATAATATGTAAGGAGTTCTTCAAATTTTCCAGAATCTCCAAATGTATCCTCTATTCCAATCCTTATAAGTCTGGAATCAATAGAGGGTAATACCTCTAAGATGGCACTTCCCAGTCCTCCTATAATATTATGGTCCTCACAAGAGATAAGATATCTATACTTATACGCTAAAGCCTCTATTAGTTCTCTATCTATAGGTTTAATACTTGACATATTTACAACCCCAAGGTATACCCCTTCATTAGAAAGAAGATTTGCTACCTCTAATGCTATATGGGTCATAATACCACAAGATATGATAACCCCATCTATCCCTTCCTTTAGAATCACTCCCTTACCTAATTCAAATCGATAGGACTTATCAAGGATTACAGGGATTGGAGGCCTTGCAAGCCTTACATAGAAGGGCCCTGGCATAGAAACTATTTCTCTTATAACTGCTCTAGTTTCTACCCCATCACAGGGCGAGATAACCCTCATATTAGGGATAGTTCTCATAAGAGAAATATCTTCAAATGATTGATGCATTGCACCATCTTCCCCAGCAGTAATAGAAGAATGGGTAGCAATTATTTTCACATTTCTCTCTGGATATACGATCGATTGTCTCACCTGGTCATAAGCCCTCCCAGAGGCAAAAACTGTAAAAGTACTTACGAAAACGACCTTTCCTGTGGAGGCTATGCCAGCGGCAATACCCATAAGATTAGCTTCTGCTATCCCTACGTCGAAAAATCTCTCAGGAAAACTCTTAGCAAAGTTTATAGTCTTGGTAGATTTTGATACATCTGCATCTAAGACTACAATATCAGGACGCTCTTTACCTAGTTCCAAAAGAGCTTCACCATAAGCATCTCTCATAGCTTCCTTACTCATTCCACTCGCCTCCTAACTCTACAACTATCGTTTCCCATTCCTTTAAGTTTGGGGCTTTACCATGAAAATCTACTGCATTCTCCATAAAAGAGACTCCTTTCCCTTTTACTGTCTTGGCTATTATCATAGTGGGAGCACCTCTAGACATTTTAGCCTTTTCCAAAGCATCTATAATCTGAGGGAAACTATGTCCGTCTATCTCTAACACATTCCATCCAAATGCCTTCCACTTTTCAGCTAATGGATCGATAGGCATAATAGATTCAGTAAAGCCATCTATTTGAAGCCCATTTCTATCTGTTATAGCTACAAGATGATCTAATTCAAATTTTCTAGCAGCCATAGCAGCCTCCCAGACCTGTCCTTCTTGACTCTCCCCATCACCTATCATAACGAACGTATAGTAATCTTTCCTATCTATCTTACCTCCTAAAGCAACACCTACAGCAAAGGAAAGTCCCTGCCCTAGAGAGCCAGAAGAAAATTCTGCCCATGGTAATCTCTTTATATCTGGATGGCCTTGAAGACGGCTTCCTGGTTTTCTTAAGGTATCTAGCTCTTCCTTCCTTATTATTCCCAACTCATAGAATATTGCGTAAAGAGCCGGACAGGCATGTCCTTTAGAAAGGATAAATCTATCCCTATCTTCCCAGTAGGGGTTATTCACATCATATCTCAGTGTACGAAAATATAAAGTAACCAGTATATCTACAGCACTCAAGGAACCACCCGGATGTCCTGAACCAGCTTTAGTAATCATATATAAAGCATTATATCTAACTCTCCTAGCTATCTTTTCCAGTTCATCTAAAGAATAGTACATCAATCTCTCCTCCTTATTAATCTTAAAAGGTCAGAAATATCGTAGGTATTTATAATATCCTTCTTCTCTAACCATCCTCTCCTAGCTGTGATAATCCCATAAAACATATTATCAAGCTGCATAATACTATGAGCATCAGTGTTCACTGCAAATTTCACTCCATACCTCTTTCCTTCCTTTATAAGAGATTCATTCAGATCTAACCTCTCTGGAGAAGAATTTATCTCTAGAATAACCCCCCTCTCAGCTGCAGTTTTAAAAATCTTTTCCATATCTACTTTATATGGGTCTCGCATAAGCAATACCCTACCAGTAGGGTGGCCCAAGATATTTACATAAGGATTAGATATCGCCTTTACTATCCTCTCAGTCATCTCCTTTTCCTCCATACGAAAACTGGTATGAATGGAAGCTATAACAATGTCTAAAGACCTTAATGCCTCTTCAGGCATATCTAGGCTTCCATCAGGAAGGATATCTACCTCTAATCCCTTAAGGATAGTAAAATCACCCAATCTATCAGCGATAAGGGCTAACTCCTTATGTTGTTCTTCTATCTCCTCGGGACTTAATCCTCCTGCTACCTTTAGAGAGCTAGAATGATCGGTTACTGCCATATATTCATAACCATGCTTAATACACTCATTAGCCATATCCAGAATATTGGCTGTTCCATCACTCCAGAGGGAATGGGTATGAAGGTCACCCTTTATAGAGGAAAGATTAACAAGCTCAGGCAGGTTAAATTTCTTAGCAAGCTCTATCTCTCCGATGTCTTCTCTCATCTCGGGAGGGACAAATTGAAGATTAGCCCTCTTATAGATATCTTCCTCAGAAAGGAAGTTATTCTTCTTTCTAATCATATTAAAAACCTTTTCTGTATGAGTCTTAGATCCCGTATAGAGGAATATGCTATATATGAAAGATCCAGGTTCAACAAACTTTATATCCAAGGTCTTACCATCAAAGTTAGATCTTATAAATGAATCCGCTTGGACTCTATCTCTCGTAGAAATTACTACGTCTACATCATCGTTTATTTCTTTTCCTCTCCTCACACCACCTACCAACATAACTTTATCTATAAAGTCTTTACCCTTTAAGGCATCCTTCAAGAGTAGATAGACGCCATACCCCTGGTCTAGTCTCAATAGCCTTTTTCTCTCTATAGCCTTCTCTATACCTGATAGAATCTTCTCAATAGTACTCTCTTTAAGTCCTGGGAAATCTCTTAATCTTCCTGTAGAAACAATCTCATAAAGTTCATCTAGTGAAGAAGCTCCAGTAGATTTATATATATTATATGCTGTCTTAGGACCAATCCCATAGATCTGAACAAATTCTCTCACTCCTTCAGGGATCTCTCGCGTCAAATCTTTATAGAGAGAGGATGTTCCTCTTGTCAAGATTTCTCCTATTATGTCCCCTATCCCTTTTCCTATATTGGGAAGTCCTATTACATCTTCCTTTCGTTCTATCCTCCTAGGGAGATTTAGTATAGTTCTAGCAGCCTTCCTAAAAGCCATAACCCTATAGATATTCTCTCCCTTCATCTCTAGAAGGTCAGCTATCGCCTCAAGGGTCTCTCCTATATGTTCATTAATACCACCAAGTTCCATAAGAAAGGATCCCCTCTATAATTCTCTTTACCCAGAATTCACTTAAACCTAATACTATAGTACCAGGAAGTAGGTTCTTAGTAAAGTCAAACCTAGACAGAATAACACCCAAAAGACCGCAGATCCCTATCCCCCAAACTATTCCTACTATTAAACCACCTAGTCTATCTAATAATCTCAATAAACCTTTCTTAGGTCTTTTAATTAAAAGGCCTAACCCATTAACTAAACTAAGAATAAGAAAAAAAGAAACTCCAAATATAATAAATCCAGATATATTATTGGGTATATTAAATCTATTAGAAAGTCCCTTAGCAAATGCCCTAATAAATATATTACCGAGGTATATACCTAATATAATCCCAAAAATGAAAAAGAGAGAACGAAAGAACCCCCTCCTTAGCCCCCAAAACATACCTAATATAATAAGTAATATTCCTATTACATCAAGACTTATCCTGTTACCATTCACGCAACCTTCCATTAATACTACCTAATCTCAATTTTAATGCCTCCACCTTCTCTTCTACTTCCTCTTGAGTAAGGGTCCTGGACCTTTCTCTCAATTCCAGAGAAAAGGCTAAATTTACCATACCTTCAGGAATATTGGGTCCCTTATATACATCGAACAATTCACACACTTCAAGAATACCACCAAAAGTATCCTTTATCATCTCTATCACCCTAATAGCAGGAATGCCCTGTGGAACCACTACTGCAATATCTCTTTTAAGTTTTGGCAATCTAGAAGGTTCTTCTATCCTGGTAGGAAGGAAAAACTCTAAAGGAAATACCGCTAAATCAATCTCAGCAATATAAACCCTTGGTAGTTTCATCATCCTAGCTATATCAGGATGTATCTCTCCTATAAAACCAACTACCCTCCCATTATAGGATATGTTAGCAGTCCTTCCAGGATGTAATGTAGTAGATGAAGATGGAGAAAACTCTAACTTTCTATTAAATAGATATTCCAAGGCTCCCTTAATAGAATAGAAACTAGTTTCTATTCTATCTTCCCAAGAATAAAAGATCCTACCAGACTGGATTATACCCAGATGTTCCCTTTCTTTATACCCATCCTGATCCTTATAAAAGACCCTTCCTATCTCAAAAAGAGAGAAGTCTTCATATCCCCATCTCACATTGTTAGCCGCCAGATTAAGCAGTGCCTGAGATATAGAATATCTAAGGAGAGATTCCTCCTCTCTAAGTGGATTTATCACACTTATAGAGCCTATCTCTTCTGGGAAAAATTCTTTAAAGTATCCGTCAAATAGAATTGGCACGAAACTAGATGTAATAACCTCACTAAATCCAGCAGAGTTAAGCCTCTTTCTTAGAATCTTACGTCTCTTCCAATCCTCCGGAGGAGAAACTATCCCAACCCTCCCTGTATGAAGAGTTGATGGCAGCCTCTCATATCCAGCTATTCGCATTACCTCTTCATAGAGGTCCTCTTCTAAAAAGATATCCCTCCTACAAGAGATTGGTGTCACCATCCAATTTGAATCCTCTTTATCTATTCTAAATCCCAATCTATGAAGTATACTATCAATTTCCTCTTTTGGAATCTTTACTCCCATCCTCTTAGTAAATCTTTCAGGCCTAAACGTAATAGCGTTCACTTTATATTCTACAGGATAGAACTCACTCAATACCCCTATCTCACCACCACATAACTTCACTATCATTTCAGTAGCCACATCAGAAGCAAGTTTAGTGATACCTATATCTACACCCTTTTCAAATCTTACAGATGCCTCTGTTCTCAATCCAAGAACCTTAGATGTGCCTCTCACAGAGACATTGTCGAAACAGGCAGACTCAAGGGCAATATCTTTAGTAGAAAAAGTCACCTCACTATCCTTTCCTCCCATTACTCCAGCTACAGCAATAGGACCATCCTCATCAGCTATCACTAGCATTTCTTCTGACAAGTCACGGATTTGGTCATCCAAGGTAGTAATTCTTTCTCCTCTATAAGCCCTTCTCACATACACCTTATTCTTTATCTTATCTGCATCAAAAGCATGTAATGGCTGACCTAAAGTCCACATAACATAATTTGTTATATCTACTACGTTATTGATACTCCTTATTCCAACAGCTTCTAATCTCTTTCTAAGCCATTCGGGAGAGAGTCCAACCTTTACATTGCTTATAAGACGTAAGGTATATCTTGGACAAAGTTCTGGATCCAAAACCTCAACCCCAATTCCTCTCTCCTTTTCATTAAAACTTGGAGAAACTAACGGCTTCATAGGAATGCTAAATATCGCAGATACCTCTCTAGCAATTCCTAGTATACTCTGACAATCACCTCTATTTGCTGGGATACTTACATCCAAAATATAATCATTTTCTATCTCTTCTACCTCCTCCACCTCTAGACCTGCCATAGTAAGTTTATAGGCTATCTCCCGAGGGGGCTTGTCTATATCTACGAAATCTTTCATCCATGATAACAAAATCTTCATCTTACTGCTCCTAAAATTGTCTTAAAAATTCAGGATGATTCTCTAAAAATAATCTTATATCATTTACCCCATATGTAAGCATTGCTAATCTATCCCATCCCATACCAAAAGCAAATCCAGAATATTCTTCTGGATCTATCCCACCTACAGAAAGCACCTTTGGATGTACCATCCCACATCCTAGGATCTCGATCCAGCCCGAATATGAACATACATTACAACCCTTTCCTTTGCAGAAGATACAACTTATAGCAAACTCTCCACTCGGTTCTGTGAATGGGAAGTAGTCTGCCCTAAATCTAGTATTTACATCCTCTCCAAAGAGAGCCCTGGCAAAAACATCTAAGGTTCCTTTCAGGTCAGCAAATGTTACGTCTCTATCAACAGCCATACCTTCAATCTGGTGGAATACAGGAGAATGACGAGCAGTAGGCTGGTCACGCCTATATACCCTTCCTGGAGCAAAGATCTTAAATGGAGGTTTCAACTGTTCCATCACTCTTATCTGTACAGGAGAGGTCTGAGTCCTAAGTAGAAGTTTATCCGTTATATAGAATGAATCTTGCGTATCTCTAGCAGGATGATACCATGGTATATTGAGGGCTTCAAAATTATAGTAGTCACTCTCCATCTCATAACCTTCAACAACAGAAAATCCAAGACTTGTTAGAATCTCCTCTACTCTTTCTATAATCAACGTAAGGGGATGTAGTCTTCCCACGGGAGGATTTATTCCAGGCAGAGTAATATCAATTCTCTCTTCCTCTAACCTTCTAAACCTTTCTTTCTGTTCAAGAGATGCCCTCTTATTCTCTATCTCATTAGTTAATTCCACCTTTAACTCATTTATGATCCTGCCTATCTCAGGTCTCTCTTCTGGAGGAACACCTTTTAAGTCTCTTAGTATCTGCGTTATCAAACCCTTTCTTCCTAGATACCTTACCTCTATACTCTTAAGTTGTTCTATATCCTCTACACTGGATATCTCATGCAATGCCGTTAATCTTATATTCTTTATATCTAACTCCATAGATGGCATGCTACAAAATGCTCCTTTCCCACATCCTTTAATAAGGGCTCTGTCTCACGGCATATAGGCATTACCCTTGGACATCTAGTATTAAATCTACAACCCTTTGGAGGATTACTAGGGCTGGGTAGGTCTCCCTGTAATACTATTCTCTGCTTCTTGACCTCTGGATCAGGGATAGGAATAGCAGACATAAGGGCTAGTGTATATGGATGTCTAGGATCACTGAAAAGGTCTTCGCTAGAGGCATATTCTACTATCTTCCCTAGATACATTACTGCAATCCTATCACTCATATGTTTTACTACACTCAGATCATGGGCTATGAATAGATATGTCAGTTCAAACTGTCTCTGGAGATCTTTCAAAAGATTTATAATCTGGGACTGAATTGATACATCTAAAGCAGATACCGGTTCATCACAGACAATAAATTTAGGATTTACCGCTAGAGCCCTAGCTATACCAATACGTTGGCGTTGTCCCCCACTAAACTCGTGAGGGTATCTCCTCATATAGGCAGGAGGCAATCCTACTACCTCCATCAATTCCATTATCCTCTTTTCCTTTTCCCTTCCTCTAGCTATTTTATGTACCTCTAATCCCTCCCCTATAATGTCTCCTACAGTCATCCTGGGATTGAGAGAGCCATAAGGATCTTGGAATATAATCTGCATCTCCCTCCTCAAAGGCGCTAACTGTTTTCTACTTAGGGTAGTAATGTCTATTCCGTCAAACACTATATTTCCTGATGTAGGGTCTATCAGCCTGAGGATAGTTCTCCCTGTAGTAGTCTTACCACACCCACTTTCACCAACCAATCCTAACGTCTCTCCTCTATATATATGGAAAGAGATGTTTTCTACTGCCCTCACATAACCAATAGGACGCTGCAAAACCCCTCCCTTTATAGGGAAAAGCTTAGAAAGGTTTTCTACTCTAACTAAGATATTATCACTCATATCACTCTACTCCAGACTTAGAAAAATCTATCTCTTTTGTTCTCCAGCATCTTGCAAAATGTCCAGTTTCTACCTCCTCTAATGAAGGCTCTGCCTCTTCACACTGAGATTTAACAAACATACATCTGGGGGAGAACTTGCACCCTTTAGGAAGGTTCAACATATCTGGCACTGTACCTTCTATAGTAAGAAGCCTCTCTCTATCCGTATCAAGTCTTGGAATCGCCTGTAATAATCCCCAAGTATATGGATGTCTTGGCCTCTTAAAGATGTCTAACACGGTTCCATACTCAACTATCCTACCAGCATACATTACAGCTATATTATCTGCCGTTTCAGCCACTACACCCAGATTATGAGTGATTAAGAGTACAGACATTCCAAATCTTTCTCTCAAATCCTTTATTAGCTCAAGGATCTGGGCCTGGATAGTTACATCTAATGCGGTAGTGGGCTCATCAGCAATCAAGAGTTTAGGATTACATGCCAAAGCCATAGCAATCATTACACGCTGTCGCATACCTCCACTTAACTGATGAGGATACTCATTAAATCTAAGCTCTGGAGAAGGAATACCAACGAGACGTAGCATCTCTATTGCCCTCTCCTTAGCTGAATATTTATCTAGATTCTGATGTAACTGAATAGCTTCTGCTATCTGTGTCCCTATCGTAAAGACAGGATTAAGTGAGGTCATAGGTTCTTGAAATATCATAGATATCTTATTTCCCCTTATCTTCCTCATCTCTTGTTCTGAAAGACTAAGTAGATCTACCCCATCAAATATAATCCTACCTCCTACTATCTTTCCTGGAGGTGGTATAAGTCTCATTATAGAAAGAGATGTTACACTCTTCCCACATCCAGATTCTCCTACTAATCCTAAGGTCTTTCCCTGCTCTATAGAAAAGGAGATTCCATCTACGGCAGGGACAGTACCCTCCTCAGTAAAAAAGTATGTTTTTAACTCCTCTATAATTATCAGATTCTCATCTTTTTTCATATCTTCAACCTCGGGTCTAAAGCGTCTCTTAAACCATCGCCTAAAAGATTAAATCCAAAAACAGTAAGCATAATAGCTATACCTGGAAACAGAGAATACCAGAAATTAGTCCTTAAAAAATCCCTAGCATAATCAATCATTGCCCCCCAACTAGGGGTAGGAGGCTGAGCACCCAGTCCCAAAAAACTAAGACTTGCTTCTATCATAATTGCATCACCCATTCCCAAAGTAGCAGAAACTATAATAGGAGCTATACAGTTAGGCAGTATATGTTTAAATAGAATCCTAGTGCTACTAGCGCCTAATGCCCTTGCTGCCTCTACATATTCAGACTCCTTTAAACTAAGCACCTGTCCCCTTATAAGACGGGCAGTACCAGCCCAGTTAGTAACTCCAACAGCAATAAATACATTGGTAAGGCTTGGGCCCAAGCTTACCACTATAGCTATAACAAACAACAAGAACGGGAAGGAAAAAACTATATTAGTCAACTCTATAATGAGATGGTCCACCCAACCACCATAGTATCCAGAAATACCTCCTAATATCACACCTAAAACAACAGTAATCCCCTCTGCAACAAGACCAACATAGAGAGAAACTCTCGAACCAAATATCAACCTAGAGAGTATATCCCTACCGAATTCGTCTGTTCCTAAAGGATGTCTTATGCTAGGCGGTTCAAGATATTCATCATAGTTCACTGTGTAAGGATTATAGGGAGCAATCCAAGGAGCTAGGATAGCGATCAGAATGAGAGCTAATATTATATATAGACCTACCATAGCTAACCTATTCTTTTTCAACCTCCTAAATGCATCCTTCCAATAAGAAGTTGAAAGTTCTCCACTCTCTATATTTTTATTCATATCTTATCCTCGGATCAAGAAATGCATATGATATATCCACAATAAGATTTGCAAAGATAAATACAATAGCAGTGAAAAGTACAGTCCCTTGTACCATAGGATGGTCTCTCTTTATTATAGCATCCACTGAGAGTCTTCCTATCCCAGGCCAGGCAAAAATAGTCTCTGTCAACACTGCTCCACTCAAGAGACTAGCAAACTCCATACCCAGAATAGTTACAACTGTAATAAGTGTATTTCTAAGAGTATGGACATAAATAACTCTTCTCTCTGAGAGACCCTTAGCCCTAGCTGTCCTAATATAATCTTGCCTAAGAATCTCTAGAAAGCTTGAACGTGTCATACGTGCTATATATGCAGCTGGTCTCACCCCTAAAGTAATAGCAGGAAGAATAAGATAGGCTATCCCTCCATATCCTGATATTGGTAGCCAACCTAATGTATAACCAAATATCCACATAAGAAGGAGCCCTACCCAGAAAACAGGAGCAGAAACTCCCATAAGGGCGACCACCATACTAGAATAATCAAAGAAGGAATACTGTCTAGTAGCCGAGATTATACCTGCCCCTATGCCTATAGTAGTCGCTATTACCATAGAAGCTAATGCCAATTTTAATGTAGCAGGAAATCTACTCAGTACCTCTGGGAGAACCAATCTATTTGTAGCATAGGAGCGTCCAAAATTGCCCCTAAGAATATTCCATAAAAACCTAAAATACTGAGTTATTATAGGATCATCCAACCCCATCTCTTTTCTTATCATTGCTATAGTGGCAGGGTCACCTCGTTGTCCCATAAGAATCCTAACGGGGTCCCCAGGAACCACATACATAAGTAAAAACGTTATAGTAATTATACCTATAATGGTAGGTATCGTAAGAAGTAACCGTCGTATTATGTAATTTACCATCTTCTCCTTTTACTCTCCATAGAATAGCCTGGGAGTGCCCCAGGCTATAAAGATTACATTAAAAGGTTATTTATTAAGCCAAACCTTTTCTAATGGAGCAGTGAATGGACCCATACCAGAGAAGGTAAAGCCCTCTACATATGGCTGCTTAATCGCCCAAGCCGTATAAAAATAGATTGGAGCCCAAGGAGCATCATTTAGGATGATACTTTCTGCCTGTTTATATAGAGAATCCCTAGCAGCACCCTGTACCATCGTCTTTGCCTTATCTGTAAGTTCATCCACCTTGGCATTTTTATAATAAGCTCCGTTTCCTGGAGGTCCCCAGTTCTTTGAATTAAATAGTACCCAAAGGAAGTTGTCTGCATCAGGATAATCTGCAATCCATCCCAACCTAAACAGTTGGGTCTCTCCCCTATCTACCTTTTCTAGGTATTGAGCCCAATCCATCTGCATAAGTTCTACATTTATTCCCACCTTCTTCAGATCAGACTGTACAGCCTCTGCTATCCTCTGATGGGTAGCATTCTTATTGAATGCCAATTCTAATGTGGGTAAGCCTTTACCGTCTGGATATCCTGCCTGCCTTAACAATCTCTTGGCCTTTTCTGGGTCATATGGAATAGGTGCACGTTTAGAGTATCCGGGAATACCTGGGGGTAATATACCAGTAGCAGGTTGTACCATACCTCTCATTATCGTCTTTACTATCTGTTCACGGTTTATAGCATAGTTTATAGCCTGACGTACAAGTTTGTTGTTTAGAGGTGGCTTCTGACAGTTCATACCAATATAGTATGTTCCTAACTCTGGCTTAGATATGATGTTATCCTTCCATTTAGGGTCCTCAGACAATCTAGCAAATTCAGACGGTGGAATATTCTCATACCATTCCAGATTTCCCTTTTCTAGCTCCATCATAATTACAGTTTCGTCAGGAATAACCCTAATCTCTACCCTATCTGTATACGGCCTTCCAGCGAAGTAATCCTTATTTGCTTCCAGTACTACCTTATCATCATGCGTCCAACTTACAAACTTAAATGGACCAGAACCTACTGGTTTACTCCCAAAATCAGCCCCTAACCTCTCTACTTCTTCTTTAGGTACTACCCAGAAACAAGAGTAAGGAAGCATCTGCAAGAAGTAACCTCTTGGCTCCTTTAGAGTAACTCTAAATACATACTTGCTTGGTGCTTCTATCTTTGCTATATCCTCCATAAAATTAGCTCTTTCACTCTTAGTAGCAGGGTCCATTACTCTCTTCCAGGAATAAACAAAATCATCAGCAGTAACCTCACGGCCATTATGGAACTTTACACCTTGTCTCAGATTGAACGTATATACCTTACCATCTTTAGATATACTCCAGTTCTTGGCTATAACAGGAACGATCTTGAGGTTTTCATCATAGTCTACAAGGCCATCAAAGATCTGCCTGGCTACCATATCTGAAGTCGTGTCAGTAATATGAGCAGGGTCAAGTGTAGGGGGATCAGACATGATAGCAGTCCTAAGCACTCCTCCATATTTAGGGGTAGCACTTATCCCATAGAGAGGGAGCACTGCAAGTACTAATGAAATCGCTAACAAGAGCAATAAAAACTTCTTCATAAAGCATGACCTCCTTTTAAAGATTTTATTTGTAAATTATAGCACAATATTAAAAGAACGGGAATAGGGAATTTTTAAAATTTCTTTTTATGATATAATATATAGAAATTATTATGCAGGAGGTATTATGGAAGATTTTGTCAAAGTAATGGATGAATTCGGAAACTATATAGATCTCCAGGTAATAGATATGTTTAGTATAAAGGAAAAGGAATATATTATCCTTGCGCCACAAAATGAAACTGGAGAGGCCTTTATAATGAGAATAGAAGGAGGAGTACTTAAAGAACTTACAGATGAAGAATTTATGGAAGTAGAGCTATACCTTACCTCCGAGATTGAAAATAGAGAGGTTAATTAGAACTATGGGGAAAGATACTTTTTATATAACTACTCCCATATACTATGTAAATGCTTCTCCCCATATAGGACATGCCTATGCCACAATAACTGCAGATGTAATAGCTAGATTCAAAAGGATGTGGGGATATAAAGTATTCTTCTCTACAGGAACAGATGAACATGGTCAAAAGATCCTAGAGTCTGCTAGAACACTAAATTGGAGTCCCCAAGAACATGTAGATAGATATTCTCAGGTATTTAAAGATGCATGGAAAAAGTTGCACATATCTTACGATGATTTTGTCAGAACTACCGAACTAAGACATGAAAAGGTAGTTAAATATATAATCACAAGGCTCTATGAACAGAAAGATATATATAGAGGTACATATGAAGGTTGGTATTGCGTCCCTTGTGAGACATTTCTCCAAGAGGATGAACTAAAAAATGGAAACTGTCCAAACTGCGGCAGACCTGTAATATGGAATAAAGAAGAAGATTATTTCTTTAGGATGTCTAAATATCAGGATAAACTATTGAGATACGTAGAAGAAAATCCTGACTTCGTAAAACCTGATACCCGAAGGCAAGAGCTCTTAAACAGAATAAAACTTGGAATAAAAGACCTATGTATCTCAAGAAAAGGCCTCACCTGGGGAATTCCACTCCCATTTGCTGAAGGATACTCTATCTATGTATGGGTTGATGCACTTATAAACTACCTCACGGTAATTGGCTATCCTGAAGATAAGGAAAAGTTTGAAACCTTCTGGCCAGCAGTACATCTTGTAGGAAAAGACATAATGTGGTTTCATGCAGCTATATGGCCAGCAATATTGATGGCACTTGATATTGATCCGCCAAAGCAGGTATTTGTTCATGGATTCTGGACAGTAAAACAGGAAAAGATGTCAAAAAGTAAAGGGAATGTTATAAATCCTATAGAGATGGCAAACGAATTAATATCTAATGGATTTAATGAGGGAATAGCTATAGATGCAGTAAGATACTTTTTGATGAGAGAGGTCCCATTAGGGCTTGACGGTGAATATTCAGAAGAAAGTTTCATCCATAGAGTCAATTCAGACTTAGCCAATGACCTTGGCAATCTTTTCTTTAGAAGTGTAGGTATTATAAATAAGTACGGGGAAGGGATAATACCAAAAGAAGGGACGCCAGCAAATGAACTTTTAGCCATAAAAGATGAGATAATAAAATATCTTGATCCTTCTATGACCTCTTTCGAGTATACTAGAGTTCTCACAGATATATGGACGTTTATAAATGCTATAAATAAATATTTAGATCAGCAGGCTCCATGGTCTCTAATGAAAGAAGGGAAGAAAGAAGAATTTAAAGATGTAATGTTTAATGTATTTGAAGGCATAAGGAATATAGGGATTCTTATATCTCCATTTATGCCTACCGTATCTAAATATCTTCTAGAAAGTTTAGGACTCGATCCTTCAGCTTCTTTATCTAAAGAGTCACTAAAAGGATGGGGAGGACTTAAGTCAAACTGGAAGATTCCAGAGGTAAAGCCATTATTTCCAAGAATAGAGGTGTAATATGGAAGAGATTACTATAGAAGAGTTTCAGAGAATAGACTTAAGAATAGGAAAAATTATAGAGGCAAGACATGTGGAAGGGGCAACAAGACTTTTACAGCTTGTAGTAGATATTGGAGAAGAATACCGTCAACTTGTAGCTGGTATAGCAGGTTCTTATAATCCAGAAGACCTCGTAGGAAAAGAGATAGTGGTAGTGGCAAATCTAAAACCAGCCGTTATAAGAGGGATTACATCTAACGGGATGCTTCTAGCAGCATCGAACAATGATGTTATCTCAGTCCTTTCCCCGGATAAAGAGATGCCTCCAGGCTCTAAAGTAAAGTAGAAATTGTTTGTAGATACCCATTGCCATTTAAATGAATATGAAGACCTGGAATCAGTTCTAGAGAAAGCAAGAAGTCAAGGTATCAGTGGATTTATCTCGGTAGGATATGATGTTATTTCTAGTAAGGTATCATTGGAACTTTCCAGGAAATATAAGGATGTGTATGCTATACTTGGCATCCATCCTCATAATGCAGAAGAGTACAATAGAGATTTTCTAAATTGGACATCTAAGAATGTTAATGATAAAAAGGTATTAGGTATAGGAGAGATAGGTTTAGATTACTATAGAAATCTTTCGCCAAAAGAGCTCCAAATAGAGGCATTCAAAGGGCAGTTAGAATTTGCTCGAAACATATCCCTTCCTATAAGCCTCCATATAAGAGAAGCATATGATGAAGCTATAGAGATCTTAAAAGATTATAATGTAAAAGGGGTATTCCATTGCTTCTCTGGAGACTTGACTCATCTAGAAAGGGCACTTTCTATGGGATTTTTTATCGGATTTGATGGCCCAGTAACATTTCAAAACGCCAATAAGTTAATAGAGATAGTGAAAGAATGTCCTTTAGATAGGGTCCTTATAGAGACAGATGCCCCATACTTAGCTCCAGCTCCCTTTAGAGGAAAGAGAAATGAGCCAAGTTATCTAGTATATATAGCAGAGAGAATAGCTAAAATAAAAAACATTTCTATAGAAGAACTAGTTAGAGCCTTATTAGATAATACAAAGAGATGTTTCCCTAAATATGATACTTAAAGATATACTCTTTCCTTCAAGATGCGCCATATGTAAAAGATTAAGTAAAGAGATTATATGTGATGAGTGTCTTTCTAAAATTGGCACTATCTTGCCACCTGTATGCAAGCTCTGTGGAAGTCCCATACCTGAAGAAGGGATCTGTAATCACTGCAGGATGGAAAGACCTTATTTTTCTAAGGCCCGTTCCTATGCCATCTATAAGGATGTAATGAGGAATGCCATTATAGAGTTCAAGTTTAATCAGAAGATAAGGGTAGGAGAATATTTAGGCAAAATTCTTGGGGATTTTGCCCTAAAGCTAAATTGGAATGTAGATGTGATAGTACCAATTCCTTTATCCAAGAAAAGGATAAGAGAAAGAGGATTTAATCAATCAGAGATAATCGCCAGAGAGGTAGGTAATGCCATTAAGATTCCGGTTATCGATGGATTAAAAAGGATAAAAGAGACTACACCATCTATAGAGTTGAACCCTAGTGAAAGGAAAGAAAATATCCACATGGCATTTCTTCTGGCAGAACCAAAACTCAAGGCAAAGAGGGTACTAATAATAGATGATGTATATACTACTGGGGCTACTGTAAATGAGGCAGCAAAGACCCTATTAGAAAGAGAAGTAAAGGAAGTAAGTGTTCTGACAGTAGCAAGAGAAATATAAGATTAAGGCGACCCAAATGGTCGCCTATCTATTTCTTCTAGATTGGTTCAAAGTCCTCTTTAGGAGCTCCACATTCTGGACAAACCCAATCTTCAGGTAGGTCTTCAAAGGGGGTTCCAGGAAGAATTCCATTATCTGGGTCTCCTTTTTCTGGGTCATAGATATACCCACAGACTGTACACTGCCACTTTCTCATCCTATCCTCCTATTAATTGACTTTGATAATTTTCTACTCTACATTCTTCTATATCTCTTATCTTTACAGGTAGATTTAAAAGAGAAGACTCATAGACAGCCATACATATTGCTTCATCTTTCAAGCCTACTAGTCCTGTTGTCTCTATACTTCCTAGCCCTAGGACTGCATCGAAGAACTCTTTCAGCTCTATAGCGATAGTATCTGTAATACCGTTAGGGAAAAATCTTTCTCTCTCTTGTGGAGAAAGATTTTTCATAAATTCTTTCTCTAATTCTTCCATAGATATATTCTTGTCTCCTCTATATACTCCTTCATTCCATACTATACAACCTTTATCCCCGTAGATGGCACGGAAATTAACCTTTTTTCCAGGGGCAGAGTTGGTAAGAACCCAATTACCTAATACTCCGTTTTCAAATCTAAGCAATGTCATTGTAGTATCTTCAACAGTTATCTCTACTGGGTCTATTAATAGGTCCTTATCTCTAAATCTAACTGGATTATAGGTTCTAGAAAAGGCATAAAGCTCTTCCACCTCTCCAATATGATATCTAAAGAGATCAGCAAAATGAACACCTCCATCAAGGGTCCAACCTCCACCAGCCAATTCTTTATGGTCTCTCCAGCCCCAGTACCATAATCTCTCAAAGATGTCTTCCCAGTATAACATCCTTAAGTTCCCTATCATACCCTCTTTGATAGCCCAATTTATAGCCCTCTCTGAAGGGGCACGTCTATAATTTTCTGCCACCTGAAGGATGCATTTATTTTTATCTGCAACATCTAGTATCTGTTGGGCAGTCCTAATAGTAATAGATAGAGGTTTTTCTATAGTCACATGTTTTTTCGCCTCCAGACATTTTATGGCTATACTGTGATGTTCCTTATGGACGGTACATATATCTACCCCTAGGATTTGTCCCTCCGAGGAAAGCATCCTCTCAACATCCGTATATACATTAGGGGTATACCCCTGGAATAAAGAGATCTCCTCTGCCATCTTCTTAGTCTTTGACTCATCTATATCGCATACTGCCCCTATCTCAAATGTTCTTATTCCATTTTCCCATAAGAGTTTCAATCCCCTTATATGGGCATTAGCAATGCCCCCACATCCTATAATTGCAGTCTTTACAATATCCATCCGATTCCTCCTCTCTATCTTGGCTTTGCGAGGACTTCCCTTATCTGAAATGATAAGAAATCCCTTGCATATGAAGGCTTTACCACGATTGCCGTATCAGCTCCTCTATCAGTTCCCCCAATCGCTATAGTCTCTTGGTTTACATCTATAAGTCCAGCCTCTACTGCCATAATAGTAGTCTCTACTGCTACCTTCATCCCCTGAGAAAACATCCTCAAGACCTCTGCTACAATCTCATTTGGATTGTGGCCACCGAATTTAGAAGAAAAACTAGAGCTTACATCGTCTCCTAATGCATGGACTGAAGTTAATACCTTGACTCCTCTTGATTCTAATTCCTTTCTCACCTCTTCCTTCATAATCCATCCTTCTCTAGTAAATCCATAAGAGATTGTCACTATCACTAGGTTTATATCCAAGTTCTCAAAAACATCAATAGCTTTTCTGGCAGTATCTCCGTAAGTAGAGGCTACTACAACCTGTTTAATTCCAAGTTCCTCTAATCTTCTCCTTGCCACAACAAGGGTAGCCTCGGTATTTATTTCTCCTTTCTCTTCAAAATATTTAACTACTACTTCCATCTTTTCCTCCCTTAACATTCTAATGATTCTAAGATTATACCACATAGTCCACTCCATGTTGACAAAAGAATGGGTTATCCTATAAACTATAGGAAGTCAATGAAAGGATATTTATAAATGTATAAAGATATACTTTTTTTGTTTTCTATACTATTAATAGTAACAGCAGTTACACCTAAGAAAGCATACGCATGGGGAGCACATAAAGCGCTCACTTATTACTCTATAAAAGATATAGAGTGGATAAAAGGGTATGAGGATGTTAAGATTACTCCATATACGTATACTGAGAATAATGGAGAAAATCCACAATATACCATTCCATATAAAGAGGGAAATATAGGGGATATTACCGACCCTTTAACTATCCTTATAGTCTATAGCCAAGAACCAGATTGGGAACTAGATAAAAATGTAGATTCCCCACTTTTTAGAGGAATTAGATATGTAGGATTAGACAGCAGTCATTGGAGGCATGGATACTGGATAATCTGGGAAGGATTTATAGAACTCGGTGGGGCAATAGAACGAATATCTTATTACACTAATATGAGCATCTTAGCATTCAGGAATAAAGACCCATACTGGGGGTTTAGGTTCTTAGCAAGGAGTATTCATTATCTAGAGGACATCACCCAACCCCAACATACATCTCCTGTATCCGGACAGATGATAGTGAAATATCTCTTTGACATCAACTATTTGATATTAATAGCAAGTAATCACCACTTCACACTAGAGGGATATCAGGGTTACAGTCTAGAGACTGGATATCCTCCATTTGTAAGCGCCATTACAATGGCAGATCCTATAGAGGTAAAAGACCTTAGGAATTTTGCTAGAGAGGCTGCATTAAAGAGTAAAAAAGAAGCTCCAAGACTTTGGGAGCTTCAGTCAAGATTGTACGGAGAAGGTATAGATAAGCCTGAAGAGTTCTACTGGTCTCCAAATTTAGAGATCAATAAAGAATTAAGGTCTCAATATGACTGTATCATAATAAGGCAATTACAAGACCTTTCTGCTAGAGTAAAGGGATTAGTCCTTTATGTTAGCAAAATATTGGAAGGTTTCCCTTATTCCATCCTTCAAAGAGACGTTGGGCTTCCATCCAAGAATCTCGCTAGCTCTCTTATAACTAAGGGCTATACGTCTTACCTCTCCCTCTCTAGGCGCATTGTAAAGCACAGGGAAATCTCTTCCAGAAACCTCTTTTAATACTTCTATAAGCTGATTAACACTCGTCTCTATACCAGTTCCAATGTTATAGATTCCTGTAGGAGATGTAATTGCTCTCATATTGGCATCTACTACATCCTTAATATATACGTAATCTCTAGTCTGTTGGCCATCTCCATATACAATGCAGGGTTCACCTGACAGTATCCTTTGAGAGAATATCGCTATTACTCCAGCCTCTCCAAACGGATCTTGTCTAGGCCCATAGACATTGGCATACCTTAAAGCCACATAGTCTAAGCCAAAAACAGTATGATAATAGTTAAGATATATCTCTACTGACCTCTTGCTTACTCCATACGGAGAGATAGGAAGGGTTGGAGTTGATTCATCTGCCAATCCACTTACCTCCCCATAGATGGCACCTCCAGTGGAAGCAAATATTATCTTTCTTACCATATATTTCCTCGAAAGTTCAAGGATATTTAGGGTACCTAAGATATTTGTAGATGCATCATAAACAGGGTCTTCTACCGAACGTCTTACATTTATCTGAGCGGCATGATGGTCTACTATATCTGGCTTTACAGAAGAAAATATCTCTTCTAGTTCATCTCTATTTCTTATATCCGCACAGTACAGATGAACTTTTGGGTTCACATTTTCTTTCCTGCCACTTGAAAGATTATCTATTACAACTACCTCATATCCCTCACTCAAAAATGCGTCTACTATATGGGATGCAATAAAACCTGCTCCACCCGTCACTATTATCTTCATTTTACCTCCTTTAAGCCCTAGGATGAGTCTTTTTATAAACCTCTTTCAATCTTTCCAGCGTAATATGAAGATATTTTTGGGTAGTAGAAAGATCAGAATGCCCTAAAAGTTCTTGAACAGCTCTAAGGTCAGCTCCATTTTCTAATAGATGTGTAGCAAAAGAGTGTCTCATAGTATGAGGACTTATATCCTTTCCTATACCGTACCCATATCTTTCTACCATCCGTTCAACACTCCTAGAAGAAAGCCTAGTTCCGTTTTTATTTAAAAATAAAGCATCTTCTCTTTTATTCCTCACCAACATGGGTCTTGCCTCTCTTAGATATCTCTCTAGACTATTTATAGCATATTCACCAAAGAATACTACCCTTTCCTTATTACCCTTCCCTTTTATTACTATCTCCCTATCCCCTTTTAGATCAGAGACATTCAATCTAACAAGTTCACTTATCCTCATCCCTGTAGAGTATAGACACTCTATTATAGCCCTATCCCTTATACCCAAAGGGTTGGTATCTGAGATGTTATCTATAAGCAATTGAACCTCGCCTTGGGTAAGAAAGTTAGGAAGAGGCTTCATCAATTTGGGAGAAAATAGGCTTACTATAGGGTTATTCATCAATATTCCTCTTTTCACTAAGAATTTGTAGAACCTTCTTAATGTAGAAAGCTTTCTCAGTATAGTACTTCTAAGGTTACCCTCTCTAGTAAGTGAGATGATAAAGTCTCTAATATCATCCTTTAATGCCTCTATAAGAGGCTTACTTCGCAAGGCCAAGAAATTAGAAAACTGCTCTAGATCCTCTCTATAAGCCTTAATCGTATTCTCTGTTGCACCTCTTTCTGAACGCATATACCTTAAGAATAAGGCTAGGAGATACTCATTAGATCTAGATTCCATCCTTGTACCCCTTTAGAAGATTTAAAGCCCTCTCAGAGGTCAACCTACGCATCTCTTTTCTAGATTTAACCTCTACTGTTTTCATAACTCCATAGTTTATGCCCATAGGCTGAAAGCTTTCTGGACTACAAGAGGTAATATATCTTATCAAACTGCCTATAGCAGTTTCTTCTGGAAATACAATTAATGGTTTATCCTCTAACAATCTAGACACATTTATTCCGGCAACAAGACCTGTCATAGCAGACTCTACATAGCCTTCTACCCCTGTTATCTGCCCGGCAAAAAAGATAAAAGGGTCAGACCTTAGGTCAAGCATAGGGGATAATAATAATGGGGAGTTTATAAACGTGTTTCTATGCATTACTCCGAAACGAACGAACTCTGCCCCTTCTAAAGCTGGAACTATCTTAAATATCCTCTCTTGTTCCTTCCACTTAAGTCTTGTCTGAAAACCTACTAGACCAAGAAGTCGACCCTCTCTATCTTCTTTTCTAAGCTGAACTACTGCATAAGGCATCTTACCAGTATTGGGGTCTACTAATCCGGTAGGTTTCATAGGTCCATATCTTAAGGCATCCTTCCCCCTTTTAGCTATCTCTTCTATAGGAAGACAAGCCTCATAGAATATGTTCTGTTCAAACTCTTTCAAAGGCACAGTTTCTCCAGATAAGAGGGCATTATAGAATTCATTATAGGTTTCCTCATCCATAGGGCAATTCAGATAGTCAGAACCATATCCATATCTAGAAGCCCAAAAGGCATTACTTTCATCTACAGAATCTCTAATAACTATGGGACTAGTAGCATCATAAAAGTATAGGAAATCTTCTCCTAGTAGTTCTCTAAGAGCCATAGCAAAATCCCCTCTGGTTAAAGGTCCAGTAGCAATAATGAGGGGTCTATCGGTAGGGATAACCTTACACTCCTCTCTAATAACATATATATTAGGGTGTTCCAAGATCCTCCTAGTAATACTGGCACCAAAATTCTCTCTATCTACTACTAATGATTTCCCTCCAGGTATACTATTAGCTTCTGCTTCTTCTATAATAAGAGAGCCAAGTAACTTCATTTCTTCTTTTAATAGCCAACTGGCATCATACGGATGCTTAGACTTTAAGGAATTACTACAAACCAATTCACCAAAATAACCTGTAGAATGGACTGGCGTAGGAATATATGGTCTCATTTCATATAATATTACATCTATCCCCCTATTAGCAAGATAGTATGCAGCCTCAACTCCAGCTAACCCGGCACCAATTACAGTTACACTACTTTTCATCTTTCTTTACTACTCTTCTACCCAAAACAACATAATCGCATTCAGGATTACTACACTTCCTATAGGTATTTCCCTTCTTAGAACGCGCTAATACTATAGGATACCCACACTTAGGGCATCTGCGATTAGTAGGTCTATTCCAGATTACAAAATCACAAGTAGGATAATTCGAACATCTATAGTATATTTTACCATTTTTAGACCTTAAGCCAACGATCTCTCCTCCACACTTAGGACATTTCACTCCAGTAGGTTTAGTTATCGGGCGAGTATACTTACATTCTGGATATCCAGAACATCCAATAAATGCACCAAATCTTCCTCTCTTCTCTACCAATGGTTTTCCACATAAAGGACAATTCCCAAGAAGATTATTTATCCCAGCCTTCTCAGTAGCTTCTTTTAATTGCACTTCAAAAGAGGTATAAAATTCCTTCACTAGTTTTCCCCAATCCTTCTTGTCTTCTTCGATCTTATCCAGGTCTTCTTCCATCTTGGCGGTGAAGTTAGGGTCCATAATATTTGGGAAAAACTCCAAAAGTAGGTCACATACAATCATACCAGTCTCTGTAGGTTTTATTATGTGGTTTTCCACTGTTACATAGTTCCTTTCCACAATAGTTTCTACTATAGTAGCGTAAGTACTAGGTCTTCCTATCCCTCTTTCCTCAAGTAATTTAATAAGGGATGCCTCAGTGTATCTAGGAGGTGGTTGGGTAAAGTGTTGTGAAGGAATAAGCTCTAAGAGTTCTACAGGCTCTTTAGGATTTAATCTCTCCAGAGGGAAATTTCCTTCTTCCTCTTCTCTCCCACTTACAAGTTGATATCCGCTAAATATTAGTCTAGAGCTATTACTCCTAAATAGGTAGTCATTCCCAATAACATCTACTGATATAGTACTATATATGGCATCTTCCATCTGGGAAGCTATAAATCTCTCCCAGATAAGCCTATAAAGTGCAGATTGGTCAACATTAAGATAATTAGAAACCTTTTCAGGAGTTCTCACTACAGAGGTAGGACGAATAGCCTCATGGGCTTCTTGAGCCCCCTTCCTAGATTTGTAAATCCGAGGCTTCTCTGGAAGATAATCTTTGCCATATTCATTTAAAATATACTCTCTTGCCATCTCTATAGCTTCTTGAGAGACCCTTACTGAATCAGTTCGCATATATGTAATAAGACCAACAACTGTGTCTTCTACCTTCAATCCTTCATAGAGTTGCTGAGCAATAAACATAGTCTTCCCAGGAGAAAAACCTAGCCTTTTAGACGCCTCTTGTTGAAGAGTGCTTGTAATAAATGGTGGCAAAGGAGAACGTTTTTTCTTAGCCTGTTTTATCTTAGAGATCTTAAACTCAGCATCCTTTAGTTCTTCTACTATATCTTTTGCAGCAATCTCGTTAGGGATAGATACTTTTCCTCCTCCTTTACTCAAGAGCCTAGCACTAAAAACAATATCCTTCTGAGAGAATCTACCATCTATCTCCCAATATTCTTGGGGGATAAATGCCTCAATTTCCTTTTCTCTATCACATATAAAACGGAGGGCAACAGACTGAACCCTTCCTGCACTAAGGTCCTTCTTCATAAGTTTTTCCCAAAGGAATGGGCTCAATCTGTATCCTACAATCCTATCTAAAACTCTTCTCCCCTGTTGAGCATTTACCCTAGAGATATTAATAGGTTTAGGGTCCTTAAGGCTATTGGTAACAGCCTCTTTTGTAATCTCATGGAACTCTATCCTACACTTTCCATTGGGATCCACTTTTAATACATCTGCTAGATGCCAAGATATAGCCTCTCCTTCTCTATCTGGATCGGTAGCAAAGAGAATGGTATCTACCTTCGATTTTACCTCTTTAAGCTCCTTGATGATAGGCCTTTTATCCTTAGGGATTACATATCTTACCTTTACCTCTCCATCAGTTATATCTATTCCAAAATCCGATTGAGGAAGGTCTCTTATATGTCCTTGTGATGCCTTTATTATATAACTTTTCCCCAAATAATGGGATATCGTTCTTGCCTTTGTTGGGGATTCTACAATTATTAACGTCTTTTTACTCATCTTTCCTCTTTAATATCCTTCCTGGTAACCTCTCTAATATTCCTCTCAATTCTAATCTAGTAACTGTAGTATTAAATCTATTTATCTCTAATCCAGTTAAGGCTATAAGATCCTCCTCCATTTTAGGCTGTTCTAGAAGATTCCATATTAACAACTCTTCCTCATCAAGCTTAGGAATAACTGTTTTGCTTCTAAATATCGGCATTATATTTAATTCCTCTAAAATATCATCTCCTGTTGTAACAGGCTTTGCACCTTCCTTTATAAGCTGATTAGTTCCTTCACTATTTTCACTATCTATATTCCCAGGGACAGCACATACCTCTCGTCCCTGCTCCAATGCATAACTAGCCGTTATCATAGCTCCACTCCTCATAGAAGCTTCTACCACTACCGTAAGAGGTGTAAGACCACTTATAATTCTATTACGTCTTGGAAAATGCCAAGCCTCAGGTCCATCTCCAATAGGAAACTCACTAATAAAACATCCCCTATCACTTTCTAATATAGAATTTCTTAGTCCTTTATTTACCTTAGGATATACTATATCTACTCCTGTTCCTAAAACCCCTATGGTAAAACCACCAGATCTCAAAGCCTCAGTATGTGCTACGGTATCTATTCCATACGCAAACCCACTTACTATGCCTATTCTATTCTCTACTAATTGGAAGACTATCTTCCTTGTTGCATCTATCCCATACCTAGTTGGTCTTCGAGTTCCTACCATACTAATAAAGGTATTATCCAACCAAACCTTTTTCCCCAAAACATAGATAATGGGAGGAGGATCTTGTATTTCCCTCAATAAGGAAGGATATTCCGGGGAAGAAAGTGTAATTATTTCTATTCCTAAATTTATTGCCTTCTCGTATTCTTCATTAGCTCTAATTACTATCTTACTCAGTCTTTCTTTATCAAGAGAAAGAGTCTCTATAATCTCTCTAGGAGAAAACCCATTAGAAAATAGGTCCTTTATAGATTTACATCTTCCTATTAAATTCAATAGGATCCAATCCTTTAAGAAAATTTCTTCTCCCAATATTTCCTATCCAATATCCTATATTGAGTTGCCTCTAATATATCTTCTTCTCTTATCTCTTCACTTGCTCCAAGATCTGCGATCGTTCTTGCTACTTTTAGTAATTTATCATAGGAGCGGGCACTAAGTTTGAATTTTTCTACAATCTCTCTTAAAAGAGACTGGAGAGGAGGTTTCAGTCTACAGTACTTCTTTATATCACTAGGCTTCATAAGACCATTTGCCCTTATCCCTTCTTTGAGTCTTGAAGCCTGGAATTCTCGTGCCACTTCTATCCGTTTCTTTATACTTTTAGAATCCTCACTAGAAGAACCCTTTATTAAGGTATCTGTCTCTAACCTTGGAACCTCTATCTGGATATCTATACGATCAAGGATAGGACCGGATATCTTGCTATAGTACCTCTCTAGCTGGTAAGGGGTACAGGTACAAGCCTTCTTAGTATCCCCTAGATATCCACAAGGACAGGGATTCATACTTGCCACAAGCATAAATCTGGCAGGAAACTGCACACTTCCATGAGCCCTAGAAATAACCAAAGTTCCATCCTCAATAGGCTGTCGAAGAGCCTCTAAGACATCTCTTCTAAACTCTGTAAATTCATCTAAAAATAACACCCCATTATGCGCCAGACTTATCTCTCCAGGACGTGGATTAGTTGTCCCTCCCACCATACCGGCAAGAGATATCGAATGATGTGGAGACCTAAACGGCCTCTCTTCTATTATACCTCCACCTTTAGGCAACAATCCTGCACTGCTATATATTTTTGTGACCTCTAAAGCCTCCTCTTCAGTAAGAGGAGGAAGGATCTCTGGTAACCTTTGGGCAAGCATAGTCTTACCTGAGCCTGGTGGACCAATCATAATTACATTATGGAAGCCTGCGGCTGCTATCTCTAGAGCCCTCTTGGCCTGTTCCTGTCCTTTTACTTCACTAAAATCTCCCTTTACCTCGTTTATTCTAATCGCTTTAGCTGGACTAGCAAGGGTTAATACCTCCTCACCATTGAGAAATCTCACTAGTTCAGTGAGGTCTTTAACTCCATACACCTTAACCCCAGGTATAAGAGCAGCTTCAGAATTATTTTCGTAAGGAACAAAAACAGTATCGATATGAGAATTCTTAGCCAATATGGTCATAGAGATTATTCCATTTACAGGTCTTATAGAGCCGTCTAGGGAGAGTTCTCCAACCAACAGAAACGAGTCTTTTAATTTGAGGTCTATCCCCTCAGAAGCCATAAGTATACCTATCCCTATGGGAAGATCAAATGCAGGCCCTTCTTTCTTTATATCTGCAGGAGCAAGATTTACAGTAATCCTTTTTGTTGGAAAATTAAGTTCTGAATTCTTTATAGCAGAGCGTATTCTCTCTCTAGATTCCTGCACTGCTTGATCAGGAAGTCCTACTATAGTAAAACTAGGTAGACCATTACTTATATCTACTTCTACCTCTACCAAAACTCCGTCTATACCTACCAAGGCAGCGCTAAGAACCTTAGCTAACATATCTAAAAGAATCTCCTTCTAGTTGGAATGCGTCCTTAGTAAGATTAAACTCTGTAGTTCCAGTCTTTGGGTCTATATTTACGGTAAGGACATCAAACCTACAACTTACTCTAGGCCAACCTTTAGCATGAAGATAATATAAGGCAGTCCTGATAATTCTTTCTTTCTTCTTAGGAGTTATAGATTCTTCTGGAGAACCAAATCTCTTATTAGTACGGGTCTTTACCTCTATAAAACTTATTACTCCCTTATCCTGGGCGATGATATCTATTTCTCCTCTCCGGGAGTAAAAATTCAAAACCAATATATCATAGCCAAGGGCTTTGAGATACTCTAAAGCCCTCCTTTCCCCTAAACTACCTAATTCCCTTTTATTCTTCAATTTCAATCACCTCTCTTACTGGAGAAAAGGACGCCCTATGAATAACAGATGGCTTAAATATTAAAAGACTCTCCTTATGAGAAGGTGTAGGATAACCTTTATTCCTAGCAAAATTATACTGAGGGAAGAGTTTGTCATAATAATTCATAATAGAGTCCCTACTAACCTTAGCTATTATTGAAGCTGCAGCAACTGAAGAACAGGTCTCATCTCCATCTACAAGATTTAGCTGAAATACATCGGTATCTATTCTTAAAGCATCAGTAATTATTCCCTTTATCTCTACGTTAAGTTCCAAAATAGCTCTCTTAAAAACTTCTTTATTAGCCCAAGAGAGTCCATATGTATCTATCTCTTTAGCATCTACTATACCAAGACCTACATCTATAGCTTTGGAATTTATCTCCTTAGCCAATAGCTCCCTCTCCTTATATGAGAGCTTTTTTGAATCATCTACAGGTATCCTGCATTTTAGAGGAAGAATAACAGCTGCTGCAACCAAAGGACCAGCAATAGCCCCTCTTCCAGCTTCATCTATCCCACATACAGGAAAGATTCCATTTAAGTACAGATTATATTCTATTCTTTGGTTTGGTTTTATTTTATTAGACCTATGCGTTTTGGAGGCCAATATATTAAAAACGCCTTCCCTAACACATTCTGAACTGGAACAAAACCAAAGTAACGACTATCTTCACTATTACCCCGGTTATCTCCCAAAACAAAAAGGCACCCCTTAGGCACAGTCACAGGACCAAAATCATCGTAAGAAGGATTCATTTTATGTCTCTCTTCTAGAGGTTGTTTATTTATATAAACCTTACCACCTATAAGTTGGACGGTCTCTCCTTCCAAAGCTATTACCCTTTTCACATAATCAACCTTAGGATTGTTTGGATATCTAAACACAATTACATCAAAACGCTGAATAGGTTTAAATCTATATATAAATTTATTAGCAAATAACCTATCTCCAACTAACAGGGTAGGAACCATAGACTCGGAAGGAATATAAAATGGCTCAATAATAAATGGCCTTATTATCCCAAAAGCAAGAATTACAGCAATAACTATAGATTCTACAAGATCTCTTATTAAAGCCTTTTCACCTTCATTCATTCTATATTCGCTTCCTTAATACGTGCCTCTTTTCCTATCTTACCTCTTATATAGTAAAGCTTTGCCCTCTTCACTTTTCCTTTTCTTACTACCTCTATTCTATCTATTATAGGCGAGTAAAGAGGAAAGACCTTCTCCACACCTACCCCATAGGACATCTTCCTCACAGTAAAAGCCCTGTTTACTCCACTTCCTTTTATCCCTATCACTGTGCCCTCAAATACCTGAAGTCTCTCTCTTCCTTCTAAGGACTTAGTGTATACCCTTACCAAATCTCCAGGTTTAAAATTCTCTATATCTAACTTCATCTGCTGTTTTTCAAGTAATAATATTGGATCCATATTGCATCCCTCCTGCGTATTAAGCTTTAGGCATTATATCATATCATTATAATAAAAAACAACTAGTAATTTTCAGAGTATAATGCTAGTTCTTCAATCTAAATATCGGTTCTAGACCTTTTGCTTTTTCTTTCAAGATACTTATCTCCTCTTCCGTTATTGGAGTAAACTTTTCACCTATCTCTAGAGCCATCTTAAATAGCTTGGGTTCTCCTGGAGGTATGGCGGCTGTAATTGGTTGAGAGAGAGTAAATCTAATCGCTAAAGAAGCTAATTCAAATTCATCTATAGGTTCATACCAACATTTTTCGTACTTCCGAGGTTTTCCCTCAGGAACAAGGGTCTTTGCCATAGCTTTTAATGCTAATCTCCCAATACCCTGGGCTTTTGCCTTTTCTATCACCTGAGGACCAAAGTTAGCGTTAAAGTAGTTCACCCAATTTATAGGAAGGAGCACTGAGTCAAAGTTAAAAGTATCTAATAGCTTCAAAGATATCTCTACTGAATGGGCAGAAAACCCTATAAATCTTATTAAACCTTTCTCTTTCGCCTTTAGAAATGCCTCAAGGGCACCATTAGGTCCAGTAGCAAGTTCAAAGTCCTCCTCAGTAGTCATTGCATGGAGCTGAAATAGGTCGAAATGATCAGTTTGGAGATTCTTCAGCGAATTCTCCAAAGATTTCCATGCCTCATCCCTTGTCCTCTTCTCTGTCTTACAAGCTAGGAAAACACTATTTCTCTTACCCTTCAGTGCTCCTCCTAACTTTACTTCAGCATCTCCATAGGTAGGAGCTACATCAAAGTAATTTATTCCTCTATCAATAGCCTCAGCCACTGCATCATTTGCCTCTTCTTGAGGTACCCCAGAAACAACTATACCTCCAAAGCCTATGATAGAAAGGTATTCTCCAGTTTTTCCAAGTAATCTCTTTTCCATATAGAGATTCCTCCTTTCTTCAAGTCTTGTAAAGATATAATACCATATGAAATAAAATTTGCCAAGACAGACAGGGCTGATCTGTAATCACTTTACCCACCCCATTTCCAAAGACCGTTTGAAACATTCTAATACGATGGGTAATCCTAGAT
>JBMFOH010000007.1:0-76016 GCA_049969715.1 bacterium | reverse complement strand
GCAGTAAGGGGAGCATTTCCTAAGTCAGAGATACAGGTATGTATTGTGCATCAGATACGAAACTCTTTAAGGCTTGTTTCTTACAAAGACCTTAAAGAGGTATCTAAAGATTTAAAAGAGATCTATCAAGCGCCAACAGAAGAGATGGCATTGATAGCGTTAGACAGGTTTGAGGAGAAATGGGGTAAAAGATACCCACATATAGTAAATTCCTGGAGGAATAACTGGGAGAGCTTGGCTACATTTTTCAAATATCCTCCGGAGATAAGGAGGCTGATATACACAACATGATAAGGCATTATTCAAGGGGGTGTATCTAGCGATAGAAAATAAAGGATTGGCACTTGATACTGGCGGAGTTAGCTGTTTATTTTGAAGACCGATTAGGAGGTAGCTCTAGAAATGAGACACTGGAGAATTTACTTTAGTTTCTTGACAGACCCAAGAAGGATTATATTACCTGTCAAAATTGTACTTAAAGACGCCAAACCAAACGACAAAATATTATTTCTATTTTTAGGTATTGTTGAAGTTGTATAGTTCTCCAAAATCTCATATTGTTTCATCAAAATCTCTAGTCTGTCATCCATTATAATTCTCACCTCTTAAAGCGATTTCATAGGTTTCAATCCCGTATAAATCCGGTTACCTTTCAGACTTATTATGAAGATTACCTAGGATGAAAATACAACAATTGTTAAAATATTTTAGGCATGATATAGAACTTATTTGTAACGTCAAACTAGTATAAAATATTATAAGTGTAACGTAACTGAACTGTCTCGGTTCGGAAATAGTCGGAACGGGACACTTCATTTACTATAGTTAACGCAGTTGTTTCTGCCTGGGTTACTAAAA
This sequence comes from bacterium, assembly GCA_049969715.1. Classification (GTDB taxonomy): domain Bacteria; phylum DUMJ01; class DUMJ01; order DUMJ01; family DUMJ01; genus JBMFOH01. The sequence continues at coordinate 75,158 of JBMFOH010000007.1, read as the reverse complement.
ATACTTATACACAGGTAAGGATATCTGTACTTATTTGCCATGCAAAAAGTTACAGAGTCATCGGCACTTTTCAGACAGATACTCTTGTGTTATAATAGTTTTAGGCTATGTTTAGAGTAAGGGCAATGGTTGTAACTGGACCGATAAGGTTTAGTCACGCCAGTTTTTCAAAAGAGGCTTGAGATTTTGTGAAAAGACTCCTTCTAGTTGGATATTATGGTTTTGATAACTTGGGCGATGAATTAGTCCTTCTATCTACATTAGAATTTATAAAGACTCACTATCCTTTAATTAAACCTGTTGTCCTGTATAATAAAGATTTAGATAAGATATATGGAGCAGATGTAATCCATAGAAAGAATCTAGTTTCTGGGATCAGGCGATTTGATGCCATTTGCTTTGCTGGTGGAAGTATATTTCAAGATATAACTAGTCTAAAAAGCCTTCTATACTATTTGGGTATAGTATTCTTTTCGTTTCTCTTTGGAAAGTCGATAGTAATGATCTCTCAGGGGATAGGCCCTATAGATACATCTATAGGGAAGAGGCTGATGAGATTGGTAAACCTTGTAGATTCTATAAGTGTAAGGGATCAAGGCTCTAAGGAGTTATTGCTGAGCTTAGGAATAAAGAGACCATCGATATATATAGGAGGTGACCTGGCCCTTTTTTACGAGCCAAAAGAGACAGGTACTTCCCAGTTCTCTAAAGAGGATATTATAATCTCTGTAAGAGATTTTTCTGGCTTTAATGAGGAAGCCTTGGTTTCTGCCTTAGAAGAGGTTAAAGAGAGAACTCCATTCAATTTTTGTTTTTTAGTATCACATAAGAGGGAAGACCTAGATATTTCTAAGAGATTTGCCAAGAGAATAGGTGGAGACATATTCTTCTGGGATCACATTGAAGACGTAATTAATTTGATATCTTCTTCTAGGTTGGTTTTAGGGATGAGATTACATCCATTAGTCCTTTCTGCTCTCCTTGATGTTCCGTTTATAGGGATAGCCTACGATCCAAAAGTTAGTGCTTTTTCATCAGTATTCCCTAAAATACGACTTTTATCCCTTACAGAAAGTAAGGATGCTATAAAGGATGCTATTATCTCTTCGCTAGATAATAGGGAAGCTCTAAAGAATCATATAAGAGATATAAAAGAAAAGTTATTAAAAAAAGAGGAGGAAACATTTAGGCCTATAGATGAGCTATACAATCTTTGGTTTAAGAATAGATAATCTTACCAAGAATGAAGCTATCGAATATGCTAAGAGATTTTTACTAGGGGATTCTTTCCACTATATCGTTACCCTAAATCCAGAAGGAGTAGTGATTGCTCAAGAGAATGAGAATTTTAAAAGGGTAATAAATGAGGCAGACCTGGTAGTTGCTGATGGTAGTTGGCTTATTAAGGCGTCTAGGTTTCTAGATAAGAGATTAAAGGAGAGGATTGCAGGGATTGACCTTTTAATAGATATATTTAGTTTCTGTAGAGAGAATCAGGTAGGGATATATCTTCTAGGTGCAAGAGAAGAGGTAATTTCTAAGGCAAAAGAGAATATAAAGGCGATCTTCCCAGGGATAAATATAGTTGGATTTCATAATGGATATTTTGGTGATAGAGAGGAAGAGGTTCTAGAGGAGATAAGGAGGTTAAAGCCTTCCTTCTTGGTGGTGGGACTAGGGATGCCAAAACAAGAGATATGGATAAGCAAGCATAAGGACCTTCCTGTAAGACTCGCTATAGGTGTAGGAGGGAGTTTTGACGTATTAAGTGGGACGATCCCAAGAGCACCCAAGTGGATTCAATCTATAGGAATGGAGTGGTTCTATAGAGTAATTAAGGATCCTAAGAGGATAAAGAGACTTGTATTTATTCCTAGGTTTTTCCTCCTTGTATTAAAGTGTAAACTAGGTATAATATAACTATGAAGATTCTAGATAGATATTTGATAAAGGAGACATTCCCATCATTTATTGCAGGAGTATTTGGTTTTGCCCTTATACTCTCGGCTAGTTTGCTATTTAATCTAGTAGACCTCTTTGTAAATAGAGGAACCCCTATTGTAGATATAATAAGAATCTTTTTCTATGAACTACCGGGGGTATTGACTATAAGCTTTCCTATAGCAAGTCTCTTTGCGGTATTACTGGCATTGAATAGACTTGCTAGAGATGGAGAGATCACTGCATTTAGGATCGGTGGGATAAGGCTTTCTCGTATATTCTTGCCTATAATAGTCTTCGGTATACTAGTAAGTGTAGGGAATTTTGCTATAAGTGAGTTCATTGCTCCATGGTCTGTTCACCAGGGAGAGACCCTTATAAGAGAGGCGATATTTAAAGACCCACTCCCTGTCATTCAGGACAATGTATTTTTTAAGGCTCCAGAGAATAGATACATCTATCTTGGTAGGTATGATCCCAGCACGAGGACAGGTACAGACATCCTTTTGTATTCTCTTACTCCGGGGTTACCTCCACAGGTGATCTCTGCTAAAAGGATAATAGTTGAAGATAAGGAATGGATATTAGAGGATGGAGCTATTCACTATTATGATAAAGATGGAATTATAAGCCTTCAGAGTAAGTTCAAGAGGCTTCTCCTAAATCTTAATGTAAACCTAGAGACCTTTTACAAGGAGCAGAAGACTACTGATGAGATGAGTGCTAGAGAGCTTAAGGAGAGAATAGATTCATTCAAAAAGAGCGGAATCAATACAAGAAACCTAGAAGTAGACTATCAGATGAAGTTTTCTATCCCCTTTGCAGCAGCTATCCTTGCTGTTCTTGGAGCTCCTTTAAGTATCCTTCCTGTAAGAGGAGGAAGATTCTATGGACTTGGAGTAAGCATAGTCATCATCTTTATATACTATATCTTTCTTGCCTTAGGTAGGGCATTGGCAAGAAATGGAATACTTTCTCCTATAGCTGGTCCATGGCTTCCTAATGTGATAGGATTTCTCGTCGGGGTCTTTCTTATGTGGTACAAAGAAGAAAGGGGATAAAGTGGTATACAAAGATAGAAAGGATGCCGGTATAAACCTTGGTATGGCATTGAAGGAGTTAAAGATATCGAATCCTGTTGTATTTGGTATCCCTAGAGGTGGAGTGATAGTAGCAAAAGAGGTAGTTAAGATACTAAATTGTCCATTTGATATTGCCATCTCTAGAAAATTGGGGGCTCCATTTGATAAAGAATATGCAATAGGTGCAATAAATTCTCTTGGCAACGTAATTCTTAATGAGGCAAGTATCAGAGAACTTGGTATCTCTAATGATTATATAGAGAAGATAGTAAAGGAAGAACTGGAGGAAATAAATAGAAGACTTACCGTATATAGAGGAGAAAGGTCACAGATAGATATCACGGGAAAGTCTGTTATCTTAGTAGATGATGGTCTAGCTACTGGACTCACTATGTTTTCTGTTGTAAAAGGTGTCAAACTAATGTCCCCTAAAAGAATAATAGTAGCTGTCCCTGTAGCATCTCCTGATGCAGTGAATAGACTAAAGAGGGAGGCAGAGGTGATTGCACTTATTGTGCCAGATTATTTCTATGCAGTGGGACAGTTTTATGAGGAGTTCTATCAGGTAAGTGATGAAGAAGTAATAGAGGCATTAAATACTATATGGACTGGAGAGTGAGATGAGGATATTTCTTATTGTTATGGATGGGGTTGGTGTAGGGGAGTTACCTGATGCATATAGGTATGGAGATCAGGGTAGCAATACCCTTGGAAACACAATAAAAGTTGTTGGAGATATAGATATTCCCAATCTGAAGAGGTTAGGTATTGGAAAACTGGTAAGCGGGTTGAGTGATGAGCCCGATATTATTGGGGCTTATGGAAAGATGGCTGAGAAGTCTGATGGGAAGGATACTCTCATAGGTCATTGGGAGATGATGGGGGTTATAACCCCTAAAGATTTTCCTACCTATCCTAATGGGTTTCCATCAGAGGTTATATCTCAATTTGAAGATGCCATAGGGAGAAAGGTCTTGGGTAATAAACCTGCATCTGGAACAGAGATTATAAAAGAACTTGGAGAGCTTCATATAAAGACAGGTTATCCTATTGTGTATACATCTGCAGATAGTGTGTTTCAGATAGCTGCCCATGAGAAGGTAATACCATTGGAAGAGTTGTACAATTACTGCAGGATTGCAAGAGGAATCTTAACTGGTAAGCATGGGGTAGCTAGAGTGATAGCTCGTCCTTTTCTAGGAGAGCCAGGGAACTTTTATAGGACTACTAATAGAAAGGATTTTTCTCTTCCTCCTCCAGCAGAGACGGTATTAGATGTATTACTACAGAATAATATAATGACAATTGGTTTAGGTAAGATTGAGGATATCTTTAGTGGAAAAGGATTATCCCAATCGAACCATACCCACACAAATATGGAAACTGTAGATGCCCTTATCCAGATAGAGAAGGAGAACCCAAAAGATCTCTTAGTCTTTGCTAATCTCTCTGACTTTGATACCCTCTATGCCCATAGAAATAATCCTAAGGGGCTGGCAGAGGCACTAGAAGAGTTTGATAAGAGGTTAGAAGAGGTAATGGATGATCTTTTACCAAATGATATTCTCATTGTCTGCGCCGATCATGGAAATGACCCAACTACCCCAAGTACAGACCATTCAAGGGAATACGTTCCTCTCCTTGTGACTGGGAAAATGGTCTCTCCTAAATATCTAGGAGTGAGAGATACATTTGCTGATATAGGGGTTACTATTCTTGAGGCTTTTAATATAGAAGATAGAAGTTTTCCTGGAAGGAGTTTTTTAGAAGAACTGAAATGATTTATATCGGTTGTTGTGGGTGGGGATATCTAGAGCGACCTAAAGAATCTAGTGGTGTTTACAAGAGTATCCTTGCTTATTACAGTTCTATCTTTAACACTGTAGAGGTGAACTCTACATTCTATAAAGTTCCAAGATTTTCTACTTCTACTAGATGGAAAAAAGAGGCTAGAGAGGTTAATTCTGATTTTATCTTTACGATAAAGGTATCTAGAATTATTACTCACCTAGACAGATTCTCTAGCGATAAGTCGTTAGAACTTATCAGATTTTATATAGACTTTGCTAAAGAGTTAGAATCTCCTATCATACTTTTTCAGCTTTCAAAGGGTTTCCCCTCTAAAAATATGGAGAATATAAAAGAGATGTTTGATCTATGCCAAGACCCTACAGTGAGATTTGCATTAGAGGCAAGGAACTTAGAATTTGCCGAAAGGAATGAGTTTGCCAAAGAGTCTATGAGTATTCCTGTAATAGACCCATTCCTTCTTATGAAGGAGAACTTAAAGCCTATACCTATGTTCAATACCTACTATTTTAGACTGCATGGTTCTCCCCCTGGTAGGGTCATCTATCAATACGACTATTCCGATGAAGACTTGAGAGAACTTTTACTTTATATAGAGCCTCTAAAGGATTATAATGTATATGTGTTCTTTAACAATACCAAGATGTATAAAAATGCTATGAGGTTTCAGGAGATGGTCTCTTGAAAGAGGCAATGTTTTATGAAAGGCTGAATAATGGTACTGTCAGATGTAACCTCTGTCCTAGGTACTGTGTGATAAGAGAGGGTGAAAGAGGATATTGTGGTACAAGACTGAATAGGAATGGGATATTATATGCAGTAAACTATGGTGTGGTAAGTTCTATCGCCAATGATCCAATAGAGAAGAAGCCACTATTCCATTTCTATCCCGGCTCTTTGGTCCTTTCTCTAGGGACATTTGGTTGTAATCTCAGATGTCCTGGATGTCAGAATTGGCAGATTGCCCATATAGATCCAGAGGATCAGCCGAACTTGACACCTGAGGAATGCGTAGCCCTTGCTATTAAGGAGAATTCAAGAAGTATAGCATGGACTTACAATGAGCCTACCGTATGGTTTGAGTATACTTATGATACTGCTAGACTGGCAAAGGAGAAGAATCTGTATACAGTTTATGTAACGAATGGTTATATTACCCAAGAGGCTTTAGATACTATTGCCCCATATCTAGATGCCTATAGGGTAGATGTGAAGGCATTTACTGAGGAAGCCTATATGAGGGTTGCAAGGGTAAGAGATTTTAAGTGTATCCTTAATAATGCTGTTAGAGCGAAGAAGCATTGGGGCTTGCATATAGAGATAGTAACCAATATAACTCCAACTATAAATGATGATGAGGCACAGCTTAGAGCTTTGGCAGATTGGATAAAGGAGAATCTAGGTCCTGATACCCCTTGGCATGTCACAAGGTTTATACCTCATTATCAACTGAAAGAGCTTTATGCCACCCCTATCGAGACATTGGAGAAGGCTCATGATATAGGAAAAGAGTCAGGTTTGAGGTATGTGTACATAGGAAATGTCCCTGGTCATAGGTATGAGAATACATACTGTTATAACTGTGGCAACCTTCTTATAGCTAGGTATGGTTTTTATATAGAGAAATTCCTTATAAGAGATAAGAAATGTCCTTTCTGCGGAGCAGAACAAGATATGGTAGTTTAGTTTATCTATTGCTCTTTTCTCTGCATTTGTGTATAATATACCCTAGGAGGGTATATTATGAAGATGGAAAAGGATATAAATAATAGATTGAGTAGAATAGAGGGGCAGATAGGTGGCATCCTAGAGATGATAGAGGAAGATAGACCCTGTAGGGATATCTTGATTCAGCTTCTTGCAGTGAGCTCTGCATTGAAAGGTGTGACATCTCTGTTTCTTAAAGAATATCTTGAAGGATGTAAGGAAGGTTCACCTAGTGAGATAGAGGATATTATTGATCTTCTTTTAAAATGTCTGCCATAGGAGGAGTGTATGAAGAAGAATAAGATTGTTGCTTCTGTTATTATAGTTTTTGTGGTTATATCCCTAGGTATAAGTATACTGTATGGATTTGGTTTCAACGTGAAAGGAACAAATACCAAGAAGACTGCGGACCAACTTATCCAGGAGTATATAAAGGGGAAGAAGGCTGTTGTTATAGATTTCTATGCGGATTGGTGTCCACCTTGCAAGGCTATGGAACCTATAATGAAGACATTAGAGGCAAAGTATAAGGATAAGGTGTATATAGTAAAGGTAGATGTAGATAACCCTCAGAACAACAATCTCAATCTTAAGTTCGGAATAGTAAGTATCCCTACGTACATATTAATCAACCGTAAAGGTGTTGTAGTAGATAAACTGATAGGATACCAAGAAATGGAGGTAATGGAGAATGAGTTTAAAAAACTTTTCTAATGAGGCGAAGGAGTTAACAGAGAAGGACTTTGACCAAGAGATATTGAACTCCTCTATACCTGTAATAGTAGACTTCTGGGCAGAATGGTGTATGCCCTGCAAGATGTTGAGTCCTATAGTGGAGGAGGTAGCTAGGGAGATGTCTGATAAGATTAAGGCTGTAAAGGTAAATGTAGATGAGAATCCTAACCTAGCTATTCGGTACAATATCCAGGCTATCCCTACCCTTCTTATCTTTAAAGGTGGTAGTGTCGTTTCAGAGATAATTGGATATGTCTCTAAGAAGACCCTAGTTAATAAGCTCTCAGAGGTGTTGTAATGGAGAGGTCTGATCTAGTAATTATAGGAGGAGGACCTGCGGGCCTTACTGCAGCTATATACACATCTAGAGCTCTTATAGAGACATTGGTGATTGAAAAGATGTTGCCTGGAGGTACCCCAGTCCTTACCACTTTTATAGAAAACTATCCTGGCTTTCCAGAAGGAATAAGCGGGCCAGATTTTGCCGAGAGGCTAGAAGCTCAAGCAGAAAGGTTTGGCACAAAGATTATTAGTAGTAGGCCAGTAACTAGGATCATTAAAGATGAAGATGGTTTTCAGATAGAGACAGAAGACGGGGTGTTTCTGGCAAAGGCTGTAATAGTCGCTACCGGGACATCTCCTAGAGAGTTAAATGTCCCTGGAGAGAAAGAGTTTACAGGAAGAGGGGTATCTTACTGTGCCGTATGTGATGGGGCATTCTATAGGGATAAGGTAGTAGCGGTAGTTGGTGGGGGGGATTCTGCTATTGATGAAGCTATTTATCTTACTCGATTTACTAGTAAGGTGTATGTAATCCATAGGAGAGCACAGTTGAGAGCAGAGAAGATACTTCAAGAGAGGGCTTTTTCTAACCCAAAGATTAATTTTATATGGGATACTATAGTAAAAGAGATAAGAGGCGATAAAAAGGTGGAAAAAATTAAACTTTCCAATGTGAAGACTCAAGAGGAGACAGAACTTGAAGTGGAAGGGATATTTATCTATATAGGAAGTATCCCCAATTCTTCTATTGTTAAAGGACTGGTTCAATTAGATGAAAATGGTTATGTAATTACTGATACTATGATGAGAACTAATGTTCCTGGGATATTTGCAGCCGGAGACGTGAGGAATACAGCTTTCAGGCAGTTAGCTACTGCTGTGGGGGATGGAGCAATAGCTGCTAACAGTGCGGAGAGGTATCTAGGAGAGCTGCTATGGAAACACCGAGGGTTATCCTATTAGGCGTAATACAAGGTTTAACAGAATTTATCCCTGTAAGTAGTACTGCTCATCTCTTTCTAGTGAGAGACTTTTTAAATTGGCCTGATCTAGGGCTGAGTTTTGATATGGCTCTTCATCTAGGGACACTGTTAGCTCTTATTGCATATATGTGGAGAGACTGGTATAAGATTCTTGTAGAGAGAAGGGACCTCTTGCTCCTTATTATCATTGCAACTATTCCTGGAGCTATAGCAGGTTTTTTCTTAGAGAATGCCGCTGAGACATACTTTAGGTCCCCCTTTCTTATGGCGATAACCCTTAGTGTATTTGGGGTTATCCTGCTTTTAGTTGATAGATGGAGTAGACACAATGTTTCTATAGATAATATAGGGATAAGAGAGGCATTAATCATAGGTATTAGCCAGATGTTTGCTGTTATTCCTGGTGTCTCTCGCTCAGGAGCTACCTTAACTGGAGCATTCCTATGCAATCTAAAGAGGGAAGATTCAGCAAGATTTTCCTTCCTCCTCTCTGTACCAATTATACTTGGTGCAGGCGGGGTTTCTTTTCTTAAGATTATTAAGGGTGGAGAGGTTATTCCAATAGGTACTGTCCTTTTGGGAATCCTTTTTAGTTTTATATTTGGATATCTAGCTGTTCACTTTATGCTTACATACCTAAAAAGACATAACGTTACCATATTTACTTATTACAGATTGATTCTAAGTCTACTGATTATAATATTTTTACTGAATAGGAGGTAATACAAATGAAGGTTATAGACCTTTCTCTTGATGTCTATGATAAGATGCCTGTATACCCAGGAGACCCTAGTGTATTCTTTATGAAGTATAAGACTATTGACTCCGATGGATACAATCTCACCCAGATACTATTGGGAAGTCATACGGGAACACATCTTGATGTCCCTTTACACTTTGTAGATGGAGGGGATTCAATTGAGAAGGTTCCACCAGAGAGGTTTATTGGAGAGGCATATCTTATAGACCTAAGTTATAAAAAGGCAGCAGAGGATATAACTCCAGATGATTTCAAAGGTTACGAGGATAAGATAACTCCAGGGGTAAAATTACTTTTAAGGACAGATTGGTATAAGGCTCTTCCTGAGAAGAGATATTTTAAGGAACAGCCTAGAATAAGCTATGAACTTGCTAAATGGTTTGTAGAAAGAGGGGTTTCTCTCATAGGACTTGAGACTCCAACTATAAATCCTGTAGACAATAAAAAACTTCACCAGACACTTCTTGCTGGAGGGATAATAGTAGTAGAGGCTTTAGCTCATCTAGACCAGGTAACAAAGGACAAGATATTCTTTATAGCCTTACCCCTTAAGATTAGAGGTGGTGACGGCTCCCCGGTAAGAGCAGTAGCTATAGAAGAATTTTAGAAGGAGGTTTTAGGTATTGACTATTGATTACCATATACATCTAGAGAAGGGGCCATTTTCTTTGATGTGGTGGGAGGAATTCTTTCAGAATGAGAAAGAAAGAGGGATAGATGAGATTGGAATAAGTGAACATGCTCATAGATTTAAAGAAGCAAGGAAGATATATGAGTCTTTACCCTATACTGAAAAGTGGTGTGATTCTACCATTGAAGAGTATGTTAGTTTTTTAGAAGAGCTAAAGAAGAACTATCCAGTAAAGGTAGGGTTAGAGATGGATTACCTCCCAGATAAAGAGAGGGAGATCAGGGATTTCCTTGACGAATATGATGTCTTTGATTATGTCTTGGGTTCAGTCCATTGGTTAGAGAAGGGGTTCGGTTTCGATATAGACCCTCAAGACCCTAGATGGAATGGAAATTTGAAAGAGATATTTTTGGATTATTTCATAAGAGTGAAGATGGCAGCTCGGAGTGGGCTGTTTGATATCTTAGCTCATCTAGACCTGATCAAACTATGGGGGGTTCCTCTCCCAGAGAATATAACTGATGTCTACTTAGATGTGAGCGAAGTCATCTCTAAATCCAATGTTTTTGTAGAGATAAATACCTCAGGCCTTAGAAGACCAGTTAAGGAGATATATCCTTCACCAGGGTTTCTCAAGGTGTTATCTTCCTATAATATTCCTCTTACATTTGGCTCAGATGCCCATCTGCCAGAGGACGCAGGTAAATATATTAAAGACTCTTATCTTTTGGCTAAGGATATCGGTTTTAGATACTTCGCTATATTTGATAAGAGAACGTATCAACTTATTGAATTTTAAGTAGTATAACTGTTGTATAAATGGTGGACGAAGTTACAATTTTCATAATATTAAATTAACTTATCAACCAGTTTTGCAACAGTTACGTAGTTGTAGGCTCTTGACAAAATATTGTATTGGATTAAAATATCCTTCTTGAGGAGGAACAGGTAAAGCCGGGCTCTTTTGAGCAGCAGTCTAGTCACTGCAGGACTTCCTAAAAATTTTCTGATAAAGGAGGGAAATCTTATTATGTATTTTAATGCCTGGCTTTTAAATAGGCTTTTCCCTAAGGGAGAGGCTTCAAGAAGGTCTATAGGATATTTAGAGGCATGGGTGAGTATTGTCGGAAATGTCTTACTCTTTATCTTTAAATTTATGTTTGGAATAGCACTGAATAGTATAGCATTGATAGCTGACGCTTTTCATTCCCTTTCAGATGTATTAACCTCCATAGTAGTTTTATTTGGGTTTAAGCTAGGAGAGATACCACCTGATAAGGAACATCCATTTGGTCATGGTAAGATAGAACAGATAGCTACTCTGATAATTGCTTTTATGCTGTTGATAGTAGCCTATGACTTAGGTAAGACCTCTATAGAAAGGATATTAAATCCCCAGAAGGTAGAGTTTAATATCTGGATAGTTCTATTTATGGTGATTTCTGCTCTCTTTAAAGAGTGGATGGCAAGGTTCTCCATATTTCTTGGTAAGAAGGTAAACTCCATTACACTTATAGCTGATGCATGGCACCATAGGAGTGATGCTATAGCTTCTCTCCTAGTAGGTTTAGGGCTCTTATTCGTAAGATTTAATTTCTACTCCTTAGATGGTATCCTTGGGCTAGGTGTAGTGATTCTCTTGGGCTGGGTTGGTATAGACCTAATAAGGTCATCTTCTAGCTTTCTTATTGGAGAAGCCCCTAGCAAAGAACTCATAGATGAGATAGGTAGAATTGTACTTTCTGTCCCTGGGGTATTGAGTTTTCATGATATATTAGTTCATGATTACCAGAGTAATAAGGTGGTTTCTTTACATATTGTGGTAAGAGAGAACCTCTCTGCCAAAGAGGCGCATAGAATAGCATTAGAGGTCCAGGACAGATTGAAGAGTAAACTTGAAAGCTCAGAGATATCCGTCCATATAGACCCGAGAGGAGAAAGAGAGGATTAGATTGAAATTTATAATATAGGAGGTAAAGATGTCAGATAGAGAGATAGGAGCAAATGTCTGGTTAATTCCTGATGGATATCTTCCACCAGTTGGAGACCCTGACCTTCCAAGTCATGAGGCTACCTGCATACTGAACGTAAATAAGAAACAGGCAAGGGTGAGATTTACCTTTTACTTTGAGGATAGAGAACCTATAGAATCTAAGGAGATAATAATTTTACCTGAGAGAACATGGCATGTAAGATTGGATAAGGCTGAAGAGATATTAGGGGTAAGGTTAGATGTCGGGGTTCCGTTTGCCATAAAAGTAGAAAGCGATACGAAGATAATAGTACAGCATTCTAGGCTTGATACCAGACAGCCCAATCTGGCTTATATGAGTAGTATAGCTTGGACAGAAGATTAAAAACCTCTAATAGTATTTTAATGTTCATTTAATCTTTATCTGTTATCCTATACATAGTAGATAAAGCTATTGGAGGTGATGTAGGATGAAACTAGCAAAGGCTTTAGTGATGACCGTTATACTGGTTTCATTAGTGCTAACGTCAGTGGCTTTTGCAGCAACAAAGTCTACAGTAAAGAGGTTCACTCTTACTGGAAATGTGGTAGCTGTAGGACCTGGAGATACCTTTAAAGTAAAGGTAAGAAGTTACAGTATAAGCCTTAAGGGGTATGTAGGTAAAGATAGAGAACTTACCATCCAGGTCAATAAGGATACCAAGATATTCCTAGCTACCTTAGAACGGAGTAAGAATCGGACTATACTAAAGAAAGGTAATGCAGTAGAGTTTTCTACTCTAAAGGAGAAGGAACTGATAACAGTAAGAGGTACTATTGTTAAAGGCACTCCAGATACTTTTGTAGCTTCAGAGATAGATATAATTAGCAAGAAGTAAAACTCCCCTTTCTGAGCCCAAGGGAGTCCCCCTTGGGCTATTTTTTTATAATAGGAAGTAAGACAGTAAAAGTGCTTCCCTTATCTTTAGAACTTTCTACCCTTATCTCACCATTGTGAGATTTGGCTATTGCATGGGCAATAGCCAATCCCAAGCCAAACCCTCCCCTATGTCTCGATTTATCTGCCCTATAGAATCTCTCAAATATATGTGGTATATCCTCTTGAGAGATTCCTATTCCTGTATCTTTTATATCAACCTTTACAAGATTTTCTTCTATCCCTACAATTATCTCGATTCTCCCCCCACTTGGAGTATATTTTAATGCATTCTCTATAAGATTTCTAAATAATCTTTCTAGACTGCTACTGTTTCCTTTTACTATTATCTGAGATGTTGGTAATTTTAAACTTAATGAGAGATCTTTTTCTTTAGCCAATGGAAGAGATTCAAGGTATATCTCTTCTATAAGGGCATTTAACAAGACCTCTTTAAAGTATCTCCTCTGAGTTAGTTCATCCTCTCTAGCTAAGAATAACAGTTCGTCTATCATACAGGACATATAATCTACTTCCCTTTCTACCTCTTGTAGTATTGAAACATATTCCTCTATGGGGCGGTCCTTTCTGAGAGCCAGACTGATATTCCCTTTTATTGTAGTAAGGGGGGCTCTTAGCTCATGTGATACATCCTGGGTAAGTTGCTTCTCACGTTTGAATCCTCTTTCTATCCTTTCTAACATTTCGTTTAATGTTTCTATTAGTCTTCGGATCTCTATATCACTGCTTATTATTGGAAGTCTTTTATCTAAGCTCTCTGTCTCTATAGAATGAGTCATATCTACAATCTTATCTATAGGTTCTAAGGCATTCTTGGCTAGTATATTACCCCCAAAACTGGCTATGACAAGGAGTATAGGAACAGAAAAGAGGAGTACCATCAATAGTTTATTTAGACTCTTCTCTACGCTAGAGAGAGACATAATAACCTGTATAGCTCCTACTATATTGGTATTGTTATCTCTGATGGCACTGGTATATATTCTGAACCGTTCTCCTCTATTTTCTATGGTAGAGTAGGATTCCTTACCTTTAAGGGCAAACTTTATTAGGTCTTCTTGATAGGGAAAGGATATATTTATAAGTGGTTTTCCTTCCTTGTCAAATAAGAGGACAAATGTGTTGGAAAAAGAGGATGGCCTCTCTATCTCAAAGAGAACAATCTTCCCATCTACTATCAATATGTCCTCTTCTATAGAAGTCGCTATTGTTTGGATAGACTGGTCTATATCTTTGTAAGATAGGAAATTAAAGCTCTCATATACAATCGATATGAATATAAAAAGGGTAATACCCAGGAGGAATATGTACCATAGTGTAAGTTTAGTCCTAATACTCTCTAATTTCATTCCTGTATCTTATAACCTACACCTCTTACTGTATGAATAAGTTTATGTTCAAAAGGTTCATCTATCTTTTCTCTTAGATATCTTATATAAACGTCTACAATGTTAGAGAAATAATCAAAATTATAGCTCCATACATGTTCTGCTATCTGAGTTCTAGAGAGAACCTGACCTGGATGATACATCAGAAACTTTAGAAGTTCAAACTCTCGCGTTGTAAGTTCTATACTCTTTCCTCCTCTTTTGACCTCTCTTGTGAGGAGATTAAGCGTAAGGTCTCCTACCCTAAGGATAGAACCTTCAATATTCTTTTGTCTTCTAAGTACAGCACGGATGCGAGCCAGAAGCTCTTCAAATGCAAAGGGCTTGACAAGATAATCATCTGCTCCTATATTTAGACCGTGAACCCTATCCTCTATATCGTCCTTAGCAGTTAGCATAAGGATAGGGGTAGAATTTCCTTTTGTTCTTAATCTATTACAGAGCTCAAATCCATCCAATTTAGGGAGAAGTATATCTAGAATGATTAGGTCGAACTCTTCGTTCTCTGCTAAATATAGTCCATCCTCTCCATTATAGGCTACTTCAACTACAAATCCTTCTTCCTTCAATCCCCTCTTCAGAAAGTCAACTATATGCTCATCATCTTCTACTAATAGGACCCTCATATCACTGTGAGAACCTAAACCCCTCTTCGAATAGTTTCAAACAGATATCTACCACATCTGGATCATAGAGTTTACCTCTATTTTTTCTTATCTCTTCTAGAGCTTCCTCTAAAGGATGGGCAGCTCTGTATGGTCTATGAGAGGTCATTGCCTCAACTACATCGGCTACTGCTAAGATCCTTGCCTCTAGAAGTATCTCTCCACCTTTTAGCCCTTGAGGATATCCTGAGCCATCTATTCTTTCATGATGTTGTAGAACAATCTTAGCTAGTTCAGGAAAGTAACTTATATTTTTCAGTATCGTATATCCTAAGCTAGGGTGATTTTTAACTATTTCAAATTCTAAAGGGGTCAATTTTCCAGGCTTATTTAATATGTCTCCTGGAATACTTATCTTCCCTATATCATGTAATAGTCCTGCTATCCTTAAAAGTTCTACACTATTACCACTTAACCCCATTTTTTCTCCTATCTTAGATGATAACTCTGCTACCTTCTTTTGGTGCCCTGATGTATATAGGTCTCTTATCTCTATTACAGAAGAGAGTGTATTGACTGTTTCTTCAAATGCTGTCTTAAGCTCATTGACAAGCTTCCTTAACTCTTCCTCTAAGAGCGTCCTCTCTGTTATATCTATTATAGCTATTATAGCTCTAAACAGGTTTTCTCTATACTCTGGGATAATAAACCATCTTAGGTAGATATACATCTTTTCTCCTAGAAGATTGTAGTTTATACTTTTAAAGCCTCCAGACTGTAAGCCATTACCGATATCAATTACTTCTTTTTTGAATTCATTAAGCCCCTCTCTAGATATAACCTTGATGATATTTTCAATCTCTTCCATATCCTTTGCCTTGAACAAGTCTAATCCTGCATTGTTTATGTTTATAATCCTTATCTTGCCTGCTAAGGTTTCTAATTCCTCAGGGTGTTCGTTGAGATATGTTTCTAAGTCCTTTATTCCTTGGGCTCTTAGATTATTTATATGTTCTACTACTTCAGTAAAGTCTTCCTCTAATAGAGCGATAGGGGCATTCCTCCATAGGATTTCATATCTCTTCTTTGTCTCTAATGTAGAAAGTCCATACTTAACATCTTCACTAAGTTCACCTAGAATTCTCAACTCATTGGTATCTAATCCTTTTTCTCTATACACCTTTAATACGTTGGTCTCTTTTGGATCTATGGAGACATCCTCGTATCCTCCAGCAATTTTTATTATCTCTAGGGTTCTTCCTAATAACTCTTCCTTGTCTTTTGCCCTAACCAACATCTGATTTACCTCTGAGAGCATCTTTAAGAGCCTATTAGTTCTTTTTAACTCCGTTATGTCTAGTATAGATACTATACTTTTTTTACTCCCAGGGATTATGTCCACTGTAATCCATGCATCCTTTACATTACCGTCTTTATCCTTTAATCTGGTTTCATACCTTTTAGGGGCAAGTCCTGGATTTATACGCCTCAATCTATGATACTCTCTCATCCTTTCTAGGTCTTCTCTACTATAGACGAACTCTTGCCAGCTTCTCTTCCCTTCTATCTCTTCCTTCTTAAACCCAAACATTTCTTCAAATGCTCTGTTCACTAGAGATATGGTTGTATCTTCCTCTACTATTATTGTCGATGTCCCTGTATTCTCAAAGATGGCTTGATAGAGATTCTGAAGGCCTTCTATCTCTTTCTCTAAGGCAGTTGCATTCTCAATATGTCTTAACCAGTTATTAAAAGTAGCCTCTATCCTATCTCCTAAAAGTTCCCTTGGTGGTATATAGTAGAAATTACTATATACCTTGCTCTTTATCATTACTAATGGATGGGTCTGGAGTGCCTGAAGTAAGATATCTGTGCTTATCTTTCTTCTACCGTAGAGACATACTGCTAGGACCTTATCACTATATGGAAGGTCATTGACACTAGCTTCATATTTTAGAATAGAATCTAGAGAGACATCTTTTAAGATGCTAGAAGCCTCACTAATTACTCTTAAAAATGGGTATCCTTGAAAGAGTTTTTCTAAAGAGAAATCTTTGGAGGAAAGATAAGCCTCCTTGGGGGCAAAGAGAAGGAGCTGCCCCTTCTCTAGATAAGGGATTATCTCTTTAGAGGAGTCTTTAAATCTTTTGAGCTCTTCCATTTCATTTATATAGACCACCCTTTCGTTATTCTCAAGGCCTGAAAGAACCAGTTGAACTATTGAAGAATAGAGCTCCTCCTCATCTTTGTATATCCAACAGAGATGATAGCCAGGTTTCAAGTCTTTTAATTCCATCTGTAGTGTATACCTTACCCCCCCTGCATAGGGGAGAGAGAACTGTGCTCATATCTTCTCTCTCTATTACTCATAACCTCTCCACCATCTATCTCTAATCTCTCCTTTATGCCTTTGCTTGGAGTGAATCTGGCATAATCTGCATCAATTCAATCATATTTCCATCAGGGTCAGTAATCCAGTACTGATAATTCCCATCCTTTCCATGAGTAGGGGTCCCTTTAACCTCTAACCCTCGTTCTGAGAGTTCTTTTAATGTTGCGTTTATCTCATCTACTACAAGGCATAGATGCTGATAGCTAGCCTTGTCGTAGTTAGAAGAGACCTCACCTTTATAGGGGAAGAGTTCTATAAAATTATCCTTATTTATCTTAATATAAACTATCCAGAGTTCTCCTGTGTCACTGTATAATCTAAATGCCTCTTTAAGTCCAAGGATGTTACAGTAGAAATTTAGAGACCTCTCCAAGTCTGCAACTCTAAATGCTATATGCCCGATACCCTTTATCATCTTTATCCCTCCACCTTAATATTTAATAGTATTTCTAATACCTTATAGGTCGCCATTATCTCACTAATCTTTGTCGACTCTCTTGTAGAATGGGCATCCTCTCCACCGATACTCAGGTTTAACGTAGGGATACCCATCTCATTGAATATATTTGCATCGCTACCTCCTCCTGTATACATGGTCTCTGCTAGAAATCCAGCGTCCTTTAATAACTTTACAGTTTTCTCTAGGATTGGATTGTCCTTGAGGTCGAATCTTGTATACTCTTTCTTATATTCTAGCTCTGCCCTTCCTCCGCCTATCTCTGCTATAGCGGATGCCTTCCTTAATTTCTCCATAAGATTAGACAGCTTCTCTTCGTTTCTACTTCTGTATTCTCCTTTTAATTCCACCTCATCGGGAATGATATTAGTAGCCCTTCCTCCAGATATTATTCCAACATTACCTGTTGTCTCATCGTCAATCCTTCCCAGTGGAAGAGAAAGGATCATCCTAGAGGCAAGGATAATGGCACTTATTCCCCTTTCAGGAGCACCACCAGCATGAGAAGCCACCCCATACACCTTATATCTCCAGGTATACTGGGAAGGTGCTCCTATTACTATATTTCCTATGGGCCCACCTGCATCTAAGGTAAAACCAAATGGAGCTTTTATCCTCCCCCTCTTTATATTCTTTGCCCCAACAAGTCCTATCTCCTCTTGTACAGTAAATATTACCTGAATCGGAGGTTGCTCTTCTTTATGCCTTTCAAGTAGCTCCAAGATGACAGCTATTCCAACTTTATCATCAGCTCCAAGAATGGTTGTGCCATCACTATGAATGATATCTCCTTCTATTATAGGATTTACATTTTCGCATGGTACTACTGTATCCATATGGGCATTTAGGAAGAATTTTGGCTGTTTATCTGTTTCTATGAAGAGATTTCCTATTTCATCCTTTTCTATTTTATATCCCCACCTTTTCACTGTATCTTCTATATAATTTCTTACCTCATCTTCTTTTCCAGATGGGCTTGGAATCTTTACAAGTTCAATAAACCTTTCTATCAATTTATCCATCATTTCCCTCCAATAAAATTTCTTCCAGCATTGAATGCCTTCAAGTTTACTTCCAATAGATGTGGTCTTTCTTTCAGGAGTTCTTTAAGAACTTCTTCTACCTTACTGGCATCTATATCCTTTATTATCTCTATATAACTACCAGCCATCACCATATTTGCTACCCTTCCGTTTCCTAACTCTTCTGCTATCTTAGAGGCAGGAATCTCTATTATATTATCATCTGCATCTGGAATAACAAGCGATGTGTTGACAAGCTTATACCTTGGAGAAAACATTCCTTTAAACCTTTTATAGGATGGCTCATTCATTAGAATAATAGTCTCTGGTTCTGAAACTACTGGAAAGTATATCTCTTCTTTTGATATTACTACTGTACAGTTGGCTGATCCACCTCGCATCTCTGGGCCATAGGATGGTACCCAACTTGTGTGCATACTGTTAATCATTCCCAATCGAGCTAAAAACTGTCCCATAAATAGAATACCTTGCCCCCCATACCCAGCAATAAGGATACTGTGTATCATTTTTAGCCTCCTGGTAAGATTTTCCCTAATACTACCTTTCTTTTTGCTCCAGTAGCTTTAGGGACATTATTTGGTGAATTAAAAACTACTTCATTAGCTAATATGGCGAAAGCTAATGCCTCCTTTGCTTGATTTGGAATCCCAAAATCTTCATGGGTCTTTATCTTTACATCAGGAAGTTCGCCCCTGATCATTCTGATAAGGGTCTTATTATATGCTCCTCCTCCACCTACTATAACCTCTTCTACATTGAAGAACCTAATCGCTTCGGAGATGGTTCTAGATGTGAGGGTAGTTATGGTAGCTACGATGTCTTCATTGCTTAACCCTAGAGCCTTACCGCTTTCATATATATTTCTGGCGAAGGACTTTCCAAAAACCTCCCTGCCAGTAGTCTTAGGGATAGGTAAACCAAAATATGGGTGTTCTAATGCTATCTCTAGAAGCTCTTCATCTATATTTCCCATTGATGCTATGTATCCATCCTTATCAAATCTCATTAAGCCATTGGTGATAATGTTTATAATCTCATCTATAACCATATTCCCTGGACCTGTGTCAAACGCCATGATATCATCGATGGTGGCATTTTGAGGAAGGATAGTGATATTAGCTATACCCCCTATATTGAGTACTCCCCTTGTAAGTGTTTGGCTTGTAAATAGTATCCAATCTGCAAAAGAGACTAGTGGAGCCCCCTGCCCCCCTGCAGCTATGTCTCTTACTCTAAAATCACATATAGTAGTTATTCCAGTCTTTTCTGCTATAACTGCTCCTTCTCCTATCTGCAACGTAGACCTTACCTTAAAATCACCAAGTCTCTGGGGATAAGGAGAATGGAATATTGTCTGCCCATGACTTGAGATAATGTCGACATCACTCTTTGAGAGACCTGCCCTTTTTATCGCCTCTAGTGCTACCTGAGCAAATACCTCTCCAATAAGGAAATTCATACCTGAAATCAGTGGAATATCTGCGGTGTCAAGGTCAAATAATTTGAGTATTAGTTCTTTTATCTCCTTCGGATACTCGTAATGATAATAATGGAGTAGCTCTATCTTAGAATTCACCGAATGTCCAATTATCTTTACTATGCTTGCATCTACCCCGTCAGCAGATGTTCCAGACATAAGCCCAACTATTATTCTAGAATCCTTCTTTCTCAACCTTTCTAACATAGCCCTTCTTTTTATATTATCTCCTTTTCAATCATAGCAACTGCTACTGCAAATCCTCCGTTGTGGCTTATACTTACCGAGATATCATTAGCCATAAGTTCATCAAACCTATGTTTTGCCCTTCCGCTCAAGATAACATATGGAACCCCTTTTTCATTATGGAGAATAGTTATTTCCTTGAGTGATATGCCTCCTCCAAGTGCCTTTATTACCGCCTCTTTACAGGCAAATTTTCCAGCAAGAGCCTCATAGAAATTTCTTCGATCTTTAATCTCCTCTATCTCCTTTTGAGAGAATACACGTTCTAGAAAATGGCTCCTTCTCTTTATTGCCCTTTCTATTCTATTTATACTGATCAAATCTATTCCTAACATTGCTACATACAATTATACTATAATATAAGAGATATTGAAAATCTTAGTTGTGAGGTGATAAAGAATGCCTATATTTTATGATGAAAAGAACAGGGTTTTTAATCTAATAGCTAAAGATTCTAGCTATATAATAAAACTCTTTAAACACAGATACCCTGTCAGTGTCTATTGGGGAAAGAAAACCAAGGTCTTAGAGTATACCGATGAGATGCTTACTAGAGGTAGAGCGTTTGGCCCTACACCTGACCTTAATGACAAGACGTATAGCCTAGACACCCTCCCGTTAGAGTTATCCTGCATACGGGAATTCGGACTTTAGGCATCCTGCCTATCAGGTTGAACAGGAGGATGGTTCAAGAATAACGGATCTAAGATTTAAATCCTATAGGATATACGATGGAAAACTAACATTAGATGGACTTCCCTCTACATATATAGAAAATGATGACGAAGCCCAGACACTTGAATTTCATCTTTATGATGAACTTATAGATCTAGAGGTAACTCTTTTCTATACTCTGTATAGAGACTACAATGTAATAACTCGGAGTGTGAGATTTAAAAATCTAGGTAATCAGCATTTGAAACTTTTGAGAGCTCTAAGTATGTGTGTGGGGTTTGATCATAATCAGTTTGATCTTCTTCATCTTTGGGGTTCTTGGGCTAGAGAGAGATATATAGAGAGGATCCCTCTTATTCAGGGAATACAGATAATAGAGAGCAATAGGGGTGAAAGTTCTCACCAGCATAATCCTTTTATTGCCCTTTTGAAGAAAGACGCGACAGAAAATTCAGGTGAAGTATACGGATTTAATCTAATATATAGTGGCAATTTTTCTGCGATTGTCGAGGTAGACCAGTATAAGACTACAAGAGTCTCTATGGGGATTAATCCCTTTGAATTCACCTGGCTCTTAAGCCCTGGAGAGAGTTTTCAAACTCCAGAGGTAGTGATGGTCTATTCATCTAAAGGTTTAGGGGAGATGTCTAGGACATATCATAGACTTTATAGGAAGAGGCTCTGTAGAGGTGTATATAGAGATAGAAGAAGGCCGGTCCTTATAAATAATTGGGAAGCAACCTATTTTAATTTTAATGAAGAGAAATTATTGGAACTTGCCAGAGTTGCTGCAGAATTTGGTATAGAACTCTTTGTCCTTGATGATGGGTGGTTTGGGAAAAGGGATGACGATACCAGTTCTTTAGGAGATTGGTATGTAGATAGAAAAAACTTCCTAATGGCCTTGATACACTAGCAAAAAAGATAAATGAGCTAGGGATGAAGTTTGGTTTATGGTTTGAGCCTGAGATGGTTTCTCCTGATAGTGACCTTTACAGAAAACATCCTGATTGGTGCTTACAGGTAAGAGGAAGGTCTTTGACTCAGAGTAGAAACCAATATGTTCTTGATATCACTAGAGAGGATGTTAGGAGAGAGATCTTGAGGATGATGAAAGAGATTATAAATTCTGCACCGATTGAATATATAAAGTGGGATATGAACAGACAATTGACAGAGGTAGGTTCTCTGATACTTCCTCCTGAAAGGCAGAAAGAGGTCTTCCATAGATATGTGCTGGGAGTCTATAAGATGATGGAGGAGTTGGTAAATGAATTCCCTCAGATACTCTTTGAGGGATGCTCTGGAGGGGGTGGTAGATTCGATCCAGGTATATTATACTATATGCCTCAGATTTGGACTAGTGACGATACCGATGCTATTGAAAGGTTAAAGATTCAATATGGAACGAGCATAGTATATCCACCTACTACAATGGGGGCTCATGTCTCGGCAGTGCCGAATCATCAGGTAGGAAGAATAACACCTTTGGAAACTCGAGGATATGTGGCAATGTCGGGAGTCTTTGGTTATGAACTTGATCTAACAAGGCTTTCTGAGGAAGAAAAGGAGATAGTGAAAGATCAGGTAAGATTTTATAAGAAGATCTGGCATATAGTTCAAGATGGAGATATGTATAGACTTATAAGCCCATTCGAGAATAATGCCTCTTCCTGGATGTTTGTAACTCCAGATAAGAGGGAGGCATTTGTAGTTTATGTAAATATACTAGCAGAACCAAATCCACCTATGAAGAGACTTAGACTTGAAGGCCTTGATCCTGAAAGAAAATATAGGGTAGAGGGTACAGAAAGTAGAATTTCTTTTGGAGACGAACTTATTAATATAGGTCTAACTATTCCATTTACTTGGGGGGATTTTAGGTCCTTCATCTGGATTCTTAAAGGGATAGACTAATATACTGTTAGGATGATATAATTCTTCCTATGAACCGTAGACTCATTTTAAATGTCTTAATAGCCTTAATAGCAGGTATATCAGTAATCCTATTAATCAATTCTGCATTCAAGGAAAAGATCTTCTTGAAGGACCTATTATCTAATATCTCTTTAGAGATTCTTTTTGTTGGATTTATTCTAAATGCAATTTCTTTTCTACTTGATGGATTTAAGTTGACCATCGTTTTAAGAGCCCTAAACCAGGATATTAGCTATTGGGATTCGATTGAGGCTTGCATTATATATTCATTCTTTTCTGCAATAACTCCTTCAGCTATGGGTGGACAACCTTTACAGATCTACTTTCTAACAAAGAAAGGAGTAAAAAGTGAGGTTGCTACAAACATAATCTTGCTTAGAACGTTTGAATATCTCCTTTTAATCCTTATTATAGATCTCTACTCTGTTGTTTTTGTCCTACCCAGATTACCTCAAGAGGTTATAGGTAAGACACTTATCATTGGAGGGTTTGTAACAAGTAGCATCTCTACATTCTTTACCTGGTTTGCAATGAGTAACCCAGAGATATTTAAGCTCTTTATTGTTTATTTTAAAAAGATTTCTGTTTTAAAAATATTTATAGAAAAATGGGAAAAGAAAGCGTATCAGTGGATAGACGAGCTAAAATTAAGCGTCAATGAGTTATGGGGTAAACATAAGGGACTCCTCATTTTTGATTTTTCTCTTATGTTCATTATTATAGTATTGTACTCTTACCTATTCTTCTTGCCAATAGTTAGTCTTACGAGGTTACATATGAGATTTTTGAGATTCTTTGGCATCCATACCATGCTCTCTACCTTTGCTACTTACGTTCCTACCCCTGGAGCAAGTGGAGGGATAGAGGCAATTCTTTTTGCTTCTTTTAAGAACTTTGTTGATTCATCCCAAAATCTTTTAGTGGCTATTACTCTTTTTAGGATAATCACTTATTATGCGGTTCTATTGGTAGGGATATTAGTAGTGTTGAAGAGTGGAACGGGAAGGACAGATAGATAAAGGTGATGGATGCTAAAGCATCCATCACCTAGTATACTTGTCCTCTGGTAGATACGGAGATTTTATAAATATCGCAAGGAAATCTTCAGATGGATTTATAATATTGTGTTCCTCTGGGGCTTCTACTCTTATTGCATCGCCAGCAGCGATTTCAAAAGTTTCCCCATCCACAACCATCTGGGCTTTTCCAGAGAGGACATAGAATGTCTCTTCTACTTCCTTATGGTAGTGAGCTCCAAGTTCTTTGCCCGGGATGATCTTGAGAAGTCCCCATTCTATCCTAGGTCCTCTCATAATATACTTGGGCCCCCAATCTGTATACCTAAATGTCTTTTCAGAGTCCTTTACCCTTTCCATAACTATTTCACCGTAACTTCTTTTTTCTTATAGTTTTTCTCCCAGATAGGGTCAGATACCTTGCCCCAGGCTTCTGCATATCTATCTAAGGCACTAGCTAATTCTGAAGAGAGTAAGGCTTCAGAGCCTCCATCGGTAGATTTAGCTCCTACCTTTTGGACGATCTCTCTTAAAGCCCAAGGATTATCTACTATTGGACAAGGCCTTAAGAGATTCTCATGGAATGGCTGCATCTTCTGGTATTCTATAAATAGGGGCGATTTAAGGACTTCTACTAGACTCTTTTCTTTTATGTTGTCAAGTGCAAAGTGGACAAAAGCGCAGGGTTCTACTTCACCTTTTCCATTTATATGTATGTAGTTCCTTCCCCCTGCAATGCAACCACCTGTATACGGGCCATCATTCCAGAAGTCTGCAACAAAGACTGGCTTATCTGCTCTCCAGTGATGGACCGCCTCTCTCAATTTTGCCCTCTGCTCAGGTGTAATCATAAGGCTTAGGTCAGGGTCTCTTCCAATGGGAACATACATAAATACCCAACCAAAGGCAACCCCTTTATCGATAAGAAAGTCTATAAATTCGTCACTAGTTATTATATCTATGTTTTTACTCGTAGCTGTAACGGAGAATCCAAATATGGCACCGTTTTCTTTTAGTAGGTCCATTGCACGCATCACCTTTGCGAATACCCCTTTACCACGTCTCTCGTCTGTCTCTTTTTCAAATCCTTCTATACTTATTGCCGGGGCAATATTACCAAGTTCTACAATCTTTTTAGCCATCTTCTCATCTATGAGTGTCCCATTAGTATAGGTGTGGAATACGACATCGTCGTGTTTCTCGGCAACCTCTAGAAACTCCTTGCTAAGGAAAGGCTCTCCTCCAGAAACGGTGACAAAATGAATTCCTAGGTCTTTAGCTTCAGTAATAATTCTATCCATAAGGTCTTTCCCTAGGCTGAAGTGCTGCTGATACTCACCTGCCCAACATCCTATGCATCTGAGGTTACAACTTGTAGTTGGGTCTATTAGTATAAACCATGGAATGTGTACCCCAAGTTTTTCACTCATCTCCATCTCTCTGGGGACTCCTAACCAAACAGCATTTACAAAGAAGTCTACAAACATCTTAGACCTGACATTGGGGTTTGTGTTCTTTAGAAGCCTTATTGCAAACTCTCTCTGAGGGGTGTCCTGTGCTAGATATTTTGCTACCTGCTCGAGCTGTTGTTTGTGAAAATCAGCCCTCACTATCTTTCTAGCTATACTAACGAGCTTCTCTAGGTTTTCCTCTGGATTTTTGGCTATATAATTTAGCCCTTCCTCCACTACCTTACTGCCAACATATTTTTTGGCAAAATCGAAGAAAGCCATACTCACTCCTCCTTTCCGATAATAAGTTTTTCTCTATAGATCTCTCTAGTAATAGAGAGTAATGTCTCTTTCTCTTTAAAAGAAAGCCCCTGTAGGATCTCTTTATATCTGCTAAGTAGAGGTTCTAATTTTATACTCAAGGTGCCTCCATACCTTGTAAGGCCAGCCTTTGCCAGGATGAGCCCTGTAAGAAGGGCAGTAAGTCCCAAGAGTCCACTCTGAGGGTCTATGTTCTTGGAAAGCGTATTATACACTGAACTTATACTATCCCAATTTATAGCTATCTTCTGGCTCAGGATATAAAGCACTATACTTATATCTAATGCCTTAAGGATTGGAGACTTCGCTTCAGAGATCTCTTTGAGTCCTGCCTGAAGGACTTCATTTATAGAGAGTTTTTTAGATGATTCTATCTTCTCTCTGATCTCTCTTCTAGTTCTCTCTATATCCTCTCTATGTCCCTCTGAAATTACATCTTCTCCTTTAGGTGTAAGCTTAAAGGCTATAGAACTTCTTCCTCCACTCTTTTCATTAAGAATATACAAGACTTCTACGTACCCCTCCTCCTTTAATGCTGTAAGGAGGTCATAGGCGGTCCATTTACTTACCCCAAGTTTTTCTGCTACGAGAGAATAATGTACAGGACACTCTTGTTCCTTACAGAGCTTGGCTAAGGTCTTCAAAAAGTCTATTCTCCTTTTAGTTATACTCATATATCCTCCCAAAAAACCAAAATTCTATATAAATTATATTAAATAAAATAAAAATGTCAATAGTTTGGTGAAACATGACTGTTGCGATTTTTGTTGATGAGTTAATTTAATATTATGAAAATTGCAACTTCATCCACCATTTATGCAACAGTTATAGAAGATCAGATTATTGACATATGGACCGTGATGTTTTATAATTCTTCTAGAAAACATTTTCTTAAAGAGGTTAAAATGGATAATGAGATTGAACTTTGTTTAAAATATGCTCCTATAATAATGTTTGATGAGAAAGAGCCTTTTCTTCCCATAAAGGTTGGGTATACTATCTTCAGCAGGAACAGTAAGTCTTCTTCATTTCCAAGAGAAATAATACTCGATGAAAAAGAGGTATATGCTATAGAATATGCTATATATTGGGATTGGGATATTGAACATCTCTACGAGTTAGAACATAGTTGGGTATATGTAGGAGAGGATAACAATATCAGGAGGGTAGAGGCTAGCTGGCATGGTGGTTATCATTTGATGGATAATGTAGAGATGAGAAATGGTCATCCAGTTATCTATTCGCAGCCAGGAAAGCATGCCTTTGCTCCAACTCCCAGTTGGTTTGAGCCTAGAGAGAGATTCATACCCTCTTGTTCCATACATGCGGGGATTGGTGGATTACTCGTAACCGATATATTTAAAGGAAGGCTAGAGAAGACACTCGATAAGGATGAATTGGTTTTGAATTATCTTTCTAGATATGCATTTATCCCTACATTTAATTTTAGAAAGGAATTTAGATTTACCAAGGAGCTATTTTTGAGTTGGGATGAGTTGTATGTGTGGATACCTAAAAGGATAGAAGAGGTTATAAACAGATTAAAACAGGAGGTGTTTTAGGATGAAAGGATTAGTACTTGATGCAGAATGGACGCCAAAGCCAGGTTATGTGGTCTCAGATTTTGAAAAGACTACTGGCAAGGCAATTACAGGAAACAGTATCTGGAAGAACCCTAGATTAGAGGTAAAAGAGGTTCCAGATCCAACCCCAGGACCTAAGGATGTAGTATTAAAGGTAAAAGCCTGTGGTGTGTGCGGTTCGGATGTCCACTTTTATGAAACAGATAAGGATAATTACATCCTGTACCCAGGTCTAACCAAATTCCCCTCTGTAATAGGCCATGAATTTTCTGGAGAGGTAGTAGCGGTAGGGAAGGATGTAAAAGACCTAAAGGTAGGAGATATGGTCACTGCCGAGGAGATGATCTGGTGCGGAGAATGTGTACCATGTAGAAATGGCTATCCGAATCAGTGTTTAAACTTAGAGGAGATTGGTTTTACTATCAATGGAGCTTTTGCTGAATATATAGTGATAGGAGCCAAATATTGCTGGAAGATAGATGGGATAGCTACTAGATATGGTGATAGAGATAAGGCATTTGAAGCAGGTGCACTAGTTGAACCTACCAGTGTCGCCTATAACGGAATGTTTGTAAGAGCAGAAGGGTTTAAGCCAGGAGGATATGTAGTAGTTTTCGGTGCTGGTCCTATAGGATTGGCTTCTATAGCATTAGCTAAAGCGGCTGGGGCTTCAAAGATAGTATCATTTGAGGTTTCTGCTAAGAGACGAGAACTCGCAAGATTGATGGGGGCAGAGTATGTATATAATCCTATAGATGTTAATCCTGCAGAGGTTATTATAGAGGTAACAGATGGTTTCGGAGCAAATCTATTTGTTGAGGCAGCAGGGGCGCCTACAAAGACAATTCCTGAGATGGAAAAGACTCTTGCTATTGGAAGTAAGATCGTCCAGATAGGAAGAGCAGCAGATAGGGTTCCAGTTTATCTAGAGTATTTCCAAACCCATGCGGCTCAAATCTTTGGCTCTCAAGGACATTCTGGCTATGGAACGTTTCAAAATGTGATAAGACTTATGGCGTCTGGTAGGATAGATATGACTCAGATCATAACCTCTAGATTTTCCCTTGGCGATGCGGTAAAAGCAATAGAAAAGACTACCCATAGGGAAGATGGAAAGGTTATGGTGAGGATGTAGGAGAGGAGTGAACAATATGGAGAACAGTTTTTGGTTAACCACAGAGAATCCAGGAATAGTTTTCGAGAATACAGAGGTAGGAAGATTAAAAAAGAAGATATGGGACGCTAGTGAAGATGAGATAGATGCAATACTGAAAGAGTATGGAATTCCATCTCCTCCTGAATTGGGGAAACCGGGGACTTACATTCAAACTACTATAAGACAGCAGGTTATAGAGAATAGAAGAAAGAATGATATAGTTTTAGTGCCGATAGGTTCTACTGAAAAACATGGTAGGCATTCTATCTCTGGTTTAGATACGCTTGTTGTAACTCAGATTTTAGAAGGAGTAAGGAGGTATACTGCAAAACAAGGGAGACCTGTAAATTTGGTATGGTCTCCTGTAAATTATGGTGCCCATCCATTCCATCATATAGGAATGCCTGGAACGATAATGTTGCCTCAGGATGTAGTTAAAGAAATACTTGTCAATGTTATGTTGGGACTTTGGAATGATGGATTCCGTAAACAGATATATGTAAATAACCATGGGCAACTTTGGGTTCTAGAGTCTGCACTCCATGAGTTTATGTATAGGTATCAACTTCCAGGAATATTCCAGGTTTTAGATTGGCATAGGGCGGTAAGGGAATTTTTCTATCCAAAGGGGAAGCCAGATCTAGTAGAAACTCCATTTGTCCATGCAGATGAATCGGAGACGTCCTTAGCCCTTCTTCTGTTTCCAGAAGGAATGGTAGATATGAGCCTGGCAGAAGATACTGTAGGTAAAGGACAGAGTTATCTACCTGATGGTCACTTTGATAAATCTGTAGAGCCTTACCATAGACCTCATAGATGGTCTGAGGGTGAAGGTCATGCTCCTATAGAGATCTCTGCCCAACCAGAGGGGGTAGTAGGTAAGGCTAGTGCTGGAGATGCAAGAAAGGCAAAGAGACCTGTGGCTGCAATATTGAGATATCTCACCTTAGTGATAGACCAGATTCTAGAAGTCTTCCCTCCTGGAAAGATTCCACCTGTGGAAGAAGTAACCTTGAGGTCAGCTAAAGAGATGGAACCATACCTTAGAGAGCCAGAGTCAGAGGGTTGGAAGACGGTATATAGCCTACCTAGGATTGGTTTTTAGGAGGAAGATATGTTGGCAGGAATCTTTGAAGGTGAGGGGAGACTAAGTATAAGAGAGGTTCCGGAACCAAGGATTACAAAACCAGATGAGGTCTTAATAAAGGTTGGTCTGGCTGGTATATGTGGAACTGATGTCCACATTCTAGAGGTACCACCAGGGCATCCTGCTACTCCAGGGGTTATTTTAGGTCATGAGTATGTAGGGATAGTTCAAGAGAAAGGACCTGCAGTAAAGAACTTGGAGATAGGAGATAGGGTAGTGATTGATCCGAACCTTACCTGTGGGGTATGTCGTTACTGTAGGAGAGGTCTTCCAAATATGTGTGAAAACTTTACTACCCTTGGTATATATATAGACGGTGGATTTGCCCAGTACAATGTAGCCCCAAGCAAGGCGCTCTATAAGATTTCAAAAGAGACACCAGTAGAAAGGGCTGCTTTGGCTGAGCCTCTCTCCTGTATAGTAAACGCAATGAGAAAGCTGAACCTTCAGGTTGGGGATAATGTTGTCCTTATTGGAGCTGGTCCTATGGGGCTTTTATTCTTACTTATGCTTAAGGCACAGGGATCAGGAAGGATTATAGTAATAGAGCCAACTTCTGTTAGGGCAAAGATGGCAAAGGAGCTGGGTGCTAGTGTAGTTCTAAATCCAAAAGAGGTTGATGTGAAAAAGGAGGTACTAGCTCTAACGGAGATAGGAGCAGATATAGTGATAGATGCAGTAGGGAATCAGTTCGAGACTGCTATTAATCTAGTAAGAAGGAATGGCACTATTCTACTCTTTGGGATGAATGAAAATGCTCTTCCTCAGATAAAACAGATACTGATTCCTAGATACGAACTTAAGGTCTTTGGTTCCTATATCTCTTGGTTTAGTTTCCCCCAGACGGTGGCAATATTAGAAAGTGGTAATGTACCTGTAGAAAAACTTGTTACTCATAAACTCCCCCTTAGAGAATTGAAGAATGGGATAGATATTATGCGAAAAGGGGAAGGGGTAAAGATTCTAATAGATCCTAATGAATAGGAGGCACTAGTGCCTCCTATTCTACTATTAATACTTCGTCATTAGGGTCTATCTCTTCTAGATGAACAGCAACCTGCTCCTTTTTGGATGTAGGAACATTTTTGCCGACGTAATCGGGTCTTATTGGAAGCTCCCTATGTCCTCTATCTATTAATACAGCCAATTGAATGGTGGCAGGTCTACCATAGTCTATAAGCGCATCCATTGCTGCCCTTACGGTCCTACCTGTGTAGAGAACATCATCTACTATCACTACATTTTTGCCTTCTACATCGAGATGAAGATTCTGTTTCGGTAGTTCTCTGGTGACATCATCTCTATATGGTGTCACATCTAGAAATTGGACAGGGATATCTACTCCCTCTATAAACTTTATGTTCTCAGCTATACGTTGGGCTATATAGATGCCTCTTGTCTTTACCCCTACAAGGACGATACTCTTTATGTCTTTATTGTACTCCAATATCTCATGAGTAATCCTTAAAAGAGCCCTCCTTATTCCTTCTTTATCCATAATCTGTGCCTTTATTATCATAGATATCATCACCCCTAGATCTCAGTTTTACCAAAGGTTTCTATAATCCAATGTTTGATCTCATCCCTTACCTTTCTAAAGACTGCCAACTTTTCCTCTTCTGTTCCCTCTATACTGGCTGGATCCTGAAATCCTTTATGAATAATCTTCTTGCCAGGAAAGAATGGACAGGTTTCTCTAGCATTATCGCATACAGTAATAACATAGTCAAATATCTGGCCACGGAATTCGTTTATACTCTTGGCCCTCTGGTTAGAGATATCAATTCCTATCTCCTTCATTACCCTTACTGCATAAAGATTTATACTATAAGGCTCTATCCCTGCGCTATGAGCCTTATATTTGTCACTATATAAAGCCTTAACAAACCCTTCTGCCATCTGAGACCTACTGGAATTATGGGTACAGATAAATAATATGGTTTTTCTCAATAGAAACGCCACCTATCTTAATATGCAATTTTTGACTAATTTCAATACTTCCTGTTGTATCCTATGTAATTCCTCATCCGAATAGCTCTTCTCATTTATAAAATTTGGGTCTAAGGTCTTTGTAGAAATAAATCTCTGGATAACAAATAGCCTAGACCCTTCTATCATCTTGGCTATACTAAGGATATCTTCTGGCAGGAGTAAGGACCTAACTACAGTAGTCCTAAACTCATAGTCTATCCTAGAACTCATAATGAGGTTTATACTTTCTCCTATCTTAGCAAGGTCTAAATCTGCATCGATGATATCTCTATACTTTTCTTTAGGAGCCTTTATGTCCATTGCTATATAATCCAAAAGATTATCCTTTATTAGTTCCTTCAGCATCTCTGGGATACTTCCGTTTGTATCCAGTTTCACTAGGAATCCTAATTCTTTTATCTTTGACAGAAATTTAGGAAGGTCTCTATGGAGAGTTGGTTCTCCTCCGGTTACTGTTACTCCGTCTAGTTTATTTATTCTAGTTTTTAAAAAATCTAAAATAAATTCTTCGTCTAATATGCCATTTAATAGGGTTGGCTCTACAAGCTCTGGATTGTGACAATAATGACATCTAAAGTTACAACCAAATGTAAATACAACAGCTGAGACCTTTTTAGGATAGTCTATCAGTGAGAATTTCTGGAGTCCCCCTATAACCACTATACCCTCGGTAATGTAAGGTCTTCTTGTTTATTGTATTTACCGTTTCTCTCAGCATAGGAAACCTCACAGGGCTCGTCAGCTTCAAAAAAGAGAAGCTGAGCTATTCCTTCATAGGCATAGATCTTTGCTGGGAGAGGGGTAGTATTAGAGATCTCTAACGTAATATAGCCTTCCCACATTGGTTCTAGAGGGGTTACATTGACAATGATGCCACATCGAGCATAGGTAGATTTTCCAATACATATAACGATGACGTTCCTTGGAATTCTGAAGTATTCTACAGATTTGGCTAGGACAAAGGAGTTAGGAGGAATTATACATACATCTGATTCTATATCAACGAAGGATTTACTGTCGAAATTCTTCGGGTCAACGATAGTACTGTTTATATTTGTGAAGATCTTAAATTTATTATCCACCCTTACATCGTAGCCATAAGAGGAAATTCCATAGGAGATTTTGCCTTTAGAGACTAGATTTTCTGAGAATGGTTCTATCATCCCATATTCCTTTGCCATTCTTTTTATCCATCTGTCTGGTTTTACTCCCATAATTCCTCCTTACTTAGTCTTAAATGTCCTTCTCAACTTAAACTCTTCCTGCTTACCCTTATTCCATTGGCTTACTGGACGTAGGTATCCAACTACCCTAGAATATACTTCTGTACGGACTCCACATTTGGGGCATTCATAGTGTTCCCCAGCCATATAGCCATGACTTGGGCAGATGCTAAACGTTGGGGTTATCGTTATATATGGAAGTCTATAGTTCTCACATATCTTTCTTATTAGAGTCTTTGTGCTTTCAGTATCCTGTATCCTTTCTCCTACGAAGATGTGGAGCACTGTGCCTCCAGTATACATGGTCTGGATATCATCTTGGAGATCTAGGGCAGAGAAGATATCATCTGTATAGTTTACAGGAAGTTGGGTGGAATTTGTATAGAATGGTTCAGCTAGTATTTCTCTGTACTCTTCTTCATTTGCGCATATAATATCTGGATACTTTTCTTTATCTATCCTAGCAAGCCTATACGATGTTCCTTCTGCTGGGGTAG
Organism: bacterium; assembly: GCA_049969715.1. Classification (GTDB taxonomy): domain Bacteria; phylum DUMJ01; class DUMJ01; order DUMJ01; family DUMJ01; genus JBMFOH01. Next base: position 41,712 of record JBMFOH010000007.1, on the reverse strand, counting down.
CCTCAAGATTATATATATTTCCTGTCTCTTCTTGAAATTCTAGTAATTTTTCTCTCATAAAGTTTAGAACCTTTAATGTAAATTCCTTCCCTTCTCTTGAACCGATGTCTACACCTAGAAGATTTAGCAATGCCTCATTCATCCCTACAAGACCTATTGTAGAGAAATGATTCTTCCAGTACTCTCCAAAACGGCTCTTCACAGATCTTAGATAGAATCTAGAGTAGGGATATAGGTCTCTATCTGTGAACTTCTCAAGGACCTTCCTCTTTATTTCAAGACTCTGTTTTGCTAGGACCATTAATCTTTCTAATCTTTCTAAAAATTCATTCTCACTTTTTGAAAGATAGCCAAGCCTCGGCATATTTATAGTAACTACTCCTATAGAGCCTGTTAAAGGATTTGCACCGAATAGCCCCCCACCACGTTTTTTTAGCTCACGGTTGTTAAGTCTTAGTCTACAGCACATACTTCTTACATCTTCAGGGTCCATATCGGAGTTTATAAAGTTAGAGAAGTATGGAATTCCATACTTAGCCGTAACCTCCCAAAGAAGATCAAGATTTGGGTTATCCCAGTCAAAGTTTTTGGTAATGCTATAGGTAGGAATAGGGAAGGTAAATACCCTTCCTTTGGCGTCACCTTCGAGCATTACCTCTAGGAATGCTTTGTTTAATATATCCATTTCCTCCTGAAATTCTCCATAAGTGGCAGATTGTGGTGCTCCTCCGATTATAACAGGTTGGTCCTCCATAAACTTGGGTATGGTGAGGTCTAGAGTAATATTAGTAAATGGACTTTGAAAACCAGTCCTTGTAGAAACATTTGTGTTAAATACAAACTCTTGTAGAGCCTGTTTTACCTCTTTATAACTTAACTTATCAGATCTTATAAACGGGGCTAAAAGGGTATCAAAGCTTGAAAATGCCTGGGCTCCTGCTGCCTCTCCCTGAAGAGTATAGAAGAAATTTACTATCTGACCCAATGCACTTCTGAAGTGTCTAGCTGGTTTACTCTCTACTTTACCTGGAACACCCTTGAATCCCTCTATCAATAGGTCCTGAAGGTCCCACCCTACGCAGTATACAGAGAGGCTATTTAGATCATGTATATGAAAATCTCCATTTATATGAGCATTCTTAACCTCTGAGGGGTATATCTTGTTGAGCCAGTATATCTTACTGATCTCTGAGGAGATGTAGTTGTTTAGCCCCTGTAGAGAAAATGTCATATTGCTGTTTTCATTTACCTGCCAATCTAGTTTCTCTAGATATTGATCTACTAGATCTATATTAGCTTTGGCAGTAATCTCCCTAAGCTTTGCATGCTGGTCTCTATAGAGTATGTATGCCTTAGCAGTCTTACGATATGGGGAAGATAATAATATCTCTTCTACACAATCCTGGATCTCTTCCACTCCAGGTATCTCGTCTCTTATGGTTTCTTGTGCCAGACTCAAGACCTTCAGGGTAAGTCTTTCTGCTATATCCCTACCAAATTCTCCAGTAGCAATCCCCGCTTTAGAGATAGCATTTGTTATCTTGCTAGCATCAAACTCTACTATCCTTCCATCTCTCTTTCTAATTCTCTGAAACATACCATTCCTCCATTTTTATTAATATTAAACTATTATACTATATATTACCTAATCTTTCTTATGTTCCAGGTGAGCCACTTCTTCTTTATAAAGACGATATAGGAGGCAAGGTAGAGAATGGTGAGAATTAGTATAATATCCCAAGAGTAAAGTCCGAGCAATAGATAAATGTATATCCATCCATCGTAGAGCCATCTGTCTATCATTCTAAGTGGAGGGCTTTTGAGTTTGATAAGATCGTATTTTATACCATCAGGTAGTACAGATACCTTTATATAGTGATAGAAATCATGAACTGGGTTGACACCAATTAGTTCTGCTCCAGCGCCACCTGTGATGATATAAGGTGTCTTTCCCCAGAATCCCCTATAGTATGCGTGGATGTGAGAGGCAAAGACCATAGTAACGTTATACCTGTCAAACAGATTACTTAATTCTTTGGCAGAGTTCGAATCTGTTAGGGCATCACTCCTCTTTAACTTTTTGTCTGGGACAAACAGGGGTATATGCATAAATATAAACCTGTATTTATAGCTAAGACTTTTTTCTAGTTCTTCTTTCAGCCATTCTTTCTGCCAAGGTCCCAGATTCTTCCCATTAGCATCATCTAATACGATAAAATAGCAGTCCCCTACTGTAAATGAGTAGTAGAATGGACCAAAGATCTTATAGTAGTTTCCTCTCCCATCCAACAATAGTTCGTGGTTCCCCATAACAGTTAGTAAGGGCTTGTTTAATCTTTTTGCCTGTTTTAAGAATAATTCAAAGTTTTCTTCTCTTCCTACAAAAACTAAGTCTCCGTTGTCTATAGAGAATAAAACATCTTCCTTATTTATTCTATCTATAAGTTCATTAAAGATTCTCCCTGAGTTTTTGTTGTCTCCAAATACAATAAAAGAAAAGATCTTCCTTGTTCTATCTATCCTTTGGAGAGAGCGATAGTTCCAATCCCTTATACTTATAGTAGTTATTTCATTATAAACTTTAACCCCAATGGCTAATGTCAATAATATTGATATACAGATAATAATAGACCTATTAAACAATTTATTACTCATCCTAAATGCCTTCCCATATTCATTTATTTTTCATCTTTGATCTGCTACAATTATACTATTATAGAAATTATATTTCCATTATATGAAGGACAAATGAAGGAGAAGGTTTATGAATAATAAAAGAGACGGTATAGTTGAGCGATCCTTGCTTATTTCTATCTTTCTTGTTTCTGCATCCTCTATCTATTTTGAAACCTCTCTGAATAGATTCTTTGCTATCTCTAAATGGGAAGAGTACGGCTACTTGGTTGTATCTATTACTATGGTCGGTTATTCTTTGGGGAGTATTATCTTATATCTCTTTAAAGACTTCTTTTTGAGGTCTTATCAGAAGACACTGTTAATAATTCCGATCGTTCTGATGGTGTTATTTCCTCTATCCTTCTATTTTATCTCTATAAATCCGTTCAATCCTTTGGAGCTTCAGAATCCAGATGTATGGATGAACCAGATTGTTAATATTGGGAAGTACTATCTCGCGATATTCCCAGTCTTTGTTTTAGTTGGGCTCTACATTGGATTGAACTACCTTATTCTCTATAGTGGCACTAATAGGATATATGCAGCTGACCTAACTGGTGCAGGGGTTGGTTCTATTTTGATCCTGGTATTTATGTGTTTTATTCATCCATTCTATCTTTTAAGTGCTATTATACCATTTCTACTTCTGGTCTCTATTTTAAATATTAGACTCTTTACAAAGAGGAATAGAGGAGGATTATATTTCGCTCTATTTATTCTCTTTATCTTTTCAGAGGCAGGGATAATATTCTATAACAGGGCTGATTTTTGTGAGTATAAGGCTATCTATGCCCCACTGCATGTGGAAAATAATAGGATTATTTCTAAGATTAAATCCCCAAAGGGGTACTATTTAATCCTAGATAACTATACAGAGAGGCTTGATGAGGAACTTTCCAATGATTATGCTCTCCTTAAGGTCAAGGGGTATCCAATTGGATACGGCCTTTACAGGGACGGAAATAGGTTAACCACTCTCATTAAAGAGGGTCATTTAGATACCTCTTATCTTAATGCTTCTCTAGATTTATTCCCATATCTTCTAAAAAATGACCCTTCGGTACTTTTAATTGGAAGTCATGGGGGATTTAGGATTAAGGAGGTATTAACATCAAACAGTACTTCAATCATTGCCTTAGATTCTGATGATGTTATAAGTTCCTATGTGAAAAGATTTGATGAGTTAAGTAGGAATAATAGAGTGAAGATATATAGAGATTCACCTATCTCCTTCTTGGTAAGGAATCAGGCATATTTTGATATTATAGACATATCTACCGATTTCCTAAATCAGAGTACAGCTAACAAGTATGCCTTTACTAAAGAGGCATTTTCTCTGTATCTTACTCATTTGAAAGAAGGTGGAATCCTCTCTATTCCGGTCTCTATTAGTGAGTCTACAGTATATGCTCTTAAGATTGTAAATACTGTTATGGAGGTTCTAAGGTCCTTAGGAGTAGTATCTCCCGAGAATTGTATATTAGTTTACAGGGCATCCTGGAATGCTAGAGTCCTAGTCAGCAGATCTCCATTTGATACCAAGGATATACAGAGGCTTAAGGATTTTTGTTATGCTCGTTCCTTTGATACATCCTATTATCCTGGGATTAATCCCAAGGGAATCAAGACCATATGGAATGACCTACCTCCAATCTTCCCTCAGACTAAGACCTCGTCCCCCCAGGATTCTCTTATGGATGATATCCAAAAGGTTCTATTCTTTAACACCAGATATTTTTCCTTCTCTGACCTATTTAATGTTGCCCCCTCTTCTTTTAATAGACCGAACTTCTTCTCTACTATCAATCTAAAAAGACTGAGGGAAGTACTAAGATTAATTGCCCTTTTACCTAGAGAGGAGATAGGTTTCTTGGTTAATTTTGGTGTAATCATTCAATCTGTTATCTTTGCCCTTTTTATACTATTCCTTCCCTTAATAAAGGAGGTAAGAACTCTAAGGACAAAGAGATTGCTGTTTAACGAAATATTGTACTTCTTAAGTCTTGGACTAGTGTTTATGTTTATTGAAATACTGCTGTTCGATAAGATATCTCTGGTGTTGAATGACTATACCTCTTCATTTGCAGTAGTTCTGGCTTCTATGTTATTCTTCTCTGGATTTGGAAGTTACTATTCTCAAAAGTATATAGGCAATCCGTTAAAGGGAGTAGGTATAGCCATAAGTGCTATTGTTTTACTGCTTTTATTCTATACTATGTTCTTAGATAAGATTCTTATCCATCTGATGGACATTCCCTTTGCCTTTAAATTTGTCTCTATAGTATCTTTGGTGGCACCACTATCTTTCTTTATGGGGTTTCCTTTTCCTCTAGGACTTTCGACTTTTGTAGGAGATAAGAGTCGCCTTTTGCCTTGGGCTCTTAGTATTAATGGGGCATTTTCTGTCATTGGGACTCCATTAGCTAATGTATTCTCTATCTTTTATGGATATAGACTAGTACTCGTATTGTCTATCTTTCTCTATCTTGTGTCTCTTCTAACATTTCCAGAGAGAGATTATATATAATAGAATTAGGAGGGATATATGAAACGAAGATTTTATCTACAGGTCTTTTTATTTTTGCTCCTTTTGATTCCTTTTGGTTTTGAATGTGCAGCAGGGGAAGGTTGGAATTATTCAGTCTTTATAAAGGCAATGAAAGAAAGTGGTAGAGATGTTAGTATTTCAACATCTGACTTTGATAATATCCAGAAGAGAAAGGAAAGGGCTTTAGCAGAAATAAAAAGATATCTTACCGAAAAGTTTGGAAATGCAGACCCTTTAGTCCTAAAGGCATTCAGAGAGGTTCCAAGGGAATATTTTCAGTATAATTATCAGTATAAAAAATTCTTTGGAGATAACGCCTACGAGGTACCTGCTCAACATTGGAGCATAGGATATGGTTCGGTTCTGAGTGATTATCTAGGGCAGGCATATATGACTCAGTTATCCCAGCCAAAACCGGATGATGTGGTGCTAGAGATAGGAACAGGTAGTGGGTATCAGATAGCAATCTTCTCAAGGATCTGCAAAGAGGTATATTCGATTGAGATAATCAAGCCACTTGGAGATGCAGTCTCTAAAATATTTAAACCTTTAGGGTATAGCAATGTCCATACAAAGGTTGGAGACGGATACTACGGGTGGGCAGATGTTAAGGGGGGATTTGACATTATAATCGTTACCTGTGCAGCCCCTTATGTTTCTCCTGAGCTTCTTAAACAGCTAAAGCCAGATGGCAGGTTGATTGTTCCTATAGGTCAGCCTTTCAAGAAAGGACAGTTCCTATATGTGTACACTAAGGACAAGAATGGCAAGGTTCATTCAAGGAGAGATATGGGTGTCTACTTTATCCCTATGAGAGGAGCAATAGAGGGTAAATAGGTTTTATCCCCCTAAGAAAAGGCTAAATAGGAGTATGATATTTAAAGTGGTAACAATGCCGGTTATCCACCATAAGATAATATTGTCTAATGCTGAATTAAAGAATTTCCCCATAACCCTTTTAGAGGAGGTAAGAATTATCATAGATACTGTAGTAAATGGTAGCTGAATACTTAATATTATCTGGCTCCATATCAATCCTTGAAATGGATTAGAGATGAAAAATATGATTAAGAGGGCTCCAACTGTAGTTATCAATACTCCTAATCTTGTATGAATGTCTTCTATATCGAATGGTTCTGAGAATATACCTGCCCAGATACTTCCCCCTGCCATAGTTGCTGTTATAGATGAGGAAAAGCCTGAAAAGAGAAGGGCAAGGGCAAATACAGTAGAAGAGACCTTTCCAAGGAGCGGTTCTAGTGTCCTATAAGCCTGAGGAAGCTGAGTAATTAAAATATTGTTTGAATGAAACACTACGCTAGCTACTAGTATCATCGCACTATTTATAGCCCATCCTACTATCATAGCCAAAAGGGTATCAAGAAATTCATATTGTAGCTGTCTCTTCATAACTTCTTCTTCCTTTATATTCCACTGCCTACTCTGAATTATCTCTGAATGGAGGAAGAGGTTGTGAGGCATCACCACAGCTCCGAGTACACTCATAATTATAGGAAGTGAGTCTTTAGGAAAAGACGGCATAATCCATCCCTTCAAGGCTGAATGCCATTCTACTTTTACCTGGATTAATTCAAAGAGGAAAGAGATCCCTATAAGAGATACAAAGCCAATGATCCATCGTTCTAATCTCCTGTAACTATTTGTAAAGAGCATTATAATGACTAAAATAGTAGTGATGATAGCTCCAAGAGGAATAGAGATTCCAAAGAGCATATTTAGTCCTATACTGGCTCCTAATATCTCTGCTAAGGCAGTAGATATAGAGGCTAGCATTGCAGTAGATAAGAGAAATCTTCCTACAGATTTTTTAAAATATCTAGAGATAGATTCTGAGAGACATAATCCTGTTACAATTCCTAGATGGGCTGCATTATGCTGCAAAAATATTAGCATAATAGTCGATAGGGTTACCATCCAGAGAAGGGAATACCCAAAGCCAGAACCTGCCGCCATATTAGAAGCCCAATTGCCAGGATCAATAAATCCTACAGTGACCAAAAATCCAGGTCCGATATATTTTAATATCTCTAAAGCTCCCAACTTTGGGAAATGTTTGCCAAATAGCTTACTAATCTGTAAGACCTCCTTTACTAAAGACTCTCGGAAACTCTAACGAGTAATACCAAAACTTTTAGTTTCTAACAACTAACTAGTTTAAACTAGAGAAGGATTTTTAGTTTTCTATAGGTATAGTATAATAAGTTAAAATTTTCTCTTTTGAGAAAAATAGGGGAATAAAATTGAGGACTACTAATGAAATCATAGAGGATATGAAGATAAAGACTACAAAATTTTGGAGAATGTCTCTTAAATGTCTCCTTCATATATAGACTATTTTTTTCGCGTTAAAGAAACCATTGTTTCAACAAGAGCCATTATATTTTCTATAGGAACATTAGCTTGGATATTATGAACCTGAGTGAAAATAAATCCTCCTCCCATTGAAAAGATTTCTACCCTTTCTCTTATATGCTTAGCTATCTCCTCTGGTTTTCCGTATGGTAAGATAGACTGTGTATCACATCCTCCTCCCCAGAATGTAAGCTTATCTCCAAACTCTGACTTCAGTCTCTTGGGGTCCATTCCTCTTGCTGATGTCTGTACTGGATTAATTATATCAACCCCTGCATCTATAAGATAGGGGATAAGTTCATAGATTCCTCCACAGGAATGTAGGAATACATATATATTAGAGTTTTTATGGATATAATCATAGATAGTTTTATGTGCAGGATATATAAGCTCTTTATAGAGCTTAGGAGAGAGCATAGGTCCATTCTGGGTACCTAAATCATCACCCATCTGGATGATCTGGATATAGCCTCCTACTGCCTCAAGGTAGAGCTTTAGATTTCTAAGATGCATCTCTACCATCTTCTCTATCAATTTTTCAGCTAGAGGTCTGTTTCCTACTAGATCGGACATAAAGTTTTCCCATCCTCTTAGCCCTTGTCCTAGTTCTACTATGTTTCCACCAAAAGAACCCATAATGGCATAACTGGTATTTTCATAGAGGTCTTTAGCTGCATCTTTTAGCGCATCTAACTCCTCTCTACTAAAACTTCCAGGAACCCATTTATCAATCTCTTCTAAAGTAGAGACATCTTCTAGCTCATGATATATCCCGTCAAAGTAGAAGCCTCCAGCAGGCATCCTAGCTATAGCCCTTCTTTTACTATTATAGAGTATCTTACCTCCATCCTCCGTTTCTTCTATCATATAGTTTGATGGAATGAGAGCTGGAGTTCCATCTGGCAATCTGTAGGGTTTCCATCCATAGATGTAGTCAGCCAACACCTTTTCTGTATCTAATGCAATCACGTCGAGCCCTAGTATCTTTCTTACATCCTCGTCTATCCAAGCAAGCTGTTGACCAACATCATAGACCTTTATCTCTTCTAATGGTAGACCTAGTGCTTTTCTCAATTTGACGTAAGCCATAGCCATCATTCCAGTGGACCTCATTCCTCCTAGGTCCCAAGGGACTATGTCTGGCTCTTTGTGATTGATGGCTGTTATTACCCTTTCTCTTGAGAGCATATTATCACCTTCCTTTACTTTTCAAGGACCTCTTTAAGTATTGTAGATACAGCCCGTAAGAGAGAAAACTTTTCTATATCAGATTGTCCTAATATCTTTTGTTTCAATAAGGCTATCTGGGAATCTAGTTCTGAGATAAGGGATTCCCAGTCTAAAGAAGGAGCGGGTTTTACCTCAGATATTTCCTTCTTTAACAGGTCTATCTTCTGCCCTTTTACTGGTATTAATGTCTGATAGCCCTTAAGCCTAAATAACTGAGAGAGTGCCTGAGAGGAGTTTACCTCTCCGTGTGTTATTATAAATGTGGGATTATTCTGGAATCCTTCTGCCCATCTTAGGAGGTCCTTCTGATCTGCATGAGCAGAAAAACCATTTATGGTATGAATCTTAGCCTTTACTGTTATCTCTTCTCCCATCACACTGATATTTTTTGCTCCATCTATAATCCTTCTCCCTAATGTTCCTTGCGCTTGGTATCCAACAAAAACTATGTGCGTATTCTCCTTCCATATATTGTGCTTTATATGATGTAGTATCCTCCCTCCTGTACACATGCCACTTCCAGCTATAATTATTCCTCTGTCTAATTCGTTTACCCTCTTTGACTCGTCGACAGATGCAAGATATTTTAGGTTTTCGATTTCAAATGGGTCCTGGGAAGCTAGATAATATTTTTGAAGCTCACTGGAAAGTAGATTACTATACTTCTTATATACCTCTGTTACCTTTTGTCCCATAGGACTATCAAAATATATAGGTATGTTGTTTGATATGACTCTCTTCTCTTCTAAGAGTTTTATCTCATATATTATTCTTTGTGCCCTATCCACTACAAAAGATGGAATGAGAACCTTACCATCTTCCGAGATTGCATTCTGTATCGTCTGAGCAAACTCTTCTCTCGTTTCTTCTAGAGATTTATGGAGCCTGTCTCCATATGTAGATTCTATAACTACGTAGTTTGCCTGTTCTATTGTGGCTGGGGTCCCTTCCATTACCCCTTCCCATTGACCGATATCTCCAGAAAAGACTGCCTTTGTCTTTTCATTCCATACCTCTATAGATGCTGAACCTAAGATGTGAGAAGAGTCTCTAAATCTGAATCTTATATCTTCTAGGGATAAGATTTCGTCGTATGGGACTGGCTCAAATAATTTGAGTGCATTCTTAACATCGTCATCATTGTATAGTGGTTCTATGAGTGACCTTCCTGCCCTTTGATTCTTTCTATTTATCCTCTCTACCTCTTCCCGCATTAATTTTGCTGTATCAAACCATAAGATTTCACATAGCTCTATAGAAGGTAAGGTTGCATATATCTTGCCCTTAAACCCCTCTTTTACTAACCTTGGGATTCTCCCTGAATGATCTAGGTGGGCATGGGTTAATAGTATAGCCTTTATACTAGATGGAGAAAAACTAAATGGAGTTTCATTTTCGTCCTCATTCTCCCCCTGGAATATGCCACAGTCTACAAGATATTTATTAATATCTGTTTCTAGTAGGTAACTAGAACCTGTTACTTCCCCCGCTGCCCCTAAAAAAGTAATAAACATTCTAAAGCCTCCTAATAAACCTTTGTAATCTCTTTATTATATCATATCAGAATCTTAAAGGTTTATAGACCCATATATTAGCCTGTTGGTCAATGAGAACGTAGTTGTTATAAATATCGTACTTCATCTCTCTTGTCCATCTATCAGAATCATTATAATGGTCATAGATCACGTTGAATTCTAACATAACAAGGTCAAATTTTTTATCTTCTATATCTTTCAGGATTTTATTCTGGTCCCAGAGACCCTGATAGTATAATTGGGTAAATATAAATGGGTCAAAGTATATCTCCCTATTGTGAGCAGGGAGAATCCCAAGGTTCTCTGCTAAGATCGGACCTTTGGCTTTTTCTACATACTCATCAAGTTTTACAGGTGGAGGTGACGGCCTCCAACCCCAGCTCAGTGTATTTGGGCCGTAATAATAATTTCCTATCTGCAATAGTAGTAATATACTAATACCTACAAGTACCAACTCTTTTTTAGTCCTTGAAGCAAATTCTAATGCATCACTTATAAGAATTCCTGCTATTATACCAGCTACCCCAATCGGCTCGATAAGATAATTCAACATTGAACCAACTTTACCTGCTGTTAGTTGGACTAAGAAGGCAAAGATAAAATATAGGGCAATGATTCTTCTTTGGTGATGCCAAAGCCATACGATTGAAGCTATAAGGCTTACAATAAGCATAACTGTATATGTAAAGATTTCGTGAGATAAGAAGAACCAGAGTTGTCTAAAGGTAAATATGTTGTTATTGTATTTTACTATGTGGAGATAAAATTGTCCTTTAGTTATTGCTGTAAGTATAATGAATACTGTGGCACCATAGATTATCGTATCTCTTATAAGCTTTAGGGCTACCTTCTTATTCTTTGTTAAAAGATATAAATATGCGGCTACTATTCCTGCAATCATAGATTGTCTCGTATATAGAGCTAGAAGAAAGAATAATATACTCCACCTTAGTTTTTTATAGTCGCCTTCATTCTTTATAACCCAATATATTCCAAGCATATTAAAGAATATTGATAAGGTGTCTATCCTCATATATATACCCCATACGTAGAGGTAATCTATTGCCAGATAGAATAGTCCACTCAAGATTGATATAATTCGATCTTTAGTTATATGAAAGACTATTCTATATATTACATATGAAGTTGCTATAGCAGATAAGAATGCTATAAACCTTCCAGTAGCAAATGATAGTCCAAATATAGGGACAAGCAACAGAGAGAATAGATTAAATACTGGAGGATAGTTCCCCACTATGTATGGCGGTGTATTTATGTCTTTATAGTAATTTTCCCCCCGTAAAAGAAGCCTTACCTGATTTAAAATTGGTCCTTCCCCATAGTCTAAGGGCTGAGGATACCTAATTGCACAGATGGCTCTATAGACATAAAGTGACGCCACATAAGCCATTAATATAGTTGCTACAATGAGAGTAAGCCAAAGAATAATCTTTCCGTAATTAATCCTTCTTTCCATAGTATATTCTCCTTTCCTGTTTTAGTATAATATTATAATATAATTTTCTTATATTTTAAGTTGGAGGTCTTTATGGAATATTTAGAGAAGGTAGCAGAGATTATAGATACTTCTAATAACATAGTAGCTTTTACTGGGGCAGGGGCTTCTACAGAGAGTAATATTCCCGATTTTAGGTCAGAGAAAGGCTTGTATAAAAAGAAGGAGATAGAGTATAAATACCCTCCAGAGATAATACTTAGTTATAGTTTCTTTTTAGACCATCCAGAAGAATTCTTTCTATTCTATAAAAGAGAGATAATACATAAAGATGCTGAGCCTAATTATTGTCATATAGCTTTAGCAAAGTTGGAAGAGCTTGGTAAACTAAAGGCAGTAATTACACAGAATATCGATGGACTTCATCAAAAGGCAGGCTCTAGGAATGTCTTAGAGCTCCATGGGACAATCTATAAGAATTACTGTATGTCCTGTAAAAAGTTCTTTGACTTAGAGTATATTATAAATAGTGACGATATAGTTCCAAGGTGTGACAAGTGTAGAGGTATTGTAAGACCAGATGTAGTTTTATATGAAGAGCCTTTAGACCCTGATGTATTATCAGATTCAGTTGGTTATATAAGTGAGGCTGACTGTTTAATAGTTGTAGGGACAAGCTTAGTTGTATATCCAGCAGCATCCCTAATAGAATATTATAAAGGAGATAAATTGATACTTATAAATAAGACTAGCACTCCTTATGATTGGAGGGCTAATATAATTGTACGAGAGCCTGCTGGTGTTACTTTTAGAAAAATATTTGATATCCTCTATTGCCTCTAAGAAGTCGTCCTAGAAAAGTTTTTGTTTAAAGGCTAAGTCTGATGCAATTTTCACTACTATCTCTTCATCCTCAGTGTATATCCTATATCCACATATAATTTCATATTTCATAAGGTAATTCACTTTGTTGAGAAATACTATATCAATATTAAATGGTTCAAAAACCTCTGAAAGTTCATAGTATAGGTCGCCATAAAATCTATACATATCGGACGGGAGAGATTTTAGAAGTAATCCAAATTTTTCAATTTTCCACTAATTTTACTGCAAATTTAAATGCCTCTTCTAGACTTCTTGTTGATGCTATACCTTTATAGGCTATATCAAATGCTGTCCCATGGTCAACTGAAGTCCTTATTATCTTTAGCCCTATAGTTATATTCACTCCCCCTTCAAAATCTAATAATTTTAATGGGATATGCCCCTGATCATGATACATACAGACCACACCAGAATACTGCCTTTTGTACGCCTTTAAGAAGACTACATCTGGCGAGATTGGTCCTTCAACATCGATTCCATTTCTTCTGGCTCTTTCTACTGCTGGTCTTATAAATTTTGTCTCTTCATCTCCGAAAGAGCCATTTTCTCCAGCATGCGGGTTTAATCCAGCAACTGCAATCTTAGGATTCTTTATAAATCTTTTGAGTGTATCATAAGTGAGCTTTATCGTGTTATAAACTCTATCTTCTGTAATGTATTCTATGGCATTTTTTAAAGATAGATGCGTGCTTACGTGTGTCACTATGAGCTTTTCTGAGGCAAGCATCATAGTATAATTTTTCTCTCTGCATAAGCTAGCGATAAACTCTGTATGTCCAGAAAAGTCTGGATATGTAAGTCTTACTGCCTCTTTATTTACTGGAAGAGTTACTATTGCATCTATCTTTTTATCTAGAGCTAGCTCTACAGCTTTTTTTACATACATAATTGATGCATAGCCAGATTCTTTTGAGATTTGACCTATCTTTAGCTCATTTCTTGTAAGGATTCCTAGATCTAGAATATTCATCGCATCTATATTAATATTATAATTTAATAGCTCATTGCAGTATGAAATGATATCGTAATCACCAATCACTATAAATGGTTGATTAAGCTTACCATCCCTATAAGCCTTCAGTATAATCTCTGGGCCTACCCCGTTTGGGTCTCCCATCGTTATCCCTATAAGCATAAGCTTCGCCTCTTCATAAAATCAGTAATTTTAGTAACTATATCTATATCACCAAAGCCACCAGCTTTTGTTATAAATACAAACTCTTTCTCTCCTATCTTAGCTTTAGAAACAGCTACTCCAGTTTCAATCTCTCCTACTGGTTCTAAGTATTCTATTCTTAGTCTTTCTATTATTTTAAATAGAGTATCTCCTCCAAATATGATAAATGTATTAAGATGCATTCTATTATATATCTCTTCTGTAATACTAGCCAGTTTGTCTAGTATTCTGTGGTGAAGATTTTTAGGGTCTCGTAAGATTTCAGCTCTTATAACTATTCTCTTATTAGAAAAGATATCTTCAGACAGAGCATTTAGTTCATTAGATATCTCCTCCTTACTTAATACGATATCTAAAAAGCCAAGTTTTTCTTTTGCAAATTCTATCTGCTTTAGAGATCTCTCATTCATACTCCCACATATTATTACAATATAGTCTCCTTTTATATTCAAGTTAACTTGCTTTCTATCTCTTTTAAAATCTATTAATTTTGGTAAGATTTCTGCAAAACCAGCACATCCAGCAGTTATTTTAAGCATATCTTTTCTTTTGAGAGTTTCTCCTATCGTTAGTAGGTCTTTGTCTAACTCTGCATCAAATATATAGACATCTGAATCTATAATTGATATATTATTGTAGTAGTCCCTCTTTACAATAGAACTCTTTAGTTTAGCTTGTTCTTCTATAATCTTTGGGATATAGCTCTCCCTGACTGGATTTAATGGGTCTTTAGAAAAGGACGTCATATTGATTGGAGTATCATCTATATATTGGACTCCATTTCTTGTAAATCTTTTTAGCTTTGGAAATGCAGGGATAAACATAATAGGTCTATTATAAGTCTTCCAAATAGCCAAAAATTCTATTCCAATATTACCTCTTAAGGTAGAGTCTGTCTTCTTATATAAATATTTAATCTCCTTTTCTTTTGCAATCTCCAAGACTCTTTTTATCCTATCAAAGGCTTCTTTCTCTTGTAGGTGTCTAGTCTCGGTATCAATGGCAAGAACTTCTGCATTATCTAGAGATAATGTATCCCATTCTAGTTTTGTCGTAACTACTGTTTTTATCTTCTCTTTTGCAAACTGGACACCGGTATCAAGAGCTCCTGTGAGGTCATCTGCTATAACAAGAAGTTCTGGCATAATTACTTCTCATATAAAGAGATAAATCTTGATATAGATCTATCATAGGTTCTTTCTACATCATCTGGGAAATAGCATGCAGGTAATTCTTGATGACTTCTATGATAGGCTATACACTCACAGCATAAACCTTTTCTAGGGCATGGCTCATAACTGCAATTACAGTTTTTCAAGTTCCTTTGCACTTTGCACTCTGCCATAATGAATCCCTCCTGTATATGTTTTATGGATATTTTACCATAAGTTGAATAAGGGTGTGATATAATAAACTCAAGGAGGTAAAGATGAAGATAACTCAATTAAGTAAAGATATTATGTACTTAACTCCATCTGGTAACAAATTATACTGGATGATTACAAAGGAGGATGGTGCCCCTCTCTTTGAGCTTCGATACTTTGAAATTCCGCCTTTAGGGAGGACTAGTTATGGAAAGCACCCTTACGAGCATGAGGTCTTCATAGTAAAGGGGTATGGTGCAGTGAAAAGCAAAGACAAAGAGATACCTCTTACTCCAGAGATGGCAATATTTATCCCTGGAGGAGAAGAGCATCAGTTTATTAATCTCAAGGACGACGAACCTTTTGGCTTTGTGTGTGTAATACCAAAGGGGATGGAGGATGAGTTTAAACCATAACTTTTTATAACTCTTGACTTTTAGAGATTTATTGCTATAATAAAGTCGGAGGAAGATTTTGATGGAATTATCAATCGAGAGGGAAAGTCCTATACCGCTTTATATACAGGTAAAAGAATATCTTAAGGATAAGATATTATCTGGGGAGCTTAAACCACTAGAGAGGATTCCTTCCACTGAAGATTATGCTAAATCTCTTGGAGTTTCACCTACTACTTTAGAGTATGCCCTTCAAGAGCTCAGTAAAGAGGACCTTGTATTTAGAATAAAAAGGAAAGGAACATTTGTCTCTGATAAGATAACAAATATAGACTATAAAAGTAGTCCTTTATGTGTTGGTGTAGTAATTCCTGATATAAAGGATCCAATGGTGGCAGATGTTCTTATGGGGATAGAAACAGAAATAACGGAGAAAGGTTATAATCTCATATATGTAAACTCTTATTGGAACTATGATAAAGAGTTATCTTTAATCAGGCAACTCTTAAATCGTGGAGTAAAGGGCCTTATCATCTATCCTACAGATGAGATGTGTGCTAGAAGTGATGTTTCTAGTAAATATCTAAAGAGGATAAAGACACCTGTAGTTATGGTAGATAGGTGTCCTTCTGGGATGAACTCAAATTTTGTTACCTCTAAAAATAGAGATGGCGCTTATGAAGCAGTAGATTATCTTATTAGACAAGGGCATAAAAATATAGCTCATATTACTACAAAGTATTCTATGACTACTACTGTAAAAGAAAGGTTCGAAGGGTATATAAGTGCCCTTTTAGATAATGGGATTGAAGTAGAAGAAAGACTAATATTTAGAGGATTAAGTGGTTATGGGAAGAAAGACCATAATAAAAACATAGAACTTATTAGAGAATTCTTAAGGGCAAATAGAGATACTACAGCAATCTTTACTGTTAATGACCCTATAGCATATGAAGTCTATATGGCGATAAAAAAAGAAGGGCTAGAGATTCCAGAAGATATTTCAGTAGTTGGTTTTGACGATAGCCAGATAGCTCTCTTTTTATATCCTTCTTTAACAACTATATATCAAGAGAAGTCTAGGATGGGTAAAAAGGCAGCCGAATTGCTTATAGAAAGCATAGAAGGGAAGATAAGCCATATTGAACATATTTATCTTCCTACTAGATTAGTGATAAGAGACTCAGTAAAGGCTATAGATTTAGCCAGAAATATTAAAGATGAGGTAAGAATTTCTAGTAGGATTTAGGGGGGATAAGAAGTAGAGGAAGGGGTGATGCTTGGAGAAAAAAGAATAAGGTATTTATAAAGATTTGAGAAATAATTAGTCAAGTTAACCTGCACAAGGTAGGAAGCTATTAGAGGTGTTAGGAATTTGAAATCTTAGATTATAAAAGGAGGTAAGAGATTTTATGAGAGTTTTAAAGAGGATTAGTTTTTTGTTACTGATGTTCTTAATTCTTTTCTCATTTGAAGCAAATCTTATGGCAGCTCAGATTAGAGTAGCAGGTGTAGTATTTCAAGAGGATCAATTTATGAAACTATTGCAGAAGGGTTTTGAAGATGCTGCAAAAGCTGCGGGAGCAGAGTGTTTGCTTGCTAATACAAATAATGATCAGGCAAAGGAAACGGAGCTTATTAATACGTACATTTCCCAGCAAATTGATGGTATCGCTATTGCGCCTCTTAGTAATACTACATCAGTTGCTATGTTGAAGAAGGCTTCAGATGCTGGATTAAAGATAGCAGTATGTAATACAAATCTTACTAATGCCCCATTTATTGTTGGTGGATATACCTCTGATCAAAAGGAGCTTGGAAGGCGTACTGGTGAGGTCTGCCGTAAGTTTATAATGCAGAAGCTTGGTGGCAAGGCAAAAATAGCTATACTTCAGTTTAAATCTCTACTTCCAGAACAGAGTGGAGACAGGGTAAGTGGCTTTCTAGAAGAAGTGAAAAAACTACCAGGAGTTGAGATTGTAGCCGATCAGGATGCTTGGTTACAGGATAGGGCAGTTCAGGTGGCAGGAGACATTTTAACAGCTCATCCTGAAGTAAACATTATTTGGTCTGCAAATGAAGGTGGAACTATAGGGGCGGCTATGGCTGTGAAGAATGCTGGAAAAGCTGGCAAAGTCTTCGTTTTTGGAACTGATGCAAGTGAACAGATTGTACAGATGCTAAAAGATCCAGCTAATGTATTACAGGCAGTTACAGGTCAAGACCCTTATACTCAAGGGTATAAGACTATGGAGACTCTTATAAAGGCAATAAAGGGTGAGGATATTAGTAAAACAAAAGGTAAGTGTATCCCTGTCCCTGGGATAACTCTTTCTCGTGATGATAAGGCAGGAATCGAGAAGTTTGAAAAAGATCTAAAAGCTAAGATGGGTGGATAGTATTACTACTGGGGTAAGTCTTTCTAGACTATCTAAATGAAATCATAGAGAGACTTACCCTGCTTTTATCTATTAGGAGTTAGATATGAGTGTATTAGAAGCTCGTAATATAGTTAAGATTTTCCCAGGGACAGTGGCTTTAAACGGAATAAATGTAAGTTTCAAAAGTGGGGAGGTTCATGCGCTTGTAGGTAAAAATGGCTCAGGCAAGACTACTTTAGTAAAGATATTTTCAGGGGCATTTAGACCTACAAAAGGAGAAATTTTATTTGATGGTAAGCCTCTCAATTTTAGCAGTCCGAAAGATGCCTTTGACAAAGGGATCGCTACAGTATACCAAGAGTTAAGCCTTATTCCAGGACTAACTGTGGCAGAGAACATCTTTGTAGGACGCCTCCCTATGAAAAAGACTATATTTGGTGAGATAGTAGACTGGGATAAGACTTATAAAATGGCTGAGGATCTGTTACAGGAATTAAAGGTTAATATCCCTCCAAAAGAAGTACTATATAGACTCAGTATGTGGCAATGGGAAATAGTAGAGATAGCAAAAGCAATGAGCTTTAATCCAAAGGTCATAATGCTAGATGAGCCTACATCTTCGCTTGCCTATCATGAAACTCAGGCACTTTTTGATATAGTGAGAGAACTTAAGAAGAAGGATGTTGTAATAATATATATCACACATAGGCTTCATGAGTTATGGGAGATAGCAGATACCTGCACAGTATTACGCGATGGTAACGTGGTAGACACAGTTTTAATGAAAGAAGTGACACCAAGAAATATTGTTAAGATGATGTTTGGAGAAGTAGAGATTCGAACAAGGCCTAAAGACCTTAAATATTCTGATGAAGTGGTTCTCGAGGTAAGAGGGCTTTCTCGGCGGCATCAGTTTGAAGATATCTCATTTAAGTTGAGAAAAGGTGAGATATTGGGTATAGCAGGAATGCTTGGTTCTGGAAGGACCGAATTATTGAAAGCCATTTTTGGAGTGAATCCTATAGATAAAGGAGAGATAATTGTTAGAGGTAAGAGGATTGAAAAGTTAGATCCAATTGAGATGAAGCATTTAGGTATAGTGATGACGCCTGAAGATAGAAAGAGAGAGGGACTTATTCAAATACATTCAGTAAAGAATAATCTATGTTTGGCAAGTTTAGAGCTTTTAGGTAAAGGTGCTTTTGTAGATAGAAATTTGGAAGATGAATTTGCAAGAAGAGAGATAAGAGCATTAGATATAAAGGTGTCAAACTATCTATTGCCAATATCATCTCTTTCTGGAGGGAATCAGCAAAAAGTAGTGGTGGGTAAATGGCTAAACGTGAATCCTGGCGTAATTTTGTTTGATGAACCTACACGAGGTATAGATGTGAGTGCAAAACAGCAGATATTCGAGATAATATGGGAGCAATCTCGGAATGGTATAGCAAGTATAATTGTCTCTTCAGAACTTGAGGAACTCATAGAGGTCTGTCATAGAATATTAATAATGAGGCAAGGAAGAATTATTGGTGAGGTATTACCAGAAGAAGTTACTATAGAAGAACTTTATTCTATGTGTATGGGAGGAGAAGACATTGAAAACAACAAGGTCTGATATAAGAATTTTTATAAGTACTCATATTTTAGAGATCATACTTTTAATTATTACTATTGTAGTAGCATTTTTAGCTCCTGGATTTTTCACGACTAGAAATTTATTGAATATCTTAAGAAATGCTTCTATTCAAGGCGTTATAGCTTTTGGAATGTTTATGGTGATAGTTACAGGTGAAATAGACCTTTCAATCGGTTCAACGGTAGCATTGTCAGGGGTTATAGTGGCCCTTACAAGTGGATATCTTGCCGAGGTGAAGATAATGCCTATGGAAAAAGGAGTAATAGTTGGGATATTTCTTGCTTTTATAATTTCAAGCCTCTGTGGTTATCTTAATGGGTTGGTAATTACAAAGTTTAAGTTACCTTCATTCATAGTCACTCTAGCAATGATGAATATTTTGTATGGAATAGCGGCAATAATTTCAAAAGGCTTCCCAGTAACTACATTACCCTTATGGTATAACGTATTCGGAGCAGGTCAGATATTTGGTATACCTCTTCCCGCTATAATACTAGTATTAATCTTTATAGTTGTCTTTATAGTTATGAATTATACAAAGTTTGGTCGTGCAGTATATGCTGTAGGTGGAAACTCTGAAGCAGCGAGACTATCAGGTATTAATGTGAGTAGGGTAAAAAGAATTGTGATGGTAGTGGTGCAATTGTTGGCAGCTCTAAGTGGCATTCTCGTTTCTTCTCAAGTTATGGCAGGGGCATTTTCTTTTGGTAAAGGATATGAATTAAATGTAATATCATCAGTTATAATAGGAGGGGCAAGCTTATTTGGTGGGATAGGTACAGTTTGGGGAACCTTTATCGGTATACTCTTTTTAGGTGTTTTAATAAATGCTATGACTCTCTTAAATATTAATGAGTATGTCCAATACGTAGTGAAGGGAGTACTTATACTAATAGCAGTATTGATTAATACTATTCAGATAGCAAGAACGAGAGAGTAGAGGAGCAAAATGATGACTAGTAGAGAACGAGTAATAAGGGCGATAGAGTTTAAGGGGATAGATAGAATACCCATTATGCATGCTGTTCTACCAGCTGCCTGGTATAAATATGGAGAAGAATTGGCAAATATACTGAGTAGATACCCAAAGGATATTGTATCAAGCTTGGATAAGATGGATGTCTCGAGAAGGCCAGCATCTGCTGGATATAAATATAGTGAAGACCTATCTAAAAAGTGGACATTTGAAGATGACTTTATCTATCTAGAGCCTAGGAGCTTTCAGTATGGAACCCCTGGAGAAGCTGGAGATAGTACAGATGAATGGGGGTGTACTTGGAGGAAGATAGACCCTGGCATTGTAGGACAGGTTATTAAGAGTCCTCTCGAGGATTGGGATAATCTTGATAGCTATCGATTTCCAGATGCACTAGCATACTGGAGATTCAACATTCCCGAGATAGAAAGGACTATAGAGTATGCCCAACGTAAAGGGAAGTATATCATAGCTTATTCTGGGAATCTATTTGAACTGCTACAATGGATTAGAGATTATGTCCCTCTTATGATGGATATAATGGAAGATCGAGAGAGAGTAAGATTTCTTATAGAGAAGATAGTAGACTATAACCTTAAGACCTTAGGATTTTGGTTGAGATATCCAGTAGATGGTATTCTTTTTCAAGATGATTGGGGGACTCAAAGGCAGCTAATAATAAATCCTAAGATATGGAGAGAGCTTTTTAAGCCCTATTACAAGGAATTATTCGAGGCGGTTCATAGAGCAGGGCATCATGTACACTTTCATACTGATGGATATACGATAGATATAATTCCTGACCTCATAGAGATAGGAGTAGATGTTCTAAACCCACAATTCTCTGCTATGAATTTAGATGCCCTAGCTAAAATAGTTGCTGGTAAGATATGTATAAGAAGTGACATAGATCGTCAATATATATTGACGAAAGCTCTTCCAGAAGAGGTAGAGCTGTATGTAAAGAGAGTGATTGATCTTTTTGGCTCTAAGGAAGGTGGTTTTATAGGGATGGGAGAAATAAATTCGGATTCTAAATTAGAAAATGTAGAGGCAATGTACGAAGCCTTTGAAAAATACGGTAGGTACAATTAATTAATTCCTAGAGTGAGGTGTCCATATGCAAGTCATATCTTTAGATGGAAGATGGGAGTTTAGGTCAGAGTTGGATAGTGAGTGGCTCACTGCCACTGTTCCAGGGGATGTGCATCTAGACCTTTTAAGAAATGGGAAGATAGATGACCCTCTATATGGGACTAATGCCGAAAAATGTAAGTGGATAGAAGAAAGACTGTGGTATTACAGAAAGATCTTCAATGTATCTAAAGATTTTATTCAGAAAAAAGTGGAACTAGTCTTTGATGGACTCGATCTAGATGCAGAAATTTTTCTTAATGGAGTAAGGATAGGGGAACATCATAATGCATTTATCCCTTATGTAATAGATGTAACTAGTTCTATTAGAGAAGGAGAAAATGAGCTCTTAGTCTATCTTGATGTTGGTAAGAAGAGGGCAAAAGGCAAACCTTTAGAGAAGTATGGGGTTGATGAGAGTTATTATCGTATCTGGATGAGAAAGCCTCAGTTTGTATTTGGTTGGGACTGGGGCCCATATCTACCTACCTGTGGTATATGGAGGGGTGTTCAACTTAGAAGTTATGAGAGCGTGGCGATAAGGGATGTATTTTTAAAATCTTCAGTCCTAGAAGATAAAGCTAAGGTTGAGATAGAATTAGAGATAGAGAATTTTGAGTCTAATCAAATAGACCTAGATATCTCTTTATCTCTAAGTGATGAGAGAACCTTTGGACTTAAAGAACGACTTTCAGTTAAACCAGGATTGAATGTTAAGACCTACACTTTAGAAATAGATAATCCCAGATTATGGTATCCAGCACCTATTGGAGAGCCGTTCCTTTACGATTTTAAGCTTGAAGTCTCTCAAAATAATAAACTACTTGACAACTACTCTGCTAAATACGGAATAAGAGAGGTAAAACTTATTCAGGAACCTATCCCTGAGGGGACATCGTTTATTATCTCTATAAATGGTAAGAAGGTCTTCTGTAAAGGGGCTGATTGGATACCTGCCGACTCTATAATAGCAAATGTCTCTAAAGAGAAGTATAAGAAGCTAATAGAGCTTGCTAAAGAGGCAAACTTCAACATGTTTAGGATCTGGGGTGGCGGTATATACGAGGACCCGTATTTTTATGAGCTATGTGATAAGAATGGGATTATGATCTGGCAAGACTTTATGTTTGCCTGTGCTCCCTATCCGGATGATGATAAGGAGTTTATGCAAGAAGTGGAGAAGGAAGCAAGGACTGTAATAAAACAGTTGAGAAACCACCCCTCTCTAGTAGTTTGGTGTGGAAATAATGAGAATCAATGGATACATTATATGGGTGCATGGGGCGGGAAAGATACCAGGCTTTATGGCTCTAAGATATATGATGAACTCCTGCCAGAGATATGCAAGAAATTAGATCCAACTCGTCCTTACTGGCCCTCAAGTCCATACGGTGGAGAAGACCCTAACTCCGAAGAGTGTGGAGATAGGCATGCCTGGACTTTAAGTATACAAACAGAAGACCCCTTTGAGAGGGTAAATTATAAACTCTATGCATTAGATAAGGGTAAATTTATAACAGAGTTTGGTCAGCTTGCTCCACCATTAAAGAAAAGTCTTATAGAATTTACTCCAGATAATGAACTATATATAGATTCTCCTACCTGGAGGTTTCATAATAATACTTTTGAAAGAGGAAACATTAAGGCTAGTTTAGAGAGATTTTTCATTCCTCAAGAGAAGCTTTCTCTAGATGAGTATCTCTTAAGTGCTCAGATGATACAAGCAGAGGCATTAAAATTCGCTCTAGAACATTGGAAAAGACGTATGTTTAATACTGCTGGTGAGTTATTCTGGATGTATTCTGACTGTTGGGGAACGACAGGGGCATGGACTGTAGTAGATTACTATCTTAGATTAAAGCCATCATATTATTTTGTTAAGAGGGTCTTTGAGCCTATCCATATATCTATTAAAGAACAAGATATAGTAGAGATAGTAGCTGTCAATGAAACTTACAAATCTCAAGAGGTAGAGGTAGAATATGGGATAGAAGATTTCAATGGCAGAATCCTTGAAAGAAAATCAGAAAGGGTTGAACTTCCAGGAGCAAAGAGTTTATCTATAGGAAAACTAGATGTTTCTGGCATCAAAGAGAAGGATTATGTATTTGTTTATGCTAAGGTCTCTTCTTTAGAAGGAGGGTTAATATCTAAAAATAGAATCTTTTTAGTTGACTTCAAGGACTTAAAGCTTCCAGAAGCTAAGATTGATATCAAACTGAATAAGATAGATGTTGAAAGATACGAACTTTCTTTAACATCAGATCGGTTTGTTTGGATGGTAAGTATAGATGTCCCTGATGGTATTTCACTGAGTGATAACTATTTTGATATATTCCCAGGGGAAGAGATAAAGTTATCTGTCAAGGCTTTAGAAGAGGTGGATCTATATGATATAAAGGTTTATACCTTGAATGACATTAGGAGGAGATACTATTAATAGAGTCTTTGTTATTCTTCTTGTCTTACTCTTAGTTCCAGGAATAGTATTTCCCGAAGATGCTAAGATGTCTCGTGGAATTAATATAGGGAATGCTCTAGAAGCTCCCAACGAAGGAGATTGGGGAGTGTATATAGAAGATGATTACTTCAAGATTATAAAGGATGCAGGTTTTGATACAGTAAGGATTCCAATAAAATGGTCCTTCCATGCTGAGTCGAAGCCTCCATATAAGATAGATAAGAATTTCTTTAAGCGGGTAGACTGGGTGGTAAAGAAATCTCTAGAGCAGAACCTTATAACAGTAATAAATATCCATCACTATGATGAGATAATGGTAAATCCAGATGGGCATAGGGAGAGATTTTTAAGTTTATGGAGGCAGATCTCTGAACACTATAAAGATTATCCGGCAAATCTATACTTTGAACTTTTAAATGAACCATGCCATGCCCTAACAAGTGACCTGTGGAATGGATACGTGGTAGATACAATAAAAATAATAAGAGTGACCAATCCTCAGAGGAAGATAATCGTAGGACCAACGTCTTGGAATAGTGTTTGGAGCCTTGGAGAACTCTCTATCCCTAATGACAAAAATCTTATAGTAACATTCCATTTATATACACCGTTTGAATTTACACATCAGGGGGCAGAGTGGGTGAGCCCTTCGCCCCCTTTGGGTAGAAAGTGGCTAGGAACAGAAGAAGAAAAAAGGCAGATAACGAATGAGTTAGATATGGCAGTAGAGTGGTCTAAAAGACATAACAATGTTCCACTATTTTTGGGAGAATTTGGTGCGTATAATAAGGCAGATATGGAGTCAAGAGCCCGTTGGACGTCCTTTGTAGCTAGAGAGGCAGAAAAAAGAAAAATTGCTTGGTGTTACTGGGAATTCTGTGCAGGCTTCGGAGCATACGACCCTTCTAAGAAGGTGTGGAGACAGGAACTATTAAAAGCACTAATACTAAGGTAAACTCTCTATCAAGGTCCTTCTCGTGCTTCCTATTCTTTATCCTGCCGACGTAGGAAATCTTCTACACCCTTAATAAATTCTTCAAGTTCTTGTCTGCTTGGTCTATCGACCTCTATATCTGCATCATAGATATCTTCTAGTTTTTTAATAAACTCTTGGACATCAGGCTTTTCTGCTACTGCCTTATTGACCTGTTCAGTAAACTCTTCCCCTTCCTTCTTTATCTGCTCAAGAGGAAACTCAATCTTTAAGAGTTTAGCCAGCTTATCTAACACAACTGATGCTACAGTAGGATTAGACACTTGAATATAGTATGGAACATCTCCCCAAAGACTTACACACTCTATACCCTTTTCCTTAGAGACGATAGAAAAATAGGTGTGGATACTACTTGGACCTTGATAATCTATAGTTCTTACCTCATACTGCAAGAGCTCCTCCTTTAGCTTCTCATCACTTACAACTCCTGTTATCCTAGGTTTCCTGGTATGAGGTACAGATGAATATTCTCCTCCTATTGTATATATCCGTTTTACACCGAGATCTTTTGCAAAACCAATAACTATCTCTAGGTATCTCTTCCATCGTACGTCTGGTTCTCTTCCTAAAAGAAAGATGATATCAATTCCTTCATTCTTCCAAAGATAGAATGTAGTTACAGGAAGATTCAGTTCTCTTATCATTCCCTTTTCTATGTTAGTTACTGGCCTATGGGCTTCTGTTGAGGTTAGTATGTAGAAATCTTCCCCATTTATCTCAGCAAATTTTTTGGCATCTAATTTACTGATCAAATAGGTTAATGCTATAGTTGAGACTTCTCCTGCATTAGCCCAACCCGAGAATCCTGCTATTAGATAAGGGTTCTTTGGTTGGTACTCTTCATAAAGGATAAGACCTTCCATCTTTTCCTCCGCCTATCAATACCTTTATTGCTTTTATATTCTACTAGATAAGGACATTTTTGTAAATAGTTGTGGTATAATTTTACTACTGAGTCAAATTTTATTTGGGAGGAGTTAATGAAAAGAATAGCGATACTTTTACTCTTAGGAATATTTTTATTCCCTACCTTAGCATCTGCATGGTCAGTCCATGGAGAGATGACTAAGATAGTGTTAGATACGTTACCTTGGTTGAATAAGTATAAGGATATCTTGATTACTCAATACTCTTACAGGGATAGTTCTCCTTACAATTCGAATTATAAGATTCCCTATCTAGAAGGTAAGGTAGAAGACAAGACGGACGCTAAGACAATTCTCTCTACATATGCAGATGAGCCAGACTGGGGGATGGATGAGGGGTTATCACTCAATTCTATGCAGTCTCTTACAGGTGGAAGCCATGGCTGGAGACACCAGTACTATATTCTTCTGGGGGGGATACTTAAACTGGGGGAGGCTCCAGATAGGGCAGTTCATTTTTATAATATGGCAATAGAGGCATTTAAGAACGGTGATCCATACTGGGGCTTTAGATTCTTAGCAAGAGCCCTTCACTATCTACAGGACCTAACAAATCCATTCCATGCTAATCCTGGTCCTACAATAACTCTTCTCAGTAACATATGGGATATAAATGGTGTCACTGTTCTTGCAATGAATCACCACTTTGCCCTAGAGAATTATCAAGAGTATCAGATTAAGAAGAGGAATCAGTTATACTTTAGGGCTCTTAGGAGTGCTAGCCCTATAAAGATAGATGACCTCTGGAATTCTGCAGTAGACTTGGCAAATAGATCGAAGGATTACTCCGAGATCCTTTGGAACATTCAGGGCAAGATCTATGGGAATAAGATAGATCAGAAGTCCCCATTTAAGATAGATCCGAGTAAAGTCCTCCCTGGCGAACTAAAGAATGATTATGATAAAATTATTATTGGAGCATTAATGGATTTTTCTGGTATAACGAAGGGTTTTTTAGAGTATGCAAAAGGTATTATCAAAGGCAGTAATTGAAGCCTTTAATATAAGATGTACATATGAGGGTAGAGAGGTATTAAAGGGAATTACTATATCCCTTTTACCCGGAGAGTTGGTAGGATTACTTGGTCCAAATGGGTCAGGTAAGACCACCCTTATTAGGACCTTAAGTAAGACCTTAAAGCCTGTAGCTGGAACTGTATCTTTAGATGGTAAATTGTTGGACGAACTTTCCTATAGAGAGATAGCAAAAAAGATAGGGGTAGTACCTCAAGAGACTGTACTGGATTTTGCATTCACTGTCTATGAGATTGTAATGATGGGAAGAAATCCATATGTTTCAAGGCTTCAGGGAGAGACCAAGGAGGACGAAGAGATAGTAAAAGAGGCTATGTCTCTCACTAATACCTTGGGTCTTGCTGAAAGGCGTATTACTGAACTCAGTGGTGGGGAAAAACAGAGAGTGATTTTGGCTAGAGCTTTGGCTCAGAATCCTAAGATACTTCTACTAGATGAGCCTACTTCTCATCTAGATGTTACTTATCAGATAGAGATGTTAAACCTTATAAGAGAACTAGTTAAAAGGAAAGGTATCTCTGCTTTAGCAGCTATTCATGATCCAAACCTAGCCGCCCAGTTCTGTGATAAGATTATTCTGATGAAAGGGGGACTGATCTATGATTTTGGCCTACCTAAAGATGTGTTAAATAGCGAGAATCTTAAAGATGTCTTCGATATAGATGTGATAGTAAAACACCACCCTATATATGAAAGTATATATATACTTCCATTAGTCTCTCATAAGAAGGAAAATAAGGAGAGAAAGATTAGGGTACATCTGATCTGTGGAGGTGGTACAGGAACAAGATATATATACCACCTAAGACAGTATTTTGAAATAAGTGTTGGTGTAGTAAATATTCTTGATACTGATGCAGAGACATGTCAGGAGCTTGGAATAGAATCCATATTAGAGGCACCATTCTCTTCTATATCTGAAAGTAACTACGAGAGAAATCTTGAGATGATAGATGCTTCTAGAGTTGTGGTTATGTGTCCTGTTCCTTTTGGTAGTGGAAATATAGCCAATCTTAAGGCATTATTCTATGCTCAAGAGAAGAATAAACTGACTATTATGATAAACGATCCACCTATAGGGACTAGGGATTTTACAGGTGGAGAGGCTACAAGATTGTGGAAACAGCTAGAAAGAAATAGTATAATAACTAAGGGGGATAATCTTTTAGAGGTGATAAATGAAGAGCTTGGAAGAGTTGAGATCAGAGGTTGAGGATTGTACCAAGTGCAGTCTATATAAGACAAGGACTAAGGTGGTTTTTGGGGTAGGAGATACAAAGGCACAACTTATGATGGTAGGGGAGGCTCCTGGATACTATGAAGATAAAAAAGGGGAGCCATTTGTTGGAGCTGCCGGTAAACTTTTAGATGAAATTTTAGAAAGTATTGGGCTTAAGAGGGATGGGATCTATATCTCCAATGTGTTGAAATGTAGGCCACCGAATAATAGGGAACCATCGCCAGAAGAGATAGTTATGTGTAGTCCCTATCTTATGGAGCAGATCTCTATCATAAGTCCTAAGATTATAGTTACATTAGGTAATCACTCTACCCACCTTTTGGCTGAGATTGATCTAGGGATGACAAAGATACATGGGCAGGTGTTTGATAAAGGGAGTTATCTTGTCCTTCCCACCTTTCATCCTGCAGCCTGTCTTTATCATCCTGAATGGCTGAAACTTCTGAGGGAAGATTTTTTAAAGATTTCTAAACTTTTAAGGAGGTAAGTAATGGAAGAGAGATTGAGAAGACTTATAGAACAGGCTATACAGATGGAAAAGGATGGTATCAATTTTTATGAAAATTTGAGTGTAAAGGTTCCATATGATTCAAGTAGAAGGATGATTCTTTCATTTGCTGATGATGAGAGGAGGCATCTTAAGATCTTAAATGACCTTTTTAGCAGTATCACATCTATAGATGTAGAGAGGTATCTTTCGGAGGATAAACCGAAAGAGAAGGTAAAGACGATATTCAATGGGATGGAAGAGAAGGTGAACCCGGTAACTATTTCGGATGAACTCTCCGCCTTAAAGATGGCTATGGATATGGAAGAGAGAAGTTATAAGCTCTATGAAGAGGCTAGGGATATGGAGACCGACTCAAATCTAAGGAGATTATGGGATAAGCTAGTAGAGGAGGAAAAGAGGCATTACAATGTATTCTTTAACACCTATGACTTTCTATCTAATCCAGGGGATTGGACTATTAGAGAAGAGAGGGGGTTGTTAGATGGAGGATAAAAAGGTAATATTACTATTTATATTGTCACTTCTATTAGTCATTAATGTTAAAATTGCATCCTCTAGTTCGTTTTTCTATGTAGATATAAGACCTCCAAAGTTTGCCCAGCCTGATAATATTAATCTACAGATAAGACAGGGGGATGATGCATTGATCATCTTCCGAGTCTCCTCTATACCAGCACTTGGCTCTATAAAGAGTTTTTTGGTAAGCATAAACTACTCAGGGGAGAAACTCTCCTATGATCTCTATAATAATGTTAGCAATCCTAGCTCTCCTGGAGCAAGTATATATAGCGGGACATTTACAAAGTCTACTTCTTTTCTTTTCCCCTGGGATTCTAGTTTTACTACTACTAGTGGACAGAAGATAGACCTTACATCTCCGGTAGCTCTAAGGATTAGAAATACTACCAAGAAACCTGTATCGATATCTATAAAGGTCTCAGTAAACGAGGCAGTGGGTGGACTTGTAGTAAACTCAAATCCTAGTGGAGCAACAGTATATCTTGATAACCAATCTATAGGAAATACTCCTATTGTTCTCTCTAACATAAAGACTGGATCTCATATCCTTAGACTCAATTATCCAGGGTATGGAGATAGACAGAGGACTATAATCATAAGACCTCATCAGTATGAGTATGTAATGGAGACATTTATGCCTCAAGTGAATATGGGTTCTCTCTATATTGATTCTGCCCCTAGGGGAGCCAGTCTTTATCTGGATGATAGCTATCAAGGAGAAACTCCACTCAGAATAGACTTTGTTCCTATAGGTGTTCATACTATTAGACTCTCCAAGGATGGATATAGGGATTATGTTCAGCAGGTATTTATAGAAAACAATAAGACGACTACCATCTTTGTGAATCTAGTGGTAGAGACTACCAGATTTAGATTGAGTATTAATTCTAATCCATCTGGAGCAAGTGTTTATATAGACGGTATATATAGAGGTACCACTCCTACATATAACTATGTCTCTTATGGATTCCATACCGTTAGATTAGTTTTAGAAGGATATAAGGACTATGAGACTAGCATAAGGGTTACAGAGGATGCTACGTTTAATTTCTCTCTAGAAAGGGCAGAAGGGGCACTTGTAGTGTTTTCCAATCCGCCGAACGCAGAAGTTTATATAGATGGAGCATACTATGGAAAGACGCCTATTACTATACAGAGACTCTCTGTAGGGAGAAAGACTGTTCTATTGAAGCTCTCTGGTTATGCAGATTGGACGGACGATGTTAATATAACAGAAGGGGAGATAGCCCAAATAAATGCCACATTGAAACTCGCTGGTACATTGCAGGTCTCTAGTAGTATTAATGGGGCGAAGGTATACCTTGATGGGAAAGAGATAGGGGTCACTCCATTTACAAGCTCAAATATCCCTGAGGGAACTCATAATCTAAGTATCGAACTCTTTGGCTATAAAACTTGGGAAGGTATTGTAGAGGTGTATCCAAGACAAACAACAAATATCTTTGCCAAGCTAGAGGTTGCACCTTTGAGTATCTCTGAGATCAAAATAAACCCACAACCCTACAGGGTGAAGACACTATTTAAGAGAGACCTTGATATAAGCTTTCATATCTCTAAGAAGGCTCAGGTTACAGTGGAGATCAGAGATATGAATAATAATCTTATTGCTACGCCACTTTCTAATTTTAAAGCCTCTGTACCAGATATACACATAAAGTGGAGAGGAGATATAGAACCAGGGAACTATAAGGTATTGGTGACTGCCTCTGATGAAGAAGGGAATACAGTTTCTAGAGAGGCAATCTTTAGGGCAGAGGAAGAAAGTATTATAACCTGGATTCTTGTTGGTTTATTGGGGATACTGATAATCTGGCTATTGGCTACTGTTCTGTGAAAGATGAGGATATACATAAGATAATCCCTATACTAAGAGATGTGACAAAAAATTGGAAGGCTCCAATAGTAACCCAGGTTGCACTGGAGTTTAGAGACCCATTCTTTATCCTTATCTCTACAATATTAAGCCTTAGGACAAAGGATGATGTAACAGCCAAGGCTAGTGAGAGGCTCTTTGCTATAGCTAAGACTCCTGAAGAGATAATGAGGTTGGGGGTTGAAGAGATAGAAAGGATTATATATCCGGTTGGGTTTTATCATAATAAGGCTAAGAATATTAAAGAAATATGTAGGGCTTTAGTGGAGAGATATAATAGTAGAGTGCCTGATGATTTGGATGAACTCTTAAAGTTAAAGGGAGTTGGAAGAAAGACAGCTAATCTTGTTGTTACACTTGGCTATAATAAACCTGGTATATGTGTAGATACCCATGTCCATAGGATATCTAATAGACTTGGATATGTAAGAACTAAAACCCCAGAAGAGACAGAGTTTGCTCTGAGAGAAAAGTTACCGAAAGAATACTGGATTGAATACAATGACCTCCTAGTTACACTGGGACAAGTTATCTGCCATCCTATATCTCCTAGGTGTAGCAGGTGTCCTATCGCTCA
The DNA here is from genome assembly GCA_049969715.1 of bacterium. GTDB lineage: Bacteria > DUMJ01 > DUMJ01 > DUMJ01 > DUMJ01 > JBMFOH01. The sequence continues at coordinate 9,786 of JBMFOH010000007.1, read as the reverse complement.
ATTTTGTGATAGAGTAGGGGTGAAATATTCAAGATGATAGAGATAGAGAGAAAGACAAAAGGGATAAATACAGAGATGGAGGTAAATGGTGATAAGTCCATCTCTCATAGAGTAGCAATCTTTGGTGCTATGAGTAATGGTGTTACCGAGATAGAGAATTTTTCCGATGCGAGGGATTGTCATTCTACACTGGAGTGTCTGATGGTTCTTGGGGTGGCGATAGATTTTGGAGAAAGGATAGAGATAAAAGGAAAAGGACTTCAGAATTTTAAAGAGCCATCAGACATCCTTAATGCAGGTAATTCTGGAACTACGATTAGACTTCTCTCTGGACTTTTGGCTGGCCAGCCATTCTTTTCTGTAATTACTGGAGATGAATCTCTTAGGAGAAGACCTATGGATAGAGTAATAGTTCCCCTTTCTCTTATGGGTGGAGAATTTTGGGCAAGAGGAAAAAATCGATATCCACCTATAGCTATAAAGGGAAGGTTTCCATTGAGACCTATTGATTATAAGCTTCCTGTAGCAAGTGCTCAGGTAAAATCTAGTATTATTATAGCTTCACTTTTGGCTGAAGGTAAAAGTGTCGTCACTGAACCTCTCCCTTCGAGAGATCATACGGAAAGGATACTTCCCTTTTTTGGAGCAAGAGTAGAGAAAGAAGGAAACAGTATTACCATTTATGGGAATCCCTATTTAGAAGGACAGAAGGTGTATGTCCCAGGAGACTTTTCTTCAGCGAGCTTCTTTATAGTTGGAGGGCTTATAGTCCCTAACTCTAGAATAGTAATAAAGAATGTAGGGCTTAATCCTGGAAGAATAGGATTATTAAATGTGATTGGGAGGATGGGAGGGAGGGTGAGGGTAGAAATAAATGGGGAGAGTTTAGGTGAGCCATTTGGAGATATCTATGTAGAAAGCTCTAATCTCAGTGGTACTAGTATATCTAAAGAAGAGGTGCCTCTATTAATAGATGAATTGCCTCTTGTAGCTGTCCTCGGAGCATATGCCAATGGTGAGACATCTGTTATAGGTGCAGAGGAATTGAGGATAAAAGAGAGCGATAGGATAAAGGCTATAGTAACTGAGTTTAGGAAGCTAGGGGTAGATATAAAAGAACTTCCAGATGGTTTTATTGTCTACGGTCCTAATATACTGGAGGGAGCTACAGTAGAGAGCTACAATGACCATAGAATTGCCATGGCACTAGCGATAGCAGGCTTAGGGGCGAGGTCAAATGTAAAGATACGCGATTACGAGTGTGTAGAAATTTCCTTCCCAGGATTTTGGAGTCTTCTAAGCCAACTATAAAAATTAAAATTTTTGGTTTTTTCGAAATCCTTTGTTAAGTTTATCAGGAATATGATATAATAATTCTGTACGGGACAGATTATACTTCTTAGAGGTCTTCAAGGAATATAATGGAGGATAAATTGTGATAAGCCCAAAGATATATCTTTTGCTGTACGTAGTTATCCTTTTACTCCTATCTTCACCCAATCCTCTTTTGGCTGATAGGGCTTCGGTTTCGCCGGAGCCTATCAGCCTATCTCAAGATTTCCAAAGGGCAATAATTATGCATAATTCAGAGGAAGAAATACTGATCTTGGGAACCGAGTTGAAAGCAGGAAAAGACACTGATATCTTAGAGTTTATTCCATTTCCTTCTGAGCCTGATGTTAAATTGGCTGTTGGTGACCCCTTTAAGGAGATAGAGAGATTAATGGTAGAAGAAAAGGGAATTGCACTTATAGATAGGAGTATCTTTAAGGGTGGAGGTGGTGAGGCGAGTCCTGTTGAGATTAAATTGAGCGAAAAGATAGGTCTTCACGATGTTACTGTTATAAAGATAAATGATATCTCAGGCTTTACCCAGTGGGTGGAAAAATTCTTCAATAGAAAAGGGATTAAGGTTTCCAGTGATTTGAGTGGTTTTTATAGAAATGCAGAAGATTATGTAAAAAGAGGAATTAATTATTTTGTTTTCGATTATGTTTCAATAAAAACAGAAACCCATACGATAGAGCCTCTGGTCTACAGGTTTAAAACTGTTAAGTTATATTATCCTCTTAAGACATCTAATATTATAGGTGGTAGTGGAATAGTAGACCTTATTTTCATCTCTCCAGGTAGTTTCTCTCAAATGGATTATTTTAGATTTAGTGATGACTTAAGAAATATCTTTGAACTTAGTAATTCGGTGAGGGTTTATCCAGACGAATTAGAGAAGATTTATCCTGGAGCTAGTGGATTCTTCTCTAAGATAGATAAGATATATATCCAGATGATGAGATATAATGGACCTTACAATTTTAGCCAGGACTTTCTTTATGATGTCTCGAAACTTGACCCTAGGTCTTATGCTTGGGAGAATGAACTTATCTTTGGATATGATCTAATACCAGTCGATAATGAGGAGGAATATAGAAGAAACTCATTCTATGAGTATCCATACTTTACTGATTTTGAATGTGATGTTTATAGTGTAGTACTTACCTCTAAGGAATTTATGGTGACATTTCCAAGGAAGATAACTCTAGGCCAAACTACCATAAAGAAGAGACTAGATATAGACCTTGTAAAACAGTGGGGACGGGCTGTTATAGAGGACTTTAATATCAAAAACGAAAGGACGTATAACCTAGACGAATATTGGATGTCAAGAGTACAGAAAGGAAATCCTGAGCTAGGAATTGATTTTAATAAGACGGCTGACGAAGTGATTTATCTTTCTAGGGTAGGGTTTAATATGAATCACACTAAGGCAATAGTCTATGCAGAAAAAGTAACTAATAAGACCACTAGAACAGGATATCTCATTATCCTTGGAAGGAAGAACAGAGACGAAAGATGGAATATTCTGTCATGTACTCCTGTGGGAACTTCTTAAGGATACTGCAGCCTATTGTACTCTACCGACTCCTACTATTTTTATTCTAGAGATGTCACCTCCAAGATAGGAGGTATCTATTTTTATCTCTGAATCTTCTTTCCTTAAGAGTCTAGAAATCATTGAACTGATGGCCTCTTTGCCATAATTTATTGCATAATTCCTGGCATCTTCGAATTGAGCAAATTTCCTATCTAACCCATTTATTCTATACCCTTTTATCTCTGCTCCAATCACTACGGGCACTATTTCTAGTTCTAAAGCCCTTAGAACCCTTCCAGAGCCTGCTCCTACTGCATTTGCCACTTCATAGTGTTCTGGGACTATTGCTTCTGTATGGAGTAGTTTTGCTACATCATAGATGAAGCTCTTTATTGGAGCACCTATCCCCACTATAGGCATAGGGAGAAAGAATTCAGGTGCTATATGTTTGAAATCTCTAGTCATACTGCTTTTTACTATGGAATCTAGTAAACCTTCTATATCATCTCTATTATAGTCTATCGAGAATAGATACCTCAATATTTCTGTAACCATTCTTTCTACAATAGACCTCTTTACAAATCCAGTTATATCTTCTTGGAACTTAGAAAATGCCTTAGCAGCTACGATACCTGCATCGATATCTCCTATCTCACATTCACTAAGATAGTTTAGTATATCGGTTGGTGTAAGTCCTGCCCTTGCTATGACTCCCATCTCTTCTAGTCTCTTAATGGCATTATCTAGAATATACGGATGACTTAGGTTACAGATCCTTGTTGCCTCTTCAATAGAAATAGGCTCACTATTTAGATTATTTAGAAGTTTCTCTTCTGTCTGGTTTAAATCAAATGAAGGTTCTCTTAATTTTAATATAAATTCATTTGGAGGGACTAAAGAAGAGTTTACTTTAATTTTGAGTTTTTTCTTTACATCTGGAAATATCGAGCTTAAAATAGAAATAGGAATAACTCTTGTTGGGCCTATCTCTATAGAATCTTTATAAGGATAGATCCTACTGTCTCCTCCGAGCCCTATTGTTCTCATCTTTAGAGATGGCAATAGAAGGTTCCAAGATCCTACCTTGGCTCCCTCTCTAGATAGTATAGGGACAGAATTTTCTATTAGAGAGATGTCCGTAGTAGTGCCTCCCATATCTACTACTATCCCATTTTCAATACCAGATAGGAATGCCCCTCCAATAGAGCTTGCTGCAGGACCTGAAAGGACTGTTTTTATAGGCTTTTCTATAGCTTCTTCTACATCTACTATTGAGCCATCAGCATTTACTATAAAAACATTTGCATCTATCCCTTTTTCTTTCATTACATCTTGCACATCTTTTATAAATCTCGATATAGATGGAATAAGCGAGGCATTAAGAGCAGTAGTTATAGCCCTTTTGATTGAATTTAACTCACTAGAAAGTTCATTACCACATACTACGGGGTAAGGAGATTTTTCTTTGAGAATATCTTTAGCTAGATTTTCATACTTAGGGTTCATTGGGCTCATATACCCAGAGACAGCAAAAGGAAAATTAGTTTTGGAAATCCTCTTAAGTTTTTCTATATCAAGAGGAAGAACCTCATCTCCAGACACATCTATTGTCCCATCTACAAATTCAAACTCTAGCCAACTAGGAATTTTTATAGATTTTAAGAAGAAGTCCTTGTCATATCCAATAAGGACTTCTTTAACTTTCTCAAGTCTTCTTAATTCGACTATTGAATTTGTGGCTAGTGTGGTAGAAAGGATGACACTGGAGACCTCACTTAGAAAGTCTTTATTCAGTTTTTCGATGCTTTCTTTTATCCCCACCATAAGATTATAGTGAGTAGTTAACGCTTTCCCCTTTGAGACAACCTTATCATTATCTAATAGTACAGTGTCTGTATATGTTCCTCCAGTGTCAATCCCTAATATCATAGTTGACTCCTATAGGACTTTCTTTATGGCTTCTATCGCCTGCTCTGTAGTCATATTACGGATATCTACGCCAGTATGCTTATTCTTGTCAAACCCTGCAGATTCAAATGCATCTCTAAACATCTTCTTCTGCATATTTGGATCACACCCTGCAACTACAATTTTCTCTAATTCTCCATCTATCCCAGTTAGAAGTGTCTTGAGATATTCATCTCCATCTGTAGCACATAGTTGAGGATGGATACCAACAAAATCAACAAGATTCTCTCTCCTTAAGGAATTTATTACCTCAAATATATCCATCTGGTGAAATGATGGACAAGTCCCTTGACATACACATAGAAGTAGTCCTTTCTTCATTTTACTTCCTCCTTTCGTCTCCATAATAAGATATAGCACCAGCATCGCATAACTTTTGACAACCTCTGCAGAATTCTACACACTCATCTGGATTTATTACAAGAGGTTTATCACCATCTATACTGTATACCCCATGAGGGCAGAAGTTAGCACAGACCAAATCCCCTACGCATTTAGTATAATCTATGATAGGATACCAGTTCTTAGCCATTTGTTTATCCTCTTTGTATTTTAGATAGTTCTTTTACCCTTTCTAAGGTAATTTCTCTCATAATTTCTATAATGTCTGCTATCCTCTCATCATTTAGAGAGTACTGAATCTTATTGCCCATCCTTTTAGTGGTGACTAGTCCACTATCCTTAAGGATGCTTAGATGTTGGGAGACAAGTGGCTGTCTTTCTCCAAGTCTTTCAGCTAATTCACAAACACAGGTCGGCTCTTCTTTAAGGACTAAAATGATCTTTAGCCTCAAGGGATGCGCTATAGCATTAAATTTATCCCCTATTAAACCCAAAAGTTTATCAGTATATTCATATTGTCGCATAAACTAAATATAACGCACACTATAAAATTTGTCAAGGTAAATAGTTCTGAGATAATGTCACCTATGAATAAGGAGAGGATAATATTGAGTGAAAAAGAATTAAAGAGAGTAGAAACTATAGAGAGGTTGATAAGGGGAGAAATAACTAATACTCAAGCTGCTACACTCTTAGGTTTAAGTGTAAGACAGATAAAAAGGATTGTAAGTTTTTGGAAATTCCCCTTGTCAAATGTATGGGCTGTGGGAGTGAGACGTAGTAAGGCTATAGCCAAAAGTGAGACTACAAGAGGCTTTAGAGTTTGGAGAAAATCTACGTGAGATATAAATGAGGTAAAAAATTGCTTAAAGATTAGAGAGTTCTATAATGCCTTTATAAGTTCTTCCAGAAAACGTCTTGGGGTTTCCTTTAGAAATAGAGAGATACTATAATCTAGTCGGACGGTATTCCAGAGGATGGGGTCATATCTAGATATCATACTCAAGAGAAAACCTAATAGATAGCTAGCAGATAAAGGAGGAATATTTTGAGTTTCTATCTTAGATATCCAAGGTATCATACTTAGTAAATCCTCTATCCCAAATCTGGTTCCTGGTTTTATCCTTTCCTTGGCCACAATACTATGTAAGGTAGGGAAGGTGCCATACGTTTTTACTGTAACAGATATCCCTTCCTTTCTAGTAGTGAGGCCGTGTAATAACTCTTTAAATGGCATCCTCTTTTTGCATACAAAGAGGACCCTGCCTAGACTTACCATATAGTAGAATAGATATAAAGGGCTAGTCAATGTGGAACTTGTCTGTAAGCACGTACTATACTCCTTTGCCTGTGCTATATTTAGGAGAGCTTCCTCTTCGAGTCCTCCCAGTTTATAAGACCTAACCTTTTCTATCAGCTTGCTCCATAGACTATCCATTTGGATATCCACAATAGCTTTCTGCATTCAAGGTAAGGTCGTTTTTATAACCAGCTAGATATCTAAAATATGCTGCACAACATATCATACTTGCATTGTCTGTACACATAGGAATGGATGGGAAATAAATTTTGATATTATTCTTTTGAGATTCTTCAACAAATTTCTCTCTTAATCTCTTATTCGCTGCTACTCCTCCAGATACTGCCAATTTTTTTATACTAAAAGTATTACAAGCCTTTATTGTCTTTTCGACTAACACATCTACAACTGCTTCCTGGAAACTGTACGCTACAGATGGTATATCTATATCCTCTTTGAGTAATCTAGAGACTGCTGTTTTAAGACCACTAAAACTGAAGTCAAATCCTTCTGGTATAGCCCTTGGTAGCTTGTAATCGATATTGCCTAATCTTGCCATCCTTTCAATAGCAGGACCTCCAGGATAGCCTATATCAAGAAGTCTTGCTACCTTATCAAATGCTTCTCCAGCAGCATCATCTCTAGTTGAACCAATTACTTCATAAGAAAAATATCTTTTCACTAGGACTAAATCAGTATGCCCTCCAGAGACTACTAGTGCTATAAATGGGGGATACAATTCTCTATGCTCTAGGATTGCTCCAAATATATGCCCCTCCATATGATTTATCCCTATAAGAGGTTTCTTTAGCGAGAATGCCAACCCTTTTGCTACCATAAGTCCTACTAGGAGAGAACCTATAAGTCCAGGACCATAAGTTACTCCTATTATATCTATGTCCTCTTTCTCAATCCTTGCCTCTTTCAAAGCCAGTTTTATCATCGGGATTATATTCTCTATATGCCTTCTCGATGCAAGTTCTGGTACTACACCGCCAAACCTTTGGTGGATATCATGCTGAGAGCTTACAAGATTAGATAAAATATAAAATCCATCTTTTACTATAGCTACTGATGTATCGTCACAAGAGGTGTCTATCCCCATAATATACATTTCCCTTTTCTCCCCTTATCATTAGTCTCATAATAATTGCATCCTCATTGTTTGGTAGATAATAACCCTTCCTAATGCCTACTACTTCGAACCCTAACGATTTATATAATTTTTGAGCTATAGTATTTGTAATCCTCACTTCTAAAGAGACCCAATCTACATTATTCTCCTTTGCCTTCTCTATGAGATGCTCAAGTATCCTACGTCCTATACCTTCTCTCCTTCTTGTTGGGTCTACCGCTACAGTAGTTATATGGCACTCATCTATAAGTATCCACATCCCCCCATATCCTACTACTTTATCTTGGTCTACAGCCACTATATAATATCCGTATGGATTATTTACTATTTCATAATAGAATGACTGCTCGCTCCAAGGAAGAGGGAATGAAAGACTTTCAATCTTTAGTACTTCTTTTAAATGTTTAGGTAACATCTTCTTTATTTCAATCATCTCTTTGTCTTCTCCACCTCAGCTGGCTCTATGTACATTGGCTTCAATTCGTCAATATCAGCTGATTCTATCCCTTCTCCTCCTTTTATAAGTAAAGATGCCCTAGGAACAATAGGGATTGCTTCTGGAAATATATCTAGAAGTTCCTTATAGTTTTCTTTTACTATTGCAATCTTTCCTCCTCTTATTAGACCTGAAAGATTAGAAGTTTCTGTAACTCCAAGCCTTTCGTAATACCATCTTTTATTAACTGCCCTATATATTCCATAATAAGCCATTTTTAATCTATACTTCATAATAATAGATAGATTTCCTTCAGGAGGAATATTGTATGCAAGTCCATTAAAAGTTGGAACCCCCACTACCGGTATGTCTCCCCCAATAGCTATTCCCTTTACTACAGAGAGTCCGACCCTTAATCCAGTAAAAGACCCAGGACCAATAGCAATATATATCTTTTCTATCTTTTTCTTCGTTATCTCCAGTGCCCTCTCTATCTCTTTAGGTAGGAGTATAGAATGATACTTAAGAGAATAAATAGTCTCTTCATAGAGAGGAATATCGTCATCTATGATGGCTATAGAAAGATAACCCGTACTAGTATCAAGTGCTAAGATAGACATCCCTAATCCCCTCTATAAATTTTCTATATCTATCTCCCATTGGAGTAAAAATAATTTTTCTTGAATTGTCATCTAAGATTTCAAATTTGATAAGGAGGTATTCTTCTATATAATCTTTTATCTTTTCTCCCCACTCTATAACTGTAACTGCCTCGTGGTCATCTAGATACTCTTCAATTCCAAGCCCATCTAGAGAACTTATCCTATATAGGTCTATGTGATTCAATCTCAATCTTCCCATATCGTAGTTCTTTATGATGATGAAGGTGGGGCTAACTATATTCTCTTTTATATCTAAACCCTTTGCTATCCCTTTTACTAAAACAGTCTTACCTGAACCTAACTCTCCTACCAAGAGGATTATCTCACCCCCTTTAATTATCCTACCCAAACTTAATCCTAGCTCTTCTGTTTCTAGGCTAGACCTAGAGTAATAAGTATAGCTTCTATCCATAAAGATTATTCTATCATTACTTTTGATTTTATAAAAGAGTCATATCTCTGTGACTGTTACATAAGATGATGAGTAATCAGGGATTGGTAGTACAGGCATCTCGCCTGCTCTCTTTAAAAACCTTAAATTATATTTAACATTTTTATCTCTTCCTCGGTAAGACCATAAAGCTTGTAAACCAGTTGGTCTATTTCCTTTTCAAGTTCTTTTACTTCCGCTTGCTTCTTGGAATTCTCTAAATAATCATCAGACTGGGTAAGAGAAAGGATTTGAGAAACGAGGGATTCTATCTGATGTGTTAGATACTGATTTTGGATGGTGATTTTCTTTATCGGCATCTTCCCAATGTAGTATTCATCAAAATGCATTGTTCTTATGGCTCTATTATAAACAAACCAGTAATAAAACCATTCTGCCAATCTGGAATTCAGGATAGCCAAGATATATTCATAAGAAAAAGAATTATCGTTTAAGAATGTGTTCATTACGGTATCAAGTGTAAGCAAACTCTCTTTATCATAAGTTGCCATTACGACTATCCTGTCAGAAGGATTCATTACATGTGCGACAATATTTTGTGAGATTATTTTGGGTTTCATCAGTTCTTTAACTTTAGGTTTATTCAAATCTGATTTAGACAAGTTTACCTTATCTATTTC